>NZ_CP048407.1:2115686-2820915 GCF_003403315.2 Thermaerobacter sp. PB12/4term
AACATCGAACTTCAGATCGTGGGTGAGGACGCAGACCGCATCCCGCGGCGTGATCCGGACACCGCTCAGGTACTCGTCGGGCCACTGGCGGACGATGGCGTGGGCCGCGGGGATCCGCTCCGGGGTAGCAAAAGGCGACCGCGGGTCGCAGACGACGACCCGGTATCCCAGGAACCGGCCCGCCTCCGCCAGGGCGGCGGCGGGGTGCACCGCTCCGATGACGTAGAGCACCGGCGGCGGCGCGAAGGGCTGGATGAACACGTCCGCCCCGGCCAGCTGCTCCCGGGCGGCCTCGGCCCGGCCCAGGAGCGCTCCTGCCCGCCGGGCCAGCTCCCCGTCAAGACCGGGATCGCCGGACGAACCGGCCACAATCCGCGCCGGGCCGCCGGGCTCGGCCTCCTCGAACAGCACCACCGCATCGGACGGCACCGGCTCCGCGCCCTGCGCCCCGGCGCCGTCCCCCGCCGCGGCACCGAGCACCCGCGCCAGGGCCACCGCCTTCCCGGCCGCCAGTGCTTTCTGCAGCTCGCGGGCCACCCCCGGCCACGGCCCGCGGGCCGGTTCGACCCACACGCGGATGGTGCCGCCGCAGCTCAAGCCCACTTCGAAGGCGTCGTCATCGGAGATGCCGAAGGTGACGAGGCGCGGCCGGCCGGCAGCCAGCACCTCCCGGGCCACCTCGATGACCGCGGGCTCGACGCAGCCGCCCGATACCGAGCCGGCGACCTCGCCGCGGTCGTTAACGGCCATGGTGGTCCCCGCGTCCCGCGGTGCCTTGCGGATCACCTCGACCACCGTGGCCAGGGCCACGTTCCGGCCCGCGCCGAGCCACTCCACCACCCGGTCCAGCACGTCGCGCATGTCCCGTCCCCTCTCCCTCGCTCCCCCAGCCGGGGGCGTTCGCCGGTCCTCGGTGCCGCGGTCCAGCACCGCCGGGCGACCGGGGCAGGAGCCCCGTCCCCCGTGTTGAACTCTCGCTTGTCGGCCCAGGGCGCCGCCGCCCTCGCACCGTTCACCCCGCCCCGGCGGCACCTTCACCCCTCAGACCGAAAGGAGGAAGGCCGGTCATGTCCCACAAGCTTCGCTGGCTAGGCCATGCCGGCTGGGAGCTGACCACGGCCGGCGGCAAGGTCATCCTGTTCGACCCCTGGATCAACGGCAACCCCAAGGCTGCAGCCCGCATCGAAGACCTGAAGGCCGACTACATCCTGATCACCCACGACCACTTCGACCATGCCAGCGACGTGGTGGCCGTCCAGAAGCAGACCGGCGCCACGGTGATCTTCCAGCCCGAGACCGCCGCGCGGTACCAGAAGGAAGGCCTGCCCGGGGACAAGTGCATCGGGATGAACATCGGCGGCTCGGTGGAGCTGGGCGGCATCGTGGTCACCATGACCGAGGCCTATCACTCCAGCGAGACCGGCGAGCCGGCCGGGTACATCGTCACCCTGGAGGACGGCAAGCGGGTCTACAACGCCGGTGATACAGGGATCCACTGCAACATGGCCACCTGGGCCGAACTGTATCCCCTGGACGTGGCCATCCTGCCCATCGGCAGCCACTTCACCATGGACCCGCGGCAGGCGGCCCACGCCCTGACCTTCCTCAAGCCCCGGCTGGCCGTCCCCCAGCACTACGGCACCTTCCCGCTGCTGGTGCAGAGCGCCGACGACTTCGTCCGCTTCGCCCGGCAGAAGGCGCCCGGGGTCGAGGTCATGGTGCTGGAGCCGGGCGGAAGCTTCGAGTTCTAACGCTTCGGGTTCTAACTCCTGGTGGAGCCGGTGGGGGCGCCGGACCGGTGGAACCCCGGTACGGGCACCACCGCGGTGGACGATCGCCCCGGGGCGCTCCCGCGGTGCCGTACCGGCGGGGCGTCCGGCACCCCACCGGCAAGTCCGCTGGCAAGGCGCTGTGCAGCCCGCCGGCCACGGCAAGCCTGTACCAGCCGGGCGGCTGAAGGCCCACGGGGCAGGAAGGCGGCCCGTCCCCCGGGCGCCCGGCCTAACCCGGCACCACCACCGGCTCCCCGCAAGCCGCGGTGCCCCCCTCTGCCTCCAGCCGGTGGACCACCGCCGGCAGCGCCTGCTCGGCCGGGGCCGCCACCACCACCTCGGCATCCAGGGCCGGGTGCGGGTTGACCTCGGCCAGCACGGCCCCCGCCTTGCGCGCCCAGCGGGGCAGGCTGGCGGCCGGTTCGACCTCGGCGGAGGTGCCCACCACCAGCAGAAGGCCGGCCGTCTGAACCTCCGCCCACGCCTGGAGGAAGGCATACTGGGGCAGTTCCTCGCCGAAGAAGACGATGTCAGGCTTCAACCAGCCCCCGCACCAGCAGCGGTGGCCGCCACCGCCCGGCAGTCCCGCCAGCCGCCGCACGCTCTCGGCCGCGTAGCGGCTCCCGCAGTCCATGCACACCACGCGCCGGAAGTTCCCGTGCAGCTCGATGACGTTCCGGCTGCCGGCCGCCTGGTGCAGGCCGTCGATGTTCTGGGTGATCACGGCCCGGAGGCAGCCCATTTCCTCAAGCCGCGCCAGGGCCTGATGGGCCCGGTTGGGGCGGGCTTCCGCCAGGGCGTCGTAAAGCTCGTCCAGCATGGACCAGACGCGCTCCGGGTCCCGGCGGAAGGCATCGATGTGGGCAAACTCTTCCGGGTCGAACCGGCTCCACAGGCCGTCGCGGCCGCGGAAGGCGGGGATGCCGCTGGCCACCGACACCCCCGCCCCCGTCAGGGCGACGGCCCGCCCGCGGTGCTGTTCCAGCAGGCGAGCCAGCTCGGCGACCGGGTCCCCGGGCTTGAGGCCCGGCGGTTCGGTCCGGCGCCGTTCCATGTCGACAACCCTCCCCGTGACGCACCGCCGGCCCGGCCCGGGTGCGGTCCCTTGCCATATCCCGGGCGCACCGGGCCGTGCCCCGTCTCCATCTTCTCCCAGGCTGTCCCGCGGTCCCGTCACTCGAGCCCGCCGAAGCCGATGGGACGCGGCCTGCGCCCCTCGCCGCTCACCACCACGCAGCGGATCCGGAAGGCGGGGAGCCACACGGTGGCCTCGCCGTGCAGCTGGCCCGATTCCAGGCCCAGGACCTCGGCCAGGGAGTTCGCTCCCTGGGCCCCTTCCACCTTGTCGACGGCCTTGACGGGCAGCAGGATCCCGCCGTTGTGCCAGGCTCCCGCCTGCAGGCGGGCGTGGAGGCGGTGGCCGCCCTCCAGCACCACGATGGCGGGGACGCCCGGCAGGTCAGGGTCGACCAGGGGCACGATCTCGTCCAAGTCCGTTCCCTCCCGCGAAAGGCTCGGGCGTGGTGCCCTGCGCCCTGGCTTGCCACCAGGCCCCCCGAACACCTCGAGCGCGGTGCCGGCCCGGGCCGCGACCCAGGGGGTCCGAGCCTCACGCCCGGCTGGTCCAGCCGGGGTGCACCGCCGGGCTGAGGGGCTCGCCGGCGGCCGGACGGGTCACCATGGGCTCGCCCCACTTGCCCGGGTTCATCAGGTCGAGGGGATCCAGGGCCCCCTTGATCTTGCGGATCACGTCCAGCGCCGGCCCGTACTCGTCGGCCAGCAGCGGCAGCAGCTTCAGCCCCGTGCCGTGGAGGCACTCCATGTTGCCGCCCCGGGCCTGGGCCATGCGCAGCAGATCGTGCATCAGGGCCTCCATGGCCGCCGCATCCTCGGCCGTCCACGCGACCTCCCAGGCGTCCCCGCCCGCCTCTCCGGCCGCGGCGCTGACCAGCAAGGAGAACACTTCAGGGCGGCCCCACAAGCCCGTCTCTCCGGCGCGGAAGCGGGGGTCCTGGGCGATGCGGGCCAGGGCCTCGCGCCGGAAGGGGATGACCTGGCTGGCCGGCAAAGCGAGATTGATGTAGTCAAAGGCGCCCTGCTGCCAGCGCCTCCGGGCATCCCGGGCCTGCACCACGGGCAGGGCGAATTCTTCGGCGATTTCGTGGCGCCGCTCCCAGAACCGGCGGGCCGGTTCGTCCCCCAGGTCCCGGGCGTCGAACTGGCGGGCGATGCGGGCGGCCGCCGCGGCCCGGCCGCGGGCTTCCTCAGCCAGCCCGAAGAACCCCAGGTGCAGAAGCCCCGTGCGCCCTAGGTCGTCCTCGTAACCCGGCTCCAGCTCTACCGCTGCAGGCACATCGTCGGTGAAGTCGAGCAGATCCGGGATGACCCCGGCCCGCCACATGGCCCGCACGGCTTCAAAGCCGGGGTCGAAGCCCCGGAAGCGGTAACTGCGGAAGAGCATGACCTCCGGCACGCCCACGGCCCGGATCCAGGCCCGGGTGACGATGCCCAGGGTCCCCTGGCTGCCGGCGAAGAGCGCCCGCAGGTCGGGACCCGCCGGAGGCTTGGGTACAGGCCGGGTCCGCACCACCTGCCCGCCGGGCAGCACCACCTCCAGGGCCACCACCTGCTGGCCCATGCTGCCCCAGCGACCGGCCAGGTAGCCGACCCCGTCGGTGCCGATGGCGCCGCCCACGGTGGCGATGCCCACGCTCCAGGGGTCGTGGGCCAGGGCCAGGCCGTGGCGCCGCAGGGCCGCATCGACGGCGGCCAGGGTCGCACCGGCGCCGGCCTCGGCCAGCAGGTCGTCAGGATGAACCACCACGTCGTCCAACCGAGTCAGGTCGACCACCACCGCCGGCTGCTGCGGAACCGCCGAACCCATCACCCCGGTGCCGCCGCCGCGGGGCACCAGAGGGATGCGGTGGCGCTCCGCCCAGAGGACCAGTTGCCGGACCTCCCCGGTGTCACCGGGGCGCACCACCGCCAGCGGGCGGCGGGCCTGCCGGCCCGTTCGTCCGAGCCGGTAGCCGCCGGCGAAGTCCATGGCAGCCCATTCCAGGTCGTGGGGGTCGACGCTCACGTGGTGGGCTCCCACCAGGTCGCAAAGTTCTCGACGCAGCGCTTCGGGTAAGGCAACCGGTTCCGTCCCACGGGAACCCTCGCCATCCATGCCGATCCCTCCGCTTACCGCTATCTTTACCTTAATCCGGGAGCGGGCGACCAGGGCAAGAGGCGGTGCCGGGCTCAACCTGGTGGCCTACCGCCAACCTGGTGGCCTACCGCCCCGTTGCCCTTCGAGCGGGAGGAACCGGCAGGCGGGGCGCTGGTCCGCCGCCGGGGCCAAGTCAGCCCAAGCTTAGCCCAGGCCGTGGACTCGCCGTGTTTCGGCAATCTGGGCAATGTGGTGCAAGGCATGGCTGGCCAGCATGGCAATCAGTTCGCGAGCCGTCATGGGAGCACCCAGGGTCGGCTCCACGGCGCCGTCCAGCGCTTCCGGCCGGTGACGCACCAGGGCCGCCACGTGGTGGCGGATGGAAGCGATCAGGGCGAGGGACGGCTCGATGGGCCGGTGGGCGTGGTCCAGGCGCTCGACCCAGATGTCCTGGTCATAGGGGTTGTTGTTGTACGGGCGGCCCGGCTCGGCCAGGCACATCAAGATGCGGATCAGACTTGATGCATCGGAATCGGCGATGTGGTGGACGATCTGCCGGATCGTCCACTTGCCGGGGGCCCGGGCCAGGTCCAGCTGGTCGTCGGTCAGGCCGGCAAGGGCTTGGCTGAGGCGATCGGGCGCGCTGGTGTAGATGACCAGCAACTCCTCATCGGTCCATTCCGGCCCCTGCCAGAAGGACAGCCGGTGACCGTCGGGATCTTGCAGCCCGAGGACAAGGCTCCCGTCCGGCGCCTGCTCCGGCGGTGGAACCGGCAGGCCCTGATCGCGCAGCCTGTGCAGAAATGCCTCCAGGTTGCCTCCGGGAGCCCCCAGATAGAGCTGCCGGCCTTCGACCAGTTCTTCAAAGACCTCATGGAGCCAGGGTGTGGCGTCGACGCCGGGCAACGCCAGGGTGAAGGGATGCCCATCGACCGGGTCGACCACAGCGACGCCCGCTTCGGGATCGTAGGTGCAGATGCGGAAGCCCAGTTGCCGGTAGAAACGGACCGACCGGTCCAGGTCCTGGACGCGCAGCAGCGCCAGGGACGGCCGAACAGACGACATGCAATCTCCTCCTTGCCGCATGGCGGCGTGGACCTGGGAGAACCGGCCCTGCAACCCTGCCCCGGGGGCCCTGCGGCGTCGATAGAGGGATGGTTCGGCGGATCCGGTCGTGATACCTTTGCAGGTAATACCCCCGCCACCGGACACCCCGGAGGACGGCACCGGGTGCCGGCTGCGACACCGCCTGCGGGAAGGAAAGGGGGCGGCCTGGCACCCGCCCCAGGGGAGGCTGCGCTGTGGATCCTTCCGCCTTGATGCTGTCCGTCGCCTTTCAGGGCGAGCGGGGTGCCTTCAGCGAAGCGGCGGTTCGGGCCTATTTCGGACCGGATGCCGAGCCCGTGCCCTGCCCGGCCTTCGCCGACGCCTTCGACCGCCTGGTGGCGGGGGCCGTCGCGGCCGCCATGCTGCCGGTGGAAAACTCCTACGCCGGCGACGTGGGCGAGGTGTACGACCTGCTGCGCCGGTACCCCGTGCGGGTCCGGGGTGAGCTGCAGCTGCCCGTCCGCCACTGCCTGCTGGCGCTACCCGGCACCCGGCTCGGCGACCTGCGGGCCGTCCGGTCCCATCCCCAGGCCCTGGCCCAGTGCCGCGAGTTCCTCCACCGCCACGGCCTCATCGCCGAACCGGCCTACGATACCGCCGCCGCAGCCAGGCAAGTGGCGGAAGCCGGGCGCCGGGACCTGGCGGCCATCGCCTCCCACCAGGCCGCCGTCCACTACGGTCTTGAGGTGCTGGCCGAAGACATTCAGGACTCGGCCGGCAACGTGACCCGGTTCTTCCACCTGGAACGGGCCGTCCCAGGGGACGAACCGGCCCCGGCCGCGGCCGGTCCCCGCAAAGGGGGCCAGAGGGCCGAGCCGGCGGCCCCGACGCCGGCGGCCGCGAGACCGGCGGCCCCCGTTCCCACCGGCGCCGCGCCCGCGAGCCTCGCACCGGCGGCGCCCCTGGCCGCGAGGCTGCCCGGTCAGGGTGGGCCTTCCACCCAGGGACCCCAGGTCAACCCGCAAGGACCTCTCGCCGGTCCGCAACGACCTCAGGCCAGCCTGCCGCTGGTCCCGGAGGCCAGCCCGCGGCTGGTCCCAGTCGGGGTGAAGACCTCCCTGCTCTTCGTCGGCGAAGATCGGCCCGGGGCCCTGTACCGCTGCCTGGGCGCCTTCGCCCGGCGGGAGATCAACCTGACCAAGCTCACAGCCCGCCCGGAGCGGGGCGGATCCTGGCAGTACATGTTCTTCGCCGACCTCGAGGGAAGTCTCGATGAGCCGCGGGTTCAGGCGGCGGTTGAAGAACTGCGGCGACAGGCGACCTACGTCCGCGTCATGGGCAGCTACGGCGTGTGGCAAGCCCTGGACCGCTGACGCGCCGGCGGTCCAGAGGGCGGGGCTGCACGTGGCTTCACCACGCTGCGGCCGGCCCAGGCAACCGGGGCTCCATCCCGGCCGTACGATGGGTCTTGTACGGTGGACCCGTCACCAGGGTGCAGTCGAACCGTCATCCTGCCGCAAAACGGTTCCGGTACCATGGCAGCGGCTAACAACCCCTGCGGAGGTGTGCGGCCGTGGAACAGAGCGTCAAGGGGCGTTCGACGGGATCGCTGGTCCAGGGGCTGTCGTCCCTGTGTTTGGGGCTCGCGCTCGTCTTCTTCCGCAACCCGCTGCTCGTCTACGGGTTCATCCACGGGGACCCGGAGCGGTACCTGTGGATCATCCGGGGACCGTACCGTTACCTGAAACATCGTCATCTGTTTCAGGCAGTCGATCCTCACGGATCGACGGTGCCGGTCTTACCCGGCAATGAGCGGGAGCCGGCTTCCCGCTTCCTCCGGGATCGCCTGCCTTGCTGCAGGTCTTCCATCCCGTCCACGGGCGTTTCACGTCTCCGGGCCACTCCCGGCGACGGCGGCCACCAGGGCCGCGAGATTCCGGGCCGCGTTTTCGTCCCGGTCGAGCACGAACTCGCACTCCTCACAGCGGAAAACGCGTTGCGAAAGCGGTAGCGACGACTTGACCGCACCGCACCGCGAGCAACGCTTGCTGCTGGGATCGAACAGCGGCGCTTCGACCAATACCGCCCCGTGCCAGGCGCACTTGTACCGAAGCTGGCGGCGGATCTCCGCCAGGGCCGCATCGGCCAGCGCCCGGGCCAGCCGGCGGTTCTTCAGCATGCCTGCCACGTGCAGCTGCTCAACCACCACCACGCCATAGGTGGCCGCCAGGTGGTGCGTCAGTTTGTGAAGGGCGTCCTGGCGGATGTTCCGGACCCGCCCATGGAGCCGGGCCAGCCGGCGGCGGGCCTGCCGCCACCCCCGGCTGCCCTTCTGGCGGCGGGCCAGGGCGCGGTTCCACCGGGCCAGTTGTTTCAGGTTCTTCTCCCGCGCTCGGGGATTGGGCCAGACCTCACCGGTGGAGAGCACCGCCAGGTGCTTGACGCCCGCATCGACGCCGACGACCTTCCAGGGGAACCGGGGTCGGCCCGGCTGCCGCTCCACCTCGCAGGTGAAGCTGACGAACCACCGGCCCCCTTCCCGGGCGACCGTGGCCGACAGGATGCGGGCCGTTCCCGCTTCGATGCGCCGGAGCAGGGCCGTGGTCGGCTCGTGGGGCTTCACCCGCCCGATCCGGGGCAGGACGACGTGGCTTTGGTCGTCCACCCGGATCGCGCCGGTGGTGAACCGCACGGACTCACGACCCCGCCCCTTCTTCCGAAAGCGCGGGAACCCCACCCGGCGTCCCTTGCGTTCACCCTTGCGGCTTTTTGACCAGTTCTGAAGGGCCCGGGCCAGCCCGTCCAGGCCGGAGGAATAGGCCTCTTTCGAGTTTTCCCGCCACCAGGGGGCGACGACGTGCTTTTGCCGGTTCCACTCCCGCCGCAGGGCGGGAAGCGTCCACGGCACCTCCACGCCTGCGCCCCGGGCGCGGGCGTCCAGGCGCTCCTTCACCAGGGCCAGGCCCCAGTTGAAGGCGAAGCGGCGGGCGCCCACGTGGGAGGCCAGCGCCCGTTCCTGGCGGGGTGTGGGGCCGAGGGCGAAGCGGTACGCCTGCAAAACACGCATGGGGAAGCCCCCCAAAATCATCCAAGGACAGCGTATCAGAACATCTGTTCTTAGACAACGAGCCGGCCGAGGAGGGGTGGGGATGCTAAGATTTGATGACGTTGGGCGAGAAACGATAAGAAACGCACTAGGGTCAAGTCCCCGTCCGGGGCTCTGATCCTCGACAAGGGGTTGCTAGGGAACAACAAGCTAATAAATGCTACGCGGCCGTCGGCGCTTGACGCTGAGGACGAGCCGCGTCGAACCGGGTGGGCTCGTAGGGCTGACGATCCCGCCACATGGCAAACAGCAAGGGAAGGGCGTGGTGGGCCACGATGCGCAAGGCATCGCGGACATTGACCGGAGCCGTTCTCAACCGACATTGGATGCGGTGGACCCTGGGGACCGCCTGGCGGTCCTCTTCCAAGACGGTGATCATACCGGCGGCTAGAAACATGCGGATGCCTTTCATTGGTGGCGATTTCTCCTCATCCCACCCGCCGTCGTACCCACCAGAGTGCTCCGACAAAAACTGCCAGCGCACCCGCTCCAAACCCCGCCCACACCGGATTCGCCATAGCAGGCTCCGGTTCTAAACTACCAGTTACACCAGTAGGCCCACCAACAGCACCCTTATCAGAAGACGACTGTATTCTCTGTCGAACCTCACTCACCAACCGCTCCATATCCACGACTTGCGACGAGGGAAGATTATACAAGGTTATGTCACGCATAGACGCAAACCGGCTGTTGCCACGGCTGTCGACACCCACAAGACCAACTATTCTATATCCCTCATCATAGACCAATCGCATTTGCCCAATCATACCATTGGCTACAAGCATCCGTTGAGCCTCTCGTACGTCATTCGCAAACCGCGAGTCACTTGATACCCGAATAATCTTCCACTCATCACGGACCCTTTGTACCCATGCGATGCCAACCGGATTTGCATTCACGTAAATTGGGAAAATATGGAGGCTTGGATAGGGCTTAATGATGTCATCCACGTCCGTTGATCCGTCGATAACACCTTGCTCAGAGACATAGTGGACGCGAAAGCCCTCGCCGAAAGTTACGCTATCAGCATCACCCAGTTTTGTAAGCCCAAAATGTTGCGGTTCGCTTGCCAAAACAACCCGCACATATGGGATGTCGTCCTTAATGCCCTGGACAACATCAGGCGGTGCGTCAGCGTAGGACTTATTAACAACTGAACAAACTACCACTGCCACCAACACAGAAACTCGAGCGACAACTGAGGTTGACCGACACATATTTTCACCTCCTGGCATTGTTCATAAAGGTCCATTTCCAGTAAAAGCTTTCATTAGAAACAAAGTCGCTGTATGGCATCCAGTTCCACATGGCCGACGTGGGCCAAGGATCCATATATGATACGTTTTTATAAACGCCATCTTCGTAGTATCCATATATTACAAAGTCGTGGCCACTACTCTTGCCCCTCCATTGGATACTCGCCGTGATGGGCTGATTTTGGTCAATATCAATCTTAACGTCTGTCCACGGTATACTGCGATCCCATGCGGTCGTACTGATACCAGCGACGTTGAGAGATTTAAATGCGTCGGAGTAATACGCAGCGACATCGGGACAGGTAGACAGCCCTGTCGTGCCCGCCACGATTGCACACTGAGTTGGGGCGCTCCCTAAGACATACTATGCAATCGCCCTTGTAGTTGCTGCCCAACACCATTTAGATTTTTTTGTTTTATTCCTGTAATTGCTAAATACCGATACGTAGCAGCCTGAATGTCGCCGTTGATACCAAATACTACAGTTAGTACCGTCAACAGGACTAAAACAACAATATTGTGCCGGGCCAAACGTGGCATCGCACACTGGCCTCCCCCTCAATCACAATGTGAGCCCTCGCGTCCAGTTGATCACCGTGATGAAATAAAATTACGCACTGTTTCAAGTCCCCCTCCTTCAAGGTCACCAGCCTTTGAGCTATCAAAACAATAGTGTATTCAGGGTCAGGGCAATTATTCCTTCCATAGGAGCCTGTTTCATGAACTCAAAATCAGGGACGAGACCTCTGGTTGTAGCATAGGGTGACAAGGGAGCCCACCACATGTGGCGCATGAACATCGTTAGAGGTGGTTCGTGCGAGAGACCGATAGGCACCAAAATGTTATCCGAATCGTTTCGACATATAACGACATGGCCAACGGGTATCTTTGTGGGCCATACGCTTACTATCATGTGGATACCGGCCATTCAGGTCCCCACGCGATTTAACTTGACTTGAGGAGCCTGTTTGTCTGACTTTGACGAATCAGAAGTAGGGGTAGGTAGCGGTTCGATTCGCCCATTTCCCGTGGGCTGACGGTGGGGACGGGGTAGGCCGGCGGGCCCGTCGTACCCTTTTACGCCAAGTCCACCGCCGTCCATCCAAAGGGCAAGCAGGTGGATCGCTCCCAACAACGAGTTTGGGCCGACAACATCGAGATAGGAGCGTTGGATGACCTCAATCATGCACACACCGCCTCCTGGGCGAGGCCCTCTCGGGTTGGCTGCTCTCCTCGCACCCGGAGCGAACGCGCCAACACCCTCCCGGACTCGACGTTCGGCCCTTCCCGCCGGCCCGGCCGGCGGTACTATGGCCTCTGCTGACTCCTGCCGGCTCAGCCGCGCCTTGCGGTCGCGGGTTGCCAGCTCCGCTGGCCCGCCGGCAGGCCTCCCCGGGTAAGAGCGCGCACTTTCGTCGCACACCCGCCGCGTTTACAGCGCCGCCCTTCGGCCCATCTCGGGCTTCGCCGTGTCTTGCCGGCTCGTCCAGACGGCGCCGCCTCGCCCGCGGTTCCTGGTCGTCGGGTCGCGACTTTGCCTCCGGCTTCCTTCGGATCCCGCGTCGCCGCGGGCACCCTTGCCTTCGGCTAGCGGTTGTACGGGGCCACCCTCCGCAGGGGACTTTCACCCCTTAGCACTCGCCCATGCCGGGCGCACACCACATGCCGAAGGGCCGGGTTCCTCCCCGGCCCTTCCCACGTCCGCTGCGCTGCGGCACACCCCTCTTCGCCGATCCTGGTATACCTCGGTTGGGTTGGATTCATGCGGTCCCGTCCTGCCGGCTTTCTCCGCGGTGCATCGGAGACTCCCCATCCGTCGGGCCCGGGCCGGCTGTTCGCAGCCGACCGGCGTTGCCGACCGGCGCTGCTTCACGCCCCCCGGGCCGCCCGGGGCGTCTCCTCGAACTGCTCTTCTTCCGTCGAGCCCTTGAGCGCCAGGGTCGACGACTGCCCGCCCGAGATGACCTCCGAGACCCGGTCGAAGTAGCCGGTTCCCACCTCGCGCTGGTGCCGGGTGGCGGTGTAGCCCAGTTCCTCCAGCTCGAACTCCCGCTGCTGCAGCTGGACGTAGGCCGTCATGCCGGTGCGGGCATAGCCGTGGGCCAGCTCGAACATGGAGGCGTTGAGGGCGTGGAAGCCCGCCAGGGTGATGAACTGGAACTTGTAGCCCATGGCCGCGAGCTCCCGCTGGAAGCGGGCGATGGTGTCGTCGTCCAGGTGGCGCTTCCAGTTGAAGGACGGCGAGCAGTTGTAGGCCAGAAGCTTGCCCGGGAACTGGCGGTGGATCGCCTCGGCGAACCGCCGCGCCTCCTCCAGATCGGGCTTGGCCGTCTCGAACCACAAGAGGTCGGCGTAGGGCGCGTAGGCCAGCCCGCGGGCGATGGCCGCCTCGATGCCGTTGCGCACCCGGAAGTAGCCCTCGGGCGTCCGCTCGCCGGTGATGAACGGCCGGTCATAGGGGTCGACGTCGCTGGTCAGCAGGGTGGCCCCCAGGGCGTCGGTGCGGGCCACCAGGATGGTGGGCACCCCGCAGACGTCGGAGGCCAGCCGGGCGGCGGTCAGGGTGCGGATGAACTGGCTGGTGGGCACCAACACCTTGCCGCCCATGTGCCCGCACTTCTTCTCCGAGGCCAACTGGTCTTCGTAGTGGACCCCGGCCGCCCCGGCCTCGATCATGGCCTTCATCAGCTCGAAGGCGTTGAGGGGCCCGCCGAAGCCGGCCTCGGCGTCGGCCACGATGGGGGCCATCCAGTAGGTCGAGTCGTCCCCCTCGGCCCAGTGGATCTGGTCCGCCCGGCGCAGGGCGTTGTTGATCCGTCGGATCACCGCGGGGACGCTGTTGGCGGGGTAGAGGCTCTGGTCGGGGTACATCTGCTCGGCCAGGTTGGCGTCGGCGGCCACCTGCCAGCCGCTGAGGTAGATGGCCTTGAGCCCGGCCTTGACCATCTGCACCGCCTGGGCCCCGGTCAGGGCGCCCAGCGCGGCCACGTAGTCCTCGCTTTGGAGCAGCTGCCACAGCCGCTCCGCACCCTGGCGGGCCAGGGTGTACTCGACCCGGATCGAACCCCGCAGCCGGACCACGTCCTCGGCCGAATAGTTGCGCCGGATGCCCTGCCAGCGGGGACTGGCCCGCCACTCCTCCTCCAGCTGGGCGGCCTCCTGCCGGATCCGCTCCTCCAGGGACCGCCGGTCGGGCTGCGACGGTGCGGTCGAGCCGGCCGGCTCCCCGGCCCTGGGCTTGCCGTTGCGGATGCTCACGGGGATCCCTCCCGGTGGATGTGGGTGAGAATCGTTCTCTTACCACGTACGGCGGAAGGGATGCCAGGGGCAATGGCCCGCCGGCGAACGGTGGTCCTGGCTCACCGAAGGGGCCGGGAACGGGGGCGGACGGCAAGGGGCGGCCCCCGGCCCCCTGGCCGCGCCTTTCCTGACGGTGGCCGGCCCCTGCGGCCGTTCCCGGCCCTGGGCAGCCCTGGGCACCCAACCCTCTGGCGCCGAACTTTAACAAACCTTAACCCTGCATCCTTCGGTGAAGTGGGTTGACACCCCCGTAGTCGGTGTTATAATCCAGGTCAAACCTGACACGGACACCCAGCATCTCGATGGAGAGCGGTCCGAGTCGGTTTGGGAAGTGCGCCTAGGGTTCCGCACCGGCGTTGTGACGGCGCACCGCCTCCCCGGGGTTCCGGGGACCTGGCGGACCCGCCATCCGGGTCGCGGGGAGGCCGGTCCACCGGCCTCCGAGAAGCGGCCCGCTGCCTGTGGACTGGACCAAGCGGCGCAACCCGCCGGTTCCGCCGGCGGGACACCGTGGGGATAAAAGCCCCGAGCGGCAGGTTCCCAACCCCGGTTGGCGCCTGTGCCGCTCGGGGTTTCTTATTACCTCTTGCCGTTTTCCCTTTGCCCTGGCCGGTCCATGCGGCGCCAGGGGGGTGCCCGGCGGCGACGCCCGGCCAGATTGACAGCCCAAGGCCAGTTCAGCGGCCGTGAAGGGGAGCAGTACCCGGCAAGCCCGGCTGCAGAGAGCCGGTGGCTGGTGCAAACCGGCGCCGAGGAACCGGGGAACTCGCCCTGGAGCCGTTCCGGTGAAGGGTCCTCAGGCCCCTAGCCGGATCCGGCGGTCTCCGCCCCCGTCCCCGCCGCCCGGCCGGCATCCTCCCGCCGGGGGGGCCCCTGCCGGGGACGGTCCAGGAGGTCGTCGTTAACCAGAGGGTGGCGGCCCGGACACCGGGACACTCGGACACCGGGAAACCGGATACCCGCGGCCCGGGCCACCGGCAGACCGGCAACGCCGGTATGCCGGCGACACCGGCGACCCGCAGTTCCGCCCGCCGCCACCCGCCAAGGCCGCCGCCGCGAGGCGGCGGCAACCGGGGTGGTACCGCGAAGCGGCGCTCTTCGCCCCCGGCCCGATGGGCCCGGGGCGAAGAGCGCCTTGGTTTTTCCAGCCCTCCAGCGGGGCTGGCCGGCCCCGGGCCGGCGAAAGGAGGTGAGCCCTTGATCCACGTCATGGTGCTGGCCGCCGACCGGCCCGGCGTCCTCCGCCGCATCCTCGGCGTCTATGAGAGCCGCCGGTACCGGGTCCGCTCCCTGGCCACCGGCGCCGCCGGGCCCGCCGGGTTCGTCCGCGTCAACCTGGTCCTGGACGAACCGGCCGACCGGGCCCACCGGCTGGCGGCCCAGCTGGCCCGCCTGGTGGACGTGGCCGGCGTCGAGGTGGCCGAACCGTCCCGGGCGGTGGGACGGGAACTGGCCCTGGTCAAGGTGCTGCTGGAGCATCCTGCCCGGCGGGCCGACTTGCTCCAGATGGCCCAGGTCTTCCGCGCCCGGGTGGTCGACGTGGCCCCGCGCTCCCTGGTGCTGGAGGTCACCGGCGACCCCGCCAAACTCGACGCCTTTCTCGGCCTGGCCCGCGAGTTCGGCCCGGTGGAGGTGATGCGGACGGGGGTGGCGGCCCTGGCGCGGGGTTCGCAGGTACTGGCGGCAGCGGTCGTAGCGCCTGCAGGCACGCCGGGGCCCTCCTGGGAGCCTTCCGGGGAGGAGGACCCGCTCCCCTCCGGGGCCGGCGCCTTCTCCCCCGCCCTGGCAGCGGGATCCGGCCCCTGAGCGGTGCCGGCCACCGGCACGGTCCGGGGTGGATCCCCGCCGGAACCCCGGCCCCACCGTCCAGGAGAGCGAAAGGCGTAACCAAGGATGGGAGGGAGCACCTTGGCGACGATCTACTACGACCGGGACGCGAACCCGGAACTCATCCGGCGGCGGCGGGTCGCCGTCATCGGCTACGGCAGCCAGGGCCACGCCCAGGCCCAGAACCTGCGGGACCGGGGCGTCGAGGTGGTGATCGGCATCCGTCCGGGCCCCAGCGCCGACCGAGCCCGGGCCGATGGCTTCCCCACCTGCACACCGGCCGAGGCGGCCGCCGGCGCCGATGTGGTGGTCATGCTGATCCCCGACGAGCGGCAGCCCGCCGTCTTCCAGGAGGCCATCGCCCCCCACCTGACCGAGGGCAAGGCCCTGGCCTTCTCCCACGGCTTCAACGTCCACTTCGGCCAGATCCAGCCGCCGCCCGGCGTCGACGTCTTCATGGTGGCGCCCAAGGCGCCCGGCCACCTGCTGCGCCGGTTCGTCCGGGAAGGGCGCAGCGTGCCCGGGCTGCTGGCCGTGGCCCAGGATGCCACGGGACAGGCCCGGCAGCTGGCCCTGGCCTACGCCTGGGGGATCGGCTGCACCGGGGCGGGGGTCATCGAGACTACCTTCCAGGAGGAGACGGAGACCGACCTCTTCGGCGAGCAGGCGGTGCTCTGCGGCGGCGTGACGGAGCTGGTCAAGGCGGGGTTCGAGACGCTGGTCGAAGCCGGCTACCAGCCCGAGATCGCCTACTTCGAGTGCCTCAACGAGCTGAAGCTCATCGTGGACCTGATGTACGAGGGCGGCCTGGCGCGGATGCGCTACTCCATCAGCGACACGGCCGAGTACGGCGACCTCACCCGCGGGCCGCGGATCATCGACGCCGGGGTCCGGCAACGGATGAGGGAGATCCTGGCCGAGATCCAGTGCGGTGCCTTTGCCCGGGAGTGGATCCTGGAGAACCAGGCCGGCCGGCCGGTGATGAACGCCCGCCGCGCTCAGGAGGCCCGTCACCCCATCGAGGCGGTCGGCCGGCGGCTGCGGGCGATGATGGACTGGCTGCCCCGGGAGGACGGCGCCCCGGCGGCGGGACGCCCGGAGGCACCGGCCGTTCAGGAGGCCCCGGCGACCCCGGCGGCTGCGACGGCGGCCGCCCCGGCGGCCTGGGCGGGCTAGCCCGGCCCGGTACCGGCCGGAGCGGGACGAACCGGCTCCGGCCCGCACCCCAGAGGGAGGGATGCCCCATGGCGGATGGGGTTGGCGAGGTTACGCGGACCCCCATGGCTAGCACCGCCGGCTCGGGCCACGGCGGGGACGCCGGGTTCGACCGGGACCGGGTGCGGATCTTCGACACCACCCTGCGGGACGGCGAGCAGACGCCCGGCGTCGCCCTGACGGTGGACGAGAAGGTGGAGGTGGCCCGCTGGCTGGCGGCCCTGGGGGTCGACATCATCGAGGCCGGCTTCCCCGTCGCCTCCGACGGCGAGTTCGAGGCGGTGAGCCGCATCGCGGCGGAGGTCCATGGTCCCACCATCGCTGCCCTGGCGCGAACGGCGGCGGTGGACATCGACCGGGCCTGGGCGGCCATCCGCCACGCCCGGCGGCCGCGGATCCACGTGTTCGTCTCCACCTCGCCCATCCACCTGGAGGCCATGCTGCGCATGACCGAGGACCAGGTGCTGCGGCTGGTGGAAGAGATGGTGGGCTACGCCCGGTCGCTCTGCCCGGACGTGGAATTCTCCGCCCAGGACGCCACCCGCAGCGACGTGGGCTTCTTGGCCGAGGTGACGGCGGCCGCCATCGAGGCCGGCGCCGGCACCATCAACCTGCCCGACACCGTGGGCTACGCCACGCCCTGGACCTACGCCCAGATGTTCCAGGAGGTGATGGCCCGGGTGCCCAGACCGGACCGGGTGGTCTTCAGCGCCCACACCCACGACGACCTGGGCATGGCCGTGGCCAACGCCCTGGCGGCGGTGCGGGTGGGCGTGCGCCAGGTGGAGTGCACCATCAACGGCATCGGCGAGCGGGCGGGCAACTGCTCCCTGGAAGAGGTGGTGATGGCCCTGGCCGTGCGGGGCGACGTCTTCGGCGCCACCACCGGGGTCGACACCCGGCAGCTGGTTCCCGCCAGCCAGGTGGTCTCCCGCCTGACGGGGGTGCCCGTTCCGCCCAACAAGGCGGTGGTGGGTGCCAACGCCTTCGCCCACGAGTCGGGGATCCACCAGGACGGGGTGATCAAGAACCCCCTGACCTACGAGATCATCCGGCCCGAGGCGGTGGGCGCCGGCGGGTCCCAGCTGGTGCTGGGCAAGCACTCCGGGCGCCACGCCGTGCGGGTCGAGCTGGAGCGCCTGGGCTTCAGCCTGCCCGAGGACGCCTTCCGGGAGGTGTTCCGCCGCTTCAAGGCCCTGGCCGACCGGCGGGAGTTCGTCAGCAAGGAGGCCCTGGCGCGGCTGGCGGCCCAGGTGCTGGAGGAACGCCAGCAAGAGAGCGGGGCCGCATCCCGGCTTGCCCACGGCGCCTGACCCCCCGAAGCGGGCCGTGGCAAGCACGGGGGCGACCCCCGCAAGACCGGGCGTGCGGCCGGGTCCCCAGCCCGGACAGCCGGCCGCATGCCCAGCTTATGAACATTCGCCGGCCGGGGTGCCGGCCCCTGCGAAGAGCCTGCCGCCGGGCGGCGCGGACACCGGCCGCCGGGCGCCGGGGACCGGCCGTTAGACCGACCCCCGGGCAGCGGGGACCGGCCGGTGGACCGGCCGGTAGGTAGCGGTCAGCCTGAACGCCCGTGACAGGCCATCGCTTGCAACCGAAGGAGGTTCATCTATGGCGGCCCCGCGCCCCATGACCATCACCGAGAAGATCCTGGCCGCCCACGCCGGCGTCCCCTGGGTCGAACCCGGCCAGCTGGTCGAGGTCCGGGTCGACTTCCTCATGGCCAACGACATCACCGCGCCCCTGGCCATCCGCGCCTTCCGCGAGATGGGGGCAACCCGGGTCTTCGATCCCGAGCGGGTGGCCATCGTCCTGTCCCACTTCGCCCCCAGCAAGGACATCCGCAGCGCCGACCAGTGCAAGGTGGCGCGGGAGTTCGCCCGGGAGCAGGGGCTGGTCCACTACTACGAGATGGGCGAGGGCATCGAGCACGCCCTGCTGCCCGACCGCGGGCTGGTTCTTCCCGGGGAGCTGGTGCTGGGAGCCGACTCCCACACCTGCACCTACGGGGCCGTGGGCTGCTTCTCCACCGGCGTGGGCAGCACCGACCTGGCCTACGCCATGGCCACCGGCGAGACGTGGCTCAAGGTGCCCGAGACGCTGAAGTTCGTCTATTACAACCGGCTGCAGCCCTGGGTGACGGGCAAGGACCTGATCCTTTACACCATCGGCCGCATCTCCTGCGACGGCGCCACCTACAAGGCCATGGAGTTCACCGGCGAGGCGCTGGCCGACCTCAGCATGGACGGGCGGCTGGCCATGGCCAACATGGCCATCGAGGCCGGCGGCAAGAACGGCATCTTCAACCCCGACCAGCGGACCCTGGACTACGTGGCGCGGCGGGCCCAGCGGCCCTGCAGCCCCGTCTGGTCCGACCCCGACGCGGAATACGCCGAGGTGTACGAGTTCGACGCCGCCCGGATCGAGCCCCAGGTGGCCCTGCCCTGGTCGCCCGACAACGTGCGGCCCCTGAGCGAGGTGGAGCGGGTCCCCATCGACCAGGTCTTCATCGGCTCCTGCACCAACGGGCGCCTGGACGACCTACGCACCGCCGCCCGCATCCTGCGGGGCCGGCGGGTGCACCCGGAGGTCCGGGCCATCGTGATCCCGGCCTCCCGGGACATCTACCTGCAGGCCCTCAAGGAAGGGCTGATCGAGATCTTCATGGCCGCCGGGTGCGTGGTCAGCGCCTCCACCTGCGGGCCCTGCCTGGGCGGCCACATGGGCGTGCTCGGCAAGGGCGAGCGGTGCGTCAGCACCTCCAACCGCAACTTCGTCGGCCGGATGGGCCACCCCGAGTCGGAGTCCTACCTGGCCAACCCGGCGGTGGCCGCGGCCTCGGCGGTGGCGGGCCGGCTGTGCCATCCGGAGGAACTCGGCATCCGCTACGAAGAGGTGGCCGGGGTGGCGTGAGGCGGCCGCCCGGTGCAGGCGCAGGCGGGCCTGCCGGCCGGCAGGTGGGCCGGCCGGTTCGTCCGGTTCGTCCCATGAAGGATGAGGAGGTGGCGGCCGTGGGCCGCGTGTGGAAGTACGGCGACGACATCAACACCGACGTGATCATCCCGGCGCGGTACCTTTTCACCACCGATCCCGCCGAGTTGGCCGCCCACTGCATGGAGGACCTGGACCCCAGCTTCGCCTCCGGCGTCCGGCCGGGCGACGTGATCGTCGCCGGGCGCAACTTCGGCTGCGGTTCCTCGCGGGAGCATGCGCCGGTGGCCATCCGGGCCGCGGGGGTGCGGTGCGTCATCGCCCGCTCCTTCGCCCGGATCTTCTACCGCAATGCCATCAACGTGGGGCTGCCCATTCTGGAGTGCCCGGATGCCGTGGTCGCCCTGGAGGCGGGGGAGGAGGTGGAGGTGGACCTGGCCGCCGGCACCATCCGCCGGGTGGCCACGGGCGAGACTTTCCAGGCCGCTCCCTTCCCGCCCTTCATGCAGGAGATCCTGCGCTGCGGCGGGCTGGTGGAGTATGCCCGGCGCAAGCTGGCCGCCCAGGGCGCCCAGCCCGCCCGAGCCACCCAGGCCGCCCAGGGCGCCGCGGGCGGCGGAGGGGGTGCCGGCCGTGGCGCCGCCGGCCGGTAGTTCCTGCGCTGGCAGCAGGGTGGCCGCGGGTACCGCGGCGGCCGTTGCGACGGCGGCAGCAGGCGGTGGCCGTGCTGCGGGCGCCGCCGCGGCAGGGCGTCCCACGGTAGCAGGCGCCGCCGCGGCAGCAGGGCGTCCCACGGCAGGAGGCGCTACCGCGCCGGAAGGCGGCCGCACGGCGGCCGGAAGCTGGTGGAGGGGGCGAGGAACATGACCTATCGCATCGCCGTCCTGCCGGGCGACGGCATCGGGCCTGAGGTGATCCGGGAAGCCGTGCGGGTGGTCGAGGCCGTGGGCGCGGCGACGGGCATCGCCTTCGACTTCACCGAAGCCCCCATCGGCGGCGCCGCGGTGGAGGCCACCGGCGATCCCCTGCCGCCCGAGACGGAACAGGCATGCCTGGCGGCCGGCGCCATCCTGCTGGGTGCGGTGGGCGGCCCCCGCTGGGACCGCGAACCGGCGGCCCGCCGGCCCGAGACGGGCCTGCTCAGGCTGCGCAAGGCGGTGGGCGCCTACGCCAACCTGCGGCCGGTGCGGGTTCATCCGGCCATGGCCGGCCGGGGGCCCCTGCGGCCCGAGGTGGTGGGGACCGGCATCGACGTGCTGATCGTCCGGGAGCTGACGGGCGGCCTCTACTACGGCGAGCGGGGCCTCCAGCAGGAGCCCTTCGGCGAGAGGGCCTACGACACCATGGTCTACACCACGCCGGAGATCGAGCGCATCGTGCGCATGGCCTTCCAGCTGGCCCGGGGCCGCCGGCGCCGGGTGGTGTCCGTCGACAAGAGCAACGTGCTGGAGACCTCGCGGCTGTGGCGGCGGGTCACCGAGGCAGTGGCGGAGGAGTTCGGCGACGTGGAGCTGGAGCACATGCTGGTCGACAACGCCGCCATGCAGCTGGTCCGCAGCCCCGGCCGGTTCGACGTCCTGGTAACGGAAAACACCTTTGGCGACATCCTGAGCGACCTGGCCGCCGCCCTCTGCGGCTCCCTGGGACTCTTGCCCTCGGCCAGCCTGGGCCTGCCGGGGCGGCCGCCCCTCTTCGAGCCGGTCCACGGTTCGGCGCCCGACATCGCCGGCCGGGGCATCGCCAACCCCCTGGCCGCCATCGCTTCCGCCGCCCTGATGCTCCGGTATGCCTTCGGTCTGGAGCGGGAGGCCCGGGCCGTGGAGGACGCCATCGACGAGGTGCTGGCTTACGGCCCGTGGACGCCCGACATCGCCCCGCCCGGTGCTCCCGTGGCCGGCACGGAAGAGGTGGGCCGGGCCGTGGCCCTGAAGGTCAGGGAGCGGCTGGCTCCCGCGCCCCTGGAGCCTGTGGACGCGCCGCTGCAGGTGGCCTTCTGGGACCCGGTGGAGCCCGTCGACCCCGCGCCGCTCGGGGAGGGTTCCCCCGGTGGGGCGGCCGGGACCACGGGAGAGACGCCCCCTGCGGCTGTGCCGGGAGCTTCCCTTTCCGCCGCCGCAGCCCCGGCCGCTTCCGCCCCCGGGGTGGCCGGCGACAACCTGGCCGTATCCTGGATCGCCGGCGACCACGGCTTCCGGCCGGTTCTTCCGGACGAACCGGTCCCGGCGGCCCCGGGGGTGGCGCCGGACGCCCCGCCCCCGGCCGGGGCGACCTACAGCGGCCACCGCAGCAGCCGCCGGACCCGCCACCCCGTCGGCCGCCGGGCGGAGTCGAAGGCCCGCACCCGGGCGGCGGCCGGGGGCCGGCCCGGGACAGGGAAGGGAGCGTGACGCCCTTGACGGAAACGGCCACCCTGCGCAGCCGGGAGGTGGTGGAGGGGTTCCACCGCGCCCCCCACCGCTCCCTCTTCAAGGCCATGGGCTACACCGACGAGGAGCTGCGGCGGCCGCTGATCGGGGTGATGAACAGCCGCAACGAGATCATCCCCGGCCACGTGCACCTCGACAATATTGCCCGGGCCGTGTGCGACGGCATCCGCATGGCCGGCGGCACGCCCATCCAGTTCGGCGTCATCGGCGTCGACGACGGCATCGCCATGGGCCACCGCGGCATGCGCTTCTCTCTGCCCAGCCGCGAGCTGATCGCCGACTCCATCGAGACGGTGACGGAGGCCCACCAGCTGGACGGCCTGGTACTGATCCCCAACTGCGACAAGATCACGCCGGGGATGCTCATGGCCGCCGCCCGCCTGGACCTGCCCACGGTGGTGGTCAGCGGCGGGCCCATGATGGCCGGCAACGTCTACGGGCGGGCGGTCAACCTGGCCACGGTGTTCGAGGGCGTGGGCGCCTTCCAGGCCGGGCGCATCACCGCGGAGGAGCTCTTCGAGCTGGAGGAGGCCGCCTGCCCCACCTGCGGCTCCTGCTCCGGCATGTTCACCGCCAACTCGATGAACTGCCTGACCGAGGCCATCGGCCTGGGGCTCCCCGGCAACGGCACCATCCCGGCGGTAGAGGCCGCCCGGCTGCGCCTGGCCAAGCAGGCCGGCATGCAGGTGATGGAGCTGGTGCGCCGGGGCCTCCGCGCCCGGGACATCCTGACGGAGGCGGCCTTCCGCAACGCCCTGGCCGTCGACATGGCCCTGGGCTGTTCCACCAACACGGTGCTGCACCTGCTGGCCATCGCCTACGAGGCGGGACTGGGCGACGTGATCACCCTGGATCTGATCGACGAGGTGAGCCGGTGCACGCCCCAGCTCTGCAAGCTGGCCCCCGCCGGTCCCCACCATATCCAGGATCTGCACCAGGCCGGTGGCATCCAGGCGGTGCTGGCGGAGCTGCTGCGGGGCGGGCACATCGACGGCTCGGTGCTGACGGTGACGGGCCGCACCGTGGCCGAGAACCTGGCCGCCGCCGAACGGCGCATCCTCCGGGCCCGCGCCTGGCGCTCCGACGTGATCCGGCCACTGGAGGAGCCCTACAGTCCCGAGGGCGGCCTGGCCGTGCTGCGCGGCAACCTGGCTCCCGACGGGGCGGTGGTGAAGCAAGGTGCGGTGGACCCGGCCATGCTGCGGCACCGCGGCCCGGCCCGGGTTTTCGACAGCGAGGAGGACGCCGCCGAGGCCATCCGCCAGGGCCGCATCCGCCCTGGGGACGTGGTGGTGATCCGCTACGAGGGGCCGCGGGGCGGGCCCGGCATGCGGGAGATGCTGACCATCACCGCCGCCCTGGCCGGCATGGGCCTCGACCGGGAGGTGGCCCTGATCACCGACGGCCGCTTCTCCGGCGCCACCCGGGGCGCCTCCATCGGCCACGTCTCGCCGGAGGCCGCCGCCGGCGGGCCCATCGCCCTGGTGGAGGACGGCGACGAGATCGAGATCGACATCCCGGGCCGCCGCCTGGAGCTCCGGGTTCCTCCGGACGAACTGGCCCGCCGCCGCGAGCGGTGGCAGCCGCGGCCCCCGCGGGAGACGCGGGGCTATTTGGCCCGCTACGCCCGGGCGGTGACGTCGGCCAACACGGGCGCGGTGCTGATGGGTTGACGGGTGCGGTGTTCTTGGGTTGACAGCCCGGCGCCCGGCCGCCAACCGGGAGCCGAACCAGGAACCGCAAGACGGGAACGCCCGGAACCAAATCGCCCGGGAATCGCCCGGGACGAAAGGGAGGGTTTTGCCGTGTCGTCCTCACGGCCGGGTTCCACCGTGTCGCCTCCGGGTCCGCACCGGGGTCCTGGACCGCAGGCAGCTCCTTTACAAGCGGCCCCTGTACCCGAGCCGGCTCCCGGCGCCACGCCGGGGCTGCCCCCGCCGGGCGCGCCGGGTGTGACGGGCGCCCAGGCCGTCGTCAAGGTGCTGCTGGAACAGGGCGTGGAGGTGGTCTTCGGCATCCCCGGGGGCGCCGTGCTGCCCCTGTATGACGCCCTTTACGGGGCCCCCATCCGCCACGTCCTGGCCCGCCATGAGCAGGGCGCGGCCCTGGCCGCCGACGGCTATGCCCGCGCCAGCGGCCGCGTGGGGGTATGCATCGCCACCTCGGGTCCCGGAGCCACCAACCTGATCACCGGCCTCGCCACCTCCTATCTGGACTCGGTGCCGGTAGTGGCCATCACGGGGAACGTGGCGCGGCCCTTCCTGGGGACCGACGCCTTTCAGGAGGCCGACACCTTCGGCCTCAGCATGCCGGTGACCAAGCACAGCTACCTGGTGCTGGACCCCGAAGAGCTCCCCGCCATCCTGCGGGAGGCTTTCGCCGTGGCCGCTTCCGGGCGGCCCGGTCCCGTGCTGGTGGACATCCCCAAGGACGTGTTCACCGCCACCCTTTCCGCCGCGGCCTGGGACCGGCCCCTGCGGCCCGCCTTGCCGGTCCGCGGCGACGTGGGGCCCTGCGTCGCGCCGGTGCCCCCGCTGCCCGCCCGGGGCGACGGGGCACCCCCGGCGGCGCCACGGCTCGCCGGCACCGGCCGGGGGACGAACCCGAACGGCTATGACGAGGCGGCCCGCCTGATCGCCCGCGCCCGCCGCCCCGTCCTTTACGCCGGCGGCGGCGTCATCGTGGCCGGGGCCGCCGGGGTCCTGCGCCGGCTGGCGGAGGCGGCGGTTCTGCCCACCACCACCACCCTCATGGCCCTGGGCGCCATGCCCGGCGACCACCCGCTCTTTCTGGGCATGCCGGGGATGCACGGCACCTACGCCGCCAACATGGCCCTCACCGAGACCGACTGCCTGATCGCCGCCGGCGCCCGCTTCGACGACCGGGTGACGGGCAGGGTCTCCGCCTTCGCGCCCGAGGCGGCTGTCATCCACATTGACGTGGACGCCGCCGAGTTGGGAAAGGTCAAGACGCCCCGCGTGGCCCTTGCCGCAGGCGCCCGGGAAGGCCTCGAGGCGCTGCTGGAGGCCCTGGGCCGGGTTCCACCGGAAGAGTGGTGCGCCCGCAAGCCGTGGCTGGACCAGGTGGAGCGCTGGAAGCAAGCCCGTCCCTACCGTTACGACCGCGACCTGGCCCGCCGTGAGCTGCTGCCCCAGGCGGTGATCGAGGAACTGGAGCGGGCCACGGCCGGCGACGCCCTGGTGGTCACCGGCGTCGGCCAGCACCAGATGTGGGCAGCCATGTTCTACCGGTACCGCCGGCCCCGGCAATTCCTGACCTCCGGCGGCCTGGGGACCATGGGGTACGGCCTGCCTGCCGCCATCGGCGCCCAGCTGGCCTGTCCCGACGCGCGGGTGCTGTGCATCGACGGCGACGGCAGCTTCCAGATGAACGTGCAGGAGCTGTCGACCCTGGCCGAGCTGGGGTTGCCCGTGAAAATCTTCATTATTAATAACCGGGCCCACGGCATGGTGCGGCAGTGGCAGGACCTGTTCTACGAGGGGCGCCTTGCGGCCAGCGTCTTCGAGCACCAGCCCGACTTCGTCAAACTGGCCGAGGCGTACGGGGTGGCGGCCTACCGCATCACCCACCCGGACGAACTGGCCGGGACGGTACGCGAGGCCCTGGCCCGCCCGGGGCCGGTGGTGGTGGACTGCGTGGTGCGGCAGGCAGAGAACGTGCTGCCCATGGTGCCGCCGGGGGCGGCGCTGAAGGAGATGATCGTGGGGTAGCCGGGAGGCTACCCCACAACGTTATCGGGCCACAACGTTATCGGGCGCCCGCTGGCGGGATACGGCGGTGCCGGCTGGTGCCGGCGTCCCCTCCCCAGCCCGCAGGTGGCAGGCCACCCAGTGGCCGCCGCCGATGTCCAGCAGCGGCGGCTCCTTCTCGCGGCAGATCGCCTCCGCCAGCGGGCAGCGGGTGTGGAAGCGGCAGCCCCGCGGCGGGTTCAGGGGGCTGGGCACGTCACCCTGGAGGATGATGCGCTCCCGCTTCACCGTGGGGTCGGGGATTGGAATCGCTGACAGCAGCGCCTCGGTGTAGGGGTGCCGAGGATTGCGGTAGAGCTCGTGCTTGTCGGCCAGCTCCACCAGCTTCCCCAGGTACATCACGCCCACCCGGTTGGAGATGTGCTTCACCGCCGCCAGGCCGTGGGCGATGAACAGGTAGGTGAGGCCGAACTCCTTCTGCAGGTCGGCCAGGAGGTTGAGGATCTGGGCCTGGATGGACACGTCCAGGGCCGAGACCGGCTCGTCGCAGACGATGAGCTTGGGGTTCAGGGCAAGGGCGCGGGCAATGCCGATGCGCTGCCGCTGCCCGCCGGAGAATTCGTGGGGGTAACGGTGGGCGTGGGCGGCCGACAACCCCACCACTTCCAAGAGTTCCTTGACCCGCTTGCGCTTCGTCCCGCCCCGAGCAATTCCATAGATCGCCAGCGGTTCGCCGATGATCTCCTCCACCGTCATCCGCGGGTTGAGGGAGGCGTAGGGGTCCTGGAACACGATCTGCATCTCGCGTCGCAGCCGGCGGAGTTCCGCGGGCTTCATCTTGAACACGTCCCGGCCCTCGAACAGTACGGAACCGGCGGTGGGCTCCTGCAGCCGCAGGATCACCTTGCCCAGGGTGGTCTTGCCGCAGCCCGACTCGCCCACCAGACCCAGGGTCTCCCCGCGGTAGATGTCGAAACTGACGCCGTCCACCGCCTTGACGTGGCCGATCACCGCGGAGAACAAGCCGCCACCGGTGACGGGATACCACTTGCGCACATCGCGAACCTGCACCAGGACCTTCTGCTGCGGCCCCACGGCTGGCTCCGGCAGCCGCGTCGCCGCCTCTGCCGCCATCTCAGACCACCCCCTCCCCGGTCAGGCGCTCCGCCGCCAGATGGCAGGCCGCGTACCGCCCCTCGCCGAGCGGTTCCAGGCGGGGCTCGACCTCCCGGCAGGTGTCCGTGGCATAGGGGCAGCGCGGGTGGAACGGGCACCCCCCGGGCAGATGCCCAGGGCTCGGGACGGTGCCCTCGATGGCGGGCAGCCGCTCCCGGTCTTCGTCCAGGCGCGGGATGGAGCGCAGGAGCCCTTCCGTGTACGGGTGGACGGGATTGCGGAAGACCGAGTACACGTCCCCTTCCTCCACCACCCGGCCGGCGTACATGACGACGACCCGCTCGGCCATCTCCGCCACCACACCCAGGTCGTGGGTGATGAGCAGGATGGCCATGCCCAGCTCCTCTTTGAGCCGGCGCATCAGGTCGAGGATCTGGGCCTGGATGGTCACGTCCAGGGCCGTCGTCGGCTCGTCGGCGATGAGGAGCTTGGGATGGCAGGCCAGGGCCATGGCGATCATGACCCGCTGCCGCATCCCGCCCGACATCTGATGAGGGTATTCCCGCACGCGTCGCTCCGGCGCCGGGATGCCCACGTGTCGCAACATCTCCACCGCCTGTTCCAGGGCGTCCCGACGGCTCATGCCCCGGTGGAACATGAACACCTCGGCGATCTGGTCTCCGACGGTGAAGACGGGGTTGAGGGAGGTCATGGGCTCCTGGAAGATCATAGCAATCTCGTTGCCGCGAATGCGCCGCATCTCCTCGTCGGACAGGCGGAGGAGATCGCGCCCTTCGAAGACGATCTCCCCCGCCTCGATCCGGCCCGGGGGTGAGGGAATCAGGCGCAGGATGGAGAGAGCGGTAACGCTCTTGCCACAACCCGATTCCCCCACCACCGCCAGGGTCTCGCCACGACGAATGGCGAGATCGACACCGTTGACAGCGGGAACCAGCCCCTCTTCCGTCTGAAAGGTCGTCCGTAGACCTCGGATCTCCACCAAGTAGTCCTGCTTCATGCGCTCTCACGCTCCGTCCAACCAGCCACAAGACGCAGAGCGTAACGTGGCCATTTCGGCCCGGTACCTTCCGGCAGAGCCCGGCCCTGCCCACCTGCCATGCACAGCGGTGCCCCTTGGACTCTGCCCGCCTGCTTTCCTAGGAGCCCGCATTGGGGACACGCGCCGGTCACACGGCCTCGAGTCGCTCACGCGGCCTTGACGTTCCGCAGGCGCGGGTCCAGGGCATCCCGCAGCCCATCGCCGACCAGGTTGAAGGCGAGCACGGCCAGGAAGATGGCAACACCGGGGATGGTCGCCAGGTGGGAGGCGCTAAAGATATACTGCCGGCCCTCACCCAGCATCGCGCCCCACTCTGGGGTACCCGGGGGCACGCCCAGGCCCAGGAACCCGAGGCCGGAGGCGACGAGGATGGTCGAACCCATGCTCAGAGTCGCCTGCACGATGACCGGGGGCCACGCGTTGACCAGGATGTGACGGAAGATCACACGCCCGTCCGAGGCCCCAATGGAACGCGCGGCTTCCACGTAGGGCTGCTCCCTGAGCACGAGCACGACCCCCCGCACGATACGTACAAAGGCCGGGATCGTCCCGATGCCCACGGACAGCACGGCATTCTCGACGCCCACGCCCAGCGCTGCGACCAGCAACAGGGCCAGGAGGAAGGTCGGGAACGAGAGCAAGATGTCCGTAACCCGCTGAATGATCAAATCGACGAAGCCCCCGTAGTACCCGGACACGACCCCCAGAGGGACCCCCACGGCCAGGCCGATGGCCACCGCCAGGGCACCGATCGCGAGGGAGTAGCGCGCCCCGTAGAGGAGCCGCGCGGCCATATCCCGTCCCAGGTGGTCGGTCCCCAGCGGATGCTCACGCGACGGCGGCTGGAAGACGGCCGAGAGCTTCTGGGCCTGGGGGTCGTAGGACGTCAGCACGGGTGCCAGGATGGCCAGCAACGTGAGCAGCACCACGATGACCAGGCCGACGACGGCCGGCCTGTTACGACGAAACCGCCGCCAGAACGCCCCGCGCCGCGCCCGCTCGGGTGCCCGGCTCTCGGGTGCCATGGGCGCCGTCTCAACCGTAGCGGATGCGGGGGTCAACGTAGGCATAGAGCAGATCCACCCCAAGATTCAGAAGGATGATCATGGTCGAGTAGATCAGGACGATGCCCTGCACCATGGGAAAATCCCGGGCAAAGATGGAGTCCACGAGCAGGAGGCCGATACCCGGCCACGCGAACACGGATTCGGTGAGGACCGCACCGCCCAGCAGGGCCCCGAACTGTAGTGCCACCACGGTGACGATGGGGACCAGCGCGTTGCGTAGGGCGTGCCGGTAGATGATGCGCCGCAGCGGCAATCCCTTGGCCCATGCCGTCCGCACGTAGTCCTGCTCCAGCACCTCGAACATCGTGGCCCGGGTCATCCGTGCCACCAGCGCGACCGAATAGGCAGTGAGGGTCAGTGCAGGCAACACGATGCTCGCCGGCTCGTCTGCCCCGGCGGCAGGTAGCAACTGCAGGCGCACGGCAAAGAGCACGATGAGCAGGAGGCCCAGCCAGTAGACCGGCATCGAGACACCGAGCAGGGTACCAAAGGAGGCCAGGTAGTCGAACAGCGTGTAGCGGCGGGTGGCGGCGATCACCCCCGCCGCCACCCCCGTTATCGTCGCCAGGGCACCGCTCACCAATGCCAGTTCCAGGGTGTAGGGCAGCCGCGCCAGGATCTCACGCAACACCGGTTGCTGGGTACGGGCCGAAACACCCAGGTCACCCCGGATCAGCCGGGAAAGGTATGTCCCGTACTGCTCCAGGAACGGCCGGTCGAGTCCCAGCTGCGTGCGGATGCGCTCGACCTCCTCAGCGCTCGCCATAGGGCCTGCGACGACCACCGCCGGGTCGCCCGGAATGAGCCGCACGGTCAGGAACACGGCGAAGGTGACACCGAGCAAGGTGATAACGGCTGCGAACAGGCGCTTGATGATGTACCGCTTCATGGGCGATCGAGGCGGCCCCCTCCCGCATACCCGTCACTGAACCGGCCGCGCGTAGATGGCATCGAACTTCTCGTTGGGCAGGTACGAGATGTTGGTCACCTCGGCCGAGTGCACGATCGGGAACCGCTGCACCCAGAGGAAGATCCAGGGCGCGTCCTCCCAGATGATCCTGGCCGCCTCACAATACAGTTGCTGGCGCTTCGCCTGGTCGACCTCGCGGTTGGCCTGGGCCACCAGTTCCTCTACCCGCGGGTTGGTGTAGTAAGAGGACGCGAGGCCCTTGGGCGGGTGGTTGTCCTTGGTGAACTGCAGCATCTGCTGCTGGGCGTCCATGAAGGTCGGTGCCCAGCCCAGGATGTGGAGCTGCACCGTCGCCTGCTCGGGCGGTACCTGCACCGTGGCGGTGTAGGTCGGCCAGTCCATGGTCGACAGGGTCGTCTTGACGCCGACCTGCTGCAAGAAGTTGGCGATGGCCTGGGCGGCCTGATAGTCCTGCAAGTACCGCCCCGTCGGCGTGACGAACTTCAGCTCGAGGTTCGTCGCCCCGGCCTCCTGCAGCAGTTGCTTGGCCTTCTCGGGGTCGTACGGGTAAGGACCGGTCTGGCAGTACCCGAGCAGCGGCTTGGCCATGGGCGCGTCCATGACGTCGGCGGCGCCGAAGAGCACGTTCTTGATGATCTCTTCCTTATTCACTGCGTAGTTGAGGGCCTGCCGCACCCGCTTGTCCTTCAGCGCCGGGTGCTGGGTGTTGATCGCCACGAAGATCGTCCGGTCGCTGGGCGCGAGGAGGACCTTGACCTTGGGGTTCTTCTGCAACGCCGGGATGTCGGAGGTGGGCGGCAGGATGATCATGTCCACCTGCCCGGCCAGCAGGAGGCTCTCCCGGGTCGCGGCCTCGGGCACGATCTGGAACACGACCTGGTCATAGTAGGGCTTCTCGCCCCAGTAGTCCTGGAACTTCTCCAGGACGAGCTGGCTGCCCTTGGTGTACTGCTTCAACACGTATGGGCCCGTACCCACCGGGTGCTGATACGTCGTCATGCTGTTGCCGTGCTCGTTGACAGACTTCGGCGAGATCATTCCAGCGGCGGTGTACGTCAGAGCACCGAGCAGGTACGGCGCGGGCTCCTTGAGGTGGAGGGTCACGGTGTAGTCGTCCTTCACCTCCACACTCTGGATGACCGCATAGCTCGCCCGCAGGGGCATGCGTACCTCGGGGTTCAAGATCCGCTCGATGTTGAACTTGACCGCCTCGGCGTTGAACGGCGTGCCGTCGTGGAACTTGACCCCCTGCCGCAGCTTGAAGGTGATCGACCGCCCATCGGGAGCCACCTGCCAGGACTCCGCCAGGCCCGGCTGGATGTTCCCGTCCTTGTCGATCTTGACCAGCGTCTCGACGATGTAGTCCACCATGTTGGCCACGGTGGTCGTGGTCATGCCGGCGGGATCCAGCGTATCGGGATCGATGCCCACGGCGATGCGGAAGGTCTTGTCCCCACCCGCGCTGCTGTCGGATCCCTCCCCGGAGCTCCCGGAAGGGGCGGCCCCGCCGCCCGAGCAGGCGGAGAGCAGCAGGGCGGCGACCAGGACGACGGCCAACGCGACAACCCGCATGGACTTGAGCGGACGCATTCGGCTTCCCTCCTCGTCCCGCATGGTAGCTGTCACACCTCGCGACCCGGCCCGGGGCCCGCCGTCAGGCCTCCTCCCCCAGCCGCTGCAGCAACCGGACGTACCCTCGCTGCCCGCGGTCGAAGTTCTCCAGGCGGAAGAACTCGTCCGGCGCGTGGAAGCGCTCGTCCTCGACGCCGAAGGCCACGGTGATGGTGTGGGCGCCCAGGTGGGTGAGGAACAGGGCTAGGACGGGCACGGTTCCTCCCGTACGGATCAGGTAGGGCTCTTTGCCGTACACCTCGGCCAGGACCTGGCGGGCCGCCCGCAGGGCGGGCAGGTCCGGCGGCGCCACGTACGCCCGCGCGCTGCCGGGGAAGGGACGCACGGTCACCCGCACGCCCGGCGGGACGTGCCGCTCCACGTGGGCTTTGATGCAGGCGATGATCTCCTCCGGATCCTGTTCTGGCACGAGGCGGCAGGAGATCTTGGCGTGGGCCTCGTTGGGGAGGACGGTCTTGGTCCCCTCGCCCTGGAATCCGCCCCAGATCCCGTTGACCTCCAGCGTGGGACGAAGCCAGGCCCGCTCCAGGGTGGTGTAGCCGGGCTCGCCGAAGGTCACCGGCACGCCCAGGTTCCGGGCGTAGGCCTCCTCGTCGAAGGGGATGCGGGCCAGCATCTCCCGTTCCTCGGCGGACAGGGGCGCCACCCGGTCGTAAAAGCCCTCGACCAGGATCTTCCCGTCCGGGCTGCGCATGGACTCAAGCAGCCGGACCAGGGCGTGGATGGGGTTCTGGATCGTGCCGCCGTAGAGGCCGGAGTGAAGGTCGCTGCTTGCGCCCTGCACGTCGATCTGCAGGGCGCAGAGGCCGCGGGAGCCGACGGACAAGGAGGGCTGGTCCTCCGCCCAGTTGGCGCCGTCGGTGCTGATCACCAGGTCGCAGGCCAGGAGGTCCTTGTGCTGGGCGATGAAGGCGGGCAGCTGGGGGCTGCCGATCTCCTCCTGCCCCTCGAGGAAGAACTTGACGTTCAGGGGCAGGCGGCCCTCGCCGCGCAGGAGTGCCTCGACGGCGAACACCGCCAGGATGAAGTTGCCCTTGTTGTCGGAGGCACCCCGGGCGTAGACCCGGCCGTCCCGAATCGACGGCTCGAAGGGCGGGCTCGACCAGAGCTCCAGCGGGTCGACGGGCTGCACATCGAAATGACCATAGATCAGCACGGTGGGCTTGCCCGGCGCGTACAGCCACTCGCCATACACCACCGGGTGCCCGCCGGTCTCCATCACCCGCACGCCCTCGAGGCCCGCGGTCTCAAGCCGCCGTGCCACCCATTCCGCCGCCCGCCGGACGTCCTGGGCGTACTCGGGCAGGGCGGAGATGCTGGGGATGCGCAGCAGGTCGAGGTAGTCTTCGAGGAACCGGGTGCGGTGGTCATCCAGATACTGCTGCCACGACGCCATGGGCGCGACCTCCTCGTGTCACGTCGGGGTTGCCTCGTAATAAGCCGTCGGCCGGACTCCTCGGGCGGGGACAGCGGGTCGGCCAACGGCTCTTCGGAATTGGGCAACATGATTCACGTCGGCTCCCATCATGCCTGATGGTCCGTATGCAGCTTTTTGTGTGAATCACCCACTTCCCACCAATTTTCCCCTCTTGGTTTCACATTTCGAAACAAAGGGGGTCGCGTTGTTGTTTCACAGTCATACTCGGTAGGTTGAGCAATTCCTGCTGGCGAGGTGTGGGGATTCCTGACCGGCCGTTGCCGACGGGAGGTGTTCCGTGCCGGAAGGTGTTACGTACAGTAGAGGTCGAAGGAAGGGGGCGATCGCAGGAACCAGATCGAAGGAACCGCATGTGGAGGAAGGGAGACGTGAACACGGTGCCGGGGTCCCGCCCGACGGTGCGTGCCGAGCGGCTCTGGGCCGACATCATGCAACTCGCCACCTTCACGGAACCGGATCGCCCGTATACTCGCCGCGCGTTCACGGACGTGTATCAGGCGGGCCGGCGCTGGCTCGCCGCCCGCATGCAGGAGGCGGGCCTGGCGATCCGCGTCGACGCGGGTGGCAACCTGATCGGCCGCTGGGAAGGGACCGAGCCCGGGCGGGCACCTTTGATGCTGGGATCGCATACCGACACCGTTCTCGGCGGTGGGCGGTTCGACGGGGTGGTCGGCGTTCTCGGCGCCCTGGAGGCGGTGCGCGCCCTGCGGGAGGCAGGGGTACGGCTGCGCCACCCCGTAGAGGTCGTCGACTTTCTCGCGGAAGAACCCAGCGACTACGGACCCTCTTGCATCGGCAGTCTGGCGCTGACCGGAGGGCTCACGCCGGAGATGCTGGCAGAGGTCAACCCGGCTGGCGAAACCTTGGCCGCGGGCATCCGGCGCATGGGCGGGGACCCCCGCAGCCTCTCCGCGCCCCTGCGCCAGCCGGGCGAAATCGCGGCGTTTGTGGAGATGCACATCGAGCAGGGGCCCGTGCTCGAGCAGCGCGGTGTACCCATCGGGATCGTGACCGCCATCGCCAGCATGGAGTGGCACAGCGTGACCCTGGAGGGCCAGCCGGGTCATGCGGGGACGACTCCGATGGAACTGCGGCGCGATGCCCTGACGGCAGCGGCAGAGGTCATCCTGGCGGTCGAGCGTACGGGCCGTGAGCTTGCCACCAGCGGCCATTGCGTCGCGACCACCGGCCGCCTGCTCATCGAACCGAACAACGTCAACGTGGTCCCGGGCAAGGTCGGACTCACGGTCGACGTGCGTAGCCACGACCCGCGGCGGCTGGCGCAGGCCTGGACCGAGATCCGCACCGCCATCGAGCGGGTCGCCCGCACCCGCGGCGTGCAGTGGTCCAGCCGCTGCCTGGGCCGGGCCGAGGGAGCCGAGGCCGACCCGCAGGTGATGGAGGCCCTCGAGGGCGCGGCCCATGCGCTGGGCTATCCCACGCTGCGCCTGGCCAGTGGCGCCGGGCACGACGCCATGCACCTGGCGCGCATCGCCCCCATGGGCATGCTCTTCATCCCCTGCCGCGGCGGGCGCAGCCACTGCCCGGAGGAGTGGGCCTCGCCGGAAGATGTCGCCCGGGGCACCGAAGTCCTGGTGGGGGCCCTGCAGTGGCTGGACCGCAGCCTGCCGTGACGGCAGGCGACCGGACCGGCTACAGTCTCGGACTCTCGGTGAGGTGCGGTCTATGCGCTGCGACCGTCGCATGCACATGTGCAGTCGACCCGGCCCGCACATTGGCGCAGGAACCCCATACATTCGCCGAGATCTCCAGGGTCTGGATGCAACATGCCGTCTCCCACTCTACAGGTGGCAACACCTTGGGGCAGCACGAAATCGAAGGGCAAGTGGATAATAGGCCCTCCATCCGGCTTCATCGGAGCGCGCCCTCACCTGGCCGAGCGTCACTCTGTCGGCTGCGGCCGTGTCAAGTTGTACGAAGGAGTTTGGGTGTCGAGTGCGAAGGGATTCCGTCAACTGGGGGGGCGGCCGCGGGTTGCCGGTGACGCCATGAACTCCATTGCCCGGTACCTCATCGAAGCCCAAGACGTGGAATTCGTCTACTCCGCGCGGCTGGCCGCGCCGGTGCAGGCTCTGGCGGGCGTGTCCTTGCGGATCGAGGCCGGGGAGCACGTGGCCATCGTCGGGTCCAACGGCAGCGGCAAGTCCACCCTGGCCCGTCACTTCAACGCGCTCCTCCTTCCCGTCGCCGGCACCGTCTACGTGGGCGGCCACGACACCCGGCGGGTCACCGGGGATCCCACGCTGCGGAAACACATCCGGGCTACGGTGGGCATGGTCTTCCAGAACCCCGACAGCCAGATCGTCGCCACCATTGTCCGGGAGGACGTCGCCTTCGGCCCCGAGAACCTGGGCGTCCCGCGGGCTGAGATCGAGCGACGCGTGGAGGAGGCCCTGGCGTGGGTCGGCATGGACCGGGCGGCGCTGCGCCCGCCCCACCTGCTGTCGGCCGGCCAGCGGCAGCGGGTGGCCATCGCCGGCGTGCTGGCGATGCGGCCGCGGGCGGTGATCTTCGACGAAGCCACCGCCATGCTGGACCCCAGCGGTCGCCGCAGCGTCATGGAGATCCTCCACCGGCTGCACCGGGCAGGGGTCACCGTCATCCAGGTCACCCACCACATGGACGAGGCAGCCCAGGCGGACCGGGTCGTGATCCTGCACCGCGGGCGGATCGAGGCCGACGGGGCACCCGACGCCGTGCTGGTCGAACCGGACCGCATCAAGGGATTCGGCCTGGACGTCCCCCCGACGGTGGCCATCGCCCGCCAGGTGGCGAGGGCGGTGCCCGGCTTCCCGACCCGTGTCATGACCGTTGAAGAACTGGTGAAGGCCGTGCTGCAGCATGTCGACCGCAATGCCCGCCAGCGGGGCACTCCAGGGATGGAGCGGGGGACACCGCGGGACGAGCGGGCCACCCGGCGGCACGAGCGGGGTGGGCCGCGGGACGAGCAGGGCAATCCCCGGGACGCCCAAGGCACGCCGCAGAGCCAGCAGAACTTCTCGCGGGACGAGTTGAACCCTCCGTGGAATGGGGCCACTACGGCAGCGTTCCCGGCTCCGGGGCCCTCTGAGCCGCCGCCGGCGGCCGGTTCGTCCGGCCTTGGAGGCGGATACCGGCACCTCCCCGACCCCGTGATCGTCGTGGAAGAGCTGACCCACGACTACCTGCGGGGAACACCCCTGGCCCACCGGGCCCTAGAGGATGTCTCCCTGGCCGTAGGTGCCGGCGAGGTGGTGGCCATCATCGGCCAGACGGGGTCCGGCAAGTCCACCCTCATCCAGCATTTCAACGGGCTGCTGCGGCCCCACAAGGGTCGGGTCCGGGTGGCGGACTTCGACCTGGCGAACCCGCGGGTCGACGTGCGCGCCCTGCGCCGGCGCGTGGGCATCGTCTTCCAGCGGCCGGAGGACCAGCTGTTCGAGCGGTACGTGGGGGACGACGTGGCCTTCGGCCCGTACAAGTACGGCCTCCGCGGCGAGGCGCTGCGCGAGCGGGTGCGCTGGGCGCTGGGCATCGTCGGCCTGGACTTCGAGACCTTCCGGGACCGGCCCATCTTCGCTCTCAGCGGCGGCCAGCGCCGCAAGGTGGCGTTGGCCGGTGTGCTGGCCTTGCGACCTGAAATCCTGGTGCTGGACGAACCGACGGCCGGCCTGGACCCGCAGAGCCGGGACGAGCTCCTGTCGATCCTGGCCGAGCTGCGGGAGCGGGAAGGGCTGACGGTGGTCCTGGTCAGCCACAACCTGGACGAGGTCGCCCGCCTGGCCGACTATGCCTACGTCATGGTGGGCGGCCGTGTGGCCCTGCACGGGACGCCCCGGGGGCTCTTCGCCAACCCGGCGGCCCTGGAAGCCGTGGGGCTCGACGTGCCCCCGGCGTGCCGGGTGGCCCATGAGCTGCGGGCCGCCGGCCTACCCATTCCCGCCGGTGCCATCCACCCCCACGAGGTGGCGGAAGCCATCACCCGGGTGCTGACGGTGCCCGAGGAGGCGCAGGACCGTGCAGGAGTTTGACCTCCTTCGCAACGTCACCATCGGGCAGTACCTGCCCACGGGGTCGGTGATCCACCGGCTGGACCCGCGGGCTAAGCTGCTGTCCGCAACCGTGCTCATCGTCGCCATCACGGCCAACGCCAGCTACGCCGGGCACGCGGTGCTGCTGCTGGTCCTGGCCGGGATCCTGACCCTGGCCCGCATTCCTCTGGACTACGCCCTGCGCGGGGTGCGCCCCGCCCTACCCTTCCTGATCATCCTGGCCCTGATCCAGCTGCTGTTTTTCGGCCGGAGCATCGACCCGTCGAGCCCGGTGCTGTGGGAATACGGGTTCGTCGTGATCACCCGGGCCACGGTCAAGGCCATCGTGGTCTCCTTCTTGCGGCTGGTCGAGCTGATCTTCCTGGCCAGCGCGGTGACCTTCTCCACCGCGGTCACCGAGCTGTCCCACGGGATCGAGGGTCTCTTGCGCCCCTTCCGGCGGCTGCGCGTCCCCGCCCACGAGCTGGCCCTGATCGTGACCATCGCCCTCCGCTTCGTGCCGACCTTCGCCCAGGAGCTGGAGCGGATCATGAAGGCCCAGGTCTCCCGGGGGGCCGACTTCGGCGCCGGCGGCCGGTTCAACTTCGTGCGCCGGACGGTGAGCATCCTGCCCCTGCTGGTGCCGCTGTTCACCATCGCCCTGGAACGGGCGGAGGAACTGGTTCTGGCCATGGAGGCCCGGGGCTACGTGGGCGGGCAGGATCGCTCCGCGCTGGTCGAGCTCAAGGCCACGTGGCGGGACGCGGTGGCAATCCTATGCAGCCTCGCGGTGTCCACGCTGGTGCTGGTCGCGAGGTTCCCGTTCTAAAGCCATCGGGAAAGGGGGTGAACGCCTTGTCCAACTACAGCCTGTCGGTGCGGAAGATCGTCATCGCGGGGGTGTTGGCTGCCGTCGCCATTCTGCTGGGGGTCACGCGGCTCGGGTTCATCCCGATGCCGACGGGCGTCAACGCAACCATCATGCACGTCCCGGCCATCATCGGGGCGGTGGTCGAAGGCCCGCTGGTGGGTGCCATCATCGGCACGATCTTTGGCATCTTCAGCCTCGTCAACGCTACGCAGCCGCTTTTCATGGACCCGCTGGTGGCCATCCTGCCGCGCATCTTCATCGGCATCACGGCCTACTACGCCTACGCCGCCCTGCGGCGTAACGAGTGGCTGGCCCTGGGTGCCGCAGCGGCCGTCGGGACCCTGACGAACACGGTCCTGGTCCTGACCATGGCCACCCTGCGCGGGTACCTCCCGGCCAACGTCGCCCTCACCGTCGGGGTCACCCACGGCATCCCGGAGATCATCGTCGCCGCCATCGTCACCTATGCCGTGGCCGTGCCCTGGAAGCGGCTCGACGCCGGCCGGGTTCAGCGGGCCCGGAGGGTGTGAGGGGAACAGGGCGGGGGTGGGTGAGCCGCCCGCCTGGGTGCCTCGCCCACCCGTTTGCCTCGCAATGGTGGTCCGCCTGTGCATCGCGTCAGCGCCAGGGAGGAAGTCACGGAGTGGAACCCGGGATCGTGGAACGCGTGTTGCGATACGTGGATGCCGAGTTACTGGTCGAGCTCACCCGCTCCTTGATCCGCATCGACAGCGTCTACCGGCCCGAACGGGGAACGGGCGAGGCCGGCGTGGCCCGTTACGTGACCGAGCTCCTCGAGGCGTGGGGCTTTTCCGTCCGCGTCGAAGAGGCGGCGCCGGGGCGCCCCAACGTCCTGGCCGAACTGTGCGGCACCCGGGAGGGGAAGACCCTCCTGTTCGAGGCCCACAGCGACGTGGTGACGGAGGGCGACGCAAGCCTCTGGACCTATCCGCCTTTCGAAGGTGTGGTGGTGGACAACCGCATCTACGGGCGGGGGGCCTGCGATACCAAGGGGAACCTGGCGGCCGCCATGGTGGCGCTCAAGGCCATCAAGGACGCCGCCGCAGACTTCGGGGGGCGGATCCTGCTGGCGGTCCCCGTCGACGAAGAAGGCCTGATGATCGGCATCAAGAAGATGATCGAGTCCGGCTGGTGCAACGAGGTCGACGGCGCCATCATCTGCGAGCCCGAGGAGAACCAGCTCTGCATCGCCCAGAAGGGGGCGCTGCGCATCGGCATCCGGGCCCACGGCAAGATGGCCCACGGTGCCATACCCCGGGCGGGGATCAACCCCATTACCCCGGTATGCCGGATGGTCGCCCGCCTGGCCGAGCTGGAGCGAAGCGAGGGCGCGCACCACGGGGAGGATCCGCTGGTGGGCTGGCCGAGCATCACCCCCACCATCTTCCTCGCGCCGCCCAGCGGTGAGCCGCAGATCAACGTCATTCCCAACCAGGCGTACGTCACGCTGGACGTTCGTACCACCCCGCGGCAGGACCACGGGTTTCTGAAGGAGGCCGTCCTGAACATCGCCCGCGAGGAGGCGGACAAGGTGCCGGGCCTCCGCGTGGAAACGGCGGTCATCGACGACCGCCCATGTACCTACACCCCGCCCGACGACCCCGTCGTCCAGGCCGCCGCCGAGGCGGTGCGCCTGGTCACGGGTCGCGAGCCGCAGTACAACGGCGTTCCCGGGGCCACCGACGGGACGTTCCTGTGGGCCTGGAAGGGGATTCCCATCGTCACCTTCGGCGCCGGGAAGCGGGAAGTCCCCCACCAGGTGGACGAGTACGTGGACATTCCCGAGCTGATCGAGACGGCCCGCCTGTATGCAGCGGCGGCCATGATCTTCCTGTCGACACGGCGATAGGGGTAGCAGGAGCACATTTCCGCGGTGCGCCCGGGCGTCGCGAGGAGGCATGGATATGGGCAGGTACCGCGACATGTTCGACCTCACCGGGCGGGTCGCCCTGGTGGCCGGTGCCGCATCCGGCCTGGGCCGGGCGTCAGCCCTTGCCCTGGCCGACTTCGGCGCCTTCGTGGTCGCTGCCGACCGGGACGCCGCCGGGGTGGAGGCCCTGGTTCGGGAGCTTGAGGCCGGCGGGACCCAGGGCCAGGCCGTGGGCCTCGACATCCGCGACCGGGACCAGGTCCGCCGCACCATCGCCGGCATCGTGGAGCGCCACGGCCGCCTGGACGTGGCCGTGACGACACCCAGCGTCAACATCCGCAAGCGGCTACTGGACTACGCTGACGACGAGCTGGACCGGGTGCTCACCCTGAACCTGAAGGGCACGTTCAACGTCCTGGTGGAAGCCGCGCGGGTCATGGCGGGCCGCGGCCAGGGAAGCCTGATCGCCTTCGCCTCCATCCGCGCCCAGGTGGTCGAACCCGGCCAGGGCGTCTACGCCGCCACCAAGGCGGGGACGGTCCAGCTGATCAAGACCCTGGCGGCGGAGCTCGGCCCCCGCGGCGTCCGGGCCAACGCCGTGGCGCCGGGCGTCATCGACACCCCGCTGACGCAGCCCCTCAAGAACCACCCGGAGTGGTACGGCGCTTACGCCGCCAAGACGGCCCTCGGCCGGTGGGGGACGCCGGACGAGGTGGCGGCCGCCGTGGTCTTCCTGGCCGCCGACGCCAGCCGCTACGTCACGGGTTCGGTGCTCACCGTCGACGGGGGATGGACCGCCATCGACGGCCGCTACGACCCGCCCCTCAACCCGTGACCCCAGTCGGACGAACCCGGCGGACCGTGATCGCCAGGCAGGGGGTGACGCCATGCAGTCCACCGCGCCCAAGCAGACCGTCCAGCCCGTGCAGCCCGCGCAACCCGTGCATCCGGTCCGGCTGGCGGTCATCCCAGGGGACGGTGTAGGACCCGAAGTGATCGAGCAAGCCCTCCGCGTGCTGCAAGCCATCGAAGAGGCAACAGGCCACCGGTTCCACACCGTGACCTTCCCCTGGAGCTCGGAGCACTACCTTCAGACCGGTCACGTGGCCCCGCCGGGCTTCCTCGATACCCTGCGCGGCTTCGACGCCATCCTGCTGGGGGCCATGGGCGACCCGCGCGTCCCGGATCCCATCTCCGTGGGCCTGGTCCTGCAGATACGCAAGGGGTTCGACCTGTACGTCAACCTTCGCCCCGTCCGGCGGCTGTCCGGCGCCCCGTCGCCCCTCGCCCATGCCCCCACCGTCGACATCCTGTTCGTTCGGGAGAACACGGAAGGCGAGTACTCCGACGCGGGCGGGCGGCTGAACGCAGGGCATCCGGACGAACTGGCCCTGCACACGGCGGTCTTCACCCGGCGGGGCATCGAGCGCATTGCCGTCTTCGCCTTCGAGCAGGCCCGCCACCGCCGCCGCATCGTCACCAGCGTTTCCAAGGGCAACGCCCTGCCCCACACCTTCGGCCTGTGGGACGAGGTGGTCCGGGACGTGGCCCGCCACTTCCCTGACGTGCGGCTGGAGACCGTGCTGGTCGACGCCATGGCGTACCACCTGGTGCGCCAGCCGGAGCGGTTCGACGTGGTGGTAGCGTCCAACCTCTTCGGGGATATCCTGACGGACCTGGGCGCTGCCCTGCAGGGCGGCCTGGGCCTGGCTGCCAGCGCCAACATCAACCCCGCCGGGCCGTATCCGGGGATGTTCGAGCCGGTCCACGGATCCGCCCCCGACATCGCGGGCCGGGGCATCGCCAACCCCATCGGGGCCATCTGGTCTGCCGCCCTGATGCTGGACTACCTGAAGGACCGGGGCCGCCTGCCGAATGGCGACCGGCTGGCCGGCGCGGTGCTGCAGGCCATCGCGGACGTGCTCCGGGAGGGACCGCACACGCCGGACCTGGGCGGGACGGCAACCACCCGTGAGGTCGGCGAGGCCGTGGTGCGGCAACTCGCCCGGCTCCTGTGAGGATGCGTGGCGGGATGACTGCGAGGCGATTCAGCCCGTGGGGTTGGCTTTTCGGGCCGGGTCCCACCTCGAGCCCCTCGACGCAGGTCGCCCCCGGCGTATCGCACCCGCACCGGAGGGGTATCGCCCACGTGCACCCGCACGGGCCGCGGTGCCGCGGATAGGCGCGCGGCGCGGACCGGCCCCGCCTTCACGCCCCCAGGTAGGCTTCCGTCACCCGCGGGTCGCTGGCCACCTCCGCGGCCGGCCCGGCCAGCACGATGCGGCCCGTCCCAGCACACCGCTGCGGCTGGTCACCTGCAGGGCGGCGTGGGCGTTCTGCTCCACCAGCAGGATCGTCGTGCCGGGCTGGCGGATCTCGTCGATCACCGCGAAGATCTCCCGAACCAGGATCGGAGCCAACCCCATGGACGGCCCGTCAAGAAGCAGCACCCGGCCGCTGCGGGCCCGCTCACCAGCGGCTCGTCACCATCTTGACCTCGGTATAGAACCGGACCCCGTCCTTGCCGGTGGCGTGCAGGTCCCCGTAGAAGGATGCCTTCCACCCCGAGAAGGGGAACCAGGCCATGGGCGCGGCCACCCCGATGTTGATCCCGAGCATGCCGGCCTCGATGCGGTAGCGGAACGTCCGTGCCGCCGCGCCGCTCCGGGTGAAGATGCTGGCGGCGTTGCCGAAGCGGGACCGGTTCGCCACGTCGATAGCGGTATCCAGGTCGGGGACCCGGATCACCGACAGCACGGGACCGAAGATCTCGTCGCACGCGATCTCCTGCTCCGGTCGCACGTGGTCGAAGATCGTCGGCCCGATCCAGAACCCGCCCGCCGGCCCCCGCAGGTGCGGGTGGCGGCGGCCATCCAGCACCAGGGACGCCCCCGCCCGCACGCCCCGTTCGATGTAGCGGGCGATGCGGTCCCGGGCCTCGGCCCGGATCACCGGGCCCATGTCGACCTCGGGATCGGTCCCCTCGCCCACCACCAGGTTCCGCGCCGCCTCGCAGAGGGCCCCCACCAGGGGATCGCCCACGTCCCCCACGGCCACGACGACGCTGCCGGCCAGGCAGCGCTGGCCGGCGGAACCGAAGGCCGAGCCCACCACCGACGCCACGGTGGCCTCCAGGTCCGCGTCGGGCATGACGACCAGGTGGTTCTTGGCCCCTCCCAGAGCCTGCACCCGCTTGCCGTGCCGGGCCGCCTCGGCGTAGACGTACTGCGCCACCGGCTGCGACCCCACGAAGGAGACGGCCTTGACGTCGGGGTGGGCGAGGAGCCCGTCCACGACGTCCCGCCCGCCATGGACCACGTTCAGCACGCCCTCCGGCGCGCCGGCCTCCAGGAACAGCTCCGCCAGTCGAACGGCCGTCAGCGGGGTCCGCTCCGACGGCTTCAGCACGAAGGTGTTGCCGCACGCCACGGCGATGGGGAACATCCACAAGGGGATCATGGCCGGGAAGTTGAACGGGCAGATCCCGGCGACCACCCCCAGGGGCACCCGGACCATCTCGCTGTCGACCCCGCGGGCTACGTCTTCCGCCATCTCCCCCAGCAGCAGGGTCGGCGCCCCCGCGGCGAACTCGACCACCTCGATGCCCCGCCGCACCTCGCCGCGGGCTTCGGCCAGGGTCTTCCCGTGCTCCCGGGTGACGGACAGGGCCAGCTCTTCGAAGTGCTTCTCCAGGAGCTCCTTGTACCGGAACATCAGCCGGGCCCTCTCCACCGGAGGAACCCGGCGCCACGCCGGGTACGCCTTCGCTGCCGCCTCCACGGCGGCCGCCACCTCCGCCCCGGTGGCGAAGGGCACCCGGGCGATGACCTCCCCGGTGGCGGGGTTGTACACCGGCTCCCACCGCTGCGCGGCCGGCGTGATCCACTTGCCCCCGATCAGCGCCGGCACGGCGGCTGCCGGTTCGTCCCGTTCCAAGGGCAGTTGGGCCACGGCTCACACCTCCATGTACGGCTGGACCTCGGCCATTGCCTCGTCCATGATCCGGAGCATCTCCTCGGCGTCGCTGCGGGTCACGTTCAGGTGCGGGGCGATCCGCGCCACGTGGCCGTAGAGGCCCCCCTTGCCGATCAAGAGGCCGCGCTTGCGGGTCGCCTCCAGCCACCGGCTGAGCAGGTCCGGCGCCGGCCGCTTGCCCCCGTGCACCAGCTCCACGCCGATCATCAGCCCCATGCCGCGGACGTCGCCCATGCACGGGTACTTCTCTTGCAATGCCTTGAGCCCGTCCATCAGGAACCCGCCCACCCGGGCCGCGTTCTCGGCCAGGCCCTCCTCCACGATCACGTCGATCACGGCCAGGGCCGCGGTGGCCGAGACGGGGTTGCCGCCGAAGGTGGAGATGGTGCTGTGGCGGAAGGAGCGGGCGACCTCGTCGGTGGTGATGGTCCAGCCGATGGGCAGGCCGTTGGCCATGCCCTTGGCCGACGTCATGACGTCGGGTTCCACGCCCCAGTGCTGGATGCCCCAGAGGTAGGTGCCCGTGCGTCCCCAGCCGGTCTGGACCTCGTCGCAGATGAACAGGCCGCCGTACCGCCGCACGATGGAGACCACTTCCCGGAAGTACTCGGGCGGCGGGGTGATGAACCCGCCCACCCCCTGGATGGGCTCGGCGACGAAGGCGGCCACCCGGCCCGAGGTGGCGGTCTGGATCAGTTCCTCCACGTCCCTGGCGCAGCGCAGGTCGCAGGACGGGTAGGTCAGCCCGAAGGGGCAGCGGTAACAGTAGGGACTGGCCAGATGGTGCACCCCGGGCACCGGTGTGGCGGCCCGGTAGGCGTGGGTCCCGCCCAGGGTCATGGTCAGCATCGAGCGGCCGTGGTAGCTGTGGCGCAGGACGATGACGTCGTCGCAGCCGGTGTGGGCACGGGCCACCACCAGGGCGGTCTCGTTGGCCTCGGTGCCGCTGTTGGTGAAGAAGCTGCGCTGGAGCCGCCCCGGCGTCAGCTCCGCCAGCCGCTCGGCCAGCCGCACCTGGGGCTCGGTGACGTAGAGGGTCGAGACGTGCTGCAGCGTCCGCAGCTGGCGGGCGACCCGTTCCGTCACCTGCGGGTGGCAGTGGCCCAGGCTGACGGTGAGGATGCCGCCGAAGGCGTCCAGGTACTGCCGCCCCTGATCGTCCCAGACGTACTTGCCCTCACCCCGGACGATGACCAGCGGCTCTTCGTACAGGGTGGCCAGGTTGGGAAACAGGTACTCCCGCTGCTTGCGGCGAAGGTCGTCGCCCTCATGGGCCACGGCGGGCATGGCATCGGCCATGGATCTCCCCTCCCGCGGGACATGGATCCATGGAGGAGTTCGCCAGCCCACCCGCCGGCGCCTTGCGACAGGTTGACCCTAGGAACGGGAACAGGCTATCCGTGCCGGTCGAACCGGCCGGAACCGGCTGGGCGAAGCGGGAGCAGCTGTCGTCAGGAGATGCCCCAGGGGCGGCGCGGCCGCGTTCGTCCCCATCGGAGTACCGCCCCCAGGCGCAGCCCCCTCGCGGCTTGCTTCCCCACCTCATGAGCACGGACTCGCGGGGTGCCACGGTCGTCGTTTTGCGTATGGGCGCTGCCTCGCGGAGGGCATGGCCGAGCGCTTGGCCACCGTGGGCAGTCGCCTGCCCCGCCAGGGCTCGCCGTTTCCGCCCATGTCCGGCCGTACGCCCGTCGACAAAACGGCACCCCGGCTCACTCCTCCGGATACAGGCCGAGCAGCTGCGACGCCCGGATCGCCAGGAGCAGCGTGGCCCGCCGGTCGCACTGGTCGAAACCGGGTCCCAACAGCTCCTCGAGCCGGGCCAGCCGCCGGTAGAGGCTCTGGCGACGCAGGTGCAACACCTTGGCCGTGGCCGACACGTTGAAGTTGTGCTCAAGGAGCGCCAGGAGGGTGCGCAAGAGCTCGGGCCGCTCGTTCCGGGGCGTCTTGAGCAAGGCCCCGAGTTCGGTCTCCACCAGGCGCCGGAGGGCGGGCTCGGGGATCGCGAGCAGGAATTGGCCCAACTGCAGCTGGTCGAAGTGCACGTGGGGCCAGGGACGCCGCACCGACTGGAACCGCAGGACGGCCATGGCTTCCCGCAAAGCGGCGTTCAACCCGCCCAACGAGTCCCGGGGCCGGCTGACGCCGATGCGCAGGGGCACGGACCGGCCCTTCGAGGAGTAGGGACCATTCCGGCGGAGCATGGGGATCAAGGCATCCCAGGCACTGCGCAACGACGCAGGCGACGGACCGGTGAGGATGACCTTGGCGATCTCCCCCCGGCTTGAACACGCCAGTCGAGCCACCGCCGTACCGGCAAGCCCCCGGGCCGCCCGCGGCACCGCCTGGCGCACGTGGTGAACGGCTTGTTCGAGGGCAACGGCCGCGCCCGCCCGCTCCATCCCTGCCGCCTTGATCAAGCCCAGGACCACCCAGGGGCCCGCATCCAGGCCCGCTGCTTCGAGGCGTTCCCGGGCGATGGGCTCCGCCCACGGGCCGGCCAGCAGCATCTCCGCCAGTTCGTCCTCGTCGAAGCCGGCGGGACGGCGGCCCGTGTCCAGGATCCGGCGGGCGACCTCCTCCGCGATCAGCCGGAAGCGGACTTCCGATCGCCAGACCACCAAGGGAAGCCCGTGGACCTCACAAGCTTCCACCAGGGCAGCGGGCGGCTCGTGAATCCACTGGACGAGCTCCAGCCCCACCGCCACGACACCGGCCTCGGCCAGCGAGGCGGCGTACGTACGCAGCTCGTCGGGGGCTGCATCCTGGAACCGCATGCCCGTCGTAAGGAGAAACTCGCCACCGGTGAGAAGCCGGGCGATGTCCAGCAGCTCCGAGATGTGCACCCAGCGGACCGGCCGGTTCATCCCCTGACGGCCGGCCACCACCTCGGCTCCGGCCGCTGAGGGAAGGAACAGGACGTCACGTACGGTGACGCCTTCCCGTTGAGGACGATTCGGTTGCGGTACCGCCGCGACCGCCATGACAGCCCCCCCTGGATCCCCCGTGGGCACCGGCGGCGGATGCCTTCATTGCGCGGTGACGCCTTGTGGCAAGCACAATTCGGGGTGAGCAGGCGAAAATCCTGGGGAGTGAGCGGAGCCGGAAGACGTGGCCCGGGGTGCGGAGGTGTGCGGCGGTACTGGGCTCGGCCTAGGCAATCCGGGGTAGGGATCGTCACTTGCCGTGAAGCAGGTCGGTGCCGCGGTCTGCGCCGGCGTGAGTGGACGGCGCAGACCGCGACATGCCCCGCACGTTGGGTGCATCCCCGTCCGTTTGAACCCTGAAGTCCACCCCGAAGGGGGCTGCACCGGCCGCAGCAGCGTGCCAACCCTACAGGTTGAACACCACCAACCGCAGGTCCGTCAGGTGCTCGATGGCGTACCGCGGCCCCTCGCGGCCGATGCCGCTGCCCTTGACGCCGCCCACCTCGATCTTGCGGGCGGCCTTCATGGCCGAGTGGGACAACGTGTGGAGCTTCTTCCCATTCTCCCGGACGAGGCGGACGGCTTCGGCCCGGAACTCGGGAGGGTACGGCGGCTTGGTGGCCGGCATGGAGATCACCCTTTCCGGGGCTTACGCCCCAAGTATCGGGGTGTCCACGAAACCGGGGCAAGGCCATCGCCAGCGGCTGAGACAGAGGACCGAGGAGCTCAGGTCGCAGCACCCCCAGGTGGCGGCCTTATTACGGGATGCCGAGGACGACGTGTTGGCCTACATGGCCTTCCCGGCGGAAAACTGGCTTAGGTAGTCGGGGCCGGCCGGTGCGGCCCCGACCATTTGCACCACCACGAGGGACTCTGACAGTGGTGCTCAGTCAAGAGGATGATTAGGGCGCACGCTGTCGCATCAACTGGACGAACTACGTCGCAACTCCCCACCGAGTTCATCCCAACAGTCGGCCCAGCGAGCAATAAACCGCACGCGCCGAGGCACCAGGGCACCGGCGATGTTCAGCCGGCACTGTACACTGGTGACTATCTGCCGGTGCTCGGGCCGGCCCGCGGGTTGCGGACAAGACCGCCGACCTCTTGGGCCATGGCAGGCATTGTCCGTGGGTCTCGCATCCTGCACGGGCACGCCCCTTCGACGCGTCGTTCCAGGGTTCAGCGATCCGCCCCTATGGCCCTTCCAGGTCCGATGCAGCGAGCGGTTACAATCGGTCTTACACGTACACACGGCCATCCCCTACCAGAAGCACGCCATCCACATAAAGTTGGGGTCGTAAGACGACCGCGTCGATGTGAAGCCCGGCTTCAATGGACCCACCGAAGCTCGCATTGCTGCCGAAGGCAATGTGGACCGTACCGTAAATTTTTTCGTCTTCAAGGACCGTGCCCGTCAGGCGTGCCGCGTCATTGGTGCCGATTCCCAATTCAGCCACCATGCGTCCCTGGGGGCTCTGATCCAACAATTTGAGCAGCCGTTCGGCGTCCGGTCCCTCTGCCGAAACAAGACGACCATTTTCAATGTGTAAAAGCAGCGGATCCTGCAATAATCCCAGACCGGCTACGGACCCATCCACGAAAAGGTCACCGTTCGCGCTTCCCTCAACCGGTGCAAGGTAGGCCTCTCCAGAAGGCAGATTGCCTGCACTTCCCGGATCACGGTAAACTCCGGTCGACGCAATGGCACGGCGTCCGGTGATGTCGAGGAACAGCTCATACTTTTCGCCACTGATCAGCCGGACCGCCCGCCCGCCGTCAAGAATGCGGGCCACTTGTTCGGTTCGGCGGCGGACCACTTCGTAGTCCGCCGTTATCGCTCCGCGATATAACATATCTTCGGTAATACCCGGCATCGTTGCCACCCTCGCACCGGCATCGGTGGCCCGCCGGCGTGCCGCAGTATGGGTCAAGGATCGAGTGGTCGGGGCAATGACTACATCCGCAGCGGCCATGGCCGCGGCCACGGCCGCCGGCGGCTCCTGCCCATCCGCCGTTCGTTCCGACATAACAACCAAAACGGCATCGGCGCCCAGCGCGAGTCCAGCCCTAAAGAACAGGTTCCCCATCGATACTTTCCCAGCATCGGTCACCACGACCAAGCGCTCACCGTGCTTTAAACCCATGCACGTCGTCAAAATCCTAGCTGCAATTTCTTCATGGCCCATATTGATCCCCCACATCCTTCGAATGCGGCGAAAATCGATATCGCATGTTCAATTCGACGCCACCGCTCGATCAACGATGCGAGTCGGCGGACACCATGTCCGCCGACCCTTTGACCACCAGCATCAATCCTTAAAGGCTGCGTTCGTCATCGGACTTTGAGAATCGAATTAAAGAAGCTATACAACGCGTCGCCGGCAATGATACCTGCCGCGGTGATGCTCATGGGCGTTTCAGCCTCGGCCCCGTACCGGCGGCTAATCACCACGCGCAACAGAATGCCGACCAGTACCGCCCAGCCCGCCAGCGGCATGTTAATCAGCAACCCGGTCGCCAGCAAGATACCCATCTGGCGCGAAGGTCCGCCGAGGAATTGAATCAAGGCACCGGGTATAGCCGCCAGCAATAGCTTGGTCAAGATCGAAGGATCCTCGACACCGGCTTGAATCGTTGCCGCAAATACCCGGTCCACCGGAGGGATCAGATCCTTTTGGAAGTAGTTCGGCCAAACCAGCGCAACAATTGCAGCCGCGATGACAAACGCAATCAGATCGGCTCGAAATTGCTGGCGCCGGCCCTCGAGTTCAAAGGCTCGGCTTCCTTCACGGCGCCTCAGCAACCAGCCTGCTTTCAAATCGTACCCCATGTCGGCAAAAGCAGGCCCGGTGGAGGCGGTGTATCCGGTAAGTAGGGCCAGGGGCACCGCGGGGAACCCCATGAGCATTCCTAACACGAGAAAGATCAGCGTCACCGCAAAGGCCGGGAACCACCCCGCATGCATTGCTGACAAGCCAACAATGAGTTCCGAGACAAGAGCAGCCACCGCTGCGAACAAAATCCACAGCGCAATTTGGCCACCGGACATTTCTGAAACAAGCCCACCGATTACAGCCAATATGATGGCACCAATGATGTACAACCCGAATCCGCTCGTTAGCACCCGCCCGATGGTCCGTTCGTCAACCGTCGTTTCAAGTGCCCCGTTCCAATCACCCACGTTGCGTCCCCGTTCGCTTTCCGGAGACTCCCCGCCTTGTCGACGCAGGAGAATGAGCGTGATTTGCAGCAGCGCAACGACGCCGGCGCCAATCATCATGCCGTGGGGGATATAGAGAGCATTCAAATCGATCCCCCACAAGGGCTGGGAATAACCACGGAGCAACAGACCGACACCAAACATCGTCAGCGCCCATACGTTTCCTATGAAAGCCACGCCGAACGCCGACATGGGCACCTTCAGAATCGACCCGATCAAGCCGATAAGTGTACCCCACAGGAGGAGCCGGGCCCGCCGCCCGCCCTCGTCTCCCGCCAAGATCGCCTCGGCCGTTGCAATACCCGGAGGCCATGCACCGGAGGCGGGAAAGATGCGGGAGTCGAAGAGGCGGTACATGATCCACGCATCCACGAATAAGCCGATTGCTGCCCCAACCAGCATCGGCCATACGAGGTCAGGCCGCCCAATGGCGAAGGGTATGCCCATCGGCAGCAGCAGTGAATTGGCGGCGCCGAAGGTGGCACCCGAGATACCCGTTTGGATTAAATTCTGCCGATGGATGGAACGGAAAGGCCGCAAGAACCCTACAGGAATGCGGGCGGCTAACATGGCGATAAGGGCACCAATAATGGCGGTATTTGCCGTGATGCCTAATTGCGTGATGAGTTGCAGGCCAATGATGGCACCAATAACGGACAAGATAACGTTTAAAGCCAGGGGAACAGGCTCAAAGATACTCGGATGCCGACCCTTCGCTGTTTCCATCTCTTCTCGAGAAACAATGTTCTGCATCATCTCACCTCACCCGGAATGCCCTGCGATTACCGTTGAACTTGAAGCACGACCATGCGACCGTAGAGGTCACAGAGACGGCGGTACTCACTCTCGTAGTAGAATTTGAACTTGCCCTGACCAAATAACTTGGCGACCTCGATGACATACCGAACTGCCAACGCAATGTCGACTTCGTGACTGGCTCCGGTGGCGGAGCCAGGAACCATGGTCTCCGTGGTGATGGCAAGGCCCACCACCGGTGCCGATGTGGCCACCGCCGGCTGCATGATGCTGTTGAGGTGGTGGACCCCATTACCGTAGGGAGTGATGTCTTGCATTGTGATGGGTAACACAACCGGCAGTCGTCCCGTCACGATTTCGTAGACATCCAGCAGATCATCGGTTAGCCGGAGAATCCATCCCTCCTTTACCGGGGCGGTGATGGCAATGCCCCGATGGTTACAAATTCGATTCCCCTTGGTGGTGTCGATCGAAATCACCGCGTCCATTGCGGCGTCGACTTCCATGGCGTTCATCGTGGCGATGTCCACTGGGGATCCCATGAAGGGCACCGGATCGTGGGGCTGGGTCGGCGCATCCGGGCAAATATGGGTTGTGATGATGACGTCGCCGGCCAGCATGTCCCCGCGTCGGTGCATGTCCGCTAGCTTTAACCCTGCGGCCAAGGCGGCCACGGCGCCGTCACCGTCGGACACGTAACCGATCTGTTCTGGCCGGGCGCCAAGGCCACCCAACCGGCCGATGATGCCCAGGGTGGGGGCAGATCCTCCTTGGGTCTTCCCTCGTGTCCCGGGAATGACGACTTTGACAAAGTCCGTTTTCCCTTGGGAGCCTTCAACCGTTCGGACCTCGACGTTCGTCCAGTCGTAGCGCGCAAACAAATCGCGGATCGTTTCTCCGCTTGCCTGAGGGGAATCCACCGCATCAAGTACTTCCAGGACGTATTTCAGCGCCACGACGGACCGCCTCCTTTCGTCCTTTGGATGCTCCACGTCCAAAAGCCGCCCAATCAAGCGGCCTCAAAAATAGGTAGCCATCGCTTTTCCGAGGACGCGTTCCACGGGAAGAAGCGCGTCGGCGTGACGAACACCGGCTCCCAGGGGGATTCTCTCCTTGGGGATCATGATCACCACCACGTGGCGACCGTTTTGAATCTCGGCGGACGTCACGGGGATCCCGCTGTCAACATCCACCGTGGCGATCAGATCGGGGAAGGTGGCCAAACGTTGGCCCGCCCGCTCGGCGGTCATGTACTCGTTCCAGAACGTCAACTCCAAGTCTCCGACAACCAGTGAGCCTACATCGTAGCCACCCGTGGTCTCCAGGCGGTAGTCCTTGACCTCTCCCTCGGCCAGGACCTCGCCCCCCAGCCGCTCAATCAGGGCGCGGGCGACAGCCCGGCCACCATGGGGAGCCTGTTCGTCAATCAAGGCGCCCACTTCGATGGCGAAGGTAATGGCCCCCGCGGCCCCATGCTCGCGGACCCACGAGGCAGGGACCGGATTGCGCGCCACCGCCACGAGCCCACCCGCCTCGACTGCCGCTTGGCGGACCACCCGGTCGACGACGGCGAGGGCTCCCTCCACCACAAGGCTTACCCGCCGCGCCCGGCGAGGATCCCCCCCGACGGCGGCTTGGACCGAGCGGTAGCCATCGAGGCGGTCCAAACCCATGGAACCCATGACCCCGGTGGGGTGAGCGCGCCCATTGCCGGCGGCGTCCACCACCGGAATGCCCGTCATCGCCGATTGGAACCACCCATTTAACGTCGCCAGGCCGCCGTTCTCGGAGGTGATGAGGCCGGCAATACGCCCGTTGAGGCGCTGATTCAAGGCCTGCAAAGCTGCCACGTAATCCGCCGGCTTCACATATTGATCTTTTGCCGCGGGCGCTCCGACAGCCGAGACCGTCACGACCACGTCCTCGTCGTTCAAGTCATCCAAGCGAACCAATTGGGGATCGCCGACCGTGAAGGCGAGTTCGCCCAGGTTGATGCCCTCCGACAAGGCTCCCCCGCCTCCACCTCCCAGGAAGGCGCCGCCTAGGGCGGCATGACGAACCTGCGCACGATCCAGCCGCATCACCCATCCACCATCCTTTTCCTGGACGATTGGGACCCGATGTCACTCTGAGGCGCTGACCGGCCGCCGGCGGATGGCCTTTGTTTGCCCCGCCAGGGGAAGAACTCGGCGACCGGTTAGCGAACGGACCGTTGGGGGTTTAGCGGATCCCGGGGAAGCGCAGGATTCGTATCGGTGGCATAGCGCAGGATCAGCCCGGCTGCCAGCACCGGGTCGACCACCGGCACGCCCAATTCCGCGCGAATGCGGGGAGCGACACCGACGGTCACAAAGCCGGTGCAGCCAAAGAGGATGACATCGGCACCCTGCTGAACTAGCCCTCGCGCCGCATCCACCGCCCGATCCCGTGCACCCGGTTCCAGCAAATGGGTTGTGTTGGTTACACCTTGGGGGCGAGCCACGGCCACGACGCGGTCTCCCAAAACCCTGGCGATGGGGGCAGGCACATCCGGCGTAATGGACAGCACACCCACCCGGCCACCCAGCGCAAGCGCCACGGCCGCTCCCGCCGAACCCGCTCCGACCACGGGCACAGGGACCTCTGCGCGCACCTCGTCCAGGGCGGGATCGGCCGCACAACTGATCAAGATCCCTCGGCAACCCTCTGCCGCCATTTGCTGGGCCAGGGCGATGATCTTGGGCCGAGCCAGCGCTTCGGTCGCCTCATCATAAATCCCGCGCGGCTGATCGGGAATGCAACGGCTGAGCGTCGGCAGACCGTACTCTTTTTCCAGCAACCGCCCGTGGGCTTGAAGGATCTCCGCGTCGTCGATGGTGAGGACCCTGATAATCCCGATCACGCGATCACCTCCGCTACCAGGCGCGCGACGATGGATCGAGCCAACAACACCGGCACCCCGGTCATTTGCCGGACCTGCTCCTTCATCCCTTGGGTGTAGCCCATGCAATCCAGCACCACGTAATCAACCCCGGCCTCCCTCAAGACGTGCGCTGCTGCTTCCAGTTCAGCGCCATGGCCGTAGGGTGAGGCCGACGCGACATGGAGGTGGCCGGCCACCGACTCCCACTTCTCGCGCGTCAAGCCTTCTTGGGCCGCCAACGGGCAAAGAATGCCCAGGCGACTCCCTCCTGCGATCGCCCGAACGCCTTCGACCAACAAGCGTTCCGCGAACAGCAAGGGCTTGCGATGGGCGAAGGCAGGAAATGTACCGGTGCACACCAGCACCGTCGCGTCCACGCCGGCTTCCTCCAGCTCGTCAATCGCTTGTTGAATCCGTGGAATGATATGGCGCTTGGCAATCACCACGGACGAACCGTCCCTGAGGCGTGTCACCAGGGTGTAGTCGGTGGCGTCCGGATGCAGGGCCGCGATCTCGGTCGCGCTAAGGCCATCGAGGGCGCCCCGCTCCATCACCTCCACCGTGCCCAGCCACTGGACCATTTCGGGCACCATATCGGTGCGCGGCGACTGGCCAATGGTGATCACACCCAATTTCGGTGGACGTTGCACCGCGCTCACTCTCCCCGCTGGGCGTGGTCCCGCCGAGGCGTTGGGAAACGCGGACGGCTGCCTCTTGGGTCAGGGCCACGATGCGCCGCAGGCGCTCAGGCGTAAGGCGGTAAGTTGGCCCGCCACTGCTGATCGCCCCCACCAGCCGTTGTTCTCCGTCGAACACGGGAAACCCAACGGCAAAAGCATCGGGCGTTACTTCACCGACGGAGTGGGCATAACCCACCTCCCGAATCCGCTGCAGTTGCGCCTTGACTTCCTCCACCGACAACCCGTCCGCCGACAATTGGTCCTTTATGGCACGGAGATAAGCCTCAATGCGAGACGGCGGCTGAAAGGCGAGCAGAACCTTGTTCGATGCCCCTCGATGCAGCGGGTAGACGCCTCCGACCTGCATCATCAGCTGGATCTCATGGGACGACTCCACCTTGTCCAAACACACACTGAAGCCGCCGCGTTCCACCGTCAGAAAGGTCGACTCGCCGGTCTCCTGCGAAAGCCACTCCATAACTGGACGCGCCACTTGACGGAGATCGACCCGTCGCGCCGCCGCAAGGCCCAGGATCAGGACCCGTTCGCCCAGGCGATACTTCTTCGTCAGCGGATCCTGCTCCAGATAACCGTGGCGCCGCAACGTGGAGACAAGTCGGAAGGCAACCGCCTTGTTCACCCCGAGGTGCGCGGCCAGACCCGACAGCGACCACTCGGCGGTGTCCTGAAAGCAATCCAGCATTTGCAAGGCCCGGCCGACCGTCTGGAGATACTGATCACGATCTTCCACGAAGTGGTGAGCCCTCCAGGGAGCGCCCGTGGCCCCCGCAGCATCCGAACCGGTTGTCGTGGTTCGTTTTGCGAACCTCTGTTTCGCTGATAGATTACTTCTGCACGGGTACCCCGGATCCTGCAGCCCGGGCCGACGAATTTACGAAAACGCCTGGAGTTCAGCGCGGGGTTGAGGGCTACCCGACGATACGGCCGTCCTCCACCACCAGGTGGTTGTCCAAGTAGAGGGTGGGGCGTAGGATGACGCCGTCGGTGTGGCTTGGGGCATCCACCGTCCCGCCCAAGTTTACGCTGCTGCCGATGCCCACATGGACGCTCCCCAGAATCCGCTCGTCCTGAATCAACCGACCGGAGAGGCTGGCTTTGGGATTGGTCCCCACGCCGATCTCGGCGATATTGTACACGCCCGGGTGATGGAAGGACGCCAGGAATTCTCGGTATTCCTTCGCTTGCCGGCCTCCTTCGATGGCCGTCACCACGCCGCCCTCGACCCGCAGACGAACCGGCTCACGCAGGATGCCGACAGGGGCCAGGCTGCCGTCGAAAACGATCCAACCCTCGGTGGTACCCTCCAGGGGTGCCAGCGCTGTGGTTCCTGCCGGAATGAAGTTCCATTGACCCGGCTGGTCACAGACTCCATCGACGGCCATGGCCGTCCGGTCACCCAAACGCATCGTGACGTCCGTGCCGTTGCGGTCCACGACCCTGGCCGTTCGGGCGTTGGTAAACATCTCTGCCAGGCGGCGGGTCTCACGAGCAAGGCGGTCCTGGTCGACGTCGACCGGTCCCCGCATCATCTCTTCCGTCAGCCCAGAGCACACGAGGACCCGTGCACCGGCGGCGCGGGCCTCCCGCACCGCCTTGGTGTGGGTGATGGACACCGACGGCGCCACCACGACGGCGTCCGCTGCCGCGAAGGCAGCGCCCACGAAGGCGGGCGGCTCGTCGTTCTGACGCTCCAGGGCCGGCCAGGTCACCAGACCCACCCTGGCACTCAGCACCTGACCCGCGGTGACGAACGCGTCCAGTAGCCGCGGGCTTTGGAGCGAGTCACCGGCAATGACAAGACCCTCACCGGACCTGACCTTCAGGTTGTGCATCAACACCTTGTGGGCAATGCGTACCAGTTCCGACACGTTCACCGCCGTTCTTCCTTTCGGATAAGGTCTGCAAGCAAACGGGCTGCTTGTTCGAGGTCCGCTTCCGTGTTGTAGTAATGGGGAGAGATCCGCACAACTTCCTGGACGCCGTGTTTCGTCAGCGCCACATGTGCCATAAAGGATCCTGCCTCGACGATGACGCCCTCTTCCTCGAGCGCCGCCACCACCCGCCGAGGGGCAAGCCCCTGGACGGTGAACGGAATCATGCCAATGCGATCCCTTGATAGCCGGGGACCGAGCACCGTGACGCCGGGAATCTGCTGAAGGAGTTCATAACCGTAATCCGTCAGATGCCGGACACGGTTTGCAATCCACTGGATGTCCAGCTGCTGGGCATACTCCAGGGCAGCCCCCAACCCCAGGATTGCGGGAATATCCGGTAGGCCGGCTTGAAATCGTTTGGCCGTTGCGGCATAGCGGAATTCGTCATCACTGGCCAGCCATTCAGTGCCTCCCCACCCCACCAGCGGCGGGCGCAGGGATTCGATCCATTCGCGGCGTACGTACAACAGGCCGGACCCTTCTGGCCCACGCAACCATTTGCGGCCTGGCGCCGTCAGGAAATCGCAATGCAAACGTTGCACCTGAAGGGGCAACAAGCCGAGCGACTGCGATGCATTAATCAGGTAGAGAACCTCTGGATGCTCCTTCTTCAGGGCCGCTCCGATCTCCGCCACCGGTTGAACCGTTCCAAGCGCATTCGATACATGGGTCAAGGTCACCAGGCGGGTCCGCGGATTGACGGCTGCGACCACCATATCGGGCGTGACAAGGCCGTCCTGCGGGGTTTTGATGACCCGCAGACGTACGCCCTTCTCCTTCGCCAATCGCAGCCAGGGAACATAATTGGAATGGAACTCGATATCGAGGAGAACGATCTCATCGCCTTCCCGCCATGGCAGACCTTCGGCAACCAGGTTGATGCCCTCGGTTCCATTGCGCGTAAAGGCGATTTCCTCTGGGGCGGCCCCAATGAATTCGGCGACCTTCCGTCGAATCTCCTCGACCCGGTCATAGGTTTCAGCCCGAAAACGAGGCAAATAAGGCCCCCACTCGGCGAGGTGCTTGAGGTAAGTCGTCATGGCCTCCACTACAGGCCACGGCGGAGGGGCGGCGGCGGCGGCATCCAGGTAAATGTAGCGGGAAAAAAGGGGCGTGTCCTGGCGAATGCGTTCCAGGTCGTGAACCCGGTCCACGCTCAATGATACGGTCCTCCTTTCACAGTTCCATCAATTCACGGGGATATCGGGTTATACTTTCGAAGCCCTGTTCCGTCACGACCACGTCGTCTTCAATGCGAATGCCACCCTGACCGGGCAGGTAGATGCCTGGCTCAACGGTAAAGGTCATGCCAGGCTGAAGACGCAGTTGATTGCCTTTCATAATATATGGTTCCTCGTGGGCATCGAGGCCAAGGCCATGGCCGGTACGGTGGGAGAAATAGGACCCGTACCCGGCCTCGGTGATGTAGTCCCGGGCCAGCGCATCGATTTCCCCTGCCGTCCGGCCGGGGGCCACACCCTCGCGGGCACGACGCTGTGCCTCGTACACGACCTGGTAAGCATGGCGTAATTCGTCGGAAACACGGCCAACGGCAACGGTCCGCGTGATGTCCGCGACGTAACCTTTATAAATTGCTCCAAAATCCAGGATCACCAGTTCCCCTTCCTCAATGGTCTTAGCCGAAGCGCGACCGTGAGGCAGGGCACCGCGATATCCCGAGGCGACGATGGTCCCAAACGGCGTTCCCTCTGAGCCAAGTTCCCGCATGACCATCTCGAGTCGCGCCGCAATTTCCACCTCTTTACGCCCCGGACGAATCTCCGGCAGGACCCTTTCCAACGCCGTTTCCACAATCGCAACCGCCTCGCGCAGGGAATCCAGCTCGGCGGCATCCTTGCATACCCGAGCAGCGGCGAAGAACTTCGATGCGTCCACCGTGTTGAACGAACCGGCGACGTCTTGCAACAACCGAAACTCAAGCAGGCGCATGACGCCGTATTCGACCCCGAGGCACGCCCCGGCCAACTTCAGTTCCGCCGCCACCTGCCGGAGGGCCGCCGCGGGCCCTTCCTCGTCCTTATACGTCCGAAAGTTCTGCCACGGGCTCACTTCCCGGACACTGGGCAGTTCCAGTTCGGGTAATAGCAAGACGGGCTCTCCCCTGGTCGGCAGAAAGCCCAACATAATCCGCTCACTAACCTTGCCCTTGAAGCCGAAGGTATAGAGAAGATTCGCCCCAGGCATCACCACCACCACGTCGACCCCGCGGGCCATTGCAGCGTCGACAATCTTTTTGACCCTTGCTTCAAACACGCTACCCCTCACCTCCTGGGGTACCTTTTTGCCAACTTTATGCCAACAACCCCCGTTACCACCGCGTACAAGAGATACGTCGCGATTTAGGGCGATCCCTCCTTGAGAGCTACAGGGACTGGCGTATTTGGGGTGATTTCCTTATGTAAAATAGAACTTTAGGAGGAACGATGTTCCTTTAAGGGTTTGCCCGCCTCGGCGGCGATGGTGCGGGCCAGCCCGGGCTTGCGCCGCTTCCGGATCTGCTCGGAGGCCCGCTTGAAAATCGCGTACCGCCGGTACGGGGGCAGGGGGATTTCCCGGTAAGCCCGCCGGGCCGCCGCCACCGCCCGCTCCACATCGTCCCTGCTCGCCCGGGCGACGCAACCGATGACCTCGCCGGTGTGCTTGTTGCAGACCGGAAGGGTCTTGTCCCGATGGCCCCACTGGCCGTCGATGAACAGGCCGCAGGTCGAGGCCGCCACGGTCGTCATGTTCTCACCTCTCCTTCACCCATTAGCCACAGCGGGTTTCACCGCGGCTGCCCCGGTTCAACCGCCGACCCTCATGGCCCACCGCGGACGTAGATCACCTGACCCGATACGTAACTGGCACCCTCGCTGCAGAGGAAGGCGATAACCCCGGCCACATCCTCCGGCTTGCCCACCCTGCGCAAGGCCGTCCGCTCGGCGGCGGCCTTCTTCAACTCCTCGTAGTCGACGCCGGTGCGCTCCGCCACCGCCCGGGTCATCCGCGTCTCCACGAACCCCGGCGCGACCGCGTTGACGTTGATGTTGAACGGACCGAGTTCGATCGCCAGGGTCCGCGCCATGCCCTGGATGCCCGCCTTGGCGGCCGAGTAGTTGGTCTGGCCGCGGTTCCCCAGGGCCGAGGTCGAGGAGAGGAACACCATCTTGCCGTACCGCTGGGGCACCATCACCCGCTGCGCCGCCTGGGCGCAGAGGAACGTGCCCTTAAGGTGGGTGTCGATGACCGCGTCCCAGTCCTCGTCGGTCATCTTGTGGATCAGGTTGTCGCGGATGATCCCGGCGCAGGTGACGAGGAAGTCGAGCCGGCCAAAGGTCTTCACGGCCTGCTCGACCATGGCCTCGACCTGCTGCCGGTCGCGCACGTCGCAAGCCACCGCCAGGGCGCGGCCGCCCTGTTCGCGGATCTGACTGGCGACCTCGTCGGCCGGTCCCTGGTCGACGTCCGAGACCACCACCGCCGCGCCCTCCTGAGCGAAGCGCAGCGCCGTGGCCGCACCGATCCCGCGGCCGCCGCCCGTCACCAGGGCGACCCGATCGGCAAAGCGCATCCGGACTCCTCCTCCCGGCAAGCTGCCATGGATCCGCTACTTGCGGGGTACGACGGGATGTTGCAACCCTCTGCCCTGAGCGGGGTGCGACAGGCATCTTGTCGCTCCTTGCCCTGAGCGGGGAGCGGCGGGCACCCTGTCGCTCCCGTGAGCGGGATACGACGGGCACCCCCGGCTCAGGGGATTGCCCCGTCGCAAAACCAGTGGGACCATCGTCAACCCGTGTCGAGCAGGCACCGGCCCCGGTCACCCGGCCCGATCACCCGTCCGGGACCAGCACCTCTCCCTCACCGGTGGTCACGGCCTCCCCCCTCTGGTTCTCGGCCCAGACCTCAAGCACCACGCGCCGGTGAGCCCCCTCGGGGCGCACCTCCTTGACCCGCCCCTTGCAGGTGAGGACGTCGCCCGGCCGGACCATCTGCCGGAACCGCACCTTCAAGCGGCGCACGTTCTCGGGCCCCGCCAGCTGGGTCAGGTACTGGCCCAGGAAGCCCATGCTCAGCATGCCGTGGGCGATCACGCCGTCGAGACCGACCCGCCGGGCGGTCTCATCGTCGGTGTGGATCAGGTTGTAATCCCCCGAGGCGCCGGCGTACTTGACCAGCTGCACCTTGGTGATGGGCTCCTTCGTCAGGGGAGGAAGCTCCGCGCCCGGCTCCCACTGGCCCATGCGTTCCACCCCTTTCCTTCGTTGACCTGCAGATGTCCCGGCCCGTGGCGGGTCCTGCCGGCACGCCGGCCTTTCCCGCGGCCCCCCGGCCGGCACCCCGGCCAGGCCCTCAGCGGACGATCACCGTGCTCCGGCCGGTGAAGACCAGCTCCCCCGCTTCATCCCGCCCCTCGATCTCGGTGACCAGGAAGGTCATGCGGCCGAGCCGCCCTTCCTTCTCGTACACATCCACCACCCGGCTCTTGCACCGCACCCGGTCCCCCGCCCGGATCGGCCGCTGGAAGGTGTATTCCTGCTCGCCGTGTAGTACCCGGCTGAGTTCCAGGGACAGGCCCGGGATCGGGATCCGGAACGTAGTCGGGAAGGTGGGCGGGGCGATCTCTCCCCGCTGGTAAGCCGGAGTGGGGTCGCCAATCGCCTCGGCGAACTTGCGAATCGCCCCCTTTTCCACCTCGAAGACCACTTCTTCCGATTCCTTCCCGATGAGGGAACGGTCGATGGCCACGCTTCATCGCCCTCCCAAACGACGAACGCCGCCCACCTCAACCCCTCCCCTCGATCGGGTAGGTTGGTGGGGCGGCGGGAAGTGCAAGCGGTGGGTTGTAGTTCTACGACATCGGTGACGTCCCTGGGCGGCGCCGGGTTCCACCCGCCGTGGAAAAGGGTCAGAGATTGAACACCACCAGCCGCAGATCGGTCAGGTGCTCGATGGCGTACCGCGGGCCTTCCCTCCCGATGCCGCTGCCCTTGACGCCCCCGTACGGCATGAGATCGACCCGCCAGTTGGGGATCTCGTTCACCATCACCCCGCCGACCTCGATCCGCCGCGCCGCCTTCATCGCGGTCTGGAGGTCGCGGGTGTAGATGCCGGCCTGCAGTCCGTAGAAGCTGTCGTTGACCATGGCGATGGCCTCGTCCACGTCCTCGAAGGGCGCCACCGTCACCAGCGGGGCGAAGGCCTCCTGGCAGACCACCTTCATGTCCGGGCGGACGTCCACCAGCACGGTGGGCTCCAGCACCGCGCCCTGCCGCCGCCCGCCACACAGGACGCGGGCTCCCTGCTCCACGGCCTCGCGGATCCAGGCCTCGGCCCGCTCCGCCTCGGCCTCGCTGATCATGGGGCCCACGTCGGTCTCGGGATCCAGGGGGTCGCCGACCTTGAGCTTGCGGGTCTCGGCAACGAGCTTCTCGAGAAACGCCTCGTAGACCGGCCGCTGGACGTAGATCCGCTGCACCGAAAGGCAGATCTGCCCGGCGTTGGCGAAGGCACCACGGGCGCAGCGGGCGGCGGCCAGGTCCAGGTCGGCGTCGGCGCAGACGATGGTTGCCGAGTTGTTGCCCAGTTCCAGCACCACCCGCCGCAGGCCCGACGCCGCCTTGATCCGCTCGCCCACCGCCGCGCTGCCGGTGAAGGTATAAGCGGCGATGCGGGGATCGGCCAGCAGCCACTCGCCCACCTCCCCGCCCGCGCCCGTGACCAGGTTGAGGTAACCGGGGGGCAGGCCGGCATCCGCCAGAGCCTGGACCAGGTGGACGGCGCTCAAGGGCGTGGCGGTGGCGGGTTTGAGCACCACCGCGTTGCCCGCGGCCAGAGACGGCCCCACCTTGTGGGCGGCCAGGTTCAAGGGGAAGTTGAAGGGGCTGATGGCCGCCACCACCCCCACCGGCACCCGCAGGGTGAAGGCCAGCCGGTTCTCCGCCCCCGGGGCGGCCTCGATGGGCACCTGCTCACCGTGGATGCGCTTGGCTTCCTCCGCCGAGATCTCCAGGGTCTGGGTGCACCGGTCGACCTCGGCCAGGGCGTCCTTCAAGGGCTTGCCCGCTTCCGCGGCGATGGTGCGGGCCAGCTCGGGCTTGCGCTCCCGGATCAGCTCCGAAGCCCGCTTGAGGATCTGGTACCGCCGGTAGGGCGGAAGGGGGTTCTCCCGGTACGCCCGCTGCGCGGCTGTCACCGCCCGCTCGACGTCGTCGCGCGTCGCCCGGGCGACGTAACCGATGACCTCGCCGGTGTACTTGTTGCGCACGGGCAGGTTCTCGTCCCGTTCGACCCAATGTCCGTCGATGAACAGGCCATAGGTGCGAACCGCGACGGCAGCCATGGTCTCTATACCTCCTGTCCCCGCAGGCCGGCCTCGGGCCGCCGCCCCCAGCCGGCCCCGCGGATTGCCACCTTCCGCCGGGAAGGCCGGCTCAGCCTGCGTTGGGCTGTACCACCTGCCGCACCGCTTCACCGGCGGCCAGGCGATCAAAGCCCTGGTTGATTTCGTCAAGGCCGAGGCGGTGGGTGATCAGCCGGTCGACGGGCAGCCGGCCCGCCCGGAACAGGCGGAGGAAACGCGGCAAGTCCCGCCGGGGTACGGCGGAACCCATGTACGAGCCACGGAGGACCCGTTCCTCCGCCGTGACCGTCACCGCCGGGATGGACAACGTCGCCTCAGGGTGGGGCAGGCCGACGGTGATGGTCGTACCACCGCGCCGCGTGGCCCGGTACGCCTGGGCGAGAACGTCCGCGTTGCCCGCAGCCTCGATGGCATAATCGGCACCGCCGCCGGTGAAATCCCGCACCGCCTCCACCGCGTCGGCCTCCCGGGCGTTGACGATGTGCGTGGCACCCAGGGCACGGGCATGCTCCAACTTCTCCGGGAGTACGTCGACCGCCACCACAGGGTGCGCCCCTGCCGCAACAGCGCCCATCACGGCGGCAAGCCCGACTCCCCCAAGACCGAACACCGCCACGGAACTTCCGGGTTCCACCCGAGCCGTGTTCACCACGGCACCGACACCCGTCATCACGGCACACCCGAACACGGCCGCGACCTCGAAGGGGACGTCGGGATCGATCTTGATCAGCGACTCCTCGGCCGCCACGGTGAACTGCGAGAAGGCCGACACCCCCAGGTGGTGGTGCACGGGCTGGCCGTGGCGGTGGAACCGGCGTCCGCCTCGCAGGAGCTCGCCGCGCGCATTGGCTGCGTTGCCAAGCTCGCACAAGGCGGGCCTGCCGCTGGTGCAGTACATGCACCGCCCGCACATGGGAACGAAGGTGAAGACCACGTGGTCACCAGCCTGCAAACTGGTCACACCGGGACCCGTCTCCCGGACGATGCCCGCCGCCTCGTGTCCCAGAACCATCGGCGTGGGCCGGGGCCGGCTCCCGTCCACCACGGAGAGATCCGAATGGCAGATCCCCGCTGCCTTGAGCTCGACCAACACCTCGCCGTATCCCGGGCCATCCAAGTCCACCTCGTCCACGACCACCGGGTGGGACTCGGTGTACGGCCGCGGTCGTCCCATCTCGACCAGAATGGCGGCCCTGGTTTTCACGGCCGGATCCCCCTCGGATCACTCGTAATAGCCCTCGGTCGACTTGATGAGCTGCGCAAACTGCTCGGCATCGTGCCCGAACCACACCTGGGAACGGGTCGCTTCGGCCAGCCGGCGGATGCGCTCGACGGTCCGCGTGTAGCCCAGCGAGTCGTAGATGATGCCGGGCAGGCGCACGGGCGGACCGTAGTTGGCGGCGCAGTAGACGGCATCCGAGGCAAGAATGATGCCGCCGGTGCGGGGCAGTTGCACCTGCAGGCCGAGTATGCCGAAGGCGTGGCCGCTGCCCAGGTTGAGGATGTGCACCCCCTCCACCAGCGGCAGGTCTCCCTCGTCGCTTCGCACCGGCCGCCAGTGAAGCTCGTTGCGGATCCACGCATCGATGTCGTCCCAGATGTACGCCCCCAGGCGCTGGTGCATGGCGTACAGCTTCAAGGCTCCCGCCAGTTCGTCGTCGTGGACAATGATGGTCGACTTGCGGAAGTACTCGAGGCAACCGGCGTGGTCAAGGTGCAGGTGCGAGCACACCACGTAACGGATGTCGTCAGGGCGCACCCGCAGTTGTTCCAACCGGTGGGGCAGGTAACATTCCACGCCACTGACGATGGGGAAGGTGTTCTGGGTCGGTTCCGGCCAGCGGCCGTTCGGCCCCATGGAGTTCGGGTTGCAGCCGGTGTCGAACAGCACGTTGCCGTCGGGGTGGTCGATGAACACCGAATAGATGGGGAACTCGATCCACTCGGCGGGCCGGTTCGGGTTGTCCCGGGAGGCCAGGGTCGCCCCGGCGAGCATCAACGACTTGTCCATCTGCATCCGGCCGCAGTCCAGAACGTACAGTTTCATCCGCACGGACATGGTTGCATCCCCCCAGATCTGCACACGATCAAGGTGTTCGCGCCCACGTGGACCCCGCTCCCCCGGCACTTCCTGGGCTCCCCAAGCGTCCGCCGGTGCCCTGTCGAATCCGCGGCAAGCGCCACCGCCGGAATCCATGGCGCCGGCGGGCCTTACTGTCCCGCGTCCCGCTCCCGTAGCACCCGCCGCAGGATCTTGCCCGTCAGCGTCTTCGGCAGCTCGGGCACGATCTCCACCTGCCGCGGGTACTTGTAGGCCGCCAAGCGCTCCCGGCAGAAGGCGATGAGCTCCTCCGGCGTCACCCGGCCCTCGAATTCGGCCTTCAGGGACACCACCGCCTTGACGGTCTCGCCCCGGTAGGGGTCGGGCACCCCCACCACCGCCGCTTCCCGGACGGCGGGGTGGCGGTAGAGCACGTCCTCCACCTCCCGTGGCCAGACCTTGAAACCCGACGCGATGATCATGTCCTTCTTCCGGTCGATCACGTAGAACCAGCCCTGGGCATCCATCCGGCCCACGTCCCCGGTATGCAGCCAGCCGTCACGGATGGCATGAGCCGTCTCCTCGGGCTTCTGCCAGTATCCCGCCACCACCATGGGACCGCGGGTCACCATCTCGCCCACCTCGCCGGGCGGCAGGTCCCGACCGGTGTCCAGGTCCACCACCTTGACCACGGTGCTGGGCACCGGTACGCCCACCGACAGGGCGCCCGACTCCTCATCCACGGGCGCCCGGCGCCCCAGGGGCACGGCATGGGAGGGGGAGGTGGTTTCGGTCAGCCCGTAGATGTTGTGGATATACGTCCCGGTGGCTGCCTCGAAACGCTCTACCACCGCCGCCGGGATGGGCGCCCCGCCGCTGTACGCCTTGCGCAGCGAGCTCAGGTCGCGGCGCCCGAAATCCGGATGGTTCATCAGGGCGATGTAGGCCGTAATGGCGGCCACCATAAAAGTCCCGCGCCAGCGCTCGATGAGCTCCAGCATCGTGCCCGGGTCGAACCGGTACCCGAGGATCACCGGCACGCCGGCCAGGCCGGCGGCGGCCAGGTGGCCGATGAGCCCGGTGATGTGGAAGAGGGGCGCCGCCCCCACCACCACGTCCCCCGGCCCCAGCCCCATCCAGGTGCGGTAGACCTCCGCGTTGAAGGCCACGTTGCCGTGGGTGTTCATGGCGCCCTTGGGCGAGCCGGTGGTGCCCGAGGTGTAGGTGAGCAACGCCACATCTTCTTGCCGCGGTTCGGCGCCGGGGTCGGCCGCTCCCTCCAGCCGGCCGCAAACCTCCAGCAGGTCCCAGGTTTCGCCAAACCGGCGCCGGGACGAACCGGCCAGAACGGCCGGGACCCCGCTCCCGGACCCGGAGCCGGCCGCCCCTGACGCCCCCGCCGGCGGGGTCAGGAAATCCAGCTCGGAGGTGGTGATCACATGCCGGACCTCGGTCCGCCCCAGCACCCTGCGGGCCACCGCATCGTACAGGGATTCCAGGCTGACCAGGACCGTGCTGCCCGAGTCGTTGAGATGGTAGGCAAGCTCTTCTTCCTTGAACATGGGGTTCAGGGGCACGGCGATGGCGCCCGCCTTCCAGGCCGCCAGCAGGGCGATCCAGAACTGGGGGACGTTCTGGAGGAACAGGGCCACCCGGTGGCCGGGTTCGACCCCCAGGTCCCGTAGCCCAGCGGCCAGCGCATTGCTCAGGCGGTCCAGCTCGGCAAAGGTCAGCACCCGGTCGAAGTAGTACACCGCCGGCCGGTCGCCGGCCCGCCGGGCGGTGTTCCGGAACTGCTCCACGGCCGGCTGGGCGGGCAAGGGGAGGTCAGCCGGTACCCCGGCGGTGTAAAGTCCCAGCCAGGGGCGGCCGGGTGCGGTACCCGCACCGCCCCGCTGGGCACCATACGGTTCCATCATGGCCAGGCACCCCCATGGACGTTCCGCGCGGGCCGGGCCCGGCCGGTCGCTCACTCCGCCCCGAAGAGCCGGGCCGGGTTGCGGGTGAAGATGCCGTCCAGCACCTCAAGCCGGACCCCCGCCGCCACCAGAGCCGGCACCACGTCGTCGAAGAGGTGGGTGGGATGCCAGGCCGCCAGCAGGTCCGCCAGCTCGGGCGGCCACCGCACCGGCCGGCCCAGCCAGAAATTCACCGAGTCGTGGGAGAGCATGATGCGGTCGGCGTAGCCCAGGGCGATCAGGCCGGTCACCAGGGCGTTGCGGGCCTCGTCGGAGGGCATGCCGACGAACCGCTGGATCCCGTAGCGGTCGAAGGCGATGAAGACACCGTGGGCCAGGGTGGCCAGGTGGTAGGCGATGTCGGTGTTGCCGTCCATGTGGCCGATCATGATGCGCCGCGGATCGGCCCCCTCCCCCACCAGGAGGGCCGCCTGTTCCGGACCCATGGTGCCTTCCTGGGTGTGGGTGATGATGGGGACCCCCGTCTCCCGCTGGGCGCGGGCCGCGGCCCGGAAAAACATCTGCTCGTACTCGGTGATCACGCCCTTGCTGGAGGCGAGCTTGATCACCCCGGCCCGGATCCCCGTACCGCCGATGCCTTCGGTGATCTCCCGCATGAACATCTCGTAGATCTCTTCCTCGGCATCGCCCAGGGCGCGGCGGAACTTGAAGTATGCCGGGGCGCCTTCGCCCTCGTAGTAGTAGCCGGTGGAACAGATGATCTGCAGGCCCGTGCGCTCGCTGATCTCCCGCAGCAGCTCGGGATCGCGGCCGCAGTCGCTGGGCGTGGCGTCGACCACCGTGCGAACGCCGCAGGCCATGACCCGCCGTGCCACATCGAGGCCGACCTCCAGCGCCCGCTGCCGGTCGTAGGGCGCCACCGTCAGGTCCCCGTGAAATCCGGGGTACCCGAACACGAAGTGCTCGTGGACCAGGGTCTTGCCCAGGTCCTCGGGACGAACCGGCCCCGTCACGGTGTTCACCGTGCGGCTCACAGGACACACCCCCACTGGCGGGCGGCTTCCCGCCCCCGTTGCTCCGGGGCCCTTCCGGCGGGCTTGAGGCCTGGCGTCCCGCGCCGTTCCCCTCCGCCGGATGGCCCTGCCCGGGTTCCCCCAGCGACCCGGGCAGGCCGGCCCCAATGCATGTCTATTCGGCGCTTGTCCGGGGTATGTCTCGGGACCGTCCGCCCTCCCTGCGGCCGGGGAGCCGGTACCACCGGGCCGGCCCATCGCCCCGGCGCCCGGCCAGACCCTCCCCCTCCAGCCACAGGAGGAAGGCCAGGGTCTCGGCCACTGCCCCCCGCAGCCGGTGCGGCTTCTGGCGGGCATCGTCCGGCCGGCGGGCCGCCACGATTTCGAAGGCCGTGGGGCCGGGTTCGTCCGGCAGGCGGTCGCGCAGGGCGAGGGCGGCCCGCCGGTGCCAGCCCGCCAGGGCTGCCGCATGGGGCATCATCGGCCCGCACCACGGCAGCCCGTGGCCGGGAAGAACCGGCCCTGCCGCCCGGGGGCCGGGGCCCGGCCCCGCGCTCCCCTCCGTACCGGCCGCGCCTTCCCGCCAGTCCCCGGGCCCGCCCTCTCCCCGGGCCAGGCAGGCCGGGGCCTTTGCCCCGGCCGCCCTGGCCGCCTCGTCCGGGGCTTCCAGCCCCCAGGCCGCATCCAGCCGGGCCACCGCCTCCAGGTTGGCCAGATAGGCCCCCATGGGGTCCGCCGGCCCGGCAGGGTTGGCCCAGACGTTGATGCCCGCCCGGGGGAGGACGTGGTCCCCGGTGAAAACCCAGCCCGTTTCGGCAACCCGCAGCATAACGTGGCCCGGCGAGTGCCCCGGCACGTAGACCACCTCAAAGGTGAGTCCCGCCACCGGCAAGGCGGCCACGGGCAGGCCGGGGCCCTCCGCCAGGGGGGCCAGGAACGGGTAGGGCACGGCATCCGGCGGCAGGGGCATGCGCTCTGCCCGGCGCAGGAGGGCCTCCATCACCTCCGCCGGCATGCCGGTGAAGGCAAGCCATGCCTCCAGCACCGCCGGATCCGCCCGGTCCAGCTCGAGCTCGGCCGGATGAACGTAGACCGTTCCACCCCACCGCTGGCGGACGGCCACCACGTCACCCGCGTGGTCGGGGTGGCGGTGGGTCAGCAGGATGGCGGCCAGGCCGGCTTCGGGCACCCCGGCCGCCCGCAATGCCCAGCCCAGGGCCCTTAGGCAGGCCGGTGTTCCCACCCCGGCGTCCACCAGCACCCACCCGCCGGGGGCCCGGACCAGGTAGGCGTTCACAAAGGGCACATCCCAGGGCAAGGGCAGCAGGATGCGGTAAAGGCCTGGTGCCAGTTCCCAGCAGTGCTCGTCGATGGGCCGTTCCGGCAACCGGTCGGGCCCGTGCCGCTGCGACGTCGCCCCCACCCCCCGCCTCGGAAGAACCGGCCCCTGCGGGCCGTGGTGCAGGGCCCGCACCCAGTGCGGCCCCAGAGAACCCCGGCGTGACGGCGAGCTCCTATCGCCGGGATGGCGGCGGTCACGGCCCGCCGCGGACGTAGATCACCTGGCCCGAGACGTAGCTGGCGTCCTCGCTGCAAAGGAAGGCGATGACCCCGGCCACGTCCTCGGGCTGCCCCACCCGGCGCAGGGGCGTCCGCTCGGCCGCCGCCTTCTTCAGCTCTTCGAAGTCCACGCCGGTGCGCTCGGCCACGGCCCGGGTCATCCGTGTCTCGATGAAGCCGGGCGCCACGGCGTTGACGTTGATGTTGAAGGGCCCCAGCTCGATGGCCAGGGTCCGGGCCATGCCCTGGATCCCCGCCTTGGCGGCCGAGTAGTTGGTCTGGCCGCGGTTGCCCAGGGCCGAGGTGGACGACAGGAACACCATCTTCCCGTAGCGCTGGGGCACCATCACCCGCTGGGCGGCCTGGGCACAGAGGAAGGTCCCCTTCAGGTGGGTGTCGATCACCCCGTCCCAGTCGTCATCGGTCATCTTGTGGATCAGGTTGTCGCGGATGATCCCCGCGCACGTCACCAGAAAATCCAGCCGGCCGAAGGTGTCCAGCGCCCGCTGCACCATGGCCTCCACCTGGCCGCGGTCCCGCACGTCGCAGGCGACGGCCAGGGCCCGGCCGCCCTCCTGGCGGATCTGGGAGGCCACCTCCTCCGCCGGCCCCTCATCCACGTCGGAGACCACCACCGCCGCCCCTTCCCGGGCAAACCGCAGGGCGGTGGCGGCCCCAATGCCCCGGCCGCCCCCGGTGACCAGCGCGACCCGATCGGCAAAGCGCATCCGGATCCTCCTCTCCCTCCATGGCCCTCCGCTCCATGGCACCGCCGCCCGGCCCCGTATCAGGACGAACCTGCCGGAGAACCTGCCGGCGCCGGCACCAGCACCTCACCCTCGCCGGCGGTGACGGCTTCGCCCCGCTGGTTCTCGGCCCACACCTCGACCCGCACCCGCCGCAGGCCCGGGGCCTCTTCCGGGCCCACCTCCACCACCCGGCCCTTGCAGGTCAAGACGTCGCCGGGACGGACCATTTGGCGGAAGCGGACCTTCAACCGGCGGACCCCTTCCGGGCCCGCCAGCTGGACCAGATACTGGCCGAGGAAACCCATGCTCAGCATGCCGTGGGCGATCACGCCGTCGAGCCCGACCCGCCGGGCGGTCTCGTCGTCGGTGTGGATCAGGTTGTAATCGCCGGACGCGCCGGCGTATTTGACCAGCTGCACCTTGGTGATGGGCTCCTTCACCAGCGGCGGCAGCTCGGCCCCGGGTTCCCAGCGCACCGGCACCGCCTCCGCTCGCACTGGTTCCACCACGGTTCTTCACCTCCCTGGCAGCGGGATCCAGCCCGCCACCCCATGGCCGCGGGCTCCATTGCCGCGGGTCCCGCGCGCTGCCCGTGGCCGCGTCCCCATAGACGGCTTGTTCTGCGACCCTGGGGCACCGCCGCCCCCGGGCTCGCCGCCGCCCCGCCACCCCCCACGCCCCCCGCGACCCTGCCGGCCGCGGCCGGCACCGCGAGGGCGGACCTGGACCGCGAGCGGCCCGGCGGCTCAGCGCACGATGACGGTGCTCCGCCCCGTGAAGACCAGCTCCCCGGCCTCGTCGCGCCCCTCGATCTCGGTGACCAGGAAGGTCATCTTGCCCAGGCGCCCCTCCCGCTCGTAGACGTCGGCCACCCGGCTCTTGCAGCGCAGCCGGTCGCCCGCCCGGATCGGGCGGCGGTAGCTGTACTCCTGCTCGCCGTGGAGCACCCGGCTGAGCTCCAGGTTCACACCGGGAATCCCCATGCGAAAGGTGGTGGGAAAGGTGGGCGGCGCGATCTCGCCGCTGCGGAAGGCGGGGTGGGGATCCCCGATCGCTTCGGCGAACTTCCGGATGGCACCCCTCTCCACCTCGAAGACCTCTTCGGGCGATTCCTTTCCTATTAAGGAACGGTCGATGGCCACGGATCCCTGCCTCCTTACCGACCCCGTCGATCGACCGCCGCACCCCGGCGGGACGGCCGCGCCGGGAGCCCTGCTCCGCCGCCCGGCCGGGTTCGTCCGCAGCGCGATCTCCGGGCAGTTCCGACCTTCGCTCTCCGGGCCGGCTCGGTCCGCCGGCGGTACGTCTCGCCGCTGCGGTCAGTCCCAGGTGCCGATGCGCACGACATCGCGCAGCAGGTTACGGGCGATGGTCCGGCGCTGGATCTCGTCGGTCCCTTCGTAGATGCGGTACACGCGCACGTCCCGCAGGACCCGCTCGATGGGCATCTCCTTGGTGTAGCCCATGCCGCCGTGGATCTGCATCACCCGGTCGGCAACCCGCCAGATCATGTTGGCCCCGGCCAGCTTGGCCATGGAGGCCTCGTGGCGCACGTCCTTGCCCTGGTCGGCCTTCCAGGCGGCATGGAGCACCAGCCACTTAACCTGCTGGATCTCGACGGCGCTGTCGGCCAGCATCCACTGGATGGCCTGGTACTCGCCGATGGGATGGCCGAAGGCCACCCGCTGCCGGGCGTAGTCGATGCCCATCTGCAGCAGCCGCTCGGCCTGTCCCACCGCCCGGGCGGGGATCAGGATCCGGCCGTTGCCGATCCACTGCATGGCCAGCTCGAAGCCGCGGCCCACTTCACCGAGGACGTTCTCTTCCGGCACCCGCACGTCGTTGAACACCAGTCGCGCCGGGCTCCACCCGCCCATGGTGGCGATGGGGTATGACTTCCACCCCATCTCCCGGTCGACCAGAAAGCAGGTGATGCCGCCGCGGGCACCCTTCTCCTTGTCGGTGACGGCGAAGACGATGGCGAAGTCCGCCTCCAAGCCCCCGGTGATGAAAATCTTCTCGCCGTTCAAGACCCACTCGCGCCCGTCCTTGACCGCCGTCATGCGGATGTTGGTGGCGTCGGACCCGGCGGTGGGCTCCGTCAGGGCGAAGCACGAGCGGCGCTCGCCGTTGATGGTGGGGATGAGGTAGCGCTGCTTCTGCTCCTCGTTGCAGGCGAAGAGGATGTTGTCGGCCGAGCCGCCGTAGGAAAAGGGGACGAAGCTCTTGGCCGTCTCCATCAGGATCAGGCAGGTGGTCACGTAGTCGAACCCGGCCCCGCCGTATTCCGGAGGGGTCATCAGGCCCCACAGGCCGATCTCCTTCGCCTTGAGCTGCAGCTGGCGGTGGGTCTCGGGGTCGGGGAACCGGCGCCCCTCCAGCTCGGCCCGCTGCATCTCCCGCTCCAGGGGCATGAGCTCGCGCCTGACGAACTCCCGCACCGTCTCGACGATCATCTTCTGCTCCGGTGTGAGGGAAAAATCCATGCGGGAGACACCTCCAGCCTCCTGATTTCCATGTTCCTCCGGGCCGTCCTGCCGGAATCCGGACGATTCAGGCCCGCAGGCCCGTGTAGGCGCTCCAAACCTCCTCCCGGGACCTGAGCTCGCGGGCCGGAGCGGACAGGACGACGCGGCCGTTTCCCAGCACGTAGGCCCGGCCGGCCACCTGCAGGGCGATATGGGCGTTCTGCTCGACCAGCAGGATGGAGACCCCCTCCCGGTGCAGGTCGCCGATGATGGTGAACACCTCCTCCACCAGGCGGGGCGAGAGGCCCATGGAGGGCTCATCCAGCAGCAGCAAGCGGGGCCGGGCCATGAGGGCCCGGCCGATGGCCAGCATCTGCTGCTCGCCGCCCGAGAGGGTGCCGCCCAGCTGGTGGCGCCGTTCCTTGAGGCGAGGAAACCGCTGGTACACGGCCTCCAGGTCCCGCCGGATCTCGGCCCGGTGGCGCCGGGTGAAGGCGCCGGTCCAGAGGTTCTCCTCACCGGCTGAACACCTGCAGCAGGGCCACCAGGGCCGCCGTGCCGAGCATGGAGCCGGGGACCGACGCCAGGCCGCCGAAGACGATCATGGCCACCAGGGCGATGGACGAGGTCAGGTTGAAGTCGAAGGGGCTGATGAAGCCCACCAGGTAGGCGTACAGGCCCCCGGCGATCCCGGCGTAGACGGCACTGAGGGTGAAGGCCAGGGTCTTGTAGGTCACCAGGTTGATGCCCAGGGACTGGGCCAGCACGTCGCTTTCCCGCAGGACCATCAGGGCCCGCCCCGGCCGGGTGCGGAGCAGGTTGCTGGCGACGGCCATCAGCACGAAGGCGGCGCCCCAGGCCAGGTAGTACACCTGCCGTTCCCCGGTCAGCTCCCAGGGACCCAGGGCCGGCCCGGGCACCAGTACCCCCGCATGGCCACCCGTCAGCGTGTCCCACTGCAGGATGATCTCCGGCACCGCCGCGCCGAAGCTGATGCTGGCCAGGGCCAGGTAGTGGCCGTGCAGGCGCAGGGCCGGGAGCCCCATGAGAAACCCCACGGCACCGGTCACCGCGGCGGCACCCAGCAGGGCCACGGGAAAGCTGGCTCCGGCCCGGGTGGCCAGCAGGGCCGTGGCATAGGAACCGATGGCCATGAACCCCGCGTGTCCCAGGGAGATCTGGCCCGCTACGCCGATCAGCAGGTTGAGGCCCAGGGCCGCGATGCCCCAGATGGCCATCAGGGCCGCCAGGTAATGAAGGTAGGTGCTGCCTGGGACCAGAAAGGGCAGAAGGAGAATCAGGACCGCGGTCGCCAGGGTGGCAGCGGTCCCGGAGTTCAGGCGGGACGCCAGCGGCCTGGCGCCCCGGCCCCGCCCGGCGGCAGGCGCCGCTCCCGCCTCCGCCGCCGGCGTGGCGGCGGGCCCGGCCTGGCGTTCCGATCCGCGGAAGACCCTGGCCATGCCTAGACCCTCCTTGCCGCGGGCTGGCCCAGGATGCCGTGGGGCCGCAGGATCAGGACCAGCAGGATCAGGGTGAAGGAGAAGACGTTCTTCAGGTCGGTGGAGATGAACCCCGCTACCGCCGTTTCCAGGACCCCCAGCACCAGCCCCCCGGCCACGGCCCCCGGCAGGCTGGTGATGCCTCCCAGGATGGCTGCCGCGAAACCCTTGATCAGGACCTCCGCCATGAAGTTGGGGTCCAGGGAGGTGGCGGGGGCGACGAGCATCCCCGCGATGCCCCCCAGCCCCGCGGCCACCGCCCAGCTGACGGCAAAGACCCGGCCCGCCGGGATGCCCATGAGCTGTGCCGCCGGCAGGTTCTGGGCCACCGCCCGCACGGCGACCCCCAGGCGCGTGTACCGGTAGAAGGCGAAGAGGGACGCCATCACCACCAGGGCCACGGCCAGGACGGCCAGATGATCGGCGCTGATGGCCACCCCACCCGCCACGATGGGCGCTCCGCCGACCGGCGCCGGAAAGGCCCGCGGTTCGTAGCCCCATTGCAGGCCGGCCAGGCCGTTGAGCATCATCCCCAGGCCGATGGTCACCATGATCTGGCTGACCGCCGACACGTGGAGCAGGGGCCGGAGGAACAAGCGCTCCAGCAGCATCCCCAGAAGGGCCGCCGCCGCCGCGCCCAAGACGAAGGCCTCCCAGTAGCCCAGGCCCAGCTGCTGCAGGCCGGCCAGGGCGAGGAAGGTGGCCACCATGGCGATCTCGCCCTGGGCGAAGTTGATGATGCCCGTCGCCTTGAACACGGTGACCAGCCCGACGGCCACCAGGGCGTAGAGGCTGCCCGTCGAAAGGCCCGCCACCAGGTTCTGCAGCACCGTGATCATGGGCCGGCCTCCCGGGTTGCAGAAGCGCCACCGGCCGTCCCCGGTTCCCTTCCTGGCGAGGGGGAGGCAGCTTCCCTCAAGGCCCGCCGCAGGATCTTGCCCACCATGGTCTTGGGCAGCTCGGCCCGGAACTCCACGGAACGCGGGACCTTGTAAGGGGCCAGGTGCTGCCGGCAGTAGGCGATCAGCTCCTCCTCCGTCACCTGGTGGCCGGGCTTGCAGGCCACGTATGCCTTGGGCACCTCCCCCTTGTAGGGGCCCGGTACGCCGATCACCGCCGCCTCCAGCACCGCCGGGTGGGTGTAGAGGACCTCCTCCACCTCCCGCGGATAGACGTTGTAACCGGAGACGATGATCATGTCCTTCTTGCGGTCGACGATGTAGAAGAACCCGTCCTCGTCCATGCGGGCGATGTCCCCGGTGTAGAGCCAGCCGTCCCGCAGCGCCTGCCGGGTCTCCTCGGGGCGGTTCCAGTAGCCCTTCATCACCTGGGGGCCGCGGATCACCAGCTCCCCCTCTTCCCCGGGTCCCAGCACCCGCTCCCCCGTGGCCGCGTCGACGATGCGGGCGTCGGTGTCGGGCAGGGGGATGCCGATGGACCCGCGGCGCTGCAGCCCCGGGGCCCAGTTGGGGTTGACGTGGGTCACCGGCGACGCTTCCGACAGCCCGTAGCCCTCGCCGATCTTGGCCCCGAACTTGCGCTCGAAGGTGTCGGCCACCTCCACGGGCAGGGCGCTGCCTCCCGAGCCGATGGTCTTGATGTTCTGGATGCCGTAGGCTTCGGCATCGGGGTAGTTCAGCACCGCCACGTACATGGTGGGGACGCCGGGGAAGGCGGTGATCTGGTGCTCCTTGATGGCCTGCATCACCTGGTCGATGTCGAAGCGGGGCAGCAGCACCAGGCGGGAGCCGTGGTAGATGCCCAGGTTCATGCAGGTGGTCATGCCGTAGGAGTGGAAGAGAGGCAGGATGGTCAGGATCCGCGTCTCCCCCGGCGCGGTGGGGTCGCCCATCTCCGCCAGCTGCAGGACGTTGGCCACCAGGTTGAAGTGGGTCAGCATGGCCCCCTTGGGTGTCCCCGTGGTGCCGCCGGTATACTGCAGAACCGCCACGTCATGGGCGTTCACGGCCACGCCCGGTTCCTCCCCGGGCGCCGTGGCCAGGAGCTGGTCGAAGCGCACGGCTTCGGGGCCGGGTTCCACCAGCGCCGCCAGGGGCACCAGCACGACGTGCTCCAGGCTCGTCTGGTCGAGCACGGCCTGCACCCGCGGGTAGAACTCGCCCGCCGTGACGATCCACCGCGCCCCGGTGTCCCGGGCGACGAAGGCGATCTCCCGCTCCACGTAGAGCGGGTTCACCCCCACGGCGATGCCCCCGGCGCGGAGGACACCGTAGTAGCTGATGACGTAGGCCGGGCAGTTGGGCAGCATCAGCAGGACCCGCTCCCCCGGCTCGAAGCCGCGGGCCAGCAGGGCGGCGGCCAGCCGGCGGGTCATGGCGGCCAGCTGGGCGTAGGTCAACTGCTGGTGGTAGAAGGCCAGCGCAACCAGATCGGGGTTCTGCTCCGCCCGCTGGTCCAGCAGGCGGTACAGCGGGACCTCCGGGTAGTCCAGGGACACCCGCGCCCCGGGACGGTAGAACCTGTGCCAAACCCGTTCCTCCATGCCGGTTGGGAAGGAGGCCCCCTCCTCCTTCCCGCACCCCCTCTCGCAACAACCGGCCGCTGGCGGGCCAGTTTAGAGCCGCTCGATCAGGGCGGCAATCCCCTGTCCCCCGCCGATGCAGGCGGTCACCAGACCCAGCCGCCCGCCCCGCCGCTGCAGGGCACTGAGCAGCTTGGTCACCAGGATCGCCCCCGTTGCCCCCAGGGGATGCCCCAGGGCGATGGCCCCGCCGTCGGGGTTGACCCGCTCCGGATCAAGACCCAGCTCCCGGATGCAGGCCAGCGCCTGGGCGGCGAAGGCCTCGTTCAGCTCCACCACCTCCACCGCATCCAGCCGGGTCCCCGTCCGCTCCAGCACCTGGCGGGTGGCCGGCACGGGGCCGATGCCCATGTAGTTCGGGTCGACCCCGGCCACCGCCCAGCCGGTGATCCGGCCCAGGGGACGACTTCCCCGGCGCTCCGCTTCGGCGGCGTCCATCACCACCACCGCCGCGGCGCCGTCGTTGATGCCGCAGGCGTTTCCTGCGGTGACCGTGCCCCCCGGCTTGAACACGGGGGGCAGGGCCGCCAGCTTCTCCAGGGAGGTGTCGGGACGCGGGTGCTCGTCCCGGTCGAAGGAGGCCACCTGGCCCTTGCCCGCGGGAACCGGCACCGGCACGATCTGCTCCGCGAAGTGGCCCGCTGCCTGGGCCCGGACGGCCCGCCGGTGGCTCTCCAGGGCGAAGGCGTCCTGCTCCTCCCGGGAGATGCCATAGCGTTCCGCCACATTCTCGGCGGTGATGCCCATGGGCGGGTTGCCGACGGCTTCCGGTGCCAGCTGGAACCGGAGAAAGCGGGGAGGGGTCCGCGGGAAGGGCTGGGCCGGCCGTTCCAACAGGAAGGGAGCCCGGGTCATGCTCTCGGTCCCTCCCGCCAGGTAGATCCGGCCCTCGCCGGCACGGATCAGGGACGCCGCCAGGACGATGGCCTGAAGCCCGCTCCCGCACTGGCGATCCACGGTCATGCCGGGAACGGTCACGGGCAGCCCCGCTTCCAGGGCCGTGAGGCGGGCGATGTTGCCGCCCCCCAAGAGGACGTTGCCCAGGATCACATCGTCCACCTCGGACCCGTCGAGACCGGCCCGCTCAAGGGCGGCCCGCAACACCACCGCCCCGAACTGGTGGGCTTCGAGGGCCGCCAGCCCCCCGCCCACCCGGGCCACCGCCGTCCGCACCGCGCTGACGATCACCGGTTCGCCCACGGACCCGTCCCTCCCCCAGTTCGGGGCCGGCCGGCGCCGTCACCGGCCGGCCGTTGCCATGCCCGTCATTCGGCAGGGATCCAGTCGCTGACCCGGACGAACTGCTGGCCCTGCAGCTGGCGGATGAAGCCCTGCTTATAGCCCGAATGGTCGTCCTTGGTATACGTGACGGGCCCGAGACTCTGGAAATCCTGCATGCTCTCCAGGGCCGCGATCAGGCTTTCCCGGGTCAGGTCCGGACCCGCCCGGCGCACGGGCTCGACGAACAGCCGTGCCGCCGCCCAGCCGGTCAGGTTGGTGGGGGTGATGGGCGTCTTTTCGTACTTGGGATACAGCTCCAGGAATTCCTTGACCACGGGGTGGTCGGTGTCGGTCACCGTCGCCGAGTAGGCCGCAAAGTAGGCGCCCTGGGCGGCATCTCCGGCCAGCTCGATCAGGGACGGGCTGGTCACCACGGCGCTTGCCAGCCACTTGGGCTTGTAACCGATTTTCTGAGCTTCCTGCATCAGCAGGGCCGCATGCTTGACGGTCGACCAGATCAGCACGCCCTCGGCTCCCGCTTCCTTGAGCCGCAGCGCCTGGGCGGCCACGCTGACGTCGGCCGGGGCGTAGCTGACTTCGGCCACGATCTGGGCGCCCATGGCCGCAGCCGCCGCCTTGGCCCCTTCCAGCCCGTCGCGGCCGAAGTCGTCGTTCTGGTAGAACACGCCGAGCTTGGTGATCTTGAGGGCCTCGACGGCGTACCGGACCAGCAGGTTGGCTCCCCGCTTGTAGGACATGAGACCGGCGAACAGCAGCGGGTCGACGGGCTCGGAGAACTTGGTGGCCCCATTCATGTAGGCTACCACGGGCACCCCGTGCTGCTTCAGGTAATCCCGCACCGCCGTGAGGTTGGAGGTCCCCACGGGGGCCACCAGGGCGAAGACCTGGTCCTGTTCGACCAGCTTCTTCACCGCCGCCACGCTGCGGGAGGGCTGGTACTGGTCATCCTCCACGATGAACTTGAACTTGCGGCCGTTGACGCCGCCCTGCTCGTTGACGGGCGTGAAGTAGGCGTTGAGCCCTTTGGCCAGCTCGCCCCAGGCCGCCGCCGGTCCGGAAAGGGGCATGAAGGTCCCCACCACCACCGTGTCGGCGGTCACGCCGGGCACGGCCTAGCCTGCCCCCTGGCCCGGCCCCTCCTGGGACGGCCCGCCGCCCGCACCGCCTGCCGGCTGGCCGCCTCCCCCACAACCGGCCAGCACGATCATCAGCACCGTCAGCAGCCAGGCCAGGGGAGCCCACCGCCGGGTATCGGTTCCACCCATGTCTGCCGGTACCCCCTATCGTGACGCCTTGCCACCAGGCGTGGCGCCTTCAGGCGTGACGCATCCCCAAGCGCCGGCCCATTCCCCGGGGAACCCCCGGCCGCTTCCGCAGGAAATGGCGGAAGGGCAGGCTCGGAACATACCCCCTGGTGCGCCCCGCCGCCGCACAGCGGGGCGGCCCCTGGGATGGACCTCGCGCTACCACCTGCAATGGAACACCCACAAAACGGGGCAAGAGGGATCCGACGGTTGTGCTCCGGCCCGGCAACCTCACCTCCCGGTGGAGGCCGTACCGGCACGACGGCTGCGGATCGCGGGCCGCCGCAGCGGCCCTGATGGGGCGACGACTGGGTGGGATGAACCTGCCCGCCGGGGTGCGGCCGGCTCTACGGTGGCCCGGCCGCGCCCAGCGCGCCCGGCAGGACGGCCCGGTTCTCTTGGGTCCCGTAGTTTCCACCTCCGGGTGGCCCGCTCCTCCCGGCCGATCCCGCCGTTTACCGGCCGAAAACCACGTCCCACCCCCCGCCACTGCCCACTGGCCGGCAGGAGGAGGGGTAGAAGCGCAACCACTGCACCGGGAATGGTACAGGCTTCCTCTGTACCGGGGCATCCCGCTGGCCCAACGGTCGATGGCACCCCCGGGCCCCTGGCTCGCGGGGCCCCGGGGTGCTCGCCGGGCCGTGCCGGGCGACCACACCCGCCCCTTACTCGCCCGGTTTCCCTTTCTGGCGACTCAGGTCGCCCTCCGCAGGACCAGCTTCCCGTAGGAGCGGCGTCCCGCCAGATCATCCAGTGCCTCTACCAGCCGGTCAAAGCCGTACTCCCGGAACACCACCGGCCGGATGGTACCCCGGCGGTACAGATCGAGCAGGTGCAGGTGGTCGTCCCGCACGGCGGCGGGCTGCAACCGGGCCCGGTAGCCCCAGTGAATCCCCACCACGCTGTAGTTCTTCACCAGCACGTGGTTGGCGGGCACCTGGGGAATGCCGCCCCCCGCAAAGCCGATGACCAGAATCCGCCCCTCCGGCGCCACGCACCGCCGGGACCGGTCGAACGCGTCGCCCCCCACCGGGTCGAAGATCACGTCGGCGCCCCGCCCGCCGGTGGCCTCCTTCACCGCCTCGACGAAGTCCTGCTGGCGGTAGTCGACGGCCAGCTCGGCCCCCAGCCGGCGGCACAGGTCCACCTTCTCGGCGCCGCCCGCGGTGGCCAGCACCCGGGCGCCCATGGCCACCCCCAGCTGGATCGCCGCCGACCCCACACCGCCGGCCCCCGCATGGACCAGCAGCACTTCGCCCGGCTGCAACCGGGCGCGGTGGCGTAGGGCATAATCGGCCGTATGAAAGGCGATCAGGAAGGCTGCAGCGTCCGTGGCCGGCATGCCCGGGGCCACGGGATAGACCCGGTCCTCCGGGACCACCACCCGCTCGGCCAGTCCGCCCCGGGGCAGGACGGGCAGGGCCATCACCCGCTCCCCCACCTTAAAGGTCGCACCCGGCCCCGCTTCGATCACGGTACCCGCCACCTCGGCCCCGGGGGTAAAGGGCAGGGGCGGGCGTTCCTGGTACTGGCCCAGGCAGAGCAGGATGTCGAGGAAGTTCAACGCCGCCGCTTCCACCCGGATCTTCACGGTGCCGGCTTCCACCGCCGGTTCGGGCACGTCCGCCAGGCGCAGGACCTCCGGCGGCGGCCCCAGCCGCTCGACCTGCCAAGCAAGCATGACCTGACCCCCCGGCGCCGCGGCCGTCACGGCGTCACCGGCCGGTAGAACTGGCGCTCCCTCTGCTCCAGCATGGGCACGATGGTCTCTTCGACGATGCGGCGAAAGTGGGGCGCCTGCCGGTGGGCCTCCAAAGCCGCCTCATCACGGTACACCTCGTAGAGCAGAAACTCGTTCTCCCGCTCCACCGAGCGGTTCACCTCGTACCGCAGGCAGCCCTCTTCCTGGCGGGAGAGGGTGATCATCTCCCGCAGGGCGGCCTCGACCCGGTCCGTCATGCCGGGCCGGGTGACGTAACGGGCCACCAGGACGATCATGCCGGCCACCTCCCGCCGGTTCTTTCCCTGCGGGTGGGGCAAGAACCTCCAGGCCCTGGGGCCAGCCGCTCGCTGTCCACACCGTACGGGTCCCGGCTTTCGGCGACGGGGTCGGTAGAGTTCGGCCCCAGGCCGATTCGCTGCCGGGGCTCGACCGCCTTCAGGACCGCCGGCCCCTGTCAGCGGCTCCTCCGGCACCCCGCGAGGACAGGCGGCACGGTCCGCGACAGCACATACTACGCCTGCTATGGCCAACCGCAACCTGCTGGATCGGCTCACGCACGAGATCCATACGGCCAGCAGCCGCCTTGGCGCGTACCTGGACGGCTGGGCCGCCGATCGGGCCGCGGTGGAACCCCTTCCCCACCGGCTCGATGAGGCCACCCGCCGCCTGGCTGCGCTGCTCGGCCATGCCAGCGACCTGCACATCCGCCACCTGCGGCTGCGGGGCCAGGTCCGGGTGGCCGTGGCGGTGATCGACGGGCTGGCCGTCGACGAACTGATCCATCGCTTCGTGCTGGTCCCGCTGGGAAGCATCCCGGCCGGTGTGAACACCCCGGACGAGGTGGTGCGGTGGCTCGTCCGCCGCGGGCTCCAAGGAACCCGGCTGCAGCAGGCCCGCCGCTTCGACGACGTCGTGCGGGAGCTGCACCGCGGCAGTGCCGTGGTGCTGGTGGATTCGGTCGACCGCGCCCTCATCGTCGACTTCAGCGGCTTCGAACACCGCCTGCCTGAGGAACCGGCCACGGAGGTGGTGACCCGCGGGCCGCGCGAGGGGTTCACCGAGGTGCTCCGCACCAACCTGGCCGCCGTCCGGCGCCGCCTGGCCGATCATCGCCTGCGCGTCGAGGACTTCGAGGTCGGTCGCCTGAGCCACAGCCGGGGTGCCCTCCTCTACGTGCTCGGCCGAGCCGACCCGTTGCTGGTCGAGACCTTGCGGCGGCGGCTGGCCGCCGTGGACCTCGACACCGTGGTCGACACGAGCCAGCTCGCCTCCTTCCTCTCGGGACGGCCCTGGTCCCCCTTCATGCAGTACCGCAGCACCGAACGCCCGGACGTGTGCACCGCCGCCCTCGCCGAGGGCCGGGTGGTCCTGATGCTGGACGGCACGCCCTTTGCGCTGATCGTCCCGGCGACCTTCTGGGACTTCCTGCAGAGCCCGGAAGACTACTACCTGCGCTGGCCCTTCGGCACGGCCATGCGACTGCTGCGCCTGTTCGCCGTGCTGGTCAGCGTCAGCGGCCTGGCGCTGTACGTGGCCATCGTCAACTACCACCACGAGCTGATCCCGACCAACCTGCTGGTCACGATCCTCACCAGCCGCGCCGCCGTACCCTATCCCACGGTGGTCGAGGCGATCATCCTGAACGTCGGCTTCGACCTCCTGCGGGAGGCGGGCGCCCGCATGCCCCGCGGCATCGGCGGTGCGCTCTCCGTGGTGGGCGCCCTGGTGGTGGGGGAGGCCATGGTGCGGGGCGGACTGGCCAGTGCCCCGATGGTGGTGCTGGCCGCGACGACGGCCGTCGCCACCCTCTCGCTCCCGACCTTTGCCGTGACGGTCCCCTTCAGGCTGATTTCCTACGCGTTGTTGCTCCTGGGCAGCGCCCTGGGGCTGTTCGTCATCGCCGTCGGGGTGACCGCCGTGGTCGGGCACCTGAGCTCCCTGGAGTCGGTGGGCAGGCCCTTCCTCGCCCCGCTGGCACCGTGGCGCGGCGAGGCGCTGCTGGAAGACGCCCTGGTGCGCCTGCCCTGGAGGCGGCACCGCAAGCAGGTCCCCTTCGTCCCCGTGGAGCGGACCGTCGGGCGGGCGGCGGAGCCCGAACCATGAGGTCGCAGCGGGTCGAAGCCCTGCAGGTCGCCATCAGCGCCATCATCGCGGTGACCACGGGGGCGCTGCTGTACCTGCCGCGGCCCGTGGTGGTGAGGGCGGGACGGGACGGCTGGATGGCGGTGGGCGTGGCGGCGCTGCTCGGGATGGTCCTGGCCTGGTGCTGGTGGGCCCTGTACTTCGGGCCGGAGCGGGCACCGGGCGAGCGGACGGCCGGGGACCGGCCCGGCTGGGGCGACCGCCTGCTCGCGGCGGGCTTTGCCGGGTATGTCACGTACCTGGCGGTGGTCCTCGTCGCCCAGGTCACCACCGTGTTCGCCACCGTGCTGCCGGAGATGCCGGTGGCGGTGTTCGCCGCCGGGACGGCGCTGACGGGTTGGGTCCTGGCAGCCTACGGCCTGGAGGCGGTCTACCGCAGCGGCCAGGTGCTCTTCCCCCTGATGGTGGGCGCCAGCGTGCTCAACCTTGCCGTCGTGCTGGCGGGGAACGTGGACATGCGCGAGCTGACGCCGGTCCTGGAAACGGGTGTCGGTCCGGTGACGACCGCCCTGCCGGTCGCCTTCGCCTTTTCCGGCGCGTCGGCCGTGGTGCTGGCGGCCGCCGGCCGGTTGCGGGACCCCGGACGGGTGCGCTGGGCCCTACCCCTGGCCGTGGCCCTGTCGGGCCTGCTGCTGGTCGCCTACACCGCGGCCGCCGTTGCAGTGCTCGGCGCGTCCGAGGTGGCGCGGTCGACTTTCCCGGTGCTCAGCCTGATCCGTCAGGTCCGTGCCAGCCTGTTCCTCCTGCGCCTCGAGATCCTCACGCTGTTCGCCTGGCTGACGGGGGCGTTCGTCCATCTGGGGCTCTTGCTGACCGCGGCCGGCACGGCTGTGGCCCGGGCCCTCCCCGGGAGGCCGCAATGGCACGGCGTGGTGACGGCCGTGATCGCCGCCGGGGCCGGGTGGGTGGGCGTCGTGGCGTTCGCCAGCGGCCCGGTGCTTCTCCACCACGTGGAGAGGTTCTTCCCGGCGGTGTCCATCGCGGGGACGGCCTTCCTGCTGGCCGGCGGCTGGCTGAGCCTCCAGGCACGCCGGTCCGGCCGGCCGCGACCCCCGGCCACCCCCACCGGGTCCCCCCGGATGGGCGGGATGGAGGAGCCACCGCGCGAGGGGCCGGATCCTGCTGAAACGATCCCGTCATCCAAGGCGAGCGGACCCGATGCGTCTCCGAACGAGGGTGGATCCGGCTCCCAGGTCCGGAGCGCCGAGCCTGGGTCGCGGCGCGCTGCGGCCCTGGGGATGCTCGCCCTTTCCGCCGGCCTCTTCCTCGGCGGCTGCTACGGCCGCATCGAGCCCGAGCAGGCCGCCGTGGTGACGGTGCTGGGCATCGACCGAGCCCGCGGCGACCGCCTGCTGCTCACCGTGGAGATCGTCGGCGCCCCCACCACCGGCCCCAGGGAACAACCGGGCAGCATCGCCCACCGGCTGCTCCAGGCCGAAGGCCGGTCGCTCCTCGATGCGCAGCGCCAGCTGGAGCTGCTCGCAGGACGGGAGATCCTGTGGAGCCACGTCAACGTGGTGCTGGTGGGGCGGGACCTGGCGCGATCGGGGCTTGAGCCCGTCCTTGACACCCTGTCCCGGCGGTACACCTTCCGGCGCAACGCCTTCCTGTTCGTCACCGACGGCCCCGCCGGCCGGTTCCTCCAACGCCTCCAGCCCGCCTTCGGCGCCCCGCGCTTCGTCGCCTTCCAGCGGATGATGCTTCGTCCCTCCGCCCGTCTGGGCCCGCCCATCGATCTGAACGCCTTCCTGCGCACCGTGGGCCACGGGGGTGAGGATCCGGCGGTGCCGGTGGTAGATCTCGCCGCGTCGACGCCGTCCGAACCTATGGTGCGGCGCGTGGCCCTGTTCCGCGGCCTGCGCATGGTCGCCCTGGCGGACGAACCGGCCACCCGGGGCCTCTACTGGCTGACCGGCCAGCAAGAGGTGGACCGGCTGGTGTGGCCCTGCCCCGGCGATCCGCCGGATCGCGGGTTCGGGGTCACCGCCGTGCGCAGCAGCAACCGGCGGAGTGTCCGCTGGACGCCCGCCGGGCCGGCGGCCTCCGTGCGGGTGCGGATCGAGGCGGACGTCGAAGAGTGGCAGTGTCCGGAGCCCCTGACGACGTCCGCGCTGCCGCGGGCCCAGGCCGCGGCGGCACGCGCCGTGGGCCGCGACGTGGCGGCGCTGCTGCAGCTGGCCCGCCGGGAGGGGATCGACCCCGTGGGGTTCGGCCTGGAGTTGCATCGCCGCGATCCGGCCGCGTGGAGGGGCGTCTCCCCGCAGTGGCGCAGGCGGCTCGCGAGCCTGCGCGTCGGGGTCCAGGTAGACGTCCACCTGCGCCGCACCGGCTTGACGATGGGCGCCCCTTGAGGCCGGGGACCCGGCCCCGGACCGCGCGGGCAGGAATCCACTGCCAGGGAACGTATATGGCGAACGTGGCCGGCGACGGGGCGGCAGGTTCTGCTGTCGCCAGCACAGTCCGCGCAGGAGAACGGGGGACCCGAGCCGTGGGTTTCAAGGAATACGACCGGTACGACGGTCTCGGCCTCGCCGCACTCATCCGCTCGCGGCAGGTCAAGGCGGTCGAGGTGGTCGAGGCGGCCGTCCGGCGCATCGAAGCGGTCAATCCCCGGCTGAACGCGGTGGTGGTGCCCCTCTTCGAGCAGGCACTCGAGCGCGCCCAGGCCATCGACGCGCGGCTGGACGCCGCCGGGGGCGGGGCCACGGACGCTGTCGGGGCCGCGGCCGGCGTCGAGACCGGCAGCGCCTACGGTTCTGCGCCCCCTGGCGCGGCCGGCGGCTCGTCGACCACCCCGGGCCGCACCGGAGATCACGCCGCGGGAGGGCCCTTCGCCGGCGTCCCCTTCCTGGTCAAGGACCTGGGCGAGGCCCTGGCCGGGGTGCCCCTGACCCACGGCTCCAGGGCGTATGCCGGGTTCGTCCCGGATCACGACGCCGAGACGGTGCGGCGCTACAAGGCGGCCGGGCTCGTCATCCTGGGGAAGACCAACACGCCGGAGCTGGGCCTGGTGGCCTTCACCGAGCCCGAGCTCTACGGCCCCTGCCGCAACCCCTGGGACCCCTCCCGCACGCCGGGCGGCTCCAGCGGCGGCTCCGCGGCGGCGGTGGCAGCCGGCATGGTGCCCCTGGCCTCGGGCGGCGACGGGGGCGGCTCGCTGCGCATCCCGGCCTCCCACTGCGGCCTGTTCGGCCTCAAGGCCAGCCGCGGCCGCACGCCCACCGGGCCGGATTTCGGGCAGATGTGGCACGGCGCCGCGGTCTACGGGGTCCTCACCCGCTCGGTGCGGGACAGCGCCGCCATCTTAGACCTCCTGGCCGCGCCGGAGCCCGGGGCTCCGTACGTCATCGCCCCGCCCCGCCGTTCCTATCTGGACGAACTCGGCCAGGACCCCGAGCCGCTGCGCATCGCCATGGACACCCGCTCGCCCATCGGCCGGCCCGTCGACCCGGAGTGCGTCAGGGCGGTGGAGCGGGCGGCGCGGCTCCTGGAAGAACTGGGCCACCGCGTGGAGGAGGCCCGGCCGGCCATCGACGGCCTGGCCCTGGCCCGCAGCTACCTCACCATGTACTGCGGCACCGTGGCGGCCGAGGTCCGGCGGGTGCAGGAGCTGCGCGGCCCGGAAGCGGTCAAGCAGCTGGAGCCCGCCACCCGGATGCTGGGCCTTCTGGGCGAAACGGTCAGCGCCGGCGAGTTCAGCCAGGCCCTGGACCGCTGGGACCAGGCGGCCCGGGCGCTGGGCCGGTTCTTCCAGGATTGGGACCTGTACATGACGCCCACCGTGGCGCGGCCGCCCGTGGCCATCGGGGAACTGAAGCCCTCGCCGGGCCAGGAGCGGCTGATGAGGGTGCTGAACGCCTTGGGCGTCCTGGGCTCGGGGCGGATCTACCGGGCGGCGCAGATCCTGGAGACGGTGGCCCTGGAGAACCTGGCCGCCACCCCCTTCACCCAGCTGGCCAACCTGGCCGGGGTCCCCGCCATGTCGGTGCCCCTCCACTGGACGGCGGAGGGGCTGCCCATCGGGGTCCAGTTCGTCGCCCCCTTCGGCGCGGAAGATCTGCTCTTCCGCCTGGCCGGGCAGCTGGAGCGGGCGGCGCCGTGGTTCGACCGGCGGCCGGCGCTGCCGTGATCCCGCGGTCCGGCCGGAGCAATCGGGCGCAGGAGCGCAGAAGTCCGCGGGTCCGGCAGCGGGCGCCCCGGGTTGCACTGTTTCGGGTGTTCAGTCCTCACTCCCCGGTCGCCGCGGGCGGACGCCGGATCCATGGCAATGGGCACGGCGGGCGCCTCGTAGCCGCCCTGGCCGCAGCCAGCAGGACCAGCGGCGATACGACAAGACCCGCCCCGATGTAGGCCGGCGTGTAGTACGGCAAGGCCTCCGCTTGAAGGAGGCCGAGCCAATCCTGACCGTTGAAGAGGTCCCGGTGGGCCAGGTAGGTGAGATAGGCGCCGCCCAGGATCACCATGCGCTCCATCGCAGCAGCCACCACGCCCAGGGCGGCCACCTTGGACCACGGGTATGCGGCCTGCCTGCGACGGCTGACCCAGCCGGCGAAAAGACCGCCCACCGCGTACGGGATCGTGCCCATGAGCAGGCCGCTCGCCCACACCGCCGCGGGGGGCCAGGGGGCATTGTGCCAGGCGCTGAAATCAGTCTGGCCCAGCAGGAGCATGGCGAACACGATGACCAGCCCCAGGACCTGGGGCGTCAACACGTATGCCACTCCGGTCACCGCCACCGTCAGGACGCCGTCGATGGCGAGCACGCCGGATCAACCCCCCTCAGCCTGGGGCCGGCCGAGGCAACCGGCCAGGTCCGCAGCGATCAGCACCAGATACGCCACCAGAGGCAGCAGGACGGCCAGCCGCACGGGCGACATCAAAAAGGGCACCGCCAGGATTGCCGTTCCTCCCGCCAGGGACAGGTCATAACCCAGGAGCCTGGCGGTACGGGCACGCGGGTTGAGCCGCCGTATGGCCAGCGGCGCCCAGCTCAGTGAGAGCAGGGCCGGCATGGACGCGAGCAAGATGATGCCGGTGCTGTGAAACCGGCCCCCCTGCAGGTGGTAAGGGAGCCAGAAGAGGGCCCCATAGAGGACCGCCGCGGAACCGGCCAGCCCCACGAGCAGCGCCGGCACCGCCGTGATCCGGTCGACCGTCTTCACCCCCGTCTTCACCCCATCCATCGCGTTCACCCCCTCCATGTGTCAGCAGGCTCAGTAGGCGGCCGCCATCCCGTACATCAGGAGCAGGACGAACACCGCCAGGAAGACGGGCGCCACCGCCGCCGTGGCGAGATCCGGACGGCCGCGCTGCATCGCCGCCGTTCCTCAAAACATGGGCGCTTATTGCATCCGCCCAGGACGCCGGGCGAACGGTGCTCCCGGCGATTCGCGCCGGGGGATCGCACCCCGGCCCCCACCGTCGACAAGCCGAGCAGGTCACAGTACAGCCCCATCACGCAAATGGCCGCGACGAGAAGTCATCCCGGCCGCCGCCGCACCAAGCCAAGGAGCGACGACACCACCATCGCGACCACGGCGACGAGGCCCAAGGTCAACCGGACGGTGACCGCGCAAAGGTCGACGGGTCCCTTCAATGTCGGGTCCGGTAGCTCCCGCCAAGTTTCACCGCTGCCGGCCCGGATGGGGACGGGCCGGTGTGGGCACGGCCAGTAGGCCCGGTGTTGGAGAAGGATGCGGACCAAAATCCGGCGTAGATAAGTTAGTAATCACTCAACCAGTATCCCGTTAACCGCGACATCCCGTTACCCGGCGATGGTTCGTGCCAACCCCGGGTCTCCGGGCGTCCCAGGCGAGGAGGTGGGCTCGCGATGTGCCCGCGACGAGCGAAGGTCAAGCGGTCCGAACAGATCCTGCGCACGGCCAAGGCCGTGTTCGCCCGGTCCAACTTCCGGTCCAGCACCACGTCGGCCATCGCGGCCGAGGCCGGCGTCTCGGAGCCGCTGATCTACCGCTATTACCCGTCGAAGAAGCAGCTCTTCCTGGCGGTACTTGATGACGTCACCCGGAGGATCCTGCAGCGCTGGGACGCCATCCGCCGGTCCGAGCCGTCGAGCCTGGCCTGCCTCCGGCGGATCGGGCAGGACTACCTGGATCTGGTCGACCGGAACAGCGAGGACCTGAAGGTCTTCTTCAAGGCCGTCTCCGAGGACAACGACCCGGAAATCCGCCACTTCTTGGCGGAGAGTTACCGCAAGTACGCCCGGTACCTGGAAGACGTCGCTCGGCGGGGACAGCAGCAGGGCGAGATTCGCGGCGATGTCCCGTCCCGGATCATCGCCTGGCAGATGATGAGCCTGGGCGCCGCCTTCAACCTGTTCGCCGCACTGGGACTGTCGGAATGGACCAGGGCGGACCGCGAGGCCCAACTGCTGGCATTCCTCGAGCGCATCCGTGAGGCAAGCCCGCCCGCCGGAGCGCCGGGCGGCAGGGACGACGGGGAGGCTGCGCACGGCGAGGCGCTGGCCCGTTCGCCTGCCAGGTCGCCCGCAGGCGCTTCGGACCGCGCGGCGACCGGCTCCGCCGGGAACTCGGGGCGAAGTGCGGGGGTCCGGCCGGTCACCCCGCCGGATCGAGGGGGGCAGGAAGCGTGAGATACCAGTCCTACGCCTACGGGCAGAACCACTGGGAGCTCGACCCGGACCTGCGCCACGTGCTGGCGCACTACTGGCCGGGCTTCACCGCCCACGAGGACGAGCTTCGCCGCTTCGGCGCCCTGGCGGGCAAGGAGGTCTACGAGGTCGCCTACCACGTGGACCATGACGCCCCGCCGGTGCTGGTCATGCACGACCTGGACGGCCACCGGGTGGACCGGGTGCGCCTCTCACCCGCCCAGGAGGCGTTACTCCGGGAACTTGCCCCGATGAACCGTCCCCCCTATGAGGGCGGGAGCTGGCACCACCACTACGCCTTGGGCTACTTGGTCGCCGATCCCGGGATCTACTGCATCCTGACCATCACCAACCAGACGGCCTACATCATCCACAAGTACGCAGCGGAGTTCAGCGAGTGGAAGGACAAGCTCCTCCGCGGCGAGTTCTGGGGCGCCACCTGGATGACCGAGGTCCAGGGCGGCAGCAACCTGGGCGCCAACACCCTCCAGGCCACCCGCGATGGCGACGCCTGGCGGCTCGACGGCGAGAAGTACTTCTGCAGCGGCGCCGGCCTGACCGACGTGGCCGTCGTCACCGCCCGCCCGGAGGGCGCGCCCGCCGGGCCCAAGGGACTGGCCCTGTTCCTGGTTCCTCGGATGAACCGGGCCGGCCGGCTGAACTTCCACGTCCGCCGGCTCAAGGACAAGAGCGCCACCCGGGCCGTCCCCTCGGGCGAGGTGGATTTCCGCGGCAGCGAGGCCTTCCTGGTGGGCGAGGCGGAGCAGGGGATCTACTACACCCTTGAGGTGCTGACGGTCTCCCGGCTGGCCAACGCCATCGCCGGCATGGGCATCGCCCGCAAGGCGCACCTGGAGGTGCTGGAGCGGGTGCGGCGCCGCCGGTCCTTCGGCCGCCAGCTCGTCGATCACCCGCTGATCCGCCGGGACCTGACCGACATGGCCGTGCGCATCGCCGGCGGCCTGATGTTGGGCTTCCACGCCGCCGACCGCTTCGAGAAGGCCCGGGACGAGCGGCCGCCTTACACGGCTCGCTACCACTACGCCCGGTTCCTCTCCCACCTGGCCAAGAATCGCACCGCCGACCACGCCGCCGAGGTGACGCGGCTGGCCATGGAGCTCTTCGGCGGGCTCGGGTTCCTGGAGGAGTACGCCGTGGCCCGCTGGCACCGCGAGGCGCTGATCACGCCCATCTGGGAGGGGCCGAGCAACATCCAGGCCCTCGACCTGCTGGAGGCCATGCACAAGAAGCGGGCCCACGAGGCGTTCCTGGCCGAGTTCATCCCCATGTTGGAAGAACCCGGCACGCCCGAGGCCCGGGCCGCCCGGGAGGTCCTGGAGGAGACCCTGGCCCGGCTGGCCGAGTTGGCGGCGAGCCGTCCTGCGGAAGCCCAGTGGTACGCCAAGGATGCCGCCGCCCGGCTGGCCGACGCCGCCCAGGTGGGCCTGCTGTACAGGCTGGCCGAGACCGCGGGCGAGCGTTACGCCCACCTCGCCTCCTTGTACGCGCGCCGGTTCCTCCTGGGTGAGGAGTATCCGGCCTGGGCGCTGGAGAAGCCGGAGGTGTGGTCGGCAGGTGTGACGGCCGGGTCCCGGGGGCTGGCATGAGCCGCGGCCCGCGAGGACGAGATGTCCAGGAGGGCGGTTTGCGCAGGAGGGCGGTTTGCGCCGGCCGGTCCGCCGGCGGTCACCTGTTATCACCGACCGCGCCGAGAGGGGGAGCGTCTGGTGCGCGAGCTGGTCGTCCACGAGGTGTTGCAGAGCGCGCTGCACAACGGGCCGAAGGCCGAGATCGTCTACGGGGAGCGGCGGCTTACCTACGAGCAGTTCTACGAACGGGTGCTACGGCTGGCCCACAGCCTGAAGAAGCGGGGTGTGGGTCGGGGCACCGTGCTGGGGGTCCTGGACGTCAACAGCCACCGGTACCTGGAGCTGCACTACGCCAGCTCCATGCTGGGGGCCGTGTTGCACACGGTGAACTTCCGCCTGCCGCCCGACGACCTGCTCTACGGCATCCGCCACGCGGGCGTGGAGTGGATGTTCGTCTGGGAGGGGTTCCGGGAGCCGCTGGCCGAGGCGCGGCCCCTTTTCCGGAACTGGGTTTGGCTGACCGAGGGCGACGCCTCGCCCGAGCAGGGTACGCCCACCCATGAGGAGCTTGTCCAGGGCGGCCGGCCGGAGGTTCCGGATGAAGCGGCGCGGGTGCGCGAGACCGACCCGTATTCGATCTTCTACACCACCGGCACCACGGGCCGGCCCAAGGGGATGCTCTACCGGCACCGGGACATCCTCCTGGCCTCCCTGGGAATCTTGCCCCACTTGGCCATCCATCCCACCGGGGCGGCGGCTGGCAGCCGCGACGTGTATATGCCGTGCATCCCCTTCTTCCATATCCACGGCTGGGGGACCGCCCTGTTCGTCCCCTACCTGGGCGCCAAGCTGGTCCTGCCGGGCAAGGCCACGCCCGCCGAACAGCTGCGCTTGATCCTGGACGAACAGGTCACCTGGTCCAACATGGTGCCGACCCAGGTCCACATGCTGCTGGAGGCGGCGGACCAGGCCGGTGTCCGCGAGCTCAGCGGATACAAGATCCTCACCGGCGGCAGCCCGGTGCCCGCGGGCTTGGCCCGGCGGGCCCGGGAGCGGGGCATCGCCTACAGCGTGATCTACGGCGGATCCGATCAACTGGCGGCCACCATCTCGGTGGTGCCCCGGGGCATCGCGCCGGGGACGCCCGAGGCCTGGGAGGCGCTGCGGACGAACATGCTGCCGCTGGCCATGGTCGAGATCCGGCTGGAGGACGAGGACGGCAACCCCGTGTCCGCCGACGGCAAGAGCATCGGCGAGGTGCTGGTGCGCTCTCCCTGGCTGCCCGACGGCTACTACAAGGACCCCGAGCGGAGCCGCGGGGTCTATGAAGGCGGCTGGTTCCGCAGCGGCGACTTGGGTGTGATGAACCCCGATGGCACCCTCTACGTGGTTGACCGGAAGAAGGATGCCGTCAAGAGCGGCGGGGAGTGGATCGCCACCGGCGTGCTGGAGGCGCTGATCTCCGAGCATCCCGACGTGGCGGTGGTGGCCGTCATCGCCCAGCCCGACGAGCGCTGGGGCGAACGGCCGCTGGCCGTGGTGCAGCCCCGCCGGGAGCTCTCCGGCGATGACGCCCGGGCTTGCCTGGAAGCGGCGCTCCGGAGCCATCTGGCGGCGGCGGTGGAACAGGGCCGGCTCGCCCGCTTCTGGATCCCCGACCGGTTCGTCTTCGCCGAGCAGCTGCCGCTGACCAGCGCGGGGAAGATCAACAAGGCGGCACTGCGGCGGGAGCTGGCAGGTTAGGGCGACCCGCCGCCCGGCCTGCCCCGCGGGGGCCGAGGTACCCGTTTCCCGTTACCGTACCCGGGCCCGGGCCGTCGCGCCCCCGGCCAGGACCCGCAGTCCTTGCCGGGTGCTCACGACCGCGCTCCCGCCGCCCGGCTCAGCCCGCGGCCCCACCGCGCCGACACCCAGTAGGCGAACCCTCCCACCAGGGGCAGCACCACGGCCGCCGCCACCCAGGCGACCCGGGCCCAGGGCCGCAACCTGCGCCGCCCGGTGTCCCGGCCCGTCCAGACCACCAGGGCCAGGTCGGCCACAGGGGGCAGGATCATCATCACCAGGTATCCGGCCGCCCCGGCCAGGTCGGCGGCCAGGAGCCGGCCTGCCGGGTTGTGGTTGCTGTAGATCAGGTTGTTGACGATCCGCGTCCCGTCCTGGGGGGCCAGCTTCTCCGAGTCCAGGGTGTTGGGAACGATGCCCGACATGTTGTACCGCCAGACGGAGTTCATGATGGTCAGGTTGCCGCCGGTGTTGGTCCCCGAGTAGCCGAGGGCGTTGTACTCGGCCACCACCTGGGTGATCACGGCGTGGCACGGCTTGCACTGGCCGATGTAAAAGCCCGAGTCGGGGCTGCCCGAGGCGTAGGAGTGGTCGAACTGGCCGTAGACCGAATCGTAGGCGTAGATGCCGTAATCCCCGTTGTTGTAAGCCGTCAGGTACGAGCCGCGGTAGCCGAGCACGCCCGTCCAGTAGAAGCCGTTGAGCAGGTGGTTGCGGCGGTCATGTTCTCGACGACCACGTCGTCGGCGCCCAGGACCTTGATCCCGTTGGCCCGCTTGAACTCCCCGTCGATGATCACCCGGTTGCGGTCCAGGCCGCGGAGGGTCAGGTGGGGCTTGGTCACCACCACCTCCTCCCGGTACACGCCCGGCCCCACCAGGATCAGATCGCCGGGTTCGGCGGCGTCAACGGCCGCCTGGATGGTCGGGTAATCCTCCGGCACCCGCAGGGTGTGGTAGGGTCCCACCGGTCGCGGCGGCGGCGCCGGGGGCAGGGGTTCTTCGCCCGAGCCCTGGCCTCCCGTCGATCCTGGAGCTCCGCTCGCCCCGCCGCCCGGCGTGCCGGGCGCCGCCCCACCCCTGGTGCCGGGTTCTTCCACGATGACGGCGCCCGCCATCCCGATGCCGCCGGGGGCCCCGTGGTAGACGCAGTAGTAATCGTACCGGCCGGGCCGGTCAAACCGGACGCGGTACACATCGCCGGGCATGAGGTGCCCCGAGTCCCAGGAGCCGTCGTCGGCGGTGACCGTGTGGGGGTTGCGCCCGGTCATCTTCCAGACCACCGTGGTGCCGGGAACCACGCGGACCACGGCGTCGCGGAAGAAGTCGTCGCCCCCTTCGACGTACACCTCGGGCCCCCCAGAGGGGGTGGATGGCTGCCCCGATGCGGCCTCCGCCCTTCCGGAGGCTAGGACGCCCCTGGCCTCGCCCCCGGTGCCCGCGCTCCCCGCTGCCACCGCGACCACGAGGGCAACCAGGACAAGCACCCTTGCCGGCCGCCGGCAACGCCGGCCCGCCTGTGCCCTGACCAGGGCCGGCCCCGCGGCCGGCACCCCGGCCGGCTCCACGGCCGGCCCGTCATCACCGGTCTTGCCTTCCCGCATGAGGCTTCCCTCCCGCAGCATCACCCCGCCGGCATCCCCCGGGACCGGCGGCGCCGCTGGCGCCGTGGCGGCTTGCGGGACCCCCGGTAGCCCGGTCCCCCCGAGCCGGCCCGGAACGGCGCCCGGCTGATCCCGCTGCCCCGGCTATTCGACCTGCCGGGTACCGGTTCTTGCTTCCGGAAACGTTCAGTCCCCGCAAGATCTGCGGGAGGAACCGGCCCACCTCCTGCGAACAGGACATCAGCCAGATCCTTGCGCCTGCGGAGGGATTGCCGTGGCCCGTCCCCGCATCGGCCTGACCTCGTCCGGTTCGGACGCCCTGGGCCGCCCGTCCGTCCCGAGGGCTTACCTGACGGCCGTCGCCCTGGCGGGCGGCGAACCGGTGGTGCTGGATGCCCTTGATCCCACCGCGCCCCCACCCGAGGAGGTCCTCAACGGGGTGGACGGCATCATTCTGGTGGGCGGTGGCGATGTCGACCCGGCCTACTACGGTGCGGACCTCCACCGGGAAACCCAGCCCGTGGCCCCGGCCCGGGACGCTTTCGAACTGGCCCTCGTGCAGCTGGCCATCCAGCGCCGCGTACCCCTGCTGGGCATCTGCCGCGGCGCCCAGGTGATGAACGTCGCCCTGGGCGGGGACCTGATTCAGCACATCCCCGAGTGCTATGGGGAGACCGTTCCGCACTCCCCCGCCAACCCGGCCGGACCACGGGCGCTGCATCCGGTCCGGGTGGTGGCCGGTTCCCGCCTCCACCAGATCCTGGAGAAGGAGGTCGTTGAGGTCCGGTCCCGGCATCACCAGGCGGCGAACCGCCCCGCCCCCGGCCTGCGCGTGGTAGCCACCGCGGACGACGGCGTGGTCGAAGCCGTGGAGTGGGAAGATCCCGCCCACCCCCTGGCCATCGGCGTCCAGTGGCATCCCGAGGACGGCATCGAGGACAACCCCGTGCAACAGCGGCTGTTCCAGGCGCTGGTGGCGGCAGCCCGGAAAAAGGGCAGCAAGGAATAGGAAATTGGGCAGAAGAACGGCCTTACGAGGAAATCCCCACGGGCCCGGCGGCCTGGACAGCGGGCGGATCCGTCGTCACATAGGTACCGGCGATGAGATCGTGCAGGGAGCGCTTGTCTTCCCGGGCCGCCACCAGGATTGCGCTGACGATCAGGCCGGCCCCCAGGGTGACGAAGTACACAAGCCCTCCCACCACCGAGCGCAGGAACATGGTGCCGATGCCCACAGGGGCACCGTTGAGCCGTACGATTCGTATTCCCACGATGCGCTTGCCGACCGTGTACCCGTGCCAGACCACCGGAACCACCAGCGCGTAGAGGACGTTGGCCAGCGACGTGAACCAGTTGGCATCCGCGGTGTCGGTGACCAGATAACCCAGGAAGGTGATGGGTCCGCCGACCACGACCCCGTCCAGCAGGCTGGCGGCAAACCGTTTCCAAAAGCCGGCCGGATTTTTCACGGCCATGGTGCCTCTCCTCCCCCCGCGCGGCCTTGCCGCGCCCCGTTCATTCCCCTGGGCATTGTATTCTCGGGTATTCGCGCCACAGGCCTTCCTCCCTGCGCCGGGGGCATCTTGTGCTTTCGCGCTGCCCCGTGGGCCGTCAGGGTGCCGACACCGTGAGGTCGTAACTCCGCAGGTGGAACTTCACCCGCACGGCGGGCCTCAACTGGCGCAGCTCGCGGCGCCACCCGGCCTGCAGGGCGCGCCACGCTGCGGGATCCTGCCGGTACAGGGCCGTCCCAAAGCCGGCGGGATCGGCGCCCAGGGCGGCGGCCTGCTCCAGGGCCGCCCGAATCTGCCGTTGCGCCTGCCGGGCCACCGCCCGCCGAACCGCCATGGCCCGGGTCCGGTCGACGCGGCCGCCGGGGCATTGCCACTCCAGCAGGGTTCCCTCCAGCTTGACCTCGACGGCCACCCGGGGCGGCGGGCCTGTTTCCACCACCTGGATGCGGGCTTCATTGCGGTCGATCCGCAAGGACACCACCGGCTGCACCGGCACATCCTGCGCTTCCCCGCCCGCGCCGCCCTGCGTCTCGCCGCCCGCGCTACCGCTGGCACTGCCTTGACCATCCGTTGCCTGACCGCTCGTCTCCGGGCCGGCCGTTCCTTGAGAACCCCCACCCTCACCGGCGGCCTCAGGACAGGGAACGGCCAGGGTAAAGGGGTGGGCCTCACCCCGGGCCATGAGCAGCCCCTCGTCGAGGGGCGGGGGGAGAAAGCCCACCAGCCGGTCCCGGGCGAACAGGGCCAGGCCCGCCGGCACCGGGTTGATGGTATCCCGGGTGCGGCCGGTGGCCACCACCGGCAGGAAGGGGTCGATGCCCGGCGTATCAAGCCAGCGCAGCACGGTGTTGCCGTCCACCACCCGGATGGTTCCTGGCCTGTTCTTCCGGCCCAGGGCATCGAAGGAACGGGCCAGGGAGCGATCCAGGGCGGGTTGCAACAACTCCAGCAAGCTGCCCGCCTCGCCCCGCACCACGTAAAGGGACGCCTTGCGCTCCACCCGGTAACTGCGGGAGATCATCTCCAGCAGGGGCCGTAGGCCCGACCGGGCGGCCGGCTCCCCGATGAGGATGTGGTCGGTAAAGGACCAGCGGACCTCCCGCGGCACGCTGCGGTCCAGGGACTCGGCGGCCATGCGCGGGGTCTGGCCGGGCGCCGACCGGAACAGCGTGTTGCGACTCATGCCCGGCCCTCCTGCGCCGCCCCCTCCCACCGACGCCGGCAGGACCAGCTCGGGCACGGGGATCGCCACCGTCCAGAGGTAGCGTCCTGCAGGGTTCCGGTCCAGGGCGGCCACCGTAATGAAGGCCAGGTCGTTGACCTCGTTGTAGCCCCAGCATCCACCCAGCGTCAGGGCACTCAGAATCAGGACGAACCCGGCCCGCCAGCGGCCCCCGCGGCTCATCATCACGGCATCCGCCCCCCGGCAGGCTCCCTGCCGGCGGCGGCGGCGCGTCCGGCTTCGGGAGCCTCGTCGCCCTGGGGTGCCGGGCCGGAACCCGGACGGTGCCGCCCGGCGGGCATACCCTCCGGTGCCTGTCCCAGGGATCGTTCCTCCGCCCTTCCCGCCGCCCGTCCCGCCCGGGCGGGCAGCAGGCCGGCCACCAGCCCCGCCACCAGCCCGGCCATCCCCACCAGGGGCCAGACCCGGGTAAATTGCCAGTCCCAGCGCTCGCTGTCGGGAAAGAGGATGGCCGCCACGGCGACCGCTGCCAGGGTCATCAGCCCGTGGACCGGTCCCTGCCACCGCTCGGTGAGCCCCAGGCCCGCTCGTGCCGTCACCCCCGCCGCGTAGACGAAGAGGGCCAGCTTCAGGGCGATGCCCAGCAGCCATGCTGAAATCGTGAACACCTCCGGACGGGACATCACGGGCACGGGCCGGGCCAGCCGAGCCAGAATGAAGGTGGGGGCCACCGCCCGGGCCGTTTCCCCCGGCCCCAGCACGACGATGCCGGCCAGCGCCACACCGGCCAGCAGCACCACCATGCCCGCCGCGGCAAGCATCAGAGGCCGCAGAACACCATGGCGGGAGGACAGCCCGTCGGCAAAATAGGTCAGGATCAGGGTCTCGGCCGTGGCCGCCACCATCACCGGCAACCCTCCCAGCAACGGGCGCGCTCCCCCTTCCAGCAGCGGCAAGAGCTGGGCCCACTCCGCATTGCCCGGAAGGAGAATGAGCAGGTTCGTCGCCAGGGCCAGCACCATCACCGGCAGAACCAGCAGCCCCAGCCGGGCCAGGGTTTCTCGCCCGTACGCCACCAGGACCCACGTGGTCAGGGCCATGGTGGCATGAAAAGCCCACACCGGCGTCTCCGGGAAGACCACCACCGTGAGCAGCACCGTTTCGCCCAGAATGCCGCCGGCATGGTAGGTCGCATACGCCACCAGCACAGGGAGGACCAGCCACCGCATGAGCGGGTGAAACCGCAGGCGGTCAAGGGGCGTAAGCCCCGGGCGGAAGTAGAAGGCGTACCACGCCCCGACCACCAGGGCCACCACGGGGGTGCTGGCCAGCACGGCGAGCCAGGCGTCGCGGCCGGCGACGGCCGCCAGCGACCGCGGCAGGAAGAAGACCAGGGTGGCCAGCACCACCACGATCAGCAGGACCGCGATGGAGGCGGGATCAACCTGGTCACGGCGCGGCACGGCCGGTTCCTCCCCGCCGCCCCGCATACCCTGCACCTGCCCGAGGCCCGTCCTGGCCTTGCCTTCCCTGTGGCTCCGCACGGCTCCCTGGTGCCCACGGCCGGGCACGGTCTGGCCGTCCCCGCCCCTCTACATGGGCACCCCGTTCCCCTGGCCCGGCGAAACCTGGCCATTCCTTGCGCCGTGCCCGGCCTGTTCCTCCCCGCCGCCTGCCGCGGGCTCCTGCATCCCTTTGCGCGCCGTCCAAGCCTCGCCCCCGCCTCCTCACTGACCTGCGCCGGCGCCCGTGCCCTCGCGCCCGATCAGGGGCGGCTTGCCCCGCATCATCGCCCAGGGAGCGCGGACCAGGGCATCCTCCCAGCCCTGGGGACGATACGGAGCGTATGGCGTGAGGTAGGGCACTCCCACTGAACGCAGGGACACCATATGGGCCAGCACGATGAGGAAGGCCGTGACCAGCCCGTACATGCCCAGCACGGTCGCCACCCCCAGGAACACGTAGTGCAGAACGCGGAAGGGAATAGCCGCGCCGAAGGTGGGCAGGGCGAAGGCGGCCATGGCGCTGACCCCGATGAGGATCAGGGTCGGAGCGGTGACGATGCCCGCCCGCACCGCCGTATCCCCGATGACCAGGCCGCCGACGATGGTCAGGGCTCCGCCGACCTGGCGGGGGAGACGGGTCGTCGCCTCGCGCAGGATGTCAAAGACGAAGCTCAGCCCGGCGGCCTCCAGGGCCGTGGGTAAGGGCAGGGCTTCGCGGGACGCCGCCAGGGAAAAGAGGAACTCCCGGGGGATCAGCTCCTGGTTGTAGGTCGTCACGGCCACGTAGAGCGGGAGCCCCACGGTCATCAGCAGGACGGCGAAGAACCGGACCATGCGCAGGATGCCGGCGAAAGGCCAGCGCAGGTAGTAGTCGTCGGGCGACTGGAGCAGGTCCCAGAACTGCAGGGGCACCACCACGGCGAAGGGTGTGCCGTCCAGCAGGACCGCGACCCGCCCCTCCATCAGCCCCGCCGCCACCACGTCGGGCCGCTCCGTCAACCGCGCCTGGGGGAAGAGGGAGAGGGGGCGGTCCTGCAGCAGCGCCTCGACCTGTTCTTCCGAGAACAGCATGTCCCAGGGCGCCGCCTCCAGGCGCCGCCGCACCTGAGCCACGGTGCCGGGATCGGCCCGCCCCGCCACGTAGACCACGGCCGCCCGGGTGCGGCTCAGGCGGCCCGTCTCCAGCTCTTCGATGCGCAGGTAGGGTGTGCGCAGCCGCCGGCGCAGGGCCGCGGTGTTCACCCGCAGGACCTCGACAAAGGACTCCCGCGGGCCGCCGATGGTCCCTTCCGTGGCCGGGTCGTCCACACCGCGGTGCTCGAACTCCCGGACGTCCACGAGCCACGCGGTGCCCGCCCCGCCTGCCCGCTGTCCGTCCGGGGTGGCCCCGCGGCCCGCGCGGAACGCCCCCTGTCCCGCGGCACCGGCCGCTGGTGCGCCCCCGGAATCCGCAACGGCTGGGGGTCCACCCGCAGCGTCGACGGCAATCAGGGCACACCCTTCCAGAAGCCCGTCGACCGCCTGCGCCAGGCGGGTCACGGGACGAACCCGGCCGCCGGGCAACAGGCCGCGGTCCAGCCACCGGGCCACCTGGGGCGCGGTGGCCGGCAGGCGTTCCAGCAGCGGCCGGAGGATGAACTGGTTGAGGAGGGTGTCCCCCACCAGGCCGTCCACGTACATGACCAGCAGCTCCGCGCCCCCCGGGCGCCGGAGGGGTACGGCCACCAGGTCGGCGGCGTGGCCCAGGGCATCCCGCACCAGCGACTCCAGGGACCGTACCTCCGCCGGCACAGGTTCTTCCAGCGCCAGATCGGCGACCCAGCGGTCCATCCGGCCCAGGAAGTCTTCCAGGTGCTCGCGCAACCGGGTGGCGGGGGTTTCCGCCAGGGGCGGCCGGCCCCCCAGAGGCGTGGTCGACCAGGCCGGCAGCCGGGCGTGGAGGCGATCCAGCCGCCCGGCGGCGCCTTCAAGCCCGGCCTCAGGGTGGACGGGCTGCCGGGCGGGCGCCCCGGCCGGCGGCTGCACGCCGGCCCGTGTTTGCCCCCCCGCGGGCCGGGCACCGCCCCCCAGCCCTCGCCCCACCCACCGCACTCTGCGGCTCACGCGCCCACCTCCTCCCGCCCTTCTCACCTGGATAAGGTCACCGCCAGAACCGGCACCTATGCCGCCCCAGGGCCGCGCCGCTCCGGCCCTTCCCTCAGGTTTCCGTCACGGGGCACTCAGCAGGAACTCAGGTGGCTTGTTGACGATGAAGTTGCAAGAAGGAGGTGGGTGCAATGATTCAGCGGATCCTGATTGCAGCCGACGGTCCTGCCGACGCCCTCCGCCTCAGCCGGGCCGTCCGGGAGCTGTTCCCCCAGGGCGGGGGCGCCACGGCTACCATCCTGCAGGTCCTGCCGCCGCCGGTTCCACCCGCGTTGTCCAGCCCGCTGGTGCCGCCCCTGACGGCCGGTGACGACGTCCTGGTCCTTGGGGAGGCCAACGCCCGGCGGGATCTGGCACCGGCCCGGGACGAACTGGCCTCCGCCGGCTTCCAGGCCGAGGTCGACGTGGCCACGGGCGCCGCTGGCGAGGAGATCTGCCGTTATGCGCGGGCCGGCAACTACCAGCTCATCGTCGTGGGCCGGCGAGGCCTGGGACGGCTGCAGGAGGTCCTGCTGGGCAGCGTCAGCGAGTACGTCCTGCGCCACACCCGCCTGCCCGTGCTGGTGATCCAGCAGGAGCATCCGGCGAGGAACGGATGAAGGATCCCGGCAAGACGCCCCCGGCCGTCCGCGGCCCGAGGGCCGGGCGACCGGGGGCGTCGCGCTTGGGATGCCCTGGTGGGGTACTCACGGTCTGTGCGCAAGTAAGGGCGGGCCCGAAGGTCCTAGCCCCACGCCGCGCAGGTGGGGCGAGGGCAGACCGTCAGGGCAGGAAGACCAGCCCCAGGGCCATGACGGCGAAGGCCACCATCATGACCACCGCGGTGTAGCCCAGGATCTGGCCGGCCCGCAGCCCGGTCATGCCGAGCAGCGGCAGCGCCCAGAAGGGCTGGATCATGTTGGTCAGCTCGTCTCCGAAGGCCACCGCCATGACCGCCTTGCCCAGGTCCAGGTGGAGTGCTTGGGCGGCCTGGATCACGATGGGCCCCTGCACCGCCCACTGCCCCCCGCCCGACGGCACCGCCAGGTTGACCAGGCACGCGCTGACGAAAGTCCAGAAGGGGAAGGTGACAGGCGTCGAGATGGCCACGAACCAGTTGGCGATGATGGCCACCAGTCCCGACCCCGTCATGATGCCCATGATGCCCGCGTAGAAGGGGAACTGCAGGATGACCCCGCTGGCCGACCGCACCCCGTCGGCGATGGCCTGGGCGTAGCGGATGGGGGTTCCGTGCAGCAGCATGCCCAGGATCAGGAAAATGAAGACCACCATGTTGATGTCCAGGGCCGCAATCCCCTTCTGGACGAAGGCACTGGTGATGTAGACCACGCCCGCCAGGACGATGAGCCCCGTCAGGATGCGGCTGCGCTCGAGGCGCTCCGCCGGGGTGATCTCCACGCCCGGGCCTCCCGCGCCGGGCGCCAGGGGCGGCTCGGCCGTCGCAGCGGTCCCCTCCCCGGACGCACCGGCCAGCGCTGCCGGGATCTCCACCACTTCGCCACCCGCAGGGTGCATGCGGGCCATGATCCACGGCGAGAGGAAGAGCAGCACCAGCGCCACGACGACGTTGAAGGGCCGGAACAGGGTCTCCGTCAACGGAAGGAGCCCCATCTGCTTCTCCAGGAAGTGGCCCGGCGTGTTCACCGTCAGCGGGGCCGAGCCGGACAGGCCGCCGTGCCAGATCATCAGGCCGATGTACCCTGCCGCCACCAGCAAGGGGAAGTGCACCTTGATCCCCCGCCGCGAGCAGGACCGCCCCACCTCGATGGCCAGCAAGGCCCCGGCCACCAGGCTGAGCCCGTAATTGATCAGACCCAGCAGGCCGGTCATGAAGGCCACCAGGGCCACCGCCTGGCCGGCCGACCGGGGCCAGTCCGCCAGGCGCTGCAGGCCCCTGCGCACGCTTGGCGTGTTCGCCAGGGCGTACCCGGTGACCAGGATGAGCGTCATCTGCATGCCGAAGGCCAGCAGGTTCCAGAAGCCGCCGTACCAGTCCAGCACCAGCTGGTAGGGGCCGTGGTCGGTGAAGACCAGGCCCATCACGTAGACCACCAGCGTCAGCAGGATGGCAAAGATGAAGGAGTCCGGAAGGTAGCGGCGGGTGAACCGGCTGAGCGCCTCACCGATTCGCTGCAATCGTCCCACCCCCAGCTGGGAAGGAAGATGAGCCCACCGGCATCCCACAGCGCGAATGCCATTGCGATTCGGCTCGAATTCGCGGCATTCCTGCCTGCAGGCCGGCCGTCACGCCGCCCTGCGCACCGCGGCCGGGCTCATCCCGCCTCGCTCCAGTCAAACCGGGCGGTAAAATGGCGCAGTGCGGACGGTTCGTCCACGAACCGCACGCCGCGCACCTGCTCCCGCCGCCGGAAGACCCGCGCCACCACCTCCGCCACATCCTCCAGGTGGCGGTGGGTGTAGACCCGGCGAGGTGCGGCCAGCCGGTAGAACTCGAAGGGGGACGGGAGCTGCTGGCCCGTCGCCGGGTCCCGGCCCATCATCAGCGAGCCCACCTCCACACCCCGCACTCCACCCTCCAGGTAGGCTTCCAGCGCCAGGGCGTGGCCGGGGAACCGCTCCGGCGGGATGTGGGGGAGGAACTGCCGGGCGTCGACGAACACCGCATGGCCGCCGGTGGGCCACTGCACCGGAACCCCGGCCTCCCGCAGCAGCCGCCCCAGGTACTCCACCTGGCCCACCCGGCCCACCCGGTACGCCAGGTAGGCCGGGTCCAGCGCCTCCCACAGCCCCACGGCCAGGGCCTCCATGTCACGCCCCGCCATGCCGCCATAGGTGAGAAAGCCCTCGTAGGGCACCAGGCGCGCCGCCGCCCGGCGGTACAGATCCTCGTCCTTGAAGGCAGCCCGCCAATGTTGACGAGCCCGTCCTTCTTGGCGCTCATCAACATTCCGTCGCCCAGGGCGAACATCTCCCGAACAGGTTGAGCCCGGCCCGGCGAAGGGCTGCCTCCCGCTCCGGCCGGGAAATCAAACGTATGGCCTCGACCATCTTGATCCAGAAGGGTTCACCCCGGGGGATGAAGTCTGCCGCCGGGGACGGCTTCGGATTCGAGTCCGCCGAGTCCCTCACTGACCCGCCTCCTTAATTGCCGTCTGAGGAGGTGGCTGTCCACGGTCTGCCCTCCTGCCCGTGCCGGCGGTTCGGTGTCTCGTGCATGGGGTTCGACGCGAAACCTGCGCTGCCGACGACGGGCATGCCAACGATCGGCATGCCAACGATCGAGGAACGAACGGTTCAAGTGCGTACGAGGCGGCGCCGCAGCAGGGGCCATGGCAGTGCCAGGACCGTAGTGCGCTCACCGCGGTGCCATCGCCCGCCGCACGGTCCTACACGAAGCGGTCCATGAAGTAGCTGTAACGGCGCCAGATCAAGCCGTCGCGAAAATGATGAAAGTCGGCAAACCGTACGGTCACCGCTTCCCCCGTCTTCAGGACACCCCGGAACACGCCCCGGACCGCCACCTGCTCGCCCTCAACCAGGATGGCATCCAGCTGGTGCCGGCCTTCCTGAATGACCCGCTCCCCCTCGTAGAACCGGCGCAGGGCGTCAATCCCCTCAATGGGGTCCCGCCCGCCCCGCTCGTAGCGGACCTCCGGGTGGAACAGCGCCAGCAAGCCCTCAAGATCACCGGCGTCAACCCGCTGGTAGTAGCTTGCCACCACATCCCGCAAGCGCTCGCTCATTGCAACCCCTCCTCCCCGCTGCGCATCCCCCAGCAACTGGCCCACTGCACTCGCGGCAAGGCTCATGGCTGGCATCCGATGCGACGCATTAGCCTGTCCGTTGACGGCACCCCCGTCCTCGCGACCCTACAGTTGCTCATACCACCGCTTGATCCGAAGGGCCATGAGGCGCCGCCGCTCGGCCAGGAAGGAATCATAATCCGGTACGTTGCCTTCCAGCACGGACAGCGGAATGCAGTTTTCCTCCAGGTTCTTCTTCAAGACCTGCGGGTCCGTAATACCTCCATACTTCTTGGGACCACCGTTAACCTGATCCTTGAAGTAGACATGGGGTGGGGTGTCGCCAATGGCGATGTTGATCTCACTTTGGGTGACCACAAAGTTAGCAATCTGGTTGTAGCGACCACGGCTCAGACCAAGCTGCTGAAGGTACTTCCTTGGGAAGACATGATGGTGGTCGCCCTGATTGAGGAGAAGATCCCGAACCGTAATGTTGGTTGAGAGGAATCCCCTGTCGCCAAGAGACACCTGGGCTGCTTTAAAGGCAACAAAATACGGGCTTTGGACTGAAGACGTTTCCATCAGTTGCGGGAGAAGATTGGTCCAGAAACTATCAGAAAGCTCACTGGTTAGGACAGCTTCCGTGTAACGGGCGATGCCGTGACTCTCTATCTGCCGAATATCGAGGTCAAAGACCGTTTCCGGGTGGGTTGTATACCGGCCCGTCAGGATAGACATGGCATACCATCGGCGGACAATGCGCTCCAGTTCATCCGCAGCCATCCCTTCTGATCGGCCGCGTAGATATAGGATGTATGCAAAGTTCACTGCGTTATGGCTGGTAATCAATCTACTTGTAATAAAGCCCGCCGAGCGGAGGATCATCATGAATCGCTTAAAGTGGGTCTCGTTGATAAAAGCGTGAATACCATCTTTGAGCCTAGCAAACGAATTTTCGACAATGGCTTCCTCATATTGTCGAGTCTCGAAGTTCCGCCCCGACAGGAGCGCGACCAGGTCCTGCAACCTTCCCCGTCCAAATTGGGATGTGAATGCGACCCGCAGCATATCCGTGTAATCCGGGTCATAGAGGTCATCATTGAAATCCTTGAGCCACCTCATTTTGGGCCAAAATTCCGTTCGAGTGAACTCAACGTCATTTTTTTCAATTTGAACGTAAAACTCAGGATCCCGAGCCAGGTGGCAAAAGTAGTCGATGGCCTTCCGCAGAAGGTGTCCGCCGTAGGTTTCGTTCACAGCAATTTTGGACATCGCGAAGTCAGCCTGAGATAGTTCGACGCCGGCCGAGTTGACACGGATGAAGATCTCGGTCACGGTCTCAATGTCCAGTTCCTCCGCCAGCTCAATGAGGCCGATGTGGTTGTTAACGATCTTTTTGAACCGTTCCAGGATCCGGCCTATCTGCTTGCGATCAATATCCGGATTCTTGACCACATAGTCGTCAACGAAGTCTCCCAGATAGGCATCCGGCGCAAAGAGGCGACTGATGTCGTCGATCCAGGCGGGGTCTCTGGTAATGGCGGAATTTCGGACCTCGAATCGCTCTTCCTTGGGGTTGAAGGCGATTTGGATCCGTTTCCGCGCATAGTTCTCGTCCAGTACCTCCTCACCCAGAAGGGCGGCGCGGAGTGCCGTCACCCGCTGCTGGCCGTCAATCAGGATCCGCTTCCCCGCCGAGAGGGTGCCGTCCTTTAACCGGACGCTGGGATTTCGCCAGGCGATGAGGTAGCCCACGGGATAGCCCCTGTAGAGAGAATCCAGAAAGTCGCGGACCTTGGTCGCATTCCAGACAAAGGGCCGCTGGATCTCGGGAATAGCGATTTCTCCCGACTTGACCCAGGCCAGAAGCGTTTCGATGGGGTGGGGAGTCACCGAATACCGTTGCGTGGACATAGGAGGTCCTCCCTGGACAGACTGGCCTAATCGCCCTGGGCGTCTACTGCCTCCCGGGTGGATTCCCCACCCGCCGCCTGAGTCCTCCGGCGGGGCATGCATCTACCCCCACCCGCGGCTACAAGAAGCCCCCGCCCGGACGGGCGGCGGCTTGCCAACGGTCCGGAATAGCCAGGCCGGTTCGTCCCACGCGTAGCGAGCCGTCTCCTCCAGCCGACGCAGGAACTCTCGCATGAAGCTTGCCAGAGAGGGTGTCAGGCAGGACCCTCTGTTCGCGGCTTCATGGGAGAATAGGACCCAAAGGCGAGCGGGAGGGAACGATCCCATGGCAGTTGACGTTTCGCCCCAGCCCACACCCCGGGGACCCGGTATGTCCGCCGCCCCCGGACGGCCCGTTGCGCTTCTGACCGGCGCCTCATCGGGCATGGGGTTTGCGGTGGCCCGGCGCCTGGCCGGGGAAGGGTACATCCTCATCCTCTCCAGCCGGCGGCCCGAGCCCGCGGCCCAGCGCTTGCAGGCGGAGGGGGCCACGGTCCTGCCCGTAACCGGCGACCTTGCCCTGCCGGAGACGGCCGAACGCCTGGCGGCGGCGGCCGGCGAGCTGGGGCGGCTGGATGCTCTCCTTCTCAACACGCCAGGCCCGGCCGTGCGGCCCTTTGTGCAGCTGACCGATGACGACTGGGACGGGGCTTTCCGGCTACTGGTTCAGGGGCCCCTGCGCCTTTTGCGCCGCGTGGTGCCCCTCTTCGAGCGCAGCGGCGGAGGCCGGGTGGTGGCCATCACCTCCTTCACCGTCAAGCAGCCCGGGCCCGGCAGCAGCCTGTCCAACGCCCTGCGGGCCTGCCTGGTCAACGCCCTGAAGACCGCCGCCCTTGAGCTGGCACCGTCCGGCATCCTGATCAACATGGTGGCCCCGGGCTACACCTTGACCGAAAGCCTGCGGGAATGGAACGCGGCCCACGCCGCCCGCCAGGGCATCACGCCGGACCAGGTGGCCGCCGAGGCCGCCGCTCGCATTCCGCTCCGGCGCCTGGCCCGGCCGGAAGAAATCGCCGAGGTGGTGGCCTTTCTCCTCTCACCGCGCAACAGCTACATCACCGGCCAGCAGGTTGGCGCCGACGGCGGCCTGGTGGTCGCCCTATAGGTCGCGAGGTTGATGGCGACCATGGCGGAGCCCTCTGCAGCTGCCCGGTGCCCCTTGAAGCTGCTAGGGGCGCTTGAAGCCGCTGAACGCGTTTGAATCTACTGGGGCCCTTGATTGGAGGTGGATACCGGTGAACGAAAGGCACGATCCCGCCGGGAGGACGGGCTCGACAACGCCCCAGGACGGGGCTCGGGAAGACCACCGGCCGGGAACCCGGCACCTGGAGACGGCCACCCTGGGAGGCGGCTGCTTCTGGTGTCTTGAACCCATCTTCGAAGAGCTGGAGGGCGTGGTGCGGGTCGAACCCGGCTACGCCGGCGGCCACGTCCCCAACCCCACCTACGAGCAGGTCTGCAGCGGTACCACGGGCCATGCCGAAGTGGTCCAGGTGACCTTTGACCCGCAGGTCATCTCCTACCGGGATCTCCTGGAGGTGTTCTTTTCCGTTCACGATCCCACCACCCCCAACCGCCAGGGCCACGACGTGGGTCCCCAGTACCGGTCCATCATCCTGTACCACTCGCCAGAACAGAAGGCTACGGCCGAGGCGGTGATCCGGGGGCTGGAGGCCAGCGGCCGGTGGCAGGATCCCATTGTCACCCAGGTGGTGCCCTTTGAGGCGTTCTACCCGGCCGAGGACTACCACCGCCGGGTCTACCGCAAGAACCCGAACTACCCCTACTGCCAGGTGGTGATCGACCCCAAGGTGCAAAAGTTCCGCAAGGCGTTCGCCCGGCGCCTGAAGGCGGCCGGTTCGTAGTCGCGGCAGGAGTTATCCCCTTCCCGCCGAATGCCCCTTTCCAACACCTTTGTGGGGGTGACCGTCCATGGGGGGGACGGCGTCACGGGTGCGGGAGGGGGACGCTCCGTCCGTTGACCTCGCCCTGAACCTCATCCAGCGGGTCTGCGCTGGCGACATCCTGACCCGCACGGCCCAGCGGTATCCCAGCAAGACGGCCATCGTCGACATTCATGGCGGGCGGACCCTGACCTACGCCGAGCTGAACCGGTACGCCAACCGGGTGGGCCGGGCCTTGCTCGGCCTGGGCCTGGGGCACCAGGACAAGGTAGCCATCATGGCCCGCAACACCTGGCAGTTCGTGGTGACCTACTTCGCCTGCGCCAAAGCGGGCCTGATCGCCATGCCCGTCAACCTGGGCCTGCGGCCCGAGGAAATCGGCTACGTCCTGCACGACGCCGGGGCCCGGGTGGTGGTGGCCGAGGGGATCTTCCGGACGGCCCTGGAAGCCGCGGCAAGCCGCCTGCCCGCCATCCAGCGGGTCTACCTGACGGAGGTCGACCCGGCCACCGAGTTCACGGCCGGCCATGTCCAGTTCCTGGCCTTCGACCGCCTGCTGGCCGGACCGCCGGCACCGGCCAGCTCCCCCGGCGGTGGGCCACCGGGCGGGGGCGGCCCCCGGGCCGGCCTTGACCCGGACGATGCGGAGCTGGAGGTTTTCATCGCCGACCGGGACACGGTGCAGTGCCTTTACACCTCCGGCACCACCTCCCTGCCCAAGGGCGTGCTGACCAGCCACCTGGCCGTCACCATCACCGCCCTCGCGTCGGCGGTGGCGAACAAGTCCGATCCCGACGACGTCCTCCTCCTGGTGCTGCCCATCTTCCACTGCGCCGCCCTCAACGCCCTGTTGCTGCCGGCCCTGCTGGTGGGCGCCACGGCCGTGTTCCTCCGCAAGTACGACGTCCGGGACGTGATGGACGCCCTCGAGCGGCACCGCGTGACCCACGTGCTCCTTTTGCCCATGATGTGGCAGGAACTGCTGCAGCAGCCGGGCGTGCGGGAGCGGGACTTCTCCTCCGTGCGCCGCTGCCTCTATGCCATGGCGCCCATGGCGCCCGAGCGCATCGCCGAGATCCAGGCCCTCTTCCCCAACGCCGACGTGGTGCTGGGGTCCGGCCAGACGGAGTTCACCCCGCCCACGGTCTTCCAGCGCCCCCACCACCAGCACACCAAGCCCGCCTCCTGGGGCCTGCCCACGGTGATGACCGACGTGCGCATCATGGACGACCAGGGCCGGCTCCTTCCCCGGGGCCAGGTGGGGGAGATCGTCTACCGCGGGCCCCAGTGCATGACGGCATACTGGAACAACCCCGAGGCCACCGCCGAAGCCTTCCGCCACGGCTGGTTCCACAGCGGCGACGTGGGCTGGATGGATGAGGAAGGGGTCGTGTGGTTCACGGACCGCAAGAAGGACATGGTCAAGACCGGCGGCGAGAACGTGGCGTCCATCGAGGTCGAACGGGCCCTTCTGGCCCACCCGGCGGTGGCCGAGTGCGCCGTGGTCGGGCTGCCCCACGACCGCTGGGGCGAGGCGGTGACCGCCTTCGTCCTCCTGAAGCCCGGTAGCCAGGCCACCGAGGAGGAGTTGATCGCCCACTGCCGGGAACGGCTGGCGGGGTTCAAGGTGCCCAAGCGGGTGGTCTTTGCCACCGAGTTCCCGCGGACGGGTACCGGCAAGATCCAGAAGCACGTGCTGCGCCAGCAGCACCGAGACCTCTATCAGGGCTAGGGGCTCGCCGGCCGCTCCCCGGCGGCCGGCCGGGCGGCACGTGCCCTTCGCCCGGCGTGGGACCGGGGGTTCAGGCGACGCGGGGGCCCGCTTTCGCAGGAGGTGGTGCTCGTGGGCGCCATGCAGGGGGAGGCCGGGCTGCAAAAGGGGGAGGTCCGGCAACAAGACCAGCTGGTCCTGTACGAGGCCGACGGCCCCGTGGCCATCATCACCCTCAACGACCCGGAACGAAGGAACCCGCTCTCCACCGCCATGGCGGAGGCTCTGATCGCAGCCCTGCGGCGGGGGTGCCGGGACCCCCAGGTACGAGCGCTGGTCCTGACCGGAGCGGGCCAGGCCTTCTGCGCCGGGGGGGACATCCGCGAGTTTGCCGGGCTCGACCGGCTGACCGGACCCCAGGTGCTGGAGCAGGGTGAGCGGTCGACCGAGCTCTTCAAGGCCGGGCAGTGGCTGACCAAGCCGCTGATCGGCGCCGTGCAGGGGGCAGCCATGGGGGGCGGGCTGGGCCTCGTGTGCCTCTGCCACTGGGTGGTGGCCGCCGACGATGCGGTCTTCGCCACGCCGGAGATCCAGCTGGGCCTCTTCCCCCTGGTGATCCTGCCCCTGATGATGCAGGTCATGGGCCCGCGCCAGGCCCTGGCCCTGGGCCTTTCCGGCCGGCGGATCGGTGCCCAGGAAGCCAGCGCCCTCGGCCTGGTGACGGAGGTGGTGGCCCGGGACCAGGTCCTCCAGCGGGCCCGGGCCGTGGCCACCGAGCTGGCGGGCCGCAGCGGGGCCGCCATCGGCGCCGGCCTCAGGGCTTACGCTGCTGCCCTGAGCCTGCCCGCCCCGGCGGCCATCGACTTCGCCAACAGCCTGAGGGTGAGCACCTTCCTCAGCGCCGACCTCAAGGAAGGCGCCACGGCCTTCCTCGAGCGGCGAGCGCCGCAGTGGACCCACCGCTGAGGCGCGGTTTTCCTGTGGGCGGCACCGACCAACCGGTTGGTCGGGACCAACCGGCGCCGCCACCGGTCCCGGGGCTCTCGCCGGGCCTTCCCGCCAGGGCCGGTTCGATCGACGGCCGGCCGGCGGCCGGCCCCGCCGCCCGGGGAGCGGCAAGCAGCGGTGGGACCCGAGGGGCAGGGTTCTTCCCCCGGAGGTGATGAGGCATGGCAGCCAGGACCGTCCGCATCGGCGCGGGGCTGGGTTTTTACGGCGACCTCCCCTTTGCCGCGGCGGACGCCGTGCGAGCAGGCGACATCCAGTACCTCTGCTGCGACCACCTGGCCGAGCTGACCATGGCCATCCTGCACAAGGACCGGCAGCGCGACCCCGGCGCCGGTTACACCCGCGACATCGGGCTCCTGTGCCAGACGGTGCTGCCGGTGGCCATGGCCAGGGGCGTGCGGCTGATCAGCAATGCCGGCGGGCTGAATCCCTACGGAGCGGCCCGCGAGGTCCTGCAGGTGGCGGCCCGCCTGGGCTTGCAGGACCTCAAGGTGGCGGTGGTCACGGGCGACGACGTCCTGGATCGCCTGGACCTGTTCCGGCAAGAAGGGGCACCCCTGGAGCCGCTGGACGGCGGCCCGCCGTATGAAGAGGTCCGGCCGCGGCTGCTGTTCGCCAGCGCCTACCTGGGCGCCGAACCGGTGGTCCGCGCCCTGGCCACCGGCGCCCATGTGGTGATCACGGGACGGGTGGCCGACGCTTCCCTGTTCCTGGCCCCGCTGGTTTATGAGTTCGGCTGGCGGTGGGACGACTGGGACCGGCTGGCCGTGGGGGTGGTGGCCGGGCACATCAGCGAATGCTCGGCCCAGGCCACGGGCGGCAACTTCAGCGGCCGCTGGTGGGAAGTCCCCGACATGGACCGCATCGGCTACCCCATCGCCGAGGTGGATGCCGGCGGTGGGCTGGTCATCACCAAGCCGCAGGGGACCGGCGGCCTGGTCACCCCCGATACGGTGAAGGAGCAGCTCTACTACGAGGTCCACGACCCGGCCCGCTACGTGAACCCGGACGTCACCGCCGACTTCTCCCAGATCGAACTGGTCCAGGAAGGCCCCGACCGGGTCAGGGTCAGCGGGATCCGGGGCGGTCCCCGGCCCGAGGTCCTGAAGGTCACCGCCGGCTATGACGACGGCTGGCTCGGCCAGGCGGTGATCGGCTACTCCTGGCCCGACGCCCTGGAAAAGGCCCAGGCGGCGGAGCGAATCATCCGGCGGCAGATGGCCCGGGCAGGGCTGAACCCCGAAGCGATCCATGTGGAGTATCTGGGGGTCAACGCCCTCCACGGCCCTCTGGCCCCCATCCCCGACGAGCCCAACGAGGTCTACCTGCGTTTTGCCATCCGGACCCGGACCCGGGAGGAAGCCGAGCGGCTGGCCCGGCTCTTCCCGCCCCTGGCCCTCAACGGGCCCCCGTACATCGGCGGCGCGTTGCCGGGCCTGGGTCGCTCCCGCCAGCTGCTGGGCATCTGGTCCACCACCGTTCCCCGCGGGTGGGTCGAACAGGCGGTGCGGGTGGAGGTGCTGGGGCTGGATGCCCTGGAGAAGGCCGGGTAGACCGCCGTCCTCGGGGTGTTACCGGGTGGGCCCGCCGGCCTGGGGGGTGGGCCTGGGTGGGAACCCGCCGGGGCGGGGGCCCCGCCGGCAGGTCCGGCGGCCTGGGAGGTCCCGCCGGCAGGGCCACCCCAGGGAGAACGGGGCGGGCCGGTGAAGGAGGGGTTTGCATGGCACGGGTCGCCCTGCGGGGTTACTGCCAGGTCCGTTCGGGTGACAAGGGCGACACCCTGGACCTGACGGTGTTCGCCCCCAATGACGGATTTTACAGGGCGCTGGAAGAGCAACTGACACCGGCGGCGGTGCTGGAACACTTCCGGGGTCTGGCCCGGGGACCGGCGGAAGTCTACCCCCTGCCCCGGGTGCGGGGTATCAAGATCGTCCTGCGCAATGCCCTGGGGGGCGGCGGGCCGGCCTCCCTGCGCCTCGATGCCCAGGGCAAGTCCCTGGCCGCCGCCATGCTGCGGATGACCGTGGAGGTTCCCGACGAGGTGCTGGCGGCCACCCCCTTCATGCGCCCGCCCCGGGCGGTCCTGCCGGCACCCGGGGAATAGCCGGCCAGGGCGGCCGTCCCGCACGGCCGTCTCGCACCGGAACCACGCGCCGGGAACCACGCGCCACTGCACCAGATCGACACGAAAGGAGGCACCCGGGGTGCAGGCAACCCATCTCAACCTGCTCGACCTGGGAGACGAGTACCGCCAGGTGGTGGAGATCACCCGCGACCTGATCCGGCGCCTCGAACCCCAGCGCAGCGAGTTCCTCCGCCAGATCTTCGAGGAGCAGCGCTTCCCCGAGGCCATGTGGGAGCAGATGGCCGAGGCGGGCCTGCTGGGCCTGCTGATCCCCGAGGAGTACGGCGGCACGGGGCTCGGCCTGCTGGCCCTGACCCTGGTGATGGAGGAACTGGCCAGCGCCGGCTACGGCAACGCCCTGGTGGTGGTGACCAGCATGGACACCACCGCCATCCTCCGCGGGGGCAGCGAGGAGCAGAAGCAGCGGTGGCTGCCCCGCATCGCCGACGGCACCCTCAAGCTGGCCTTCGCCATCACCGAGCCCGAGAGCGGCACCAACAGCTTCCGCATGAAGACCGAGGCCCGCAAGGAGGGCGGGGTCTACCGGCTGCGGGGCGAAAAGGGCTGGATCACCGGGGCCGACGTGGCCGACATGATCCTGGTGGTGGCCCGGACCATCCCCTATGCCGTCCTGAAGGAGCAGGGCCTGCCCCGGACCTACGGCCTGGGGCTGTTCCTGGTAGATCGCCACGCCCCCGGCCTGCACCTGTATCCCATGAACACCGCCGGCATCGAGGGCTACCGCCAGTTCCGCCTGGTGTTCGATGACGTGGAGGTGCCCGCCGACCACCTGATCGGCGCCGAACACATGGGCGCCCAGGTGCTGTTCTTCGCCCTGAATCCCGAGCGCATCCTGGCCGCCGCCACGGGCATCGGGTTGACCGAGCACGTGCTGCGGCGGGCCGCCGAGTATGCCCGCCAGCGCAAGGTGTTCGGCGACCGGCCCATCGGCTCGTACCAGGCCGTCCAGCACCCCCTGGCCCGGATCCGGGTGATGCAGGAGGCGGCCAGGCTGCTCACCTACCGGGCCGCCCAGGCCTTCGACCGGCAGATCTCGCCGGAGCGGGTGGGCACCTGGGCCAACATGGCCAAGTACCTGGCCTCGGAGACCGCCATCGCAGCCGTCGACCGGGCCATCCAGACCTTCGGCGGGCAGGGCTTCGTCAAGGAGAACCAGCTGATCCACCTCTGGACCTCGGCGCGGCTGCTGCGCACGGCGCCCATCAACAACGAGATGGTGCTCAACTTCATCGCCGAGCACGAGCTGGAACTGCCGCGCTCGTATTGAGGCGGGCGTGTCGAGGCGGCCGTGCCGCGCAACAAGAGGAGGATGGGCATGAGCTTTGCCGGCAAGGTGGCCCTGGTGACCGGCGCCTCCCGGGGCATCGGAGAGGCGGTGGCCCGCACCCTGGGCGGCGAGGGAGCCACGGTGTTCGTCCACTTCAAGCAGCGGGAGGAGGACGCCCGCCAGGTGGCCGAGGCCATCGCCCGGGACGGGGGGCGCGGCATCCCGGTCCAGGCGGACCTGGAGGACCCCCAGGCGGTGGCGGCCATGATGGACCGCATCCGGGAGGAGGCCGGGGTCCTTGACATCCTGGTGGCCAATGCCGCCGCCACCGCCTTCAAGCCCCTGCTGGCCGTGGGGCCGCACAACATCCAGCGGACCTTTGCCATCACCATCCAGGCCTTCATCCAGATGGTCCAGGCGGCGGTCCCCCTCATGCAGGGGCGGGCGGGGAAGATCGTCGCCGTGTCGGGATACGACAGCATCCGGTTCATCCCCGGCCACGGCATCCTGGGGGCGGCCAAGGCGGCCATGGAATCTTTGGTCCGCTACCTGGCTGTGGAACTGGCCCCCCTGGGCATCAACGTGAACGCCGTCTGTCCCGGGCCGGTGGAGACCGACTCCGCCCGCTTTTACGCGGGGGACCGTTGGCACGAGGTGGCGGCCCGGCTGGTGGCCGCCACCCCGCGCAAGCGGGTGGCCACCCCCGAGGACGTGGCCCGCATCATCCGGTTCCTCTGCACCGACGACGCGGGCTGGCTCTGCGGCCAGACCCTGGTGTGCGACGGCGGCCTGACGCTGGACGGGGGCGCCACGCTGTTCGGCATGGCATGAGCGGAGGAGGTCACGAGGCGGTGGAACGGGAGGCCCGCATCCTTCAGGAGCTCGAACGCATCAAGCGCGGGGGTCCCGAGCGGGGCCACGAGAAGCAGCGGGAAGCGGGCAAGCTCTTCGTCCGCGACCGGCTGCGCCTGTTCTTCGACGACGGCGAGCCCTATACCGAGTTCGGCGAGTTCGCCAGGGCCGGCGATCCCGAGCTGCCGGCCGACGGGGTTGTGACCGGCACCGGGCGGATCGGCGGGCGGCTTGTGTTTTTCGCCGCCAACGATTACACGGTGAAGGCCGGCTCCATCGGCCGCTACCACGGCGAAAAGCTCATCCGCACCCAGGAGGCCGCCATGCGGGCGCGGCGGCCCATCCTCTACCTGGTCGACTCCTCGGGGGCGCGGATCGACGAGGCGGGCGGCTACCACGTGGACCGCTACAGCGGCGGCCGGCTGTTCTACTACCACAGCATCATGTCCGGTGTCGTGCCCCAGATCGGGGTGCTGTACGGGTCGTGCTTCGCCGGTACCGCCTACACCCCAGTGTTCTGCGACTTCGTCATCATGATGGCCGGCTCGGCCATGGCCATTGCGTCCCCCCGCATGGTGCAGATGGTGACGGGGGAGAAGGTATCGCCGGAAGAACTGGGCGGCGCCCGCATGCACGCCACGGTCAGCGGCTCGGCAGACTTCGTTGCCCGGTCGGAAGAAGAGGCTGCGGATCTGGTCAAGCGGCTGCTCTCCTACCTGCCCGACAACTGCGACGAGCGCCCGCCCCGGGGCGAACCGCGGCCGCCGGCCCGGGATCCTGCGGAGATCGACGCCATCATCCCCCAGGATCCCAACCAGCCCTACGATGTGCGGCGCTTGATCGAAGCCATCGTGGATGAAGGAAGCTTTCTCGAGGTCAAGGCGGCCTACGCCGGCGAGCTGGTGACGGGATTCGCCCGCATCGACGGCCGGGTGGTGGGCATCGTGGCCAACCAGCCGGCGGTGCGAGGTGGGGCCATCTTCCCCGAGTCGTCGGACAAGGGAGCCGAGTTCGTCTGGATCTGCGACGCCTATAACATCCCGCTGCTCTACCTGTGCGACACGCCGGGGTTCATGGCCGGGTCGGCGGTGGAACGGGCGGGGATCCTGCGGCGCGGGCGCAAGTTCATCTTCGCCACCTCGTCGGCCACGGTGCCCAAGGTCTGCGTGGTGGTGCGGAAGGCCTACGGAGCGGGGATCTACGCCATGGCCGGGCCTGCATACAATCCCGACGTGACCCTGGCCCTGCCCTCGGCCGAGATCGCCGTCATGGGCCCGGAAGCGGCCATCAATGCGGTCTACTTCAACCGGCTGCAGGCCATCCCCGACCCCGCCGAGCGGGCCCGGGTGGTGGCCGCCCTGCGGGCGGAGTACCGCAAGGGCTACGAGATCACCAGGCTGGCGGCGGAGATGGTGGTCGACGACCTGATCCCGCCGCGGGACCTGCGCCGGGAGGTGAGCCGGTACTTCAAGCAATTCGAGAACCGGGAGGTGCAGTTGCCCAGGCGCAAGCACGCCACCATCCTGAGTTGAGACCATGAAGGTCCTTGGATCGCATGGGGGTGCGGTCATGGGAGCGTACGTGTCGGGTGGGGTGGTCATGGAGCCGCCCCGGGTGGGCGACCTACTCGCCCGGGCGGCCCTGCTGTACCCGGACAAGGTGGCGGTGGTCGACGGGCCCCGGCGCTTCACTTACCGCGACCTGAACCGGCGGGTCAACGCCCTGGCCAACGCCCTTGCCGGCCTCGGGGTCCGGAAGGGCGACCGGGTGGCCATCCTGATGCCCAACCGCTGCGAGTTCCTGGAGGTGCTCTTTGCCGCCGCCAAGCTGGGTGCCATCGCCGTGCCCATCAACCTGCGGCTGGCGCCTCCGGAGGTCCAGTTCATCCTGTCGGACTCGGGGGCTTGCGTGCTGTTCTACGACGCCCTTCTCGAGCCGCTCGCCCGGCACGCCGCAGCGGGCACGGCGGTCCGGGCCCTGGTCGAGGCAAGGGACGGCCCCGTCGCCGGGACGAACCCGCCCGCTTCGGCCGAGAGCCGGCCGTTGCAGTATGAGGCCCTCCTGGAACCCCACTTGCCGGCCGCCCGCGAGCCTGAAGCCCAGATCAGCTTTTTTGACCCGCATCTCATGATGTACACCTCCGGCACCACCGGGCGGCCCAAGGGGGCGATCCTTACCCACAGCAACTCCGTGTGGAACGCCGTGAACATGCTCCTCAACGAGGAAGGACTGGAGACCCGGGACGTGGTGCTGACGGTGGCACCCATGTTCCACATCGGCGGGCTGAGCGTCTACACCCTGCCGGCCCTGTTCAAGGGCTGCACGGTGGTGCTAGAGCGCCAGTTCGACCCGCGGCGGACCCTGGAGCTGGTGGAACGGGAACGGATCACGGTGCTGTTCCTGGTGCCGGCCATGTGGCAGGCCGTGATGTGGCTTCCCGACTTCGATCGCTACGACCTGTCCAGCCTGCGGAGCCTGGTGTCCGGCGGTGCTCCCTGCCCGCTCACCGTGATCCAGTTCTTCCAGTCCCGCGGCTTCCGCTTCCTCGAAGGGTTCGGCATGACCGAAACGGCCCCCGACGTCGCCATCCTAAGCAGCCGCGACGCCGTGCGGAAGAACGGGTCCATCGGGCTGCCGGTGCACACCGTTCAACTGCGCATCGTGGACGACACCGGCCAGGATGTGTCACCGGGACAGGTGGGCGAGCTGGTGGTCCGCGGGCCCAACGTGTGCGCTGGGTACTGGAACAACGCCGAAGCCACCCGCGAAGCCTTCCGTGACAGCTGGTTCCATACGGGCGACCTGGCCCGCCAGGACGACGAGGGCTTTTATTACATCGTCGACCGGAAGAAGGACATGCTGATCTCCGGTGGCGAGAACGTCTACCCCGTCGAGGTCGAACAAGTGCTGGTCCAGCACCCCAAGGTCCTGGAGGTGGCGGTGACCGGCGCCCCCGACGAGCGTTGGGGTGAAGTGCCGGCAGCCTTCGTGGTTCCCAAGCCCGGAGAAACAGTCACCCTGGATGAGCTGGTCGCCTTCTGCGAAGGGAAGCTGGCCCGTTTCAAGATCCCCAAGCAGCTGCATGTGGTGGACCAGTTGCCCCGCAACGCTACGGGGAAGGTCCTGAAGCACGTTTTGCGCGCCCGGGTGGCCGGTTCATGACCGGCCACCCGGCGGGTTAGCGGGGGCGGTCGACGGCTGAGGCGCCGCTCGAAGATGCAGCAATTTCCCCGTATGCTGCCGTATCCGCCTGGGTATCTGCCTGGGTAGGAATACCCTGGGATAAACCGATCTGCTGGGCGATCTCAGCGCTGACCTCGTCTAGATTCCAGCGCCTCCGTACCGGAATCCTTAGCAAGGGTAGGCCGCCTGCCCGGCAGATCTCGTTTACCAGTTGATCCCGCTGGCGGCGGCGAGACTGGCCATGCGACGAGTCATCGAGCTCGATCGCCAGCAACGGTGCCCAGGATCCCGGATCGACCAGGACAAAGTCGACATGCTTGTTGCTGATACGGCCGAAGGCCTGCCACCAATCTTTCCCCGAGGCCTGGATGGTGAACAGGTCGGCAAATCGCACCTTGGATAGCACCCTATAACGATCCCCCACGACCTGGTCCAGCACCTGGGCAAACTGCTTTTCCGCAGGCGTGAGCAACGAGGCCACCCTTTGAAAGGGTAGCTTGCGGACTGGGGTCCCCTCCCGCAGCCGCAACAAGACCAACATCGCCACAACAAGGCCACAACAAGCATAATGGCCAAGATAAGCCAGCCGTTCACCGTCCTGCCCCCTTGGATCAGGATCCCGCCGTCCCAAGCTGCAGCTCCTTACGCGAGCTCCGGTTCGCCCCAGAGGCAATCCCAGCCCCACCAGCTCCCCACCGGATGGCCGGATTGTCATACGCCCACGCCGGATACTCCTCCGCCAGGAGGAACCGCCGCGCGTAATGACCGGCGAGGGCAATGTACCGTTGCCCGGCCGGGGAGCCGGCCCCCAGCTGGTGGCCCAGGTGGCAAAGCAGGGCGACCTGGGCCGCGTCGGCCAACTGGACCGTTACGTCCTTGGCATACTACTGGGCTTCTTCCGGCCGGCGGCAGGCCGCCTCCGCCAGCCGGGTCAGGGTCTGCTCGATGACCTGGCGGGCATGCCGGACCTCTGGGGTGCCGGGTTCGTCCAGCATGGGGATGAACTCCGCCAGAAAGGCCTCGTGGGCCCTTTTCTTGACCATGGCCTCCAGCAGACCCAGGGCCTGAATGTTGCCCGGAGGACCTCCAGTAGATACCCTCCTCCGGCTTGCCCACCAGGTAAGCCTCGCTGCCTCGAAAATCCACCTCCCCCGGGGGCCCGAGCGGGTGGCGTTCTTATCCTTACAGCCGCCGCACGAAGTAGTTCAGCTCTCCTGCATGGTGACGACTGGGAACAAGAACGAGAGCCAGCCCCAACTCCTCCTACCACTGGGCCAGCTGGGAAGCAGGCCAGGACGTGCCGCAGACCGGGGTCTACGTCCCAGTGATTCAGGCCGTAGGCGTAGGATTGGTACCGCACCCTGAGTCCCCTCGCGGCCAGCCGGTGGCCTTGCCCGGTGGGCCGTGAAGCCCCTGGGACCGGCCGGTGGCACGGCCGGCTTCGTTGTCGCTCCCTTCCACGTCCTTACGGGACTTCCTTTCACGGCCCGGCCGGGAGTGCCACAGCATGCCGGCCGGAGACCGGGGGCCTGCTACGGGGCCTGCTACGGGGCCGAGCTGAAGGAAGCGAACGGGGGAAGCCGGGGCAGAAGCCCAATTTGGCTTCAACCGGCCGGCGGTCCTGGGCCGCTGGCCATGCGAAATATTCCCGAATATTTCAGAAGATTCCCCGAAATATTCAGAAGTCTTTTTTATTAATACGCCAGGCGGCGGCCGCTGGAAATTATTTTATATATTCTTCGAATTTTATTTCTTGACAAATGCCCTCCTACGTGAACACTGCGCCAACGCCAGTATTGACATCGACCCAATGTGTGTGGTAAAATAATACCAGAACACCCGGCAGCCCCTGGCTGCCACCACGGAGGGGGATGGACGGTGCGGGAGATGCTGTTTGCCGCGACCATCGCCCGGGGCCGGCCCTACATCATCACCCACGGGACGAGCCGGGATGACGTGGCCATGAAGGCGCTGAACCTGCTGGGCCGCCTGGGCCTGGGCGGGCCCCTGCCCCTTTTCATCGGTACTCCGGCCGACATTGGCGAGCACCTTGGTGCTACCGGGCGGGTCCTGCTGCGCCGCTACCTCCGGACCCTGGCCGGTTTGCCGGTGCAACCGGACCCCGTCACCATGGACGAACGCCGCCGGCAGATCCTGGATCTGCGGGACCGTGCGGCCTGCCCGCTGCAGCCTTCTCACCTGGCGGAAGCCATTTTCTTCGACGGCGCCGACCCGGCGGATCCTGCCGTCCGGCGCCGCCTGGCCGCTTCCATCGGGTCTTCCGCCGCTCCGGCTGGAGGCGATACCTCCACCACCGCTTCCGGGGACGAACCGGCCGCGGCGGAGGACGGCCCCGGGGGCGATGAGGAACAGGACGCGCCGCAGGAACAGGAGGAAGGACTGGTCATCTTCGGCATCGGCACCGTCCGCAGCGACGACGATCCCGACGGCCAACCCCGGACCGGCGCCTTCATTGGGTTTGGAACCGGCCGCCTCTCCGGCTCCGCGCCCCGCGGCACCGGCCGGAAGCCATCGGGGGCCCGGCGGGTGACCCTGGAGGTGTGCCGGGTCCTTGGCCTTCGGCGCCCGAACCGGTGGGCACGCCAGTACGTGGAGCATGCGGTCGCCCACCTCGCCACCATCCCGGAAGATCACCCCGACACCGCCTGGCCGGGCACCGAGCTGGAAGCCCCCGAGGATTTGCAGGCGTGGCTGGCCGGTTATCCCCTGGCCCTGGATTGCATCGAGGCAGCCTGGAAGGCCTTTGGTCTGGGGGACAACGTGTGGGAAGATCTTGAACTCGGCCTGGAGTGGATGAGCAAGCAGGTCTTCGACCTGACCTACCGCTACCTGGCCCGGCTCTGCTAGTATCACCGCCAGCGGCGGTCAGGGTCAGAGCTGGGGTGGGCCCCTCTGGGGCCCACCCCCGATCGTTAGTTGAACCCTGCAACTGCCCATCAATGCTATCCTCGGACGGGTTTTGCTCCCGCGAAGGTAGGATCCGGCACCGCCCGGATCGCCGGTGGTCCCAGCGGCTTCAGGGATTCACGGTTCCGGTGTCGAATGTTCCTTTCCTCAGGTCCAGGTCATCAGCCCTGCACCTGTGCGCCTGATTCGGTCAGTAAAGGAGGTTGGTCATGAACCCGCCCTCAAGCGCAGGGCCATCCAGCCCCCTGCCGTCTCGGGAGGCCGCGGGCCCATCCCAGCCCGTCCGGTTCTTCTACAACGGGCGCATCTTCACCGCCGACCCGGACCAGCCCGAGGCCGAAGCCATGGTCGTGGCAAACGGCCGCATCCTCTGGATCGGCCGGCAGCAGGACGCCAACCCCGGCACCGGCGTGGAACGGGTTGACCTGCAAGGTTGCCGGGTCATCCCCGGCATCATCGATGCCCACATGCATCCCCTGTTCCTTGCCGAAACCGCACAGCAGATTGCCTGCCTACCTCCGGCCGCCCATTCGCTCGACGACATCATCGAGGCCGTGCGGCGAAGGCGGGCGGAGCTAGGCCGGCTGCCCCTAGCCCCGGGTGGCCCGGGGGGAGCGGGCCGGCAAGGCCGGAACCCCGGCGGAACCGGTCTGGCAAGCCGTGGCGAAGGCCCTGGTGGGAACGGAAGCGGCCATGCCCAGGCGGCCCGGAGCCCATCCGGCGGAGAGGAGGCCGGACGGTCCGTGCCCGGATCCGGCGCCGCCGGTTCGTCCGGCACCCTGCCCTGGATCCTGGGCTGGGGTTACGACGAGGGCAAGCTGGCCGAGGGCCGAGCCCCGACCCGCTGGGATCTGGACCGGGGGGCCTCCGATGTACCCGTGGTCCTGACCCGCATCTGCTACCACGTGGTGGCGGTGAACAGCAAGGCCCTTGAGCTGGCGGGGATCACCCGCGAGACGCCGGACCCGCCGGGTGGCCGGATCGACCGGGACGAACACGGCGAGCCCACGGGCATCCTGCGGGAGTCGGCCCGGTACCTGGTCCTGGACCGCATCCCCACCCCGCCCCCCGCGGCGTGGGCCCAGATGCTGGCCAACCTCAGTCCCTTCCTCTTCGCCCGGGGGATTACCGGGATCACCGACATGATGGCCCGGCGCCGGCCGGTCGACGACCTGGCCCTTTACCGGGACGCCCACGCCCGCGGCTTGCGGCAGCGGGTGGTGCTCTACTACCTGTGGGAGCACCTCCGCGATGAGCCTCCCTCCGCCCTCCGGCCCGAGGCGCTGCCAGGGCCCGGCCAGCCGGTGGCCGTCGGCGGCATCAAGGTCTTTGCCGACGGCAGCATCTCCGGCCGCACCGCGTGGGTCGACCCGCCCTTCAGCTCCCCGGGCGCCCCCTCCCCCGAGGATTCCGGCCTGGCCATGACCACCGCGGCCGAGCTTCTGGAGGCGGCAACTGCCGCCCGGCGGCTCGGGGTGCAGCTGGCCGTCCACGCCATGGGCAACCGGGCCATCGACCTGGTGGTGAACAGCCTGGCCCGCCTGCCGGGCCGGCTGGACGGCCCGGGCTGGCTGGACGGCAGCCCCTCCATCCGCTTGGAGCACGCCACCCTGGCATCCCCCGCGGCCATGGCGGAAGCCGCCCGGGCGGGCATCGCCTTCGTCCCCCAGCCCATCTTCCTGTTCGCGGAGGTCGAAAGCTACCTGAACAACCTGGGCCCGGAACGGGCGTCGCGGGCCTACGCCCTGCGGTCCATGCTGGCCGCCGGGGTGCAGGTGGCGCTGTCATCGGACGCCCCGGCCACCTCCTGGGCCGACCCGGCCAGCCCCTTTGCCAACCTCAAGATGGCCGTCACCCGGCGGGCATCCAACGGGATGGTGCTGGGTCCGGACGAGGCGATCCCCCTGGATGTGGCCCTGACCCTGTATACCCGGGAGGCGGCCCGGGTCACCCGGATGCCCGGCACCGGCCAGCTCAAAGCCGGCTTTGCGGCGGATTTCGTGGTCCTGGATCGGGACGTGCTGGCGGCCGGACCGGACACCGCGGCGGAGCTCGACGCGGTACGGGTGCTGGCCACGTATCTGGACGGAGAGCGGGTCTACGAGGCTTAGCCGGCGGCCCAGGCGGTGTTGCATCTGCGCCCGCATGAAGCCGGCAACCGGTGGGGAGGCGGGAACGGGTGACGGCGCCCGCCGTCTATCAAGAGGGGTGACGCGGAGGGTGACGCGAAGCTGGTCGCACCCGTGCCCTCCCGGGCAGGCGCCGTGCATCCCGCGCCGTGCCTTACGCGAAGTCAGCCGCAAGAAGTCACCCTGAACCCTTACAGGATTTGGAGCACTGGAAGGCGAACGGCAGAGTGGCGCGGCCGGCCGCCTGCGCCGGCGGCCAGCCAGCAACCAGCAGAGGGAAGGCCGGAGGGGGCGATGGACCTGGGGTTGAACAAGCCGAACAAGCGGGGCCAGCACGCCGGTTCCCTCCCGCGGCGGCGACGGGTCCGGGCGGTACTGGCGGTCTTGTTGGCGATGCTGACCGCGCTGCTCGTGAACGTCGCCTTTGCACTGGCGCCGGCAGGCACCGGTTCCTGGCCACCCAGGGTTGAAGCAGCCACTCCCGGCGGTCCGGCCTCGTCCGGCAACGAACCCCGGCTGGAGGTGGCCGCCGGTTACGGCCGGCAACCGGCGGGCGGCCCGTGGGTGCCCGCCCAGGTCTCCATCACCCACCCGGGTCCGGAAACCTTCCGGGGCACCCTGGAGATCGCGGGGGTGGTTGTCGCCCCTTCCTTCGGCTCGCCCGCATCGCCCGTGGCCATCCCGCCCGGCCGGGGCAGGGCCTTCGTCGATGCCATCCGCTGGCGGCAGCCCGTGGAGGTTCCCGCCGGAGCCACCCGCACGGTGATCGTCCCCGTGGCCATCGGCCCCCGGGAAACCCCCGTGATGGGTCTCGACGTCCGGCTGCGGGACGAACGCGGCCAGGTCGTGGCCCTGGCCCCCCTACCCGTGGGTCGCGGCCGGTTTTCCGACGTCCTCATCGCTCTCCTGGCCGAGCGTGACATCCCGTATCTGGGCGCCCTTCCCGCGCCCCGGGGCGGCTCGGCCAGCGTGGAGCGCCTCGACCCGCAGCTGGCCCCCCGTACCACGGTGGGCTGGGCCAATTTCGACCTGGTGGTGGTCGATGGCGCCGCGGCCCTGCGCCGGCTGGACGGGGACCAGCGGAACGCCCTGGCCACCTGGGTCCAGCTGGGCGGAACGCTGCTGGTGGGAACAGGCCCCGATGCCACCGCCGTGGCGGACCTGCTGGGCCCCCGGGTCTTTCCATGGGAGGTGGCGGGGAGCACCACCACCAGCCCCCTCGATGAGGCCGTCATGTGGGCTCGGGTGATCGACCCCAGGACCCCGGCCCCGCCGGCCGATACCCCGGTGGTGGCCGCCCGGCTCCGGCCTGCCGGGGCGGGCCATGCCGGCAGCGCGGCCAGCGCCGGCTCGGCCCCCCTGGGATCCATCGCCCGGGTGGGCTTCGGCCGGGTTTACGCCTGGTCGACCCGGCTCGACGCCGAGCCCTGGCTCAGCTGGCCGGGGACCCCGAACGCCCTGGCCAGCTGGCTGGGAAGCGACCTGACCCCGCCCTCCACCCGGCTGGCCACGTCCGTCGCGGCCCAGGTGGGCATGGGGATGATGACGCCGGGGTCATCACGGGCGCCGGCGCCGGTCGACATGCCCACCACGCTGGACGCCGGCGGGTACCGGTTCCTGGTGCAGGCGCTGCTGCGCGCCCTCGGATCCCACCAGGCTCCCTGGCAGCTGGTGGAACTCTGGCGCAGCGGCGCCCAGGATCTGCCGGGATTGCAGTTCCCCTCGACGGCGGTGCTGATCGGCGGGGTGATTGCCTACCTCCTTCTCATCGGTCCCGTCACCTTCCGGTGGCTGGGGCGGAAGCGACGCCGCCCCTGGGCCTGGGTGGTGGTCCCCGCCCTGGCCCTGCTGGTCATCGGGGCGTCGTACGCCAGCGGTGCCGTGGCAGGCCGCGGGGTCCCCCATACCGGGGCCGGGTTCCTCCTTCTGGACGAAACCGGCACCCGCGGGGTCTGGGCGGGGATGGTCTCCGCCTACCGCCCCGGCGGCAGGGCCCGGCTGATCCTGCGCAACGGGACCCTGGTCACCGCACCTGATGCCGGCATGGGGTTTGGCCCCTTCGACCGGCCGGCGGACAACCGCACCCTCGAGGCGGAGGTCACCCCACGGGGACTGGAGGTGACGTGGCCCGCCTCGGCCGGACAGGTGATCCCCGTGGCAGCCCACCTGGATCTGCAGCTCGATGCCGGAAGCCCGGCGGGAGGGCTGGTAGCCCGGTGGTTCCCCACCGGAGACGGCCGCTGGCGCGTGGAGGTCACCAACGGGCTTGGGGTGCGGCTTTCGGGGGTGCTGCTGTTGCAGGGGGGCGGGGTGGTGGCGCGCTTCGGCGACCTGGACCCGGGCGAGCAGGCGGTGCAGGAGGTCCGGGTCTTCGACCGGCCGTCCACCCCCTCGAGCAGCCTGGTGCCGGGCAGCCTCGGCAGCGGCGTGCCTGGTGGCGGCTTGGCTGGCGCGGGAACGGTTTTCAGGGCGGACATCGCCACCCTGCGCCAGCGGGCCCGCCTTGAACAGGCCCTGGAATCGCTGTTGCCTGCCGTCGCTGGCGACGCCGTGCTGGTGGCGGGTATCCAGGGGACTCCTGTGGTGGCCGGTCGCACCGGGGGCGCGGTGCCGCCCTCACCCCCCGGGACGGGGGGATCCGGGGCGGGGGGATCCGAGGCCATCCCGCCCTCCCAGTGGGATCCCAACGGCTACACGCTGCTCCTGGCACCGGTCACCGCACCCGGCCTGGACACCGAGGCACCGGCCGCGCCCCAGGCGGGTGGGCCCGGAGGACCCGGCACCAGCCCGGCCACCGAAAGACCGCTGCCGGCCTTCACCGCCAGCAACGCCATCTGGCCGGCCATGACGCGGTTGCTGCGGGCCAGCGAGGTCTTCGTGCCGGATCCCGATACCGTTCGGCTACGCTCGGGCGAGGCGGTGATGGAGTGGCGGCCACCGGCGGCCGTCACCGCGGCTGCCCGCCGGCTGGCGATCGAGCTGCAGTACCGTGGCAGGTTCTCCGCCCCGCCGGCTTCGGCGCAGGTGGCCGTGGACGTTTACGACTTCAGCGCCGGCCGGTGGGTACCAGTCAAGGCCTTTCAGGGTGGCCTGGCCCCCGACGCCCCATCCTGGGTGGCCAGCGGTGTCACGGTGACCGGCGATCAGGTGGTGGTCGAGGGTGAAGCCCTGCACCGCTTCCTCCCGCCCGGGGGCCGCCTGCTGGTTCGCTTGTCCGGCCCGCAGGGTGAGGAGATGGTCCTGGGCCGGCCGGTCCTCTCGCTGGAGGTGAGCCCGTGAGCACCCAGGAAGCGCCGCGGCGGCACGGTCCGCAGGACGTCAAGGCCGGTGGGGGCGAGACCGGTGGGAGGGATGGCCGCGGCGAGCCCGGTCCCATCGGGGCCCACAGCCACGAGGCCGGCAGCAGCGAGCCTGCCATCGTCACCCGCCGCCTGCGCCGGCTGTACGGCCGGGTCGAGGCCCTGGCGGGCATCGACATGGTGGTGCCCCAGGGGGCGATCTACGGGTTCATCGGTCCCAACGGCGCCGGCAAGACCACCTGCCTCCGCATCCTGGCCGGCCTGCTCGACCCTTCGGGCGGCGAGGCCCGGGTATGCGGGGTCGACGTGACCCGCCAGCGAAGCGAGCTGGCGGGCGTCATCGGCTACATGCCGGACTTCTTCGGGGTTTACGACGACCTCACCGTCACGGAGTACCTGGATTTCTACGCCGCCTGTTACGGCCTGCGGGGTCCGGCCGCCCGGCGCCGCCGCGATGCCCTGCTGGAGCTGGTCGACCTGGCGGGCAAGGCAGGCGAGCCCGTCAACGGCCTGTCCCGGGGCATGAAGCAGCGCCTGGGCCTGGCCCGCGCCCTGATCCACGACCCCCAGGTCCTTCTCCTGGACGAACCGGCCAGCGGCCTGGACCCGGCCGCCCGCATCGAGTTTCGCGAGCTCATGAAGGAGCTGGCGGCCATGGGCAAGACCCTGGTGGTCAGCTCCCACATCCTGAGCGAGCTGGCCGACTTCTGCACCCACATCGGCATCCTCCACCGGGGCCGGCTGCTGGTCTCGGGCACCATGGACCAGGTGCTGGCCGCCGTGCGGCGGCGGTCGGCCCGGTTCCACCTGCTGGTTCCGCCCCAGGACGAGCCCGAGGCCGTGGCCGCCCGGGCCCGCCAGGTCCTGGCCAGCCTGCCGGCGGTGACCCGGGTGGAGATGGAGCCCACCGGCGCGGAGGCCTCGCGGGTCGAAGGGGTGCTGGATTTCGCCGGCGGCCCGGCCACCCTGGCCACCGCCAACGCCCGGCTGGTGGAAGCGGGCCTGATGGTCAGCCACTTGGCCGAGCTGGGCGGCAGCCTGGAAGAGGCCTTCCTCTATGCCGTCGAAACCCTGGCGGGCAGCCCCGCCGGGTCCATTGGCCCCGGCGGTGGGGGTAAAGCCGGCCGCCCGGAGGGCGGGCGCGGGGAAGCCGGCGGCGGGGAGGCCGGCGGCGGGGAGGGGGCCGGCAGGCGGGCGGAACCCCTGGGGCCCGTGGCCTCAGGGGCGCGGAGCTGGCGGCCTTGGCGACGGCGTGGAAGGGGAGGTGGCGGCAGTGCCCGCTAAGGAGGCGGCCTGGCGAGTCAAGGAAGCGGCCTGGCGAGAGGCGCTGCGCCAGAAACTGGGCGGTCTCCTGGCACCCACCCCGCTGAACCCCATCATCGAGCTGGAGTTCCGGGCCCGGATGCGCCGCAGCCGGACGGTGGTCCTCCTGGTGGCCTACGTGGCCGTGGTGGCGGCCGTGTTCGTCCTGGGCGTGGTGCTGTCGGGCATCAACCGGGCCAGCGGGCTCCACGCCAGCCCCTATGAGGTCAGCTGGCTGCTCTTCCAGGCGATGATGCTGGCGGAACTGGTGCTCACCGGCGCCGTGGCCGGGGCTTCGGGCGCCGGCGCCATCAGCGGCGAGCGGGAGCGGCAGACCCTGGACGTGCTCCTGACGACCCGGCTGCCCGCGTGGCGCATCATGACCGGCAAGCTGGTGGCCGCCGTCGCCCTCTCCCTCTGGCTGGTGGTGGCCTCCTTTCCCGTCTTCCTGCCCTTGTTCCGGTTCAATGCGGTGGATCCCGGCACGCTGCTGAAGGTCGGCGCGGTGTTCGCCGCCAGCGGCCTGGCCTGGGCCGCCCTGGGCCTGTTCTTCTCCACCCTGTTCCGCCGGACCATCCCGGCGGTCATCGCCACGTACGCCACGGCCTCCGGCTGGGTCATCCTGACCCTGATCAGCCGGACCCTGCTCAACGCCCTGCGCCAGGGGCCGCCCTACGGCCCGCTCCCTCCCCAGCCCGTGGGCCCGCTGGCCGTGGAGGTGGCCAGCCCGGTGCTGGCGCTGCTCTACGCCATGCGCTCGCCCTTCCTCGAAGCCTGGAACTGGATTGCCGGCAGCATCGCCGTGCCGCCTTCCCCGTCGCCGGTGGCCCCCTTGACGCCGGCACACAACCGGCTGACGGTGGCCGCTCGAGTGGCGGCCCACCTGGGGGCCGATGGCTACTTCTGGCTTTATGTCGCCATTGCGCTGCTCGTGACCTTCGTCCTGACGGCGGCCGCAACCCTCTTGCTGAACCGCCGCCGGGCGGAAGGCTGAGGCCGCGGGAAGGGAAGGAAGGGGAAGGAAGGGGCAGGCAAGGCGAGGGAAGGGAAGCCGAGTCAAGGGGAGGGGGTCGGGCCGGTGGAGGATCACCCCCCTGCAAGGGAGCATGGCGCCATGAGGTTCCGCCGCCGCACCGGACCCGGAGCGGCAGCCAACATCCGCCCGGAAGAGGACCGGCAGGCAGGGGGCGGCTCGCAGCGGGGCGACCGCAGCGGGCACCGACGGGGCTTGCGCGGGTCGGGTTCGCACGGGACCCGCGCCGCCCCCGGCGTGGCGGGCAGCATCCGGGAGCAGCCCCAGGGGCTGCCCAGCGAGACGGCCGGGGAGGGGGCGGGTGCCCAGATCCGCTCTGCCCTGGCGCCCTGGCGGAGACGGCTGCGGCGCCGGCACTTCCTGGCCCACGGCCTGGCCGGCCTGGTCCTGGCCGCCGGGCTGGCGCTGCCGGCGCTGGTGACGGACCGCTGGCTCGTCGACCCGGTGGGCCGCACCACCGCCCTCGCCGTGGCCGCCCTCACCTTGGCCGCCGCGGCCGTGCGGGCCTGGATCACCACACCGGGCTGGACCGAAGCCGCCCGGGCGGCGGATGCCGCAGCCAACCTGGGGGAGCAGGCCCTGACGGCCCTGCACCCCGATCCCCTGGTGCCGGCCGCCATGACCCTTCTGCAGCGCCGGCGGGCCCTGGCTGCCCTGCGACAAGCCGACCCTCGGCACCTGCCCGTCGCCCCCCGGCGCTGGCGGCGATGGGCGGCGGTGGCCCTGCTGGCGCTGGCTGCGGACGCTGCCCTCTGGCTGGCCCCTCACCCCCTGGCCCCGGCCCGCGCCCAGCGGGCCCAGTGGCGGGCCGAGCTGGCCCGCCTGGAAAGGCAGGTCAAGGCCCTTGAGGAAAGCCTTCCCGCCACCGTGAACCCACCGGGGGAGGAACCCGGCACCCCGGCCCCCGCGGGCGCCGGGACCCGCCCGCCGGAGGACCGGCCGCAGGCCGGCGGCGAGGAGGACGCGGATGGCGCCCCCTCCCCCTCGGGCGCCAGTCTCCGCGGGCCGGAACCGGAGGGGCCCGATCCCGGCGGCCCGCCTGGCCGCCAGCCCGGAGGTTCCCGGGAGCAGGCGGCCGCCGGCGGATCCCGCGGCAGCCGGCCGGCCGGGGCACCCAGAGGGGGGACGGGGGAAGGTTCCGCATCATCCCCGGTCGATAACGCCTTGTCGGGAGCCCTGCACACCCTGGCCCGGCAGCTGCAGGAGGCTCGAGCCAGCCTGGATCCTGCGGCCCTGGCCCAGGCGGCCGCAACCGCCCAGCGGGCAGCCGACCTGGCCCGGGCCGCCGCGGCGGCCGCACCGGAAACCCGGCTCCCGGCGCCGGCGACGCCAGGGGAGACACGAACGCCGGGGGCGGCAGAAACGGCGGGCGTCACGGGAGGCGCTGCCCAGGAGGCGGCCGCCGGGCTGCAGGCACTGGCCAGCCAACTCTCCACGCTGGCCGGGGGATTGGAGGTTCTGGCCGGGCAGGTGGCCCTGGCCGGCCTCGCCCGGGGGCGCAGCGGCCCCGGAACCGCCCCCTTCGTCCCTGGACAGGGCAGTGGTCCGGACGGCGCGGGAAGCCCGGCCGGGGGAGGGAACGGGCTGGCGTCAGGTAGCCCCCCCCGGCTCCGAACAGGGGATAGCGCCGGGAACTGCACCGGGGTCAACCCCCGGGCCCGGCGCGGGCGCCGGCGGCGGATCCGGCGGGGCGCCTGGGAGCGGGCCCGGCGGCGGTGGCGCGGCCCAGGGAGCCGGCGGTGCAGGGTGGGGCCGGGGCACCACCGGCTCGCCGCTGGCCGGCGGGCTGGCATCCAGCCTGCCCGGCGGCACCGTCCAGGGACTTCCGGGCGGCCAGGCGCCGGGCTCCCTCACCCTTCCCGGCTGGGCGGACGAACCCATCACCATCCAGCCGGGCCGGACCCTGCCCGCCGGCGAGTTGCAGCGCCGGTGGGCCAGCCAGGCTGCCCTGGACCTGGGCACGAGCAGCTTTCAAGACCTCTCGCCGGAGCTTCAGTGGCTCGTGCAGGCCTATTTCGGCGGCACGGGCACGGACAGCCTGCCGGGCCCGTGACCCCGGCGGGCCCGTGACCGGGAGGGGGGCCGGGTGGGCGGGGGGGCGCATGGCCCGTGACCGCAGGCGGGGCCCGGGTGACCGGGAGGCGGGCGAGCAGGACGAGGGACCCCGTCCGGCCCGTGCCCCGCGACGACGAAACACGCAGCGGAAGCAGGACGAAACCGGCGCCGCAACATCCAGACAGGGGGCGGAACGGGTGACGGATCGCGAGGACCGCGGCAGCGGGTTCAGCCCGCCGGGGCAGGGGACGCCCGGCCTGGAGGATCCCGATGTCCTGGCCCGGCGGCTGGACCGGGTGGCCGAACAACTGGAGCGGGTCCGCACCGAGCTGGAACGGGTCATCCTGGGCCAGGAAGACGTCATCCGCCAGGTGCTCTGGGCCCTTCTGGCCGGCGGCCACGTGCTCCTGGAAGGCGTGCCCGGCCTGGGCAAGACGGCCCTGGTGCGGGCCCTCGGGCGGGTGCTGGGCCTTCAGTTCTCCCGGATCCAGTTCACGCCGGACCTGATGCCCGCCGACCTGCTGGGCACCCACATCCTGGAGGAGCAGCCGGGCGGGCGCCGGGGCTGGCGGTGGGAGCCCGGCCCCATCTGGGCCCACCTGGTGCTGGCGGACGAGATCAACCGGGCGACCCCCAAGACCCAAAGTGCCCTCCTGGAAGCCATGGCCGAAGGCCAAGTCACCACCGGCGGCACCACCCGGCCGCTGCCCCGTCCCTTCTTCGTTCTGGCCACCCAGAACCCCCTGGAGATGGAGGGGACCTTTCCCCTGCCCGAGGCCCAGCTGGACCGGTTCCTGTTCAAGGTGCTGGTCCCCTACCCTGCCGAAGCCACCCTGGCCGCCATCGGGCGGCTCACCACGGGTCCGGAGCCGCCCGCGCCGGAAACGGTGGCCGAAGGCGCCGCCGAGGTGCAGGCGTGGATCAACCTCACCCGCCAGGTGCCGGTCACCGGGGAGGTGCTGGAGCGGGCCGCCCGGCTGGTGGCCATGACCCATCCCCAGCACCCGGAGGCTCCCCCTGCCGTGCGCCGGTTCGTCCGGTATGGTGCGAGTCCCCGGGGGCTGCAGGCCTTGCTGCTGGGCGCCCGGGCCCGCGCCTTGATGGACCGGCGGCTCAACGTGGCCTATGCCGACCTGGGTGCTGTCCTCTTCCCCGCCCTGCGGCACCGCCTGATCCTGACCTTCGAGGCAGAGGCCGAAGGCACCGGCGCCGAGCAGGTGCTGGCCGAGCTGGCAGCCCGGCTGGATCTTCGCACCCCCGGAGACCGGGCGGCGGAACCGGCGGGGGACGAACGGGCCCCCGCCGGGAGCCGGACGCCAGCCCACCGCCCGGTGGCTTCATCCCTCCGACCCGTCGCGGGAGATCGAGGAGACGGTGGCCATGACCGCGCCCAACCTGGACCGCTGGCTTGAGCGCCCGCTGGTGCCCCTGCTGGAGCGGCTCCAGCTGCTGGGCCAGGCCGCCGCTCCCCAGGCATGGTCGGGGCGGTACCGCGCCCGGTCCAAGGGGCGCTCGCTGGAGTACGCCGGCTTCCGGGAGTACGCGCCGGGGGACGACCCCCGCACCCTGGACTGGCAGGCCCTGGCCCGGCTGGACCGGCCCTACGTCCGGGAGTACCAGGCCGAGCGGGAGCGGGCCGTCACCCTGCTGGTCGACGGGTCCGCCTCCATGGTGGCTGGCGACAAGGGAGACACGGCCCTCGAGCTGGCCGCAGCCCTGGGGTATTGCGCCCTGCACCACGGCGACCGCCTGGAGGTGGTGCTCCTGGAGGGCCCTCGGGCCCTGGCCCTGGGCGGCGGGCGGGGGCGGGCCGCCCGCCACCGGCTGGCGGTGGCCCTGGCGGCGGCAGCCGATCGGATGGCCGGGCAGCGGGCGGCCAGGTTCCTCCAGAGCGGGCGGCCGGCTGGGGACCGGGAGGGCACGCGTGCACGCACCGGGCAGGAGGTGCCCGGGGAACCCACGGCAGCCCGGGCGGCCGGCGGTGGCCCGCCGGTGACCACCGCCCTGCGGGCGGCCTTGCAACGCTGGCAGGCGGGGCCCGGGGGAGAGCAGGCCCATCCCGGGGCCCCGGCACGGCCGGCCTGGGGCCCGCCGCGGCGCGGTAGCCTGGCCATCCTGATCAGCGACCTGCTGGACCCCGGCGGTATCGACAGCCCGGCTTACTGCCGTCAGGTGGCCGCCCTGCTGGCCGCGGCAGGCCAGGGCGCCCTGATCCACCTGCTGGACCTTGACGACCGCGTCCCGCCGCCGGGCGAGTGGACCCTGGTGGACGCGGAAACGGGCACCACCGTCGAGGTCACCGTGGACGAAAGCCTGCTGGCCCGCTACCGGCAGGCCGTCGCCCGGTGGGCGGAGGGCTGGCGCCGGGCCTGCCACGCCCAGCAGGTGCTCTACGTGGCGGTGCCGGCTCCGGCCCCCGCCCGTACCTTGATCGCCGGGCACCTGGTTCCGGCGGGGCTCCTCGGTTGACGGTGCGGCCAGCTGAACGGCCGGCCTCCGCCCGGGGCGGGGGAAGCGAGCGAGGCCAGGGCGAGGATCGGGCACGGCAAGAGGAGCGGGCACAGCAACAGGAGGGCGGTGAACCGTGCCGGGTGCGGCCGGCAGCATCTTTCTCACCACGGGCTGGGGCTGGCTCGGGCCCTTTCTGGCCCTTCTGGGAGCTGGCCTCATCGTGCTGCTTTACATGCTGCGCCGCCGGCCCCGGATCCGGCCCGTGCCTTCCACCCTGCTCTGGCAGCAGGTGGTGCGGGATCAGGTGGCCCGCCGGCCCTGGCAGCGGCTGCGGTCCCGCCTCTCCCTCTGGCTTGAGCTTCTGGCCGCCCTGGCCCTGGCCCTGACGCTGGCGCGGCCCGCCCTGCCGGGCGGCACGGTGCCGGCCCCCGGGGTGGTCTGGGTCCTCGATGCCACGGCCAGCATGGGCGTCGAAGGGCGGTGGCAGGAGGCCATCGCCCTCCTCCGCGACGATCTCCGCCGCACCGGCCCGGGGTTTCGGGGCGCGTTGCTCTGGGCCGGCCCGGTACCCGGCTGGCTGGCGGAGCCGGGAGCGACGGCGGCGGACATCGGCTCCGCCCTGGACCGGCTGGCCGCCTCCCCCTCGGGCCCGGCGGGAGGCACCACCGACTGGGGAACGGTCCTGGCCCTGGCCTACGGGGCGGCGGGGGCTCTGCCTCAAGGCAGCCCCGTGCGGGTCGTCACCGACGGCACCGACCCCGCCCTGGCCCGGGAGCTGGCAGAGCCTCCCCCGGCGTCCCAGCATCCCCTGGAGGTGGTGGTGACCGGCGAGCCGGTGGAAAACACGGCCATCCTGGCGGTGCACCTGCCGGGGCCGGGCCGGGGGAACGGCCCCGGGAACGACCTGGGGAACGGCCTGGCATCTCGAGACCCTGCCGGCAGCACCGAGCTCACCGTCACCCTGGTCCACTACGGCCGCCAGCCCGCCACCGTCACGGTGGTGGTCGAACCGGCCCCCCGCGACTCGGACTCGCCAGGCGCCGGCGGGGGGAGCCCGGACTGGCCAGATCCTCGCGAAGGTGCCGCGGGCCCGCAAAGCGGTGGCGCCGGCGGCTCGGCTTCGCCAGGCCACACCGGGAGCAGCCCGGGCTCGCCAGGCGCCAGCGGAACCGTGCCGGACGGGCCCGGCGCCAGCCGGACCGGCCCGGGAGCCTCCACTGGCTCCGGGGAGCACGTCACCGCGGCCGGTTCGTCCGGCGACGTCCCGCCGCGCACCGTCGCCTTGCAGCCCGGCCGGCCCCTGCAGGTGACCTTCAGCGTCCCCGGTGGCGCCCCCTTTTACCGGGTGGCCGTGGTTCCCGGCGATGCCTACCCCACCGACGATGTCGCCTGGGCGATCCCCGAAGCCTCGCCCACGGTGCACATCGGCCTTCTGGCCCCGGGCGAGGCGGCCCTGATCCACCGGGCCCTGGCACTGCGACCGGGCGCCCAGGTGGTCCGGCTCGTCCCCCCGGGCACGGGCACAACCGGCGGAACCGGGGAAGGGCCTCCTCCTTCCGGGCCACGGCCGGCCGGGGGCGAACCCGCTCATTCCGGCGAAGGCTCCGCTGCGGGCCAACCTGTTCCCCCCGAGGGCGGCCCGGCGGGTGCAGGCGGAAACGGAGGCGCGGGGCCACCCGTGCCCCCCGAGGGCAGCCCGGCGGCGGGTACGGAAGGAAGCGAACCCGGGGCCGCAGCAGGTGCCGCGCCCGGCACGGAAGCCGCTGCGGCCCTTCCCCTCGAGGCCGTGGCCGGGCTGGATCTGCTGGTGGTGGTGGGCCTGCCGCTGCCGCCCGGTCTTCCCGAAAGCTTGCCCGTGATCTGGATCGACCCGCCGGGCCCCTCCTTCCAGCCCCGCTCGCTGACGGTGGCTCCGGGGGGCGACGCCGCCCGGCTCCTTGGCCTGGTGCCGCTGGAAGGGGTGACCCTCCTCTCCGCCCAGGCCCTCGAGCCGGCCCGGGGCGAGCGGGGACCCGGGGAGGTCCCGCTGCTGCTGGGCGACGGCCGGCCCATCGCGACCTACCGTCCCCCCGCCCCCGGCCGGGGCGGCCGGGCCGTCCTGGGCTTCGATCCCTACCAGGGGACGCTGCTGCTCCGGCCGGCGTGGCCGCTTCTGGTCCAGTCCCTGGTGGCTGACCTGGCGCCGGGCGGGCTGGGTGCCCCGCCCCACCAGCGGGCCGGCCAGGTGCTGGCCCTGGCCCCTTCGCCCTGGCTCACGGCGGTGACCGTGCTGTCCCCTTCCGGCCGGCCCGTCCTCCCGGGCGTGCTGGACGAACCCGGCCTCTACCGCATCACCGCCCGGCCGGTGGCACCCGCCACCGGCGGTTCCGGCGGCGATCAAGCGGCGGAGGCGACCGTGGAGGCGGCCCTCTGGGTCCAGCCCGACCCCGGGGAGTCGCTGGCGGTGGCCGAAGGACCCCGGGTGGGCACGGGCCGCGTCCCCCGACCCCAGCCCGGCCGGGGGGCGGACACCGCGGTAGGACGGCAGGGAAGCGATACCCAGGCGGCCGCCCCGGCACCCGGGGACGACCCATCCGGCCCGGGTGCACTCCCCTCTCCCGGCCCCCTGGCCGGTCATCCGGCCTGGCGGTGGGCGGTCTGGCTGGCCCTGGCGGGCCTGGCCGCCGGGACGTGGGTGGTGCGGCATGAGCTTTGACCATCCCTGGATCCTGGTGCTTCTCGTGTTGCCCCTGGCCGCGGTCGTCGGCTGTCCCGGTCCGGCCCTGCAGTGGCCCGGTCAGGCCCTGGGGTGGACCGGGCCCTGGCGTCGGAGGCGGGCCATCGCCTCCCGCCCCGCTGGAGGGCCGCTCCTCCGGCTCCAGGCGCCGCGCCCCGGCCGGCTGCTGCGATCGCTGGCCATGGCCTGCCTCGTCCTGGCCCTGGCCGGGCCGTCCCTGCCCTTGCCCTCCCGCGGCCTGGCCGTGGCCGTGGTGGTCGACCGCTCGGCCAGCATGGAACCGGTCCTGGATCAGGTGACCCGGGCCGTCGACGGCCTCCTTTCCGCCGACTCCGGCACCGGCCTGGGGGGCGACCCGGTGCAGGTGGCGGTGATTTCCGCCGGCGGGGAGCCGGCCGTCGAGCGCTCCCCCGGCCCGGTGCCCCAGCCTCCCCTGACCTGGACGGCCCCGGCCCAGCGGGAGGCCACCGACCTGGCCGCCGCCCTGCGGCTGGCGGCAGCCAGCCTGCCCTCCGATCACCGGCGGCGGGTGGTGCTGATCTCCGACGGGCAGCAGACCCGGGGCGACGCGGTGGCCGAAGCCCGGGCCCTGGCGGCGGCCGGCGCCGTCCTGGACACGGTGGTGGTGAACCCGGACCCCCGGCCGGACCTGGCCGTCACCGGGCTCGACGTCCCGGCCACCGCCAGGCCGGGACGGCCCGCGGCCGTTCAGGTCACCCTTCGCGCCCACCAGGCCGGACCGGCCCGGCTGCATCTGCTGGCCGGCGACCAGGCCGTCGCCAGCCGCCCCGTCCAGCTGGCCGCAGGGGACAACCGGTTCGTCCTGACGGTCACCCCGGAGCGGCCGGGTCCCCTGCCGTTGCGGGCGGTGATCGAGGCGGTGCCGCCCTCCACCAGCACCGAGCCGGCCAACGATGCCTTCACTGCCGTTCTCCAGGTGGAAGGCGCCCGGCCTGTGCTGGTCTTGAGCCCCCACCCCGACCCTCCCCTGGCCCGCTTGCTGGCCGCCCAGGGAATCCCGGTGGAAAGCCGCCGGCCGGCCCAGCGGCCGTCGGACCTGGCCGGGTGGGGGCGTTACGGAGCGGTCATCCTCGACAACGTGCCCGCCCCCGAGCTGGGCGAGGCCGCCATGGCCGACCTGGAGCGGTTCGTCCGGGACCTGGGCGGAGGGCTGGTGATGGCGGGGATGCCCGACACCTTCGGCCCCGGAGGCTACACCGGCACCCCCGTGGAGCGTGCCCTGCCCGTCCACAGCGACCTGCGGAACCGGAAGAACCTGCCCACCGTGGCCCTGGCCCTGGTGATCGACCGCTCCGGAAGCATGGCCGGGCTCAAGCTGCAGATGGCCGTCGAGGCGGCCCGCCGGGTGGCGCAGCTGCTGACGCCGGCCGACCGCCTGGCGGTGGTCCTCTTCGACAGCCAGGCCTACGTCACCCGGCCCCTGGAGCCGGTCCGCGACCCCGGCGAGGTCGACCGCGCCTTCCCCGCCGCAGCAGAGGGCGGGACCAGCCTGGGCCGCGGCCTGGCAGCGGCCCTCCCCTTGATGGAGGGCGTCCAGGCCGACGTGCGCCACGTCATTGCCCTGACCGACGGCGTCTCGGAGCCCTTCGACGTGACCGGCCTGGCCCGCGCCTTCCGCCGCCAGGGCGTCACCCTTTCCGCCGTGGCCATCGGCCCGGACGCGGACCGGAACACCCTGGCCCAGCTGGCGCGGGAAGGGGGCGGGGCGCTGTACGAGGCCGCCGATCCCAGCCAGTTGCCCACCCTGCTGACCCGGGACACCGCCCTGACCTCCCGCCGCTTCATCCGCGACGAACCCTTTCGCCCGGTGGTCACCGCGGCACCGGCACCGGGCGGACCCGGGGCCATCCTGCAGGAGGTGGTGCCGTCCCAGGTTGCGGCTCCAGGAGATCCGGGGTCGCAAGGCGGTCCGGGGGCGCCGGGAGGTCCTGAGGCGGCTGCAGGTCCTGGGGCGCCCGGGGAGGCCGGCGGCGGGCCCCAGGCGCCGGCCGGAACGGGGGCCTTGCTACCGCCCCTGGGGGGCTATGTGCTCACCGCACCCCGGGACCGGGCGGAGGTGCTCCTGGCCAGCGAGGCCGGCGATCCCGTGCTGGGCGCCTGGTTCTACGGTCTCGGCCGGGCGGTGGCCTGGACGGCACCCACGGCAGGGCCCGGCATCGCTGCCTGGACCGGCGGCGCCGGACCGGGGGGAACGGGCCCCTTCGCCCGCCTGTGGGCCAACATCGCCGACTGGCTGTTGGAGGGAGCGGCGGGCGGCAGCGGCCCCTGGCAGGTTGCGGCCCGGGCCACGCCGGCCGGCACGGTGACGGTCACGGTGGAGGGCTCGCCGCCCTTGAGCGGCAAGGTCCGCCTCGGGGACGCGGAGGCGCTGCTGATCCCCGTCGCGGCGGGCCGCTCGGAAGCCGTGCTTCCTGCCCCGGAGCCCGGTGTCCACCCGGTGGTGGTGGAACCGGCAGCGGGAGGAACCGGCACCCTGCGCACCGTCGTGGCGGTGCCCTACCCGGCGGAGTTCCTCCAGACCGGAAGCGACCCCGTCTTGATGGAGACCCTGGCCGGCCTCACCGGGGGGCGGGCGGTGCGGCTGGAGGCATGGGATCCTCGCAGCGCGCTGGACCCCCAGGGCGTCCCAGCGCCGCCGGGCCGCTGGTTCTTGTGGCCGTACCTTCTCCTGGCCGCCGCCGTGCTGCTGCCGGCCGACGTGGCCGCCCGGCGCCTGGGCTGGACCTGGGGAAGCTTCAGGAGGATCCCGGCCGCCCTGGCCACCCTGCTGCGGCCAGGGCGGGCCCAGCAGGCGGCTCGTGACCTGCGCCAGCTTGGGGCAGACCCGCCGGGCCCGGCAAGCAGCCTGGCAGGGCATCCCGCCGCCGGCGCGGCGGGGCAGCAGCCAGGAGACGCGGCCATCGAGCCCGTCACCCTTTCCTCCCCTGCCCCGGACGAACCAGCCCCCCCAGGCCGGTCTGCCGCGGCGCACACCGCTTCAGGAGCCGCGGCGCAAACGGCTTGGCAGGCTGAAGGAACCCCGGCAAGGTCCGGTACCGCAGGGACTTCAGGCGCTCCGGGTGCCCAGCCCGTTCAAGGGTCTCCTGCACCCGCCGCGGCGCAGGATGCCGGCCTGGCCCGCCTTCGGGCCGCCCGCCAGCGTTCCCGGGCCCGCACGGCCGAGCGGGTGCGCAGGCACGTCGATCCCTCTGCCGGGCCATGACGCCGCCGCATCAAGGGGCGCGGGTGCACGGGGACACCGGAACTGACCAAAGTTTTCGGTAGGTGCTGTTGGACGAAAAGCGACTCGGTAGGTCCTGTCGGGCAAAAAGCAAAGGAGAGACCCACTAGGTTGTCCGAACGGGCCCGGCCGGTCCCCCTCTTGACCGCCCCTTCCCTGTGGGCTAAAATGGCGAACATCCGTTTGTATGTGGGAGGGCGTTCTCCCGTCCCCCATGTCCGTTCCGGCTCGCCGTTCCCAAGCCCGTGGATCAGCCGGGTCGTGGATCTCCGGCACACCCCTTCCTTTCCTGCTGGCCGCAGCGGTGGAGGGGATGGGGGGCGTGGCGGTCTACGCCTACGCGCCGGTGTTCATGCGCCAGGCCCTGGGGGAACCGCGCCTCTCGGTACCGGCCGCGGGCCTCGCCCTGGCCTCTCTGGCGACCTTCTTGATGGCCGGGCGCTGGGGGCGCTGGGGGGACCTGACGGGCCGGCCCGCGCGGCTGGTGGCCCTGGGACTGGCGGGCGCCGCCCTGGCCCTGGCCCTGCTGCCCTTGGTGCCGTCGTCGGCGGGGTTCATTGCCCTTCTGGTCGCCACCACCGCCTCCCTGTCCGCCGTGATGCCCCTGTCCGTCGCCTGGCTGACCCTGCGCCATCCCGACCGGCCAGGCGAGGCCGCGGCCGCCCTCTACCGGGCCCGGTCCGTGGGCTGGGCAGCCGGCAGCTTCGGCAGCGGCTGGCTGGCCGGCCGGGCCGGCATGGCGGGGATCGAGCTGTCCTACTGGCTGGCCGCGGGGATGGCCCTGGTGGCCGCGGCCGTGGTCAGCGGGCTGGCCTCCCGGGCCCCGGCAGCGGCGCCGGTCACCGGCGGCAGCGGCCAGGCGCCTCTCCTGGCCTTCGCCGCGGGCGAGGCCGGGCCGGAAGGGCCGGGTTCGTCCCCGGCCGACCTGCGCCGGCCTTCCCGGCCGCTGCGGGGCGCCGGCACCGTCACGCCTTCCCCGCTGCCGGCTCCGCTCCCCTCGCCGGCGGCCTCCGCGCGGCCGGTGTGGCGCTACCCCGCGGTGGTGGCCATCGCCGTGGCGGTGCTCTTTACCGCCGCGGGCAACGAGGCGTTCTTTGCCGTCTTCGGGCCGTATCTCACCGAATACCTGCACGGAAGCAGCGGCCAGGTGGGATGGGCCCTGGGGATCGCCAGCGCCCTGGGCATCCTCATCATGGCGCCGGTGGGGCGGCTGGCCGACCGCTGGGGACCGCAGCGGGTCTTCACCCTGGGCATTCTCGGGTATGTGGTGATGTACGGCTTGATCGCCGCCTTCCGCACCCCGCTGGCCACGGTGGCGGCCTTTGCCCTTCCCCTTTACCCTTTGACCGCGACCGGCGCCACCGGCATCATCAGCCGGACCATCCCCCCGGAGCGGCGGGGCGAGGGTGTGGGGGTCTACGAGGGAAGCGCGGCCCTGGCCGCATCGGTGGGAGGGGCCCTGGGCGGGCTGGTGGCCGACGCGGCCGGGCTCGGCAGCGTGCCGCTGGTGGCCCTGGCCCTGGCGCTGGCCGGCACCCTGGTGGCCTGGCGCTGGGTCGCCGGTGGAACGGGCGGGCGGTGAGCCCGGGGTGCTGGCGGCGCCGGCATCGCCCACAACCCAGGCATTCATGCCGCCACGGGCCAGGAGACCCGGCCGGCCGGCACCGCGGGCGAAGGGACCCGGCCGGCTTGTCGCACCCGCCTGGCTCGCCCCGCCCGCCTGACTTAGCGCGGACCCCGTCCGTTCCCCGCTCCCTGGTGCTCCCCCGCTCCGGCACCCTCGCGGGCCAGAATGCTGAGCAGTTCCCCCGCCCGTTCCTGGGGCAGCGCGGAGCGCAGGCGCTCGCCGTCCCAGAACCCGCACCCCACGGCGTAGCCCCGGTAACGGAGGACGACCCACCCCCGCCTCTCCAGCGGCGCTCCGTGCGGCGGCGTCACCTGCCGGCCTTCCAGAAGCGCCCGCAAGGCGTCCTGCTCCAGGTCGACCACATTCCGCGTGGCCGCTGAACCCCACTGCACGAGGCCAACGCTGGTGGGCTTCCAGGTGGCCCCGTGGGCCCGGACCAGCCGAAGCCCCACCGACCACCGCTCCTCCCAGCCCGGAATGCGGGGCAGCGACGCCAGCCAGATCCCCTGCCCCTCGCTGGCATAGGCGTAAAGGCCGGCAAGCACCCCCTCGTCCAGGCCGAACTCCTGCCGGCACCAGGCCACCACCTGCTCCCGCAGGCTGGCGCTGGCCTCCAGCCACCCCACCCCGCCTGAGCCGGAACCAGCGCCGGCACCGCCCGGCGGGCCGGCCCCGGGGCCGCCGGGTTCTTCCCACGGGACGGGACCTTCCTTGCGCAGCCGGGCCACGAACATTCCGCCGGAGTCCAGGTGATGGGGGTAGATCCGCCGGCAGAGCTCCAATTCGGGCCGGAAGCGCCGCCCCTCCCAGGCGGTCACCCCGGCCGTTCCGGGCAGGCCCGGCGGCAGGGGCTCCAGTCGCACGGCCCCCTCCGCCTCCCGCAGGATCTGGTCGACCACGGCCTCGTTCTCCTCCGGCGCGAAGGTGCAGGTGGAATACACCACCACGCCACCCGGCCGGGCCAGCGCCAGGCCCCGCCGGAGCAGGGCCTGCTGGACGGCCGGCAGCCGGCGCCGCTGGTGCCGGCCGGCCCCCTCCCGGGCCCGGGCGCTGCGCCGGGCGTTGCCTTCGGCCGAGCAGGGGGCGTCGACCAGCACCCGGTCGAAGGCCACCCCGCCGGGGTACTGGCGGCCGTCGGCCCGGGTCACCACGGCCATGGTGACCCCCAGGCGCTGGAGGTTGTGGGCCAGCGCCGCCAGGCGGCGCGGGTCGGGGTCGTTGGCCACCACCATGCCCCGGCCGTCCATGCGCTCGGCCATCTGGGTCGACTTGCCGCCCGGTGCGGCGCTCAGATCCAGCACCGCCTCCCCCGGCCGGGGGTCCAGGGCCAGGACAGGCACGGCCGCCGCCGCCTCCTGGAGGTAGAACCAGCCCAGCCAGTGCTCCAGGGTCAGGGCGGGCGAGAACGGTTCCTCCACCACCCGCCACAGATCCGGATACCAGTCGTAGGGCTCGAGGCGGAAGCCGCGTTCTTCCAGACGGGCGCGCAGCGCGCCGGGATCCGCCTTGAGGCGGTTGACCCTGAGCGTAGCCGGCTGGGGCCGGGCCAGAGCCGCCTGGAAAGCTTCCCAGTCGTCGATGATGGTGCGGTAGCGTTCGAACATGGTCCGGTCGCCCCTTTCGGGGGGTCGGGCAGCCCGCGATGTCGCTGCGGTCTGCAGTGTCCGCGATGGTGCTCCGGTCTGCGGCATCGCGATGCCGCTTGGCGTCCGGCGTCGAGGCCACGGGGACGCCGTCACCGGGTGCCGTCTTCACCTTACACGATCCCCTGGAATGGATCGCACCTGAAACGGATCGGCCCGCGGGTTGGAGCCCAGGGCTGGATCGGCTGGGCCGCCGGGAGTAGGAACATCCACCTGGAAAGACGAACCAGATCCCAGGACGTCGCGCCCAACCGGGGCGGATCGATCGCCGTGATCCCGCCGATCAAGGTCCGAGGAGGACGAAGGGCCGTCATGGTCATCCCCTCTGGAACGCCGGCCGCCGCTCGCGGTGTCGAACTCTACGGCGTCAGCAAGAGCTTCGACGGCGGCACCACCTGGGCCGTGCGCCAGCTCACCTGGCGGGTCGAACCCGGCCGGATCACCGGCCTGCTGGGCCCCAACGGCGCCGGCAAGACCACCACCCTGCGGGTGATCGCGGGGATCCTGCCTCCCGACGCCGGGACCGTCCGGGTCGACGGCATCAACCTCGCCCAACGGCCCCTGGATGCCAAGCGGCGCATCGGGCTGGTGCCCGACGGCGCCGCCCTGTACGACCGGATGAAGGGGACCGAGTTCCTGCGCTTCCTCGCGGACGTGTACGGCGTCCCGGACGACGAGCGGACCCGGCGCATGGAGGAGCTGGGCCGCCGCCTGGGGATCGGGAGCTGGGTCCGCGACCCCATCGCCAGCTATTCCACGGGCATGCGGCAGCGGCTGCTCCTCGTGGGTTCCCTGCTGCACGACCCGGCAGTGTGGATCCTCGACGAGCCGATGACCGGTCTCGACCCCGACGCGCAGCGGGGCCTCAAGGACCTGATGGCCGAACGCCGCGCCCGCGGGGGGACCGTCTTGCTCACCACCCACCTGCTGGACGTGGCCGAGCGGCTCTGCGACCGGGTGGCCATCCTGCACCGGGGACGGCTCCTGGCCGAGGGCTCACCGGCCGCGCTGCGCCGCCGGTTCCTGCGGGATCCGGGGGACGAACCGGCCCGCCGCGACGCCGGCCCTCCCCGGCACACCGCCGCTCCCCGCGACGCCGCCCCTCCCCGGGACGCCGCCGCCGGCCCCGGCGCCACGGCCCCGGCCCGCACCGGGGCCATGGAGGGGACGACTGCGGCGCCCCGGCAGGCCGGGGCGCTGGGAACGGCCGATCTGGAGGCCGTGTTCCTCCTTCTGACCCGGGAGTCGGAGACGGGCGGCGGCGATGGGACGGCCGCACCGGCGGTCGGCCCCGAACCCGGGGACGGGTCCCCGTCCGCCCCGGGGCCGGGGGACGGGCGCCGGGGCGGGCACGGCGGAGACGGGCCCGCCGGCAGGGGGCAACCCTGATGGGAACGGCCCGCTGGTGGCGGCAGGCGGTGTGGGCGCCCGGGTCGGGGCGGGCGCTCCGGGCGCTGGTGCGGCTCCAGGCCCGCCAGCTCTTTCTCCCACCACCCGACCTGTCCGGTCGGTGGCTTCTCAACACGGTGCTAGGCTTCCTCGGTCTCATGGCGACCGTCTGGTTGGCCGGCAACTACGTGTACCATGGCCTCGCCGCCACGGGCCATGCCCGCCTCTGGCTGCCCCTGGTGCTCGCCCTGCTTTCCCTCACGGCCCTGGCCGCGGGATCGTCGGGGTTGGGAAGCCTGTTCTTCCAGCTTCGCGACCTTCCCCTGGTGGCCGCGCTCCCCGTGGCACCGGGCGTATTGGGTGCATCCAAGCTGCTCGTCTCCCTGATCGGGCAGTGGCTGACCCTGGCGCCCCTGGCGTTCGCCGTGCTCCCCGGGGCGCTGGCGCAGGGGTTCGGCGCCGCCTCCTGGGCGCTTGCCGTCCCGGTCTTGCTGCTCTTGCCGCTCCCGCCGCTGGCCGTGGCCGCCCTGGTCCTGCTGGGCATCGCCCGGCTGGTGCCCGCCCACCGGCAGCGGGACGCGCTGGCCGTGGTCGCGGGGCTGGCAGGCCTGGTGATCCTCGTACCCGTGCTGCAGGTCGGGCTGTTCCTCCCCGATCCCCTTCGATCCCGGGGCCCCTCCGGGTTGGAGCCGGCGGCCCAGGCATCCTGGGATGCCCTCGCCGCGCGCTGGGAGGCGGTTGTCGCCTACGGGCTGCCGCACGTGGCGTGGGCGGCCCAGGCCCCCGCGCCGGGCACGGGCATCGCCCGGCGGCGGCGCTCGCGGGTCTCGCGGGTCTGGCGGCCGCCAGCCTGGCCACGGGGCTGGTGGCCGTCCTCGTGGCAGGGGTGGCCCTCCCCCGCGCCCTCGCCGCCGCCCTGACCGCACCCCGGGCCGCGGTCGCCCCAGGGCAAAGGGCGGGGCGGATCGGCGGCCGGTTCGTCCCCGAGATCGGCCGGCGGCGCAGCGCCTTCCGCGCTCTGGTGGCCCGGGAGCTAGCCGTGTGGCGGAGGCCCCAGGAGATGCTGGCCCTCGTCGTGAACGCCCTCCTGTTTCCCTTGGTCATCGGCCGGGGAAGCCTGGCCGGTGACGGGCCGTCACTGCGGCAACTGGCGGGGCCGGCGGGGGCGGTGGGACCGTCCGGCGAGCTTACCCCCGGCGTCGCATGGCAGGTGCTGGCGGCCGTGGCCATGGCCACCGTCGTGCCCCAAGCCTTGGTGGTGACGCGCGCCACCGTCAGCGCCGAGGGCCGCCGGATCTGGCTGTCCCTGGCCATGCCCGTGGCTCCCTCGGTCCAGGTGGCCGCCAAGCTGGCCGTCCAGACGGCGATGGGTCTGGTCGTCGCCCTGCCTGTGGCGGTAGTGTGGGGCCTGCGTTCCGGCATGCATCCGCTGGCGTGGGCCTGCATGCTCGTCAAGGTCCCGGGCACCCTCGCCATGATGAACGCGGCCTCGCTCCTGATGGACGCCACCCGACCCGAATTGGGTTCGCCGCTCGAGGACGTCATGCCGCGCCGGTTCGCCTGGACGATCTTCCTGCTCTGGAGCGGGTGGATGCTCGCCCTGGCCCTGGCGAGCCTGGTGCTGCAACCCACCGGAAGCGGCCCGTTGGTCCTGGCGGGGCTGGCCGCGTGCGCGGTCACCGGCGTCGGGGTCGCCCTCCGGATGCTCCACCGGCACACGCCGGCAGCCTACCGGCGCATCGTCCCCCCGGCGTAGCGGGTCTCGTCCGCCCGGGCGGGGCGACCGGTCACCGCCGGGGGGTCGTTGCCGCCGGCCGCCAAATGTGCTGAAATGGAACCTGCAAGCCGGCCGCGGCGACGCAGGCGATCTTGCTGCCTGGCCCCGGTCCATCACCGGCCGGTCTTGGAAGCGACGGGTGATGGGTTGCGGGGTAAGGGACCAGCGTACCCCGAGGAAGGGCGACCGGACGACCGCGGGGACCGGCATGCGGAGCCTGGGGATCGGCGTAAGGCCTTCGGCGGGCGGCGTAGCTCAGCCGCAGGGGACCGTGCAGCTCGGCGGCAGGAGGCCAGCGTGGGGCCTCGCACAGCCCAAGGGATGAGGGCCGGGCGAAGGAGCGGTGGCGCCTGTGAGCCGGCTCCGTCGTCGTCCCTCGGACGCTGGGCCGGCACCACGGTCGCCGTCTCGCCACGCGTGCCTCAACGGCCCGGTCGCAGTGAGCACGCCAGGCCGCAGGGGCCGCCGAGACCGACGCCCCGGGCGCAAGCCCGCAGGGGCCATGACGGCCCCGCCGCACGGGGGGTCCAGACCCGCCATGGACGCGCGCTTCCGGGACGACGACGAACCCGCACCCCACGCCAGCCGCAAGGTGGCGCCGGTGGTGCACCGCAACCTGCCCGCCGCCCAGCTGGTGGAACTGGCCCTGGCCCGAGGCGAGGGGCAGCTGAGCGACACGGGTGCCCTGGTGGTCACCACGGGCAAGTACACCGGCCGGTCGCCCAGGGACAAGTTCATCGTGGACGAGCCGTCGGTGCACCCGCACATCGCCTGGGGTTCCGTGAACCAGCCCTTCCCGCGGGGCCGGTTCGACCGGCTCTACGAGCGGGTCCAGCAGTACCTGCGCCAGCGCAACCACTTCATCTTCGACGGCTTCGCCGGCGCCGACCCCGCCTACCGCCTGCGGGTGCGGGTGGTGACGGAGTACGCCTGGCACAGCCTCTTCGCCCGGCAGCTGTTCCTCCGCCCCGAACCCGAAGAGCTGCGCGGTTTCGAGCCGGACTTCACCGTGCTCTACGCGCCCACCTTCCACGCCGACCCGCGCACCGACGGCACGCGCTCGGAGACCTTCATCCTGGTCAGCTTCGAGCGCCGCACGGTCCTGATCGGGGGTACGGAGTACGCCGGCGAGATCAAGAAGTCGGTCTTCAGCGTGCTCAACTACCTCCTGCCCGAGCGGGGCGTGCTGCCCATGCACTGCTCGGCCAACGTGGGTCCGGAGGGCGACGTGGCCCTGTTCTTCGGCCTGTCGGGCACGGGCAAGACCACCCTCTCCGCTGACCCCGAGCGGCGTCTGATCGGCGACGACGAGCACGGCTGGTCGGAGCGGGGGATCTTCAACTTCGAGGGCGGCTGCTACGCCAAGTGCATCAACCTCTCCCGCGAGTACGAGCCGCAGATCTGGAACGCCATCCGCTTCGGCGCGGTGCTGGAGAACGTGATCCTGGACCCGCAGACGCGGCAGCCCCTCTACGACCGGGCCGACCTGACGGAGAACACCCGCGCGGCCTACCCGGTGGAGTTCATCGACGGCGCGGTGATCCCGGGCGTGGCGGGCCACGCGCAAACGATCTTCTTCCTCAGCGCCGACGCCTTCGGCGTGCTGCCGCCCATCGCCCGGCTGACGCCCGAGCAGGCCATGTACTATTTCCTGTCCGGTTACACCAGCAAGCTGGCGGGCACCGAGCGGGGTGTGACCTCGCCCGAGGCCACCTTCTCGACCTGCTTCGGCGAGCCGTTCCTGCCGCGGCGGCCGGTGGAGTACGCGCGGATGCTGGGCGAGAGGCTGCGGCAGCACGGGACCCGGGTGTACCTGGTCAACACGGGCTGGACCGGCGGGCCCTACGGCGTCGGCAGCCGGATGAAGCTGCCCTACACGCGGGCCATGATCCGCGCCGCCCTGCGGGGCGAGCTGGACGGCGTGGAGCACCGGATCGACCCGGTTTTCGGCTTCGCCGTGCCGACGGCCTGCCCGGGCGTGCCGTCCCAGGTGCTGGATCCGCGGTCCACCTGGGCCGACCCCGAGGCCTACGACCGGCAGGCCCGCGAGCTGGCCGCCCGGTTCGTGGAGAACTTCCGGCGGTTCGAGGGCGTCTCGGAGGAGATCGGGGCCGCGGGGCCGCGGGTGGGGTAGTCGCGGAGTCGGGGGGCGGAGCCGTCGCGGAGCCGCAGGGTGGAGCCGTCGCGGGGCCGCGGTGCGGGGCATGGTCGGAGGCCGCCGAGCCGCGGGGTCGACGGAGTCACTGGCTTACGCCTCCCATCCGAACGCTGTTGCGAATTAAACGGCCGACACCCCGCCCCGATCTTCGGGGCGGGGTGTGTTTGCTGGTTGCTTACGACGCCCACTCATCCTGAACTCTCAATGCGCTTTTGAATCCACGCATCAATGGCTTCCCGACGCTGGGCCGCCGTTCGATACACCGCCAATCCATCGCGCTCTGCGACCGCCGCAATGACCGCAACCTGCACGACGCCGGTCTCGGTCACCTTCCATACGATGCGAATCCTCTTACGGTCCACGTACACACTCCGAAAACCTGCCAAGTTCAGGCCAGCAAGATGCCCCAGCGGCTTCCCCACCCGATCCGGCGCCCGCGCGATCTTCGCAATGGCCCGGAGAACGAGGACTCTCCGCGACCGGTCCAATCGACCCAAGTCTGCCCTGGCGTCGGGGAAAAACCACACGTTCGGTGGCAGGACTTCACTCATCGTCCATCTCCACGTCCCCGACCAGTTCGTCCGGGGTGATCCCAAACTCCTTCATCACGTCAGCCAACGGGATCAGCTGCTCCCCGGAGACTGCCGCCTGGAGCACCCGTGCCAGAACTTCCAGCTCCAGCTCGAGCTCGGCGGCCTTCTCAGCCTTCTGCCACAACGCCTCGAACTGGTCATAGGGAAGAATCGTGGTGCGGGGATCGGATCCGGAAAACACTAGAATATAAGGAAACTCGCGAAGCTTGGGTTCCACGCGAGAACGCCAGTTGCGCACCACGTCGCTGGCCGACACGATCTGGTCTCTTGTAAACGGCGGCTTGGAAGCCATGGTGGCCGTGCCCCCTGCCATGTTCAGCCTCCTTTCAGCGTATGCGCCGATTCAACATTCTATTCGCATTTATTTTCGCGCTTATTGTCGCGCACTTGCTCGATTCGCGCAATGCCTTGCCATCGCTCATGGCCCCGATGCGGCCTCAAGGCGGCCTCGAGGCGGCCAACCGACGGCCCGAAGCTCGGCCAGCTTCAGGAGGCCGGAAGCGTCATGCGAGGTCTCTGAAAAAGGGGTGGAAAGCTGACCCCATGGGGCCGAAGAGGGTTACCATCGACTGGATGGGACATGTGGCACTACAGGAGAGTGTAGGATCCGGCGGCTGACCATGCCCCGGTCGGCGACGAAGATCACCCGTTGAACGCCTCGGGCCCCCTGGCCCAATGCGGCACGAGCCCCCAGACGAGCCGCCCCAGCCGCCGCTCGCCGCCCGGCGCCTGCACGATGGCGTTCACGGGCTGTCCGGGCGCGATGTTGTAGCGTGGCCGGAAGGGCTCCTGGCGCACGTTCACGGCCCGGAGCCGCAGGGCCAGCGTGATGGGATCCCTGGTCAAGGTGAACCGCCCGCACACGTCTTTGCGCGTCCTCCCTCCCCACGCTGGCACACGCACAGCCGAACGCGGGTTGAATCTCTGCCTCGGCAACTGGGCGGGTGCTCCCTGACGCTCACCTGAGCAGTACTCTCGTCTCTTGTCTATGGTCCGATCAGTACCACCGCCTGTTGGGCACCGAACCAGCGCGCCTCCCAGCCGAATGCTTCGGGCACGTAACGAGCGGGTAGATAGGTGCGCCCCCTGCGCACCACAGGTGCCACATCGATCCGCATGGTGATGCCGTCCACCTGGATCTCCTTCCGGCCAATGATGAGACCCACCTTCCTGTTCCCAGACACCAGGACCACCGTCTGGGCAGCTGGGTCCCACTCGACGGACGCAACCCCAATGGCGGCCGCGAGGTAGCGGACGGGCACGAACGTGCGGCCACCCTCGACGAACGGCGCGGCGTCCATGGCGTGGACCGCGATGGTGCGGGACCCCTTGCTCACCTTCGCGTACGTAGCGCCGCCCACCCGGAAGGCCGCCATGGAGCGGACGGCCGGCTGTGCCAACTCGTTTGTGGGAGGACTCGCGGGCTGCGTAGGCGCCGGTGGCAAGACCGGCACGAGCGGGATCCTCGAGCCACCGATCTGCTTGGCGTCGAAGATCTGACAGGTCTGGTCCCGTTCGGGCAACACGATCTTCGACCCCACGCCCGCGAAGAGGAAGCCGGGGGAGTAGATGATGACCTGCCTGCCTTCGTAAAACCAGAGGCTTAGACACCCCACGCCGTACTCAAGCAGCCATTGCTCGCCGTTGGAACGCTCGACAATCACCCAATTCTCCAGGTCGTCTACTTCAAGCACCCAAACATACTCGACTTCGGCCGCCTCCACAGCACCTGCAGCCAAAGCCAGGGCAGCCAACACCAAGGCAATGGGAAGCCAGCTCCCGCTCCGCAACTATCCTCCCTCTCCTCCTCATCCCCAGTCTGCCACGGGTCCTTGTCGTTCGATCTACTCGCAGCCGATCCCATCGCGGTCGCGGTCGAGCCGGTGCGGGTCGGGCGGGAGTACACGGAAGCCCCGGTACGGGATGTCCCTGCAGTCCAGGTCCGGCGGCGGGGGCGGGATGCACACGTCCGGGTAGGCCGGATCGCACCGCCCGCCACCGCTGCCGCCCCCGGCACGATCCCGGCCGCGGCCCTTGAGGTCTCATAGCCCCCTCCCCTTCTTCCGCGCCTCGCGCTGGAACTCCACCAACAGGTCGGCGTATTTGACGTCGGGCGGGTAGGTGGCCACCTGGGCATGTCCTCCAGCACGAGAACGGCGTTGAAGAGATGCTGGCGGACCTGCTCCTCGGTGGGCTTTGCGGGCGGCAAGGCGAGTCACACGTACCGCAGCGCCCGTCCGTACCGGTCCTTCTCCGAGACGTCCTTCTCAAGGTAGACGGTCTTGCCCAGGAGCCGCTTGCGGGTGAAGGCCGTGGCTTCGCGGCCGTAGGGTTCGACCACTTTGGTGGTCTCGGGCGTGTCCACCCCGATGAGCCGCACGCGCGTGCTGGGCAGGCGGGCGCCGGAGAGGGCCTTGACGTCCACCGTGTCGCGCCGTCGACGACCCTGACCACGCGGGCCTTGGTCACGCCGGGCGGCAGCTTCTCCGCCCGGGCGGCCGCCTGCGCCCCATGGGCCGCGGCCGGGAGGAATACCGCGACTGCGGTCACCGCAGCGAGCCGGGCAAGGGGACGCCGAAACCGCGTCGAACCCACGATCGAACCCTACCCCTACACTCCAGACCGCTCCGCGCGCACCGGCCGTGCACAAGGCCAATCCCTTGGCTTGTCCGCCGCCACGTCCTCTCCCGACCCCACTTTTCAGTCTAGAGCCGGTCCATGACCGCAAGCGCCGCTGGCGACGCATCCTCCACACCTGGTGTGACGGCCGGCCGGTGTACCTGCGGGTTCGGGCGCGACGGTTCGCCTGCACGGCCTGCGGGAAGGTGTTCACGGAGCGGCTGCCGGGCATCCCGCCCTGGGCCCGGCGGAGCCAGCACGCCGAGGCAACCCTGCTGGCGGAGCTGGCGGGACGGAGCTTCCGGAGCGCGGCCCAGCATACGGGCACCCACCCGGGCGTGCTGCGCCGGGCGCTGCTGCGGCACGTGCCGGGCCAGGTGGACGTCCGCGCCGTCCTGGCGGACTGCCCGGAGGTCGTGCTGAGCGTCGACGAGCACAGCTTCCGCCGGCAGGACATGGTGGTCACGATCGCGTGCGTGTGGCCGAGGCGGCGGTTGCTGGCGATCCTGCCGGACGACCGGGTGGAGACACTGGGGCGGTACATGCGGGGGGTACCCGAGGACGTGCAGTCGCGCATCCGCGCCGTCTGCATCGACCTGCGGCATGCGTGGCGGCGGGCGATCCAGCGGGCGTTGCCCGGCGTGACCATCGTCGTCGACCGCTTTCACGTGATCCAGGACGCGAACCGGCGGGTGGACGAGGCGCGGCTGGTGGAGCAGCAGGTGACGGGGCGGAAGATCCCGCGCTGGCCGCTGGTGAAGAACGAGGAGGACCTGACGCGGACACAGGCGTCTCAGTTGGCGGAGATTCGAGAGCGGCACCCGAATGTGGCGCACTTCCATTGGGTCAAGGAGCAGTTGCGGGCGTTCCACCGCGCCGGCAGCCGGAAGGAGGCGGAGCGGATCCTGAGCCGGATCATCCTCAACGCCGAGGAGGCGGGTGACGCGGCGCTGGTGCTCTGGGGCGGCACGCTCCGTGCCTGGCGCGCGGAGCTGGTGGCCTACCACACGCACCGGGTGACCAGCGGCCACACGGAAGGCGTGCACACCAAGATCAAGCTGCTGAAGCGGCTCAGCTACGGGTTCCGGAACCGGCAGCTCTATGTGCGGAAGATGCTCCTAGCCTTCGCGCCCTTGGCTTGGCTGACCGCCTCGCCACACTTCTTGACCTAGAGCCGCGCGACCCTTGACATCCTGGACGACGGGGCTTATTCTCCCAAATAGTAATTTTCTCAACTCCGCCGCAAAAGGAGGCCTGCATCGTGTTCGCGTCACGCCGCATCCCGCAACCCGGCTCGCAAAAGGCGCGCCGCCGCGCCTTCTCGGTCGCGGCCGTCTTGCTGGCCGTGAGCCTACTGGCGGCCTGCGGCCGCGGCAGCACCCCGCAGTCCGGCGGCGAGCCCACGCGCAGCGACGCCCCCGTCGGCGAGGCCCGTAAGGTCCGCGTGGTCGCCACCTTCCTCCCCTACGCCGAGCTGGCGCGTATCGTCGGCGGCGACCGCGCCGAGGTCCACATGCTCGTCCCCGATGGCCTCGACCCGCACGACTGGGAGCCCCGGCCGTCCGACGCCATGCGCATCGAGCAAGCCGACCTCGTGATCTACAACGGGGCCGGCCTCGAACCGTGGCTGTTGCGCATGCTGGACCGCGCGCCCGCCGACCGGCCGGCGCGCATTGAAGCTGTAGCCGGGTTGCAGCTGTTGCCTGCTCCCAAGCCGGCCCTCGCCGCCCCCCAGCACGAGCACGACCATGACCACGACCACGGCCACGACGAACGCCACACCGAGGGCCACGGCGACGAGGGCCACGCCCACGACCACGACACAGGTGGCGTGGACCCGCACATCTGGCTGGATCCCGTCCTGCTCCAGGACGTCGTGAAGCGGCTGCGCGACGCGCTGTCGCAGCTCGATCCCGAGGGCGCCCAGGGCTATGCCCAGCGGGCCGAGGCCCTGATCGCCGATCTCGCGCGCGTCGACAGCTCGTATCGCGACACGCTGTCGACCTGCCAGCAGCGGCAGGTGCTGGTGACGCACGGCTTCTACGCCTATCCGGCGGCCCGCTACGGTTTGGAGCAGCTGCCCGTGATGGGCGTCTCCCCAGAGGCCGAGCCGTCGCCGCAGACCCTGGCGCGCCTCGCCGACCTGGCCCGCGACCGGGGGATCCGTACGCTGTTCGCCGAGACGCTGGTGGGGCGCCGGGTGGCCGAGACCCTGGCGCGCGAGGCCGGACTCACCGTCCGCGTCCTGAACCCCATGGAGGGCCTGACGCCCGAGCAGCGGGCACAGGGCGTCACACTGTTCGACCTGTTCGAACAGAACCTGCAGGAACTGAAGGCGGGGCTGGGCTGCGGGGCCTAACCCCCAGCCTACGCCTCCCGGCCATCCCCGTCCGGGCGCGCCCGGCGGGACAGTTGCTCGCGGTCGCACCGCGGGCAGTAGCCGTAGACCTCGAAGGCATGCCCCACCACCCGGAAGCCCGGCACCGCCCCCGGCAGGACGCGATCGAGGGGCGGCGCGCATTCCGGCAGGCAGTAGCTGGTGCCGCAACCGAGGCAGACGGCATGATGGTGATGAACGTCGCCCTGCAGCTCGAAGCGGGCGGCCTCTCGGTTCTGCAGGTTGATCTGGCCTACCACGCCGGCGGCCGCCAGGGTCGCCAGGGTGCGGTACACGGTGTCCAGGCTAATCGTCGGGTGCGCCGCCTGGACCAGGGCATGGATCTCGCGCGCCGTCAGGGGGCGCCCAGCCGATCCGAGGGTTTCCAGGATGGCGATGCGCTGGCCGGTGGCCCGCAGGCCCCGCTCGCGGAGCCAGCGCAGGACGTCGTCGCGCACGCACCGGCACCTCTGTCATCGTAGTATTCTTACATCGTAACGTAGGAGGAAATACGACCGATGTCAACGTTGCAGGCGACCGGAAGCACGCCCGTGCTGGAACTCGACGGGGTCCACTTCGCCTACGACGGCCGCCCGGTGCTCGAGGACGTGTCGCTGCGCGTCTTTCCGGGCGAGCTGGTGGGCCTGATCGGCCCAAACGGCTCAGGCAAGACGACCCTGCTGCGCCTGGCCCTGGGCCTGCTGCGGCCGCAGGCGGGCACGGTGCGCCTGTTCGGCCAGCCTACCGCCCAGTTCCGCGATTGGGGCCGCGTGGCCTACGTGCCGCAGCGGGCGACCCTGCAGAGCGGCGTCCCGGCCACGGTCCGCGAGGTCGTGCACACCGGCCGCCTGCACGGACCGCGGCTCTGGCGCCCCTGGTCGGCGGCCGACGAAGCCGCGGTGGCGCGGGCCCTGCGCGAGGTCGACCTCGAGAACCTGGCCGACGAGCCGGTCGCGCGCCTCTCCGGCGGACAGGCGCAGCGCGTCCTCCTGGCCCGCGCGCTGGCCGGCGATCCCGCGCTCCTGCTCCTGGACGAGCCGACGGTGGGCATCGACCCCGGGGCCCAGGAGCGGTTCCTCGTCCTGTTGCGGCGGCTGCGGGAGGAGCGCGGCGTGGCCATGGTGCTGGTCTCCCACGACGTGGGCGCAATCAGCCAGGAGGTCACCCGGCTGGCCTGCCTCAACCGCCGGCTGTTCTACTGCGGGCCGCCCCAGGACTTCACTCCGGGATGGTGGAGCGACCTCTACGGGCACCCGGTGCACCTCGTGGAGCACCGGCACGCGCACGACCACCACGCGTATGACGGGGAGGAGGGCCGCTGATGCCGGACTTCCTGGCCTATGACTTCATGCAGCGGGCGCTGGCGGCCGGCCTGCTGGTCGCGGCCGCGGCGGCCACGGTGGGGCTGTTCGTGGTACTACGCCGGCTCGCCCTCCTCGGCGACACGCTGGCCCACGTGGCCCTGGCCGGCGTGGCCGCGGGCATCCTGCTGGGCGTGTACCCAGTGCTGACGGGCCTGGCCGGCACGCTGGCGGGCGCGCTGGCCGTGGAAGGCCTGCGCGTACCCTTCCGCCGCTATGGCGAGCTGGCCACGGCCGTGATCCTGGCCACGTCGCTGGGGTTGGCGGTCGTGCTCCTGGCCGTGGGCCGCGGCTTCAACACCGACCTGTTGGGGTACCTGTTCGGCAGCCTGGTGACCGTCGGGCCGGCCGACGTGGTCACGGTGGCGGTGCTCACCGTCCTGGTAGTGGGCGTGGCTACGCTGCTGTTCCGGCCGCTGTTCTTCCTCACGCTGGACGAGGACTTGGCCCGGGCCAGCGGGCTGCCCGTGCGCACGCTGAACGTGATCTTCGCCCTGCTGACCGGCGCCACGGTGGCCGTGACGATGCGCGTCGTGGGCGTCCTTCTGGTATCGTCGCTCCTGGTCCTTCCGGTGGCGACGAGCCTGCAGCTGGCCCGCAGCTTCCGCGCGGCCTGGCTGCTGTCGGTGCTCTTCGCCGAGCTGGCCGTGACGGTGGGGCTGGCGGCGGCGTTCTATCTGGACCTGCCGCCAGGGGGCACGATCGTCTTGACGGCGGTCGCGCAGCTCTTGCTGGCGATCGCCGCCCGCCGCCCGTACGACCGGCTGCGCACCGGCGCGGCGGCCCGGCGGCCGGCGGCGGAGTGAGGAGCGCCCGTCGAAGGAACGCGGGAAGGTGCCGGGGAATCACCCGTCCGCGGTGGTGATCGCGTGCTGCCTTCCCGATCCGTGGGCGTCCAGGCCCTGGCCTCGCGCCTGCGGGTCCTCGGCCACCCCGTGGGTCCGGGCGAGGTCGCCGACGCGCTGGCCGCCCTGGCCGCCGCCGCGGTGGCCGACCGCCAGGTCGTGCGCGCCGTGCTGCGTTGCACGCTGGTCCGCGATCCCGAGTTCCTGGCGGCCTTCGACTCCCTGTTCGACGAGTACTTCCCGGCGCGCCCGCAGGCCGCCGCCCAGGCGATCGCCACGCTGCGCGAGCCGCGGACCGCCGGGCGACAGGCGGCGGGATCCGCACACCGCGGTCAAGGTCCCGGACCTGCTCCCGGCGGGGCGCGACCCGCGCCCGCGGCCCGCGCCGGAGGGAACCGGCGACGACCGCATGCCGCGGCTGCATCTGGCATATTCCCCGACCCGGCACGCCGGCGCGCCGCCTGGGTGGAGGCCGACCCGGCCTAGGCCGCCGCCTACCGCCGCGCAGCCGCCCAGGTGGCCCGGGCCCTCACCCGGCACCCCTCGCGCCGCTACCGGCCGGCGCGGCGCGGGCCGCGCGTCGACCTGCGGACCAGCATGCGCGGCTGGCTGCGCGCGGGCAGCGAACCGCTGCGCCTGTTGCGCCGGGCGCGCAAGCCGCACCCGGGCCGGGTGATCGTGCTCTGCGACGTGTCCGGCTCCATGGAGCCGTACAGCCATCACCTGCTGCGCTTCGTCCACGCGCTCGACAAGTTCCTGCCGCGCCGGGTGGAGGCGTTCGCGTTCAGCACGAGCTACCTGCGGCTCACGCCGTTCCTGCGGGCTGGCGACGCCGACGCGGCGTTCCGCCGGGCCGTGGCAGCGGCTGCCGACTGGGGCGGCGGCACGCGCATCGGCGAGTGCCTCGACCACTGGTACCGCGAATACGGCTCGTCGCTGTGTCGGCGCCGGTCCACCGTGATCATCCTCAGCGACGGGCTGGACATGGGAGACCCCGAGGTGCTGCGCCGGGCACTGGGCCGGATCCGCCGCGCCACCGGCCGCGTGGTCTGGCTGAACCCGCTGGCGGGCGACCCGCGCTACCGGCCCCTGGCTCGGGGCATGCGGGCAGCGCTGCCCTTCGTCGACGCGCTGCTGTCCGCCCACGACCTGGAGAGCCTGGCGCTGCTAGGCCGCCTCCTGGCGGCACGGGCCGGCACGCTCCCCGCGCCGCGCCAGGCCGCGCCATCTGCCGCGCTGGAGGTGCAGGATGCCGATGAGAACGCCTCGACGACTGGGATCGCTGACGCCGGGCCGGACGCGCTGGCCGCCACCTGGAGATTCAGCGCTGCCGGCACGGGCGGTCGCACGCGCGGTGGCGGGAGCGGATCGACGTTTCGATCGAACGCGGAGATTCACCACTGCCGGCACCTCGTCGGCATGCGCTCCCCGCGCCAACTATGACCCCTTATTCCCGATCAAACCCTGGCGCATCAACGTTCCGGCCCCCCGGCGCCGCGCGCCTCCACGACCCGCTGACGGACGCGACCGTCCTGTCGCGCGTTCTCGACGAGTTGGAGGTAGGTGCGGGTGGAGCCGTCTTTGTTCTTGAAGGTCTTCTGGCCGATGAACATCGCACAACCCTCATAGCATCGAAACCAGTCGCATACAAGTACCTGCTAACCGTGGGACTACACTTTTGGGCCCAAAAGAACCGCCGCCCCATGGGAACCCCTTGACCATGCGGGGACTCATGCGGGTTCCTGGGGCGGTGTGGCACCGAGAAGGGCCGTCAACTGGAACACCCGAGGCAAAACCGAGTCAAACCTCAGCTAGACTACTTGTAGAAGTGGCCGTCATTTCAGCAAGCGCGAGTTATTTCATTGGAGGGGTGACGGTATGGCAAGTTTCGACGTTCATCAGGTCGTCGTTCAATTCGTCGCAGGCATCGGCGCCATGATCGCGACGGGTGTTACGTCTGTCGTTGGACTTGTTCGCCGGCGTCCGGTCTGGTTATACGTTGCCGCTATATGCATCCTTGGCCCTTCGTATTTTATTGCTGGTCTGTCCGACAGCCTTATCATCGTGGGGGTCTTGGCCCCTGCTCTGTGTATCGCATCTGGAATGGCGTTGAAGTATGACAGAACTGCGGTGGCCGCCATACTGATGATACCGGTTTATGTTATGTTCCTCCTGTTCCTATTGATGTACGTGTCGGCGGCGGGATCCTAAGACGGTCCGCGACGCCAACAGCCGTCCGGGGGCCGATTCGGCCCCGGCTACCCTCTATGGGATGTACTCCGCGGTCCCGCTTTCCTGCCGGGAGCGGTCGGAGGTTGCAGCATGTTACCTTGGTAGACAGCGACCTCGCCAACGCGGAACGCGGCTCGTCGGACCACGAGAGCTCCCCGCAACTCGCACACCCCTCCTCGATCTCCCGACGTTGTAGGCACAGGAAACCTTCAGGCCATCGAGCGTATACCCGCCCCTCGTCACGCAGCACTACTTGGCTGACCCCAAGTCCGGCCCGGAGCCGCCACCAAAACGCGCCGCACCGCCGGCGCCGGGGCCGCTTGCCCGGACGTGAGCACCGCCGTCAAGGCCTCCGTCCGCTCCTCTTCCGCCTGCAGCAGCGGCTCCTGATGCCCTGATGCTCGCAAGACGCGTGTGAACGGTTGCCGTGACTTCTACCGAATGCCGCGGGACGGAAGAACCACCCGCGGCACGAAAGAACCGCAGCACCGGGAAGGCCGTGGCGCAGACACGGATCCCCTCCTCCCCGGTGCCGAACCAGCCCGCTCCCCGTCACCCCCGTCCCTCCGCGGTCCCCGCCTGCAGGACGAACGCCGCCTCCCGGTGCGCCGTGCCGCCCTCGTCCGGATAGACCGCCGTCCCCGTTTCCGGGACGAAGAAGTATAGCTGCTCTTCCGGGACCAGAACGCTGACCACCTCCCCCTCCGCGACCCGGCGATCGGACGGCACCAGGGCCTGGAGGCGCAGGTTCGTCCCCACCTCCACGTGCACCACGACCTGCCCGCCGAGAAACTCGCAGAGGTGAACCCGCCCGGGCACCCTAAGAGCAGGCCTGTCCCCGGCACCCGGCCGGGGTTCGCCCGCCCGCTCCACGCAGACGGACTCGGGACGCACGCCCAGCAGCCATTCCTCGCGCCGGTACCGCGCCAGGAAGGCAGCCCGGCGCTCCGGGAGCCGCAGGGCGTGATCGCCCAGCTGGACGTGCGTGCCGCGGATCCGGACCGGGACCAGGTTCATCGGCGGTGTCCCGACGAAGGTGGCCACGAAGGTGTTGACCGGCCGCCAGTAGATCCGCTCCGGTGTGTCCACCTGCTGGAGCCGCCCCTCCCGCAGGACCGCCACCCGATCGCCCAGAGTGAGGGCCTCCACCTGGTCGTGGGTCACGTACAGCATGGTCGCCCCCCACCGGCGGTGCAGCTCGATCAATTCGGCCCGGAAGCGCACCCGGAGCTGGGCGTCCAGGTTGGAGAGGGGTTCGTCCATCAGAAGGATGCGGGCATCGCGCACCAGGGCCCGGCCCAGGGCCACCCGCTGCCGCTGGCCGCCCGACAGCTCCCGGGGCTTTCTCCGCAGCAGCTTGTCGAGCCCCAGCAGTTCCGCCACGCGCCCGACCCGCTGGCGGATCTCCGCCTCGGGCACCCGGCGCAGGCGAAGCCCGAAGGCGATGTTCTCGAACACATCGAGATGGGGGTAGATGGCGTAGTTCTGGAAGACCATGGCCACGTCCCGCTCGCCCGGGGCCCAGCGGGACGCCGGCCGGCCGTCGATATAGAGCTCGCCTTCCGTCAGTTCCTCGAGGCCCGCCACCAGGCGCAGCGCGGTGCTCTTGCCGCAGCCCGACGGCCCCAACAGCACCAGGCGCTCCCCGGGTTCGACGGTCAGGTCCAGATGGTCCAGGGCGGTGACGCCGGCGAACCGCTTCGTCGCACCCTCGAAACGGATGGCCCCTCGGTCCTGCATCGCATCCACCTCCTCAACCCTTGATCCCCGCCGAAAGGAACGTTTGGACCACGTAACGCTGGGCCACCCAGTAGGCCAGCAGCGGGGGCAGGGCCGCCAGCGTCGCCGCTGCCATCATGGGGCCCCAGGAAGTGCCGCCCTCCTCGCTGACGAACAACTGCAGCGCCAGGGGCAGCGTGAACATGTTCTCGTCCTTGATGACCAGAAGCGGCCAGAGATACTCGTTCCAGGTGTTGATGAACACCAGGATGCCCAGGGCGATGAACACCGGGCGCAGGTTCGGGATGAAGACCTTGCGGATCACCTGCAGGTGGGTCGCCCCCTCCAGGCGGGCCGCCTCCACCAGACTGGCGGGTACCGAGCGAAAGGCTTGCCGCAACAAGAAGATGCCCATGGCCTCCGCCAGGTGGGGCGCCATGAGGCCCGCGTAGGAGTCGAGCCAGCCGAGCCGCGCCACCACCAGGTAGTTGGGCAGCATGGTCACCTGCACGGGCACCAACATGCTGGCGACCACCGCGTAGAACAGGAACTCCCGGCCGGGGAAGCGGAACTGGGTGAACCCGTAGGCCGCCAGCGTGGCGGTCACCAGCTGCACCGCCGTCACCAGCGCCGCCACCACCAGGGAATTGAAGAAGTACCGGGCGAAGGGAATCCGGTCCCACACGTAGAGGAAGTTCGAGAGGGTCGGTCGGTGCGGGATCGGGCTGAGGAAGCTGGTGAAGATCTCGTCCTGGAACTTGAAGGCGGTGCCGACCATCCAGGCGATGGGCAACAGGCTGACGCCGCAAGCGACAATGAGCACCAGATGCCAGGGAAGTGCCTTCATTTGAGCTTTCTGATCAACTTTCATAGTGCACCCGCCTCTCCAACACCAGGGCCTGGAGCAGGATCAGGGGAAGGTAGAAGGAGAAGGCGAGGATCGCCACCGCCGCCGCCTCGCCCACCCGGAAGAACTGGAAGGCGTACTGATAGGTCAGATAGACCAGGTTGGTGCTGCTCTCATTGGGACCACCGCCCGTGAGCATATGCACGGGCACAAAGCTGTACTGCACCCCGGTGATGAGGGAGGTCACCACCAGGTACAGCAGGGTGGCCGAGGTCAGCGGCAACACGACGCGGCGGAAGATCTGGCCCTCCCGGGCCTTTTCGACCCGGGCGGCCTCCACCAGCTCGCCGGGGACGGCCATGAGGCCCGCCAAGTAAACGATGAAGCTATAGCCGAAGGCCTTCCAGGCCGTCACGCCGACCACCGCCCACAGCGCCCAGCGGTGGTCGCTCAGCCAGGCGGGCGGATCGAGGCCGAGGGCCCGCAGGCCGACGTTGAAGGCGCCGATCAGGGGGTTGTAGAGCCACAGGAAGATCACCGAGGCCACGGCCAGGGAGATCACCGTGGGCGTGAAGAGCACGGAGCGATAGACGGCCTGCCATCGCCGGGGCACCTGCATGATTCCGTAAGCCAGGAGCACGGGAACCGCAACGTTGGCCAGAAGGAGCCCTGCCCCGTAGAGAAGGGTGTTGCCCACGGCCACCCAGAACTCGCCGCTCCCCAGGATCTCCCGGTAGTTGCCGGCACCCGCCCAGACCCGTTCCGGGCTCACCAGGTTCCAGTCGAACAGGCTGAGGGAGAAGGTCACCACCAGGGGCCGGAAGACGAAGACCAGCAGCGGCAACAGGGCCGGCAAGATGAACAGGTAGGGGGTCAGATGTCGCCTCATGCTCCACGCCCCCTTCACGTCCCCTGCCGGCGGCGCGGTCCCCAGGCCGCGCCCCTGGCGCTCGCCGCGGCCCCCTCTGCGCCGCCACCGGCGCCACCGGCCGGGCCTTCCGCCCCATCGCCGACGGGCACTACCGGCGGATGGGCCCCCTCCCTGGCGGATACCGCGAGCTCCTCCGGCCCATTACTCCCGGCCGCTGCACCGCCTCCACCCCGGTCGGGGCCGGACAGCCAGGCGCCGATCCGGAGGGCATCGTAGACCTGCCGCGACACCGGCGTCCCCGGGGCGTACTCCAGAATCAGCACCGGCGGTCGCGGGAGCTGTCGGAGGGCCTGCCAGACCGGCTGCCAGTCGATGGTCCCCTCACCCACCGGCAAGTGCTCGTCAGCCCCGCCGTGGTTGTCGTGCACGTGGAGGGCGTACAGCCGGGGGCCGAGGGCGACGATGGTCTCCGCCAGCGGCCAGCCGTTGAGGTGGGCGTGCCCCACATCCAGCAAGGCCACGGCCCCCGGCACCTCCGCAAAGAGGGCGACAAATTCGTCCCGGTTGAAGAGGGAGAACGCGCCCACGCCGATGTTCTCCACCGCCAGGCGCACGCCGCGGCCCGCCGCCTCCTCCGCCAGGGTCCGCAGTGCCGACAGCACCCGCTCACGGGCCGCCGCCCGGTCGAAGAGGGGCGCGGCGGTGTCGTGGGTGTGGACCACGACGAACTCGGCCCCACCCGCCGCTGCGACCTGCACCACTTGCCGCAAGACCTCCACGGACCAACGGGCACGGTCAGGGAAGGGCGAGGCGAGGTTGATCTCCCAGAAGGGGGCGTGGACGCTGCGCGGCCCCTCCCACCTTTCCAGGCAGGCCGCCAACCGGCGGCAGGCTTCCTCCGGGTTCGACCAGACGGAACCCTCGGCGAAGATCTCCAGACCTCCCGACCAGGACCGGGTCGACCGGTAAGGCTCGTCCCACGCGCCGGACGCCGCCGCGCCGTACAAGATGGGAAGCGTACTCAACCACATCCTGTCCAACACAGGCCCTCCTCCTCTCGCTCACACCGGGATCCGGGGGATCCCCTTCACTGCCCGGTGCGGCTCAACAGGTCGTTGATACGCCGGGCCGCGTCCGGCAACGCCTCTTCCGGTTCCCGCCGGCCACCCAGAATGTCGTCGCGGGTGTTGAGCAAGATCTCCACGATCTGGAGACCGGACTCCCCCGGGAAGCTGGTCCAGGGCACCACATCGGGCAACTGCTCAAGGGCCGGCTTCATCAAGGGGTTCTCCCGCAGGAAGGGACCCAGGTAGGCCTCTTTCGTGGCGTCCTTGTGGGGCGGCAGGTAACCCGTGCCCTTGACCCAGATGGTCAGCGCCTCAGGCGAGACCATGTACTTGATGAACTCCCAGGCCGCCTCCTGCTGGCGCGGGTCCTGGGCCAGGATGAAGAGGGCGTTGCCCCCCGCGGGAACCCGGCGGGGCTTGGAGCCGAAGGTAGGGAATTTGGCCGTGCGCAGGTCGAACGTGCTGTTCTCCTCGAAGTACGACCGCTTGGCGATGGTGGTGATCAGGATCCCGACGCGACCGGCCGCGAAGGCCTGGTTGCCCTCCTCCCACTTGGCGTGGAGGGCGGTCTTGTCCTTCAACACCATGTCCGCGTACAGGCGGAAGGCCTCGATGGCCTCCGGGCTGCCGATCCCCGTCTCCCGCTTGCCGTTCTCGGAGATCAGGAGCCGCGCCCCGTTGGATTCGATCAGGGCCTGCTCGATCCAGAAGTCCGGCGGCTGCTGCATGTAGAAGCCGTAGGCCCCGGTCTTTTCCTTGATGATGCGGGCGTATTCCCGCACTTCCTCCCACGTGGCGGGCGGGCGATCGGGGTCGAGCCCGGCCTGCCGGAAGAGGTCGGCGTTGTAATAGAGCACCGGGTTGGAGATGGAGAAGGGCATGCCTTCCAGCTTGCCCCCGACCCGGCCCAGGTCGAGGACCTGCGGCAGGAAGTTCGACAGGAAGTCGGGGTCGTTGGTGTCACGACGGGCGGCCTCCTCCACGGGCAGGTGGGGCAGGTTCTGGGCCACGTAGTCCAGGAAGTTGTACCCCACCTGGATCACCGCCGGCGGCCGCCCCGCGGCGACGGCAGCCTGCACGTTCTCAATGATCCCCTTGTAATTCCCCGGGATGAACTTGGCCTCCACCCGGATGTCCGGATGCGACTGGTTGAACCGCCGGACGATCTCGTCGGTGGCGGGACCGCCCCAGTCGGCCGAGTTGACGTGCCAGTACTCGATGGTCACCGGCCCCCCGGCCGACGACCCGCCCCCGGAGGCGGAGGTCGGCGCCCCGCCGCAGCCCGCCGTCACCGTCGTGACCAGCATCGCCATGGCGAGTCCCGCCCCCGCAGCCCAGCGACGGTACCCGGCCACCTTCATGCGGTGCCCCTCCCCTCATGACGAGCCGGCCAAACGGCGCCAGCACCACGCCGGCCCACCACGCGCCGCGCCGGCGAGATGGAAGGATCCAACATGTTTTCAACACCTCCGTTCCAAAGGGTTCACGACGGAGCAATGCCGGGGGTTATCGTCTTGTTATAGGCGGGTTAAGATGATGCTAGGAATCGGTGGCTATTCATCATTATGTAGGTTATTTCCATATGGGATGCATTTGTAATTGCGCTGGAAGGCGAACCGGAAAAGCGACCGAGTGGATGAGAAAACGTGGCGCCCTAGAACTCGCCGCGGAGGAGCTTGTCCTGCCACTCGCCAAACTCCGGCGCGTACTTGTGGATGATGTAAGCGGCCTGGTTGGTGGTGGTCAGGATGCAGTAAATACCCGGAACGGCTACTAGTCAGTCCAGGGCGTAGTGGTGGTGCCAGCTGCCGCCCTCATAGGGTGGACGGTTCATGGGCGCCAGCTCCCGGAGGAGCGCCTCCTGGGCAGGCGACAGGCGCACCCGGTCCACCCGGTTGCCGTCCAGGTCGTGCATGACCAGGACCGGCCGGGCGTCGTGGCCCACGCGGTAGGCGACCTCGTAGACCTCCTTGCCCGCCAGGGCGTCGAAGCGGCGCAGCTCGTCCTCGTGAGCGATGTATGACGGCCAGTAGTGGGCCAGCACGTGGCGCCGATCCGGGTCCCGCTCCCAGTGGTTCTGCCCGTAGGCGTAAGACTGGTACCGCACGGTTCATTCCCCTACCGATCTGGAGTAACAGGAAAAGAGCCCGGCCCGGGACGGGAAGACTGCCCCGGGTCGGGCCCCGGCTGCCGGCGCGCTGGTCGCGCACCGGTCGTGAGGCGCCTCAGAAGTACGACGTGGCGACCACCTCGACGTCGCCGAAGCGCGCGAAGCCGTTGCCCTCCTTGAACAGCTGGATCTGGATGAAGGGCGTCGGCACCGTCGAGTACTCCTTCTCCACGTAGAGCCACTGCGTGCTACCGGCGGGCGGCAGGGTGAACGTGTCCAGAAGGCTCAGCCGCGTGCCCCCCGCGTCGCTGGCGTACACGTGCACGCCGGCGTTCAGGCCGTTGGCCCCCGAGCCACCCAGCACGTTGAAGCCCTCCGTCCAGAAGCTGAGCCGGAAGGGCTGGTCGGTGGGCAGGGGTCCGACCGTCTGGAAGACGGAGACGGTCTCGCTGTGCTGGGGGAAGCCCTGGATGGCCCCCAGCAGCAGGTTGCGGTTGCTGCACGGCCCGCCCGTATTGACGTTCACGGCCGAGGGATCGCCTTCAATGGTCCACCCCGTCGGAGTCGAGCCGGGGGGGTCCTGGTCGAAGCAGCCGTTCACCACCCGGTTGACGCCCGCCGGCGCCGCCTCGAACCCGGTGATCGTCAGGTGGACCCAATCGCCCTCCGTGCTCACGGTCAGGGTGCCGGGCGCGGTCACCGGCCCGGTCCAGGCCAGGAACTTCTCGTCCGCCGCTAGGGTGCCGACCGGCAGCGTGTTGCTGAAGATCGTCTGGCTACCCAGCTTGAGAAAGGTCACCCGGCTGCCGAGGCTTCCCCCGGAGAAATACAGGCTCTCCAGGTAAATCTGGGTACCGGGTGAGGGGGTCAAGAGCACCTGGTCGGTCACCGGCGCCTGCAGGTGCTCGTTGATGACGAATCGACGACCGGTCTGCGTAACTGGCATAACTCTCACCTCCGTGATGGCACGGACCGTCCGGGCCTCGGCCCGGCGCCGGCAGCGGTGGACGGCGGCCAGGCAGCCCCGGCGTCCAACACATCCTACGGGGTTGTCAACGGTAACGTCCCTGCTTGGCCGCAGGTGGGGACTGTTGCCAGAGCATTTCCGCCACTATCTTCCGGGCCGGGGATGTGCGTCGCTTTCCTCTTTGCACGACTGGCGTGCTGGCCCCGGTATCGGGCCGCAGCTATAATGGGCGAGGTGCAGAGGGGGTGACCCGCCGTGTCGGCCGGCGAAATCGCTCGTGAGGTCCAGGAACAGCTCGCTACCAGCCAGGGCGGGGCCGTCCTCGACCGTATCACCCGCCTCCAGCCCTTCGACCGCGCCGAGGTGCTGGCCGGTCTCCCCCACGAGGACCAATTGCAACCCGTGGCGCTGCTCCCCCAACCAGGCGGCGCGGCTCAAGGCCTGGTTGCCCGCCGAGTACCGCCAGCGGCTCCAGACGCTGATGACCTTCCCCGAGAACACGGCCGGCAGCCTCGCCACCATCGACTACATCGCCGTTCGCGAGGGATGGACCGTGCAGCAGGCTCTGTGGATCACGTGCGCAAGGTCGGCCATGAGGCAGAGGTGGTCTCGTACATCTACGTGGTCGACGCCCGCGGCCGGCTCGTGAGCGTCCCCTCTCGGCCGTGGGGAGGAAGGACGTCATCTCGGTCCGGGCCACCGCCGACCAGGAGGAAGCGGCCCGCATCCTGTCCCGCTACGACTTGGTGGCGCTGCCCGTGGTCGACGACCACGACCGCCTGATCGGCATCATCAGCGTCGACGACATCGTCGACGTGATCCACGATACTTCAAGACCCCGGTCTGGTACCTCTTCCGGAAGCGCGGGGGCTGGCTGCTGGTGCCATCGCGCCGGTTCATCCCCACGAGGACGCCGTGGCCGGGGCGGCGCGAGAAGCGCTGGCACAACTGGCCGGGCGGGCCCTTTGGGCCACGGCAAAGATGGCTGCCGGAACCGCGATCCCTGCGGCAACGGAGTGCAACCACTCGACGAGGAGCGATTGGATGGCCGCCCGGAAGAAGATCTCCTCCGCAAGAGCGGTCAAGGCCATGAGAAGAAAGATGTGCAGATAGCTGAGCTGGCTGAAGAACGCGTTGGTTCCGTCGTCGGCCCATAACCTGTCCGGCAGGCAGGTGGCCACGGCGATTTGCATCCCCACCACGATAAGGGCCAAAACCGCTCCCAGGTCCAGAACCTGCCACGGGTTGCCCATCGCCACGAGGACCGACCACCAGGCGTCGTTACCGCCACTCAGCCACAGGATGATGAGGTCCTTCACGCCTCTCCTTCGCGCCCCCGCCACAGGCCCGGGGACTGGAGTTGCCAGGCATTCGCGGGCAGGTGGGGGCTCGTTCAGCGCCGGCACCTGGTGCGGCAGCCGATAACGGCGAGTGCTTCGTTGCCGGACACGACCTCTTCGTGTTCGAAGAGGGTGCGCGGCACGGGCGCCGCGAAGTGGTAGCCCTGCGCCAGGTCGATGCCGGCGCCGGGCAGGGCCGCCGCATCCTCGCCGGCTTCCACCCCCTCGGCGATGGGCGTGGCTCCCATGGCCTTGATCAGCCCTGCCAGGTGACGGATCAGCCGGTGCCGGCGCTCGGAGGAGCCGAGGCCGGCCACCAGCTTGCGGTCGATCTTGACGTATTCCGGGCGCAGGGTCACCAATCGCTCCAGGTCCTCCGTACCGACGCCGAAGTCGTCGAGGGCGATGGGCACGCCCAGCTGATGCAGGCGCCGGGCCACGTCCCCCACCCTGGGACAGCATCGTTCCGGGATCTCCACCACCACATCCCGTTGCTGGCCCAGGTAGGCCGCGTAGGTGTCCGGTTCCAGCACGAACGCGTCCGGGGAGACGTTGAGGAACAGGGTCTTGCCGGGAAAACAGCGCGCCCGCAGCGCCAGCGTGAAGTTGACCCGGTTTCGTGGACAGGTTGAGGCTTACGCGACAACCCCTTCCTGTGGCTGAGCCTTTCGCTCCTGGATCCAACGCTCCTCGTACTCGTAGGGCGAGAGGTAACCAAGTGCCGAGTGACGCCGCCGCCGGTTGTAGAACCCTTCGACGTACTCGAAGATCGCCATGCGCAGTTGATCCCGTGTGGCCCAGGCTTGGCGGTCGAGGAGCTCCCGTTGCAGGGTCGCGTAGAAACTCTCCGCCATCGCGTTGTCCAGCGCATCGCCCACGGAACCCATTGATCCGGCGATGCCCAGGACCTCCAAGCGGCGGGTGAATGCCAGCGAGGTGTATTGCACGCCATGGTCCGAGTGGTGGATCAGACCGGGCCCCGGCCGGCGACGCCGTACCGCCATGGTGACGGCGTCGACCACCAACTCCGCCACGGGCCGGTCCCCATGGCCCAGCCCACCACGGCGCGGGAGAAGGCATCCACCACCGTGGCCAGGTACAGCCAGCCTTCCTCCGTGCGATGCTGCGTGAGGTCCGCCACCCACACCCGGTTGGGGGCATCGGGCACAAACTGCCGACCCAGCCGATCAGGGTAGACGGGGCGGCGGGGATCCCGGAGTGTGATCCCCCGGGTCCGGCGCCGGTGCACGCCGGCCAGCCCCATAGCCCGCATCAGCCGGGCGACCCGCTTCCGACCACAGCGGACCCCATGCGTCAACCGCAGCTCTGCATGGATGCGGGGCGCGCCATACGTGCCCCGGCTGCCAGCATGGATGAGCCGGATCCGCTGGCTCAAATCCGCGTCCTCCTGGGACCGTCTGGAGGCACCCCGTTGCCGCCATGCGTAATAGCCACTCGTCGAGACGCCCAGGACACGGCACAGCGTGGCCACCGGATGGTGGGCCTTCTCCTGCTCGATGAACCGAAACACGGTCACCGGTTCCGTCGGCTCTCCTGGGCAAAAAAGGCTGCGGCTTTTTTTAGGATTTCACGCTCCTCCCGCAGGATCCGGTTCTCCCGCCGCAGCCGGTTGAGTTCCTCCCGTTCGGCGGTCGTCAACCCGGGGCGCTGCCCCGCGTCGATCCCGGCTTGCCGAACCCACTTCCGCAGGCTGGCCTCCGAGACGCCGAGGTCGGCGGCAATCTGCTGGAGCTTCTTCCCACTCTCCCGGACGAGGCGGACGGCTTCGGCCCGGAACTCGGGAGGATACGGCGGCTTGGTAGCCGGCATGGGGATCACCCTTTCCGGGGCTTACGCCCCAAGTATCGGGGTGTCCACTAAACCGGGGCAAGTCCAGCGCCCGGGCGTGGGCCTCGCGCTCGAGCCGCCCCAGCAACCGCGGGGGCACCCCGCCCGTCATGAGGGCCTGGGGCAACAGGATCACTCCCCCCGCCGCCCGGACGCGCAGCAACGCCTCGTAAGCCACCACGGACCCGCCGGCGACGGATACGATGGGCTGGAGGGCCACGTCCGCTTCCACGATCTCGAGGTCCAGGCGCTTCAACCCGTCTTCGGTCACCATCGTCCCTCCCGTACCTGCCCCACGGTTCCCCGGTGCCCTGCCCGCGGCGGGAACCGGCCCGGGGCGGCTCAAGGCCGCACGGCATGCGGCTTGTTCTTCATCTCCTCCCGGGGCAACCCAAGGCCGTCATACACCGCCTGGCGGAACCACGGGGCCAACAGCCACACCGGCGCCGCACCCAGCAGTAGCCCGTGGCTGAGGATGTTCCCCAGCAGCGACACCCCCGCCTCGGCCAGGGTCACCCGGCCGAAGCCGTAGAACATGGCCGCCTCCGGCAGGGCGTTGATCACCGCCGCCGCCAGGGCCGCCAGCGCGACCCGCCCGATAGTCGCCGCAGATCCGCCGGTGATCCGGCCCGCGATGGCAAAGCCCAGCACGTAGCCGATGAAACCCAGCGGGTCGTCCAGCTCATAACCCTCGATGAGGTCGCCGAATCCCTCCCCCACCGCCGCGCCCAGGGCCACGGCCCAGCGGTAGCGAGCGGGCAACGTCACCGTGAACAACAAGGGGATGAAGAAAGGCTTCAGGTCGATGTCCGGCGGGATCTCGCCGAACAGTTCCGTCACCAGCAGGCCCGTAAAGAAGAAAGCCGCGGTGTACGCGCTGGCGTACCACCAGCGGGGGTCGCCGGACACCCGCCTCACGGGTGCCCACCGCCCCGGGCCCGGCCGGGGGCGTCCGCAGCCGTGGTGGTTTCGGTCGCCGCGGTCCCGGCGCCCTCGCCGCCTGCACCACGCCCGGGCCGCGTGCGCAACAGCGCCTGCAGCCGCGCCAGGTAACGGGCTCGCAGGAACAGGTGATAGGCCATGATCGTTGACAGGCTGATGCCGAGCATCTGCCAGAGGGGGTCGCCCGGCAGGTCCACCAGAACCCGGTCCATCATTCCTGACACCTCCGCAGCGCGATTCCCGGCGAGGGCCGATACGCCACGCCCTCCGCCGCTTCGGGCGCCGTCGCCTGCCCGCAGACGCGGACGGCATTGCGGGATGAGTACTTGGCCGCGTACAGGGCCTGATCGGCCGCTTCCACCAGCTGCTCCGCCGTGCCCGCGTGGTCGGGGAAGGTGGCGACCCCCGCGGAAACGGTGACCCGGCCCACCGGCCGGTTGCGGGCGTCACGGAAGAGGTGCGACTCCACCCGGGAGCGCAGGCGCTCGGCGATGTCCAAAGCCTCCTGCGAAGAGGCTCCGGGCAGCAAGACGGCAAACTCCTCGCCCCCGTAGCGAAACACCACGTCGGTGCGGCGCACGTCGGCACACAACAGGCCGGCCACCTCCTGCAGCACCCGATCGCCGCTGCGGTGGCCGTAACGGTCGTTGAAGCGCTTGAAGTGGTCCACGTCCAGCAAGACCAGCGACACCGGGCGGCCGCGGTCTCGCCCCTCCCGCAGCAGGCCCGACAGGGTCTCGTAGAAGGAGCGGTGGTTGAGCAGGCCGGTGAGGCCGTCGGTCTCGGCCTTCTGGCGGCTCAGGTAGTACTCACGCAGGATGAACAGGAGCAGCGGCACCATCGCCCAGGTTTCCAGGACCACCGCCCACACCTCGGGAGTCCGGATGATGGTGCCGAAGGCCTCGTTGGGCCTGGCGAAGGACTGCCTCACCAGCATATAGGCGCGCAGGTAGCTGAAGGTGAAGGCCGCCCCCGACACCGCCAGGGTCGGGCGTAACGGCAGGAAGCGGGCCACGTAGAACACCTCGGTCACCATCAGCAACACGGCCGGGCCGCTGCGCCAGATCTCACCGGCGAGGCCGGCATCATCGGTGAGGATGAAGTTCAGGTTGACGTAGACGAGAAAGGCGAGGCTGCACGCCACCGCGGGCAGGACCACGTCCTCGGTGACCGGCCGCCGGCGGAGCCAGGCCAGGTACAGGCCGTAGGCACCGCCGAACACGAGGGATAGCAGCAGCCAGTTGTCCAACGCCTGGCGCTCGACGGCCAGGGCGACCACCAGGCTGGTGATGATGTGGTTGGCACGCACCCACACGCCCAACCCGCGCTCGTGGGCCCAGGCGCGGGACTGGGGGACCACGCTCGCCCGGTGCACGTGCCGGGCCTCCCTTCGCCGCCCCTGCAACGGAAAACCCGACAGGCAGGACTGAATATACACGGACAAGATTCGACAGAGGATGTTCATCCGGTGAAGGTTGGGTGAAGATTGGGTTTCGTCCTGTGGGGCCCGCGCTCCCGGGCGCGGCCCCGCCGCGCCACCTCTCAGGAGCGCACCGCCCGCCCCGGGCGGAAGGCCCGCCGCAGGGAGAAGGGTTGCTGGACCAGTAGGTTGTCCCGGTACACGCGCCCGGCCCAGCGGAGAAGCAGCCACAGGACGGCCAGGTTGACGGCCACACCCAGGAGCGGCTGCCACAGGGGAGGTTCCAGCGTGACGACGCGGGCGAACATGATCAGGGGGGTCAGGAACGGGACGAAGGAAGCGATGGTGGCCACCTGCCCCCCCGGCGTGACAAGGGCAACTATCGCTACGATGTATGCGACCACAAGAATTATGGTCGGCAGCCCCGAGGCATTCTGAACCTCCTCCGGGCGGCTGACCATCGCCCCCATGGCGGCGTAGAGGGCCGAGTACATCAGGAAGCCCAGAAGGAAGAAGACGAGAAGCCAGGCCCAGGTTCCCACGGGCACGCTGGAGAGCTGCAGGTCCTCCAGTGACACCGGGCTCCCCAGCTGCCCCCGTACCAGGACCGCGCCCACCCCCACGACCGCCATCAGCAGGAACTGCAGCAAACCGGCGGCCCCCAGGCCCACGAGCTTGGAGACGAGGAGAGTGCCGGGGCGGGTGGCCACCAGCAGCACCTCGGCGATGCGCGATGTCTTCTCCGTGGTGACGCCGTATAGCGCCATGCTGCCGTACATGGCGAGGGCGATGTACAGGACGAGCATGAGCAGGTAGCCCAGGCCCTGGGCAACCAGGGACTCCCGCGGCTCCTTCCCCGGCTCCAGGACCACCTCCTGCAAGGGAACGGGAGCCAGTACCGCCTGAAAAGCGGCCTGGTCGATACCCGCCCGCTGCAGGCGCAGGGGCAGGGCCGCCTGGCTCACGGCGGCGGAGAGGGCCGAGACCGCGTCGCGCTGGTAATCCCGGGACACGTACCGGGCCGCGACGGCTTGCGGTCCCGCCACCGGCTTGAGCCAGAGGACGCCGTCCACCCGTTCCTCCCGGACCGCCTGCTCCACGGCGGCCTCGTCGGCCGGCCCCGCCCACGGTTCCAGAACCAGGTCGGCGGCCGGCACCCCGGCATCCAGCACCTCTTGGAGCGCGGCGACCAGGCCCGTGCCCTCGTCGAGGACGGCCACCCGCCGCTGATCCAGTCTGCCCAGCCAGTCCATGAGGGCCGGCAGGAAGGCCAGGCCCGCCACCAGCAGGATGGCCACGGCCGTCGTCACTTTGTACGCCGTGGAGCGGGTCATCTCCAAGAACTCGCGCCGCACCAGCACGCGGAACTGATTCACGGCCGCACCTCCCCGGACTGGCGGGAGGAGGCCCCGGCACCCGGTCCCCCGCCCAGCCCTTCCACCCGGTCGATGTAGATCCGCTCCAGGCTGGGCAGGCCGATCTCAAAGCGGATCGGCACGCCGAACGCCCGGATACGATCCAGGAGGGCGCCCGGGTCGACCGGTCGCCCGGGCTCGATCAGGTACTCCCAGTAGTCGGCGCCGCGCCGGGACACGGTCAGCCCCAGGTCCCGGGCGACGACCTCGTAGCGTTCCGCCGCCGCTGCGGCAGCCGCCCCGGCGAAGGCCAGCCGCAAGGTCCGGCGCCCGTCGGCCCGCTTCACCTCGTCCAGGGTGCCGGCCAGAATGGAACGGCCGCCGGCGATCAGGCATACGCCCTCACAGAGTTCTTCCACGTGGCCCATGCGGTGGCTGGAGAACAGCAGCGTGCGCCCGGAGCGAACCTGCTCCTGGATGATGCCTTTGAGTACATCGACGTTGACCGGGTCGAGGCCGCTGAAGGGCTCATCCAGCACGATCAACTGCGGCTCGTGCAGGAGAGCCGTGGCCAGTTGGGCCTTCTGGGCGTTCCCCTTGGACAGCGCCTGGGCGGGCTTGTCCGCCCACGGCCCCAGTCCCAGGCGCTCGATCCAGGCATTCGCCCGTCGCCGAGCCTCGCCGCCGGGCAGGCCGGCCAGCTCGCCGAAGAAGGCCAGCTGCTCGCGCACACGCATGCGGGGGTAAAGACCGCGTTCCTCGGGGAGATACCCGAAAGCCCGGGGCGGCAACTCCCCTACGGGTCGCCCGTGAAAGTGGATGTGACCGGCGTCGGGCGAGAGAATGTTCACGATCATGCGCAGGGTCGTGGTCTTGCCGGCCCCGTTGGGCCCCACGACACCGAAAGCGGTGCCCGCCGGCACCCGGAAACTGACCTCCCGCACCGCCGCGACGGTGCCAAAAGACTTCCGTAACCCTGCGATCTCCAGGCCCGGCGGGGTGCCCGTCCCGATCACCGGGGAATCCCTCCCTTCCTCAGTGGACGCTCCCCGCTGCCCGCCCCGATGGCCGTGAAGGGAGGGCCCGGGCACCGTGCTCCAGCGCCGGAAGGGGACGCCCATCACCCGGCCCCCCAGTGGCTTACCAACCCAAGGTAATCGGCAAGAGGGGGCCATCGGGTGAAGGGAATGCGAAGCTTGTGTGAACTTTCGGTGAAGGTTCTCGGTTCACACCCCGGGGGCGCATCGCCCGTTGCTTGAAACATAGTCATCTGTTTCAAGCAGCCGATCCTTACGGATAGGCGGTGCCGGTCTTATCCAGCGATCCGCTGGCGCCGGCTTCCCGCTTCCTCCGGGACTGCCTGCCAAGGCCGGTTGAGTTTTGACCCACTTCGGCCGGTTGAAAAGTGACCCACCGGAGCTGGCAATCTGGTCCACTCATCCTGCTGTGGTTCGACCGCACTACGAAGGACACCCGAACGGCGCTTCTACCGGAGTCGGTAGCTCTCGCCCCGGATGTTGATCACGTGACCGTGATGCAGCAACCGGTCGAGGATAGCCGTGGCGATGACCGGGTCACCGAACACCTCCCCCCAGTCGGCGAAGGTCTGGTTCGATGTGAGGACGATGCTGCCGCGCTCATATCGGGCCGCCACGAGTTAGAAGAACACCGTGGCGCCCACCTTGTCGAGGCGGGCCTGCTGCCGGGCCGCTTCCTGAGCCGCCTCTTCCTCCAGCCGCTGCTTGCACGCCTTCAGACGCTCCAGGCGGCTCGCACGGTGGCGCAGCTCCTCCGGCATCGCGTCCCCACGACGCCCGGGGCCGTACCGCTCATCTTCTTCCCCGTCCGTGGCCTCCGCCTCCCGAAGCATCTGCTCGACTTCCTCACGAATCGCTTCGTAGGTTCGGTTGGCCGCCAGCGAGGCGTTGGCCTTGACTTTCGTCGCCCGGGTACCCCCTGGCTCCGGAATGGCTTCCCCGAGCGCGTTGGCGACAAGGTCACGGACGGTCGGTGGAACCGAGCGGTGAGTGTCGTCGTGTACGAGGTGAAAACTTCCCATTCGGCGTGGGGTCCATCCGCGCCTTAGGAGGAGGTACTGCCCGTGGTTAGACGGGTCTACAGCGTAGTCGTCCCGTTTGTTTTCGTGATGTTGATCGTTGCCACTCCGGCGTCGGCGGCCGCCCGGCCTCAGGCCTACCAGTACCTGGTCAATGGGTCCTGTGACATCAATCTCGACCGAGACGGCACCTTCGTGCTTTGGGGCTCTACCACTGCAAGTCGTCCCGTTGACCGAATTTCCGTGGTCGTCACCTTGGAATATTGGGACGGGGCGCGATGGATCGCGTTGACATCCCGAACACTCAATGCGTACAACACGCGGACGGTCTCAGGGGCCTGGTCTGTCATCGCTTCGCCAGGCTATTGGTACCGGGGGTTCTGCGAACACAGCCTCTACGAAAGCGGGGTGTCGGAGTACGGCACCGCGACCACGAGCCCACTTCGATACTAACGCCCTGGGGCAGCGGACGGGCCAAGGGACTCCGGGACCCGGAGGGCGTCTTGCGGTTCAATGGTGCCTTCGACCGTCAATGCGTACCCACGGATGGCCCAAGTCAACTGAACATAGCCCGCCTTGTGCACGATGAGCGTCCCTGGGGATCTACCGACGGACACCCTGTGCACCCGGGCATCATCTGTATCGTACAGGCTACCGAACGCGGTTTGTCCATTGAGCCAGCGCTCTCGGATGACAAAATGGCCACCCGACGCCACATATCGAAGCTCAACCTGCTGGGCTTCCGCATGCTGAACCGAAACCAGGATTACGCCTTCCAACTGGGATGCAGTCGGGAGCCACCGGGGGACGAGAATCGGGAACGATGATGCGCTCCGCTGCGGCGAGATCGATGAACTTGCGGGTCACAGTCTCCGGACCTTCCTCGACGGCGGGCGGTGGCAACGTCGCGGCCGCACCGGGGCTCAAGTACGCCCGAATGTTGCGAACGGTTCCCCCTACCCATGAATCTTCGAACCGGGCCACAAGGACCGGCACCGCCCCCGCACGGACCGACACCACGAAAACAGCAAAGGTGGCCGCTACCGCCGCAGCCCCATACCACGGCACCCTTCGCCGCCGCTGGCGGTAGCGGGCGTACCGGCCCTTCACCAGCCCAAGGGCCCGTTCCGCGTCGGGCTCAGGCTGGCCGGCCATAAGGTGGTGGAACGCTGCCCGCATGGCCTTACGGTCGGGCCAGTCGGGGCGATGTTCCCCCGGCCTCATCCCTCTCCCTCCCCATCGCGTGATGCTGGCCCTGCTGAGAAGCGCCCGCCTCAATGAATTCCCGCAATGCCTGCCGTGCCCGGAACAAGCGAGACTTGATAGTCCCCGCTCGGCTCCCCGTCCGCTTGGCGACCTCGTCGATCGTGTAGCCATCATAGTAATGGAGCAACAGGACCTCGCGATGGGCAGGTGAAAGTCTCATGATCGCACCGGCCAGGTCGTTTGCAATGACCCGGTCCTCAACGGCCTCCTCTACATGGAGACCAGAGCGCACGGCATTTTCGAACACGATTTCAGAATCGCTCGCCTGACGGGTTCGTGATGCATGGCGCACAATGTCGCGAGCCACATTGCGGGCCACGACAAAGAGCCAGGCCTCCAGACTGGAGATCTCTTCAGACCGACGACGGCGGCAGAGGCTGCGGTAAAAGGCTTCCTGCACAGCTTCCTCCGCGATGTGGGTGTTACCGAAAATGACGCTCAAGCGATAAACCAGCGGCGCGTAAAGCCGGCGGAAGGCCTCGTCCCACGATTGCCGTTCAGCGTGGCGGTCCGACGGCTCCATGCGGTCACCCCGTCCAGGCATACCCCCGAACCATTCCATTCCTCCCGCAGGATTTCCTACCGGGTCGTGCTTCCATGTTTACCATCTGACCAGGCCCCGTTCGGTTCGTAAGAGTCCAGGGCATCTCCTCGTCCATCATGTCCGCTGCGGAAGGAACCACCCCTGCTTCCCCAAGACGGTCATGGTGACGTTGCGCAGGAAATGCGCCCACACCGAGGTCCAGATGCTGCCGGTGAACCAATATCCCCAACCCAGGAGGAGCCCGATCAACCACGCCCCCGCCAACAGCACGGGCCGGGTGAGGTACCGCACATGCGCCACGGCGAAGACCCCGGCTGCCACCGCCAGTGCCACGGCAACGGGGGAGATCCAGTGAAGCAGAAGGGATTGGATCGCCGCCCGGAAGAAGAGCTCCTCGCCAAGGGCCGTCAAGACCATCAGCAGGAAGATATGGGAGTAGCTGAGCCGACTGAAGGAGGCATTGGTTCCGTCGTCGGCCCACAACCGTTGGGGGAGGAACACGGCGATGCCGATTTGCATCGCCACGACGAGGAGGCCCAGGATCGTCCCCAGGCCCCACACCTGCCGCGGATCCCCCACCGCCAGCAGGTCGGACCACGAGGGCGTCTTGGCATCGCCGAGCAGGAGGACGAGGAGACCAAACACCCCGACGTACACGGCGCTCAGGTAGAGCATCCACAGGGAAGGCGTCCCGTTCCGCTGTTCCACGCTGTGTGGCTCCTTCTCGTCTTCGCAGCGGCAGACAGCGCATGGGGAGCGGTATAGATCCCATGGGAACGTGGTCGAACGTCACATGACCCTTTGCCGCAGTCGCGACACCCGTTACCGGAGGTCGTGAAACCCGTTACCGGCGGTTCGGGGCGCCCCAAGCGCCTACGGGCACGGAGACCTTCCAGTTGCCGCCGGCCCGTTCCCTGGATTCGGTTGCCAAGCCGCCCACCGCTCGATCTCGCGTACGATGGCGCCGAAGTCGAGATGCCCCAGCCCGCCGGCCGTGGCGGCGGCGTAGGTCTGGGCCACCTGGGCGGTGGCAGGCATCGGCACTCGGGCCTCGTGAGCGGCCGCCAGGGCCAGGCCGAGATCCTTGTGCATCAGGGCCAGCTGGAACTGGGGCGGGAACTCCCCACTGCGCCACGCGGGCAGCTTCATCTTGAGGAGCGGCGCCGCCGCCGGTCCGGCTTCCAGCAGCTCCAGGAACGCCTCCCGGTCGACACCCAGGCGTTCGGCCAGGACCAGGCCCTCCGCCGCCACCTGCAGCAGCCCGGCCAGGACCAGGTTGACGGCGATCTTGGCCGCCTGGCCCTGGCCCGCCTCGCCGAAGTAGATGGTCTTCCGGCCCAGGGCGGAAAACAGCGGCTCAAGTCCCCGCAGCGTGTCGGGATCGCCACCGGCCAGGATCACCAGCTGCGCCTCTTCCGCCGCCCCCAGGCTACCGCTGACCGGCGCTTCGACGAAGGGGATGCCCCACTCCCGGGCTTCGGCGGCGAACTCCCGGGCGGCCTGCGGCCCGATGGTGCTCATGTCGACCCAGACGAACCACCCGGCCGAGTTCCTCCGCCCGGGCCGGCGTCCGGTTCCACACGTCCACCTCAAAACCCGCTTTGATCGGGTTGCGCGCCATGCGACTCCCCATGGCGCCAAGGCCGATCCACCCCACGCGGTGCAAAGGCATAGGCCCTCATCCCTATTTCGCCAATTTCGCCCGGCGCCGTGCCGGTTCGACCGGGCGCGGGCCGCCGCCGGAGGGTTTCGCGCGGGGTGACGGCAAGGTCTACCGGCACCCCACCCCGTTATTGAAGAATTTCCCTCGTCCTTCCTTCCCCGGCGGGCCACTCCACCGGCCGGTGGGCCTTCGCCGGTGGTAACATCGTACTGATACGGGAGGTTCGGAGCCGTGGTCCGTAAGCCGCGGGTGACCGGCGAGTTCGTCCGCGTCGACGAGCGGCTCTACCGCCTTCCGGGCGTCTTCGCCCGGTTCGACGGCCTGGTGGCCGCATTCCTCCACGGCAGTTACAGCACCGCGCACCAGACGCCCCTGAGCGACGTGGACCTGGCCGTGGTCTACCGGGCGGAGCGGCTTCCGGACCTCCGGGAACTCGTGGACCTCCAGGGTGCCGTGGAAGACGCCCTGGACCTCGAAGACGGGTTCGTCACCGTCCTCAACCGGACGCCTTTGCCCTTTCGGTTCCGCGTCCTGGCCAACGGCCGACTGCTCTACGTCACCGATCCCGTGGCCCTGGCGGACTTCCGGGAGCGCGTGTGCAAGCTCTACGGGGATTTCGCCCCCGACTACCGGCGCCTGGCGCTGGACTACGACCGGGCACTCAAGGAGGCCTACGCCCCGATGGTCGAGATAGCGCCTCCCGGTCCCTCAGGCGGTCCCGTTGATTCCGGCGACCAGCGGACCACGGACGCCGACGAGGCGCCGGTTACCCCCTATTCTCCTGCCGGTCTCCCGCGTTCCGATGCCGCGGGTTCCGGCTCTGCAGGTTCCGGCAACCCCGGACCGGCGGACGAACCCGGCCGGCCGACGGCAGGCCCGCGCCGGGACGGCCCCGAGGGCGTGCCGGAAACGCGGCCGACAATGAACGGCGAGCCCCCAACCACCCCGTTGGGCGTCATCGACCGGGAGAAGGTACGGGATAAGCTCGACTTCATTCGGAGGAACCTGGTGCACCTCGAGGCCCTCGCCCGGCGCGGGCCCGCGGCCTTGCGCGACGACAAGATCGCCGAGGCCGCGGCCGTCCATATGCTACAGACCTCCATCGAGGCGATGATCGACGTGGCCAACCACGTGGTGGCCCGCCTGGGGCTGGGTGTTCCCAGGTCGTACCGCGAAGCCTTCGACCTGCTGGTGCAGGCCGGGATCTTCCCCGCGCAGCACCGGGCCGCCTTCCACCGGATGGTCCGCTTCCGCAATCGCGCGGTGCACCTGTGCGACCGGATCTCGCCCGAAGAGGTTCATGCGATCCTGGCCCGTCCCATGGGGGACTTCGACCTGTGCATTGGAGCCGTGGTCCGCCGGTTCTTCTAACCCTTTGTCTCCTTGTGTTTTTGTCTCTTTGTCTTTCCCTCTGGTTGGGTCATTGACTGCTTCCGTTCGGCTCGAGGGCGAAGGTCACCTCGACCTCGGCGCTGATGTCGTGCTGGCCGGGGGTGATGGGCGCCGAAGGTGCGTCCCCGGGTTCCGCCGCGTACACCGCGTAGGAATCGCGGTAGCTGTAGCGGCCCCCGCGCCGGCCCAAGTGCAGGTTCATCTGCACGGGCGGGCCGAGCCGGACCCCAGCCGCTCGGGCGGCCACCTCGGCGCGTTCCCGGGCGTGCCGGACGGCATGCTCGAGGGCCTGGAGCTCGAGTTCCCGTACGTCCGAGATCTCAAAGGCCCACAAGGTCGCCTCGCTGGCCCCTACCGCCAGGGCGCGGCCGAGCAGCTTGCCTGCCAACTCGAAGTCCCGCACCCGGGCTTCCAGGACGTACCGGACCTCGTGTTCGATCAGGCGCCGGCGACCTTGGCGATCGGTGTGGTGACGGGTGCTGGTTTCGATGTCCACGGTCCGCAGGGCGTCGTCGGCGAGCCCCTCTTCCCGCAGGGCGGCGATGACCTGCTGCGCGGCATCGACCGCCGCCCGGTAGGCCGCCATGTGGTTCGTGGGATGCGTCCTGTAGACGTAGAACCGCAAGACCGCCACGTCGGGCGTGACCGAGACCCTTCCGTAGCCGGTGGCGAAGAGGGTAGGTTGGCGGGATTCAGCATCCGGCGGCATGGCGGATCGTCCCTCCGTGATGGGGTATGAAGAAGTGCTACGGCGAGCCGGTTCGCCACGGGGTCGCGGTGGGCCGCAGCGACCGCACCTTATGGGGTGATCGGTACGGCGGCCGACGGCGTCCACCGGTGGGCAGGTCCCAGAACCTGCATGCGACAAACCGGCTACCCCTTGTCAACGAGCCGGGTGGACTCCAGCACCTCCAGCGCCTTCTCCGCATGACGGCTCGGCGGGATCCCCCGGATCACCTCGAGCACCCGCCCGTCCGGGCCGATCACGAAGGTCACCCGGTCCACGAGGGGGACGAACCGGCCGATGACGGGCAAGTCCCGCCGCACCCCGTACGCGGCGGCCAGGCGCCGGTCGGGGTCCGAAATGAGCCGGAAAGGAGCATGCCCAGGGAACAGGCTTCATCGGGGCTTCAGCCCAGTCCGCTGGGCGGTCGGCTGCCGAACGCACCGGTGGCATCGTTCCATTATGGCTCCCGGATACGAGGGGTACGCCCGTGGCCAACCCCGTGGCCCAAGGGTGACATGACCGACCACCGACGAATCCACGGGGACGCGGCCGCCAGCACCAAGCCCCAACCCAGCAATGCCCACCGGACACCGACCTCGGCCACGCTGCCGGCCAGGACGCGCCCCAGGGCCCGCACCCCGTCGTCGGCGAGACCGGCCGCCACGGTGACACGCGCCATTCGATCCTGCGGCGTGACCGCCGTCAACCGGCTGCTCTGCAGTACGAAGGCAGCGGACAGCGCGCCGTCAAGGAGAAAGGCGCCCATCAGAACCGCCAGCGTGCTTCGTGCCCCGGCCAGCACCGCAGCGCCCGTACCGGCCAGGGCGACCGCCCCCGTGAAGAGCCGGGACCAGGCCACCCGATCCACCAGTCCGCCCAGCAGCAGTACCGCCACCACATTGGCCGCTCCCATGGCCGAGAAGATCCACCCCGTCCGTTCCGCATCCCAATGCAGTTCATCCCGTGCCAGGACGACGACCCAGAGACCGACGGCCACGCTGGTGGTCGAGAGAAGGCATCCGGCCAGCGCCAGGCGGCGGGCGAGGGGTGCGCGCCAGAGGTAGCGGAACCCGTCCCAAGCACCGAATCCCGGCCGTTTGCGGCCGTCCCGCAATGCCGCCGCCTCCGGCTGGCTGTATGGGCATTCCTCGCGATGCTGCCGTCCGGATGCTGCGACCCGGGCCGCCAGCAGGCTGGCCACCGCAAGGAGATCCGTCAGCGCATCGGCAGCCAGCGCCCATCCCGCCCCGTACCGGCCGATGATCGTCCCTGCAAGCAGCGGCCCCAGCAATGTGGCGACGGCATCAGCTCCTTCGTTGAGGTTGAACGCGGCCGCCAGCCGGGCCCGCCCCACGGTGTGGACGACCAGCGGGCGGAACGCGGCGGCGTGAAGCACGTCGGCCGCACCCAGCGACGCGAGGACCAGAGCGATCTCCCACGCCCCCGCTTGACCCCCCAGGACCAAACCGGCCACGGCACTCGTGGCACCAAACCGCAGGGTCTCCGCCAGGAGGGCCGCCTTCCACTTGGAACCGCGGTCCACCCAGGCGCCGACGGGGATGGACAGGACGAACGCCGCCAGCCGGTCGCACGCCAGGACCGCGCCGGTGACCCATGCCGAGCTTGTCGCCTGCAGGAGCAACCACGGCAGGGCCAGGTCCGCCAACCGCATACCCAGAAGGGATGCACCGCGCCCGATCCACAGCCATCGAAAAGATGCCTCGCGTAAAAGCCCAAGCATTGGCAGCAGCATCCCGCGACGCGAACGTTGTAGCGCCCGGTCACGCGTAGGGGGCCTCTTGGGCTGGAGAGAAGCATCGCGGTGGGGACGTGCATCCTGAAGGTACCCACCGTCAGGTGCCCACCGTCATCGGGCGGCTCACATCCGTCGATGCGACCGGCCAACTCCACGTGACTCCGCCTTCAGGTCGCTTGGCATCGGGACGCCGGGCACCGCCACCCCTTGCTGTACCAACGCCCATTCGCCCATTGGACTGCAGTCCGCCACCCTTACGGCGCGACCCGCATGCGCCGCCCCCTCATCCGCCCTGCCCCTTGAGCCGCCCCAGCAACCCCTCGAGGTCCGCCCATCCGTACCCCCACTCCTCCAGGTCCACTCCACCGATCGCGATGGTCCGGGTGCGGACGTGAGTGCCACCCAGGGACTCGTAGAAACGCCGGTAAGGGTTTTGGGCCAGTACCCACACCAGCATCGACCGATGACCGCGGGCCAGCAGCTCCCGGACGGCCGCCGCCACCAGCCGCCGGCCTACGCCGCGCCGCTGGTACTCCTCAAGCACGTAGATGGCGCCCAGCTCCCCGCGAAACTCGGGGTCCCTCGACCGCTCCGGGCCGGCGGCGGCGAAGCCCACCACCCGCTCCGGCGTTTCCACCGGAGCGTCTCCCTTCCGCGCCAAGGGGCGGACCGCTCCCACCGGGTGTTTCGCCACCGGCCGGCGTTCCGCATCCGGTGCGATCCCTTCCTGGTGCGCACCCGTCCCGCCTGCCCGGAATTCGTCGCCGGAGGCACCACCACCGGCCTCCCGGCCCGGGCCGCCCCCGTCGCCGACCCCAGCATCGCCGCCAAGGGTCACCCCGTCCACCGCCACCACCACGAAGGACGAACCGGCATCTCCCGCATCGCGGGCGATGACGTCCTGCCACCACCGGGCCCGAGGTTCCTCCTCCATGGCGTCGAGGTACGCGTCGGGGATCAGCTCCCGGTAGGTGCTGCGCCACGTGGCCACCTGCACCCGGGCGATCCCGGCCGCATCGGCCGGCATCGCCCGGCGAATCTCGATGCCCATGATGTTGCCTGCCCCCGCGATGTTCCTGCCCCCGTGGTCCGGACCGCACCACGCCGAGGGTCTGTAGTGCAAACACCGTCGGCACTCGGTCCGTTACCGCGTCCCGTACTACCCTCTGCTTTCGCGCTTACGGACCGGGCTACGACCGGATCGGTAGATGACGTCGCACTGGTCGACCCTTATCGGCCTAGATCTGGCCCGTGATCACGGCCAAAACCAGCATCCACGCCAGGATAGCGACCAGCGGTACCGTCGCCAGGGCCGCGGCGGCCCGCACGTCCCCCTTCCTGCGGAGCACCAGCACCGCCACGATGGCCAGCACGATGCCCACCGGTGCCACGTACTGAAAGCGCGGCGTGGCGGCAAAGTAGACAAGGGGTCCGATGGCGAACAGCGCTGCCGCATAGACCCACCCTGCCCGGCGGGTAACCAGCGCCGCCAGCCCGCACCCGATGGTCAGCACCCAGCCGGGAATCCCCAGCAGGGCGCCAAGCAGCAGAGTGTCCAACGCCTCCAGCGGCACAGGCCTCACCCCTCCCGGCGGCCAGCGTCCCTCATCCAGATCATACCTCCGCCGTGGCCAGCGGGAAACGCGCACGGCCGCCTGCTCCGGCAGGGAGACGACGCTGACCGCATTCGCCGGTGGGGCAACGAAAGCGGCGCGGGCGGCCGGATTCCGGCCCCGCCGGAATCCGGCCGCCCGCGCTCGAGCGTCCCGGTCGCGCCGCAGCCACCCTGACTTGCAAGGCCGGCGTGCCGGTTGTGCCGCCTTGGCCTTGACTCGTCCCGGCCCTTTTTGTCCCGCCTCGTCCGTTCCTCTTGTCCGCTTTCCTCACGACCCGCGCGGATCGTAGCCCACCACCGTCCAGATGCCCGTCTCGTCCTGGCGCACACGGCGCTCGAGGTACACCCGCGCGACCGGGCCGACCTGGACCTCCACCACGGCCCGCCTGCCGTCGTTGTGGACGACGCGGATGTGCCGGTCGACCAGGGCTCCGGGGCCGCCCATCTGCTCGCCGAACCGCCCGAGGAGGAAGGCGCCCGCCACCTGGACGGGATCCAGCATCCACGGGGAGTGACCGGCGTCCACCTGCTGCTGCGAACCGCGTTCCACCTCCATGTCGACGGAGACCTCGACCTCGGGGTCGAAGCCGGTTCCGACGCCGGGATCCCGGTTCGGATCGGGGAGCTGGATGTCCAGTGCCAGGGCCCGGGCCAGTTCCACCCGCCGCGGCCCCTCGACGGTGATCTCGAGCCCCTGCTGGCGCCAGCGCAGCCGCGCGCCGAACACCTCGAGCAGGCCGTCCTGGCCGGCGGAGCCGAGAGCGGCGTTCGGCTGGGGCTCGAACGGGCCCTGGGCCGGTTCTTCCACAATCACCGTCTCACCGTAATCCAGGACCACCCGGTCCCGAGCCGCCAAGATCCGGCGGGGCGCCTCGTCCGGCAGCAGCGGGGTGAAGCCGGCGATGGCCGCCGCCTCCGCGGGCGTGTCCACCAGCTGCCCGGGGTTCTCCTCCTCCACGCGGTAGCCCGCCGGCACGTGGAAGCGAAAGCGGGACGGGTCGACCGCCACATTGGCCTCGAACCGGACGAAAGTGGTCTCGGTCTGGATCCCGTTCTGCATCGCCGTCCGCAGGCGCAGGGGCAGGTGGGACTCGGCGTCGACCCAGAGGTCGTAGGGCAGCCCGCCCGGCGGTTCGATGCGCAGCCGGATCACCTCGCGTCCCGCGACCTGCTCGTGGCCCACCACCCGGTGGGGGTAGCGCAGGGCGGCGCGCGCCTCGTCCTCCAGGTCGAAGGGGCGCACGTCGGGCAGCGGGGGCAGCACCGCCACCACCCGATCGGCGGGACGAACCTGCCACTTGCGCCGGCCGTCGTGCACCGTGACCACGCCCGTGTCGTCGCGCGTCACGTAGCGGTCGCCGTCGACCCAGATCTCGATCCGGCGGACCAGCCAGGTCTCGCCGGCGGCGTTGGTGGTGCGCTTCTCGAGAACCGCGTGGTAGCTGTGGAGCTGGGCGACGGCCCGCTCCATGGCGTGGACCACGTCGGTCTCCGGCGCCGGTCCGAGCCCCAGCTGCGCCCGGAGCCACCCGCCGAGGCCGGGGATCCCGGGCCACGGCGCGAAGACCGCCGCCAGCGCCAGCCCGGCGACCAGGGCCGCCGCGGCAATCCCCACGCGCCGCCGGCGGCTACGCGTCCAAGCGCCCTCCCGCTCCCTGGCCCGGGTGTCGTCCTGTTCCTTGGCGCCAAGGGCGCCGGCACCCTCCCCCTCCCCGGCGCCGGCGAGGCGCCGCTCCTTGGCGCCGGCGTCGAGGGCGTGGAGGGCGTCAAGGGCGCCGATTGCCTCGAGCCCTCTTCCGGCGGCGACCAGCGGCCTCCACCCCTCCGCCGGCTCCGGCACGCCGCGCAGGCTCTTCAGCATGCGGGCCACCGCCAGGAGCTCCGCCTCCTCGGGCTCCGCCGGCGCCGGGGGACGACGCTCCTCGTTCAGGGCGTCGATCATCCGGTCGAGCCGCTCCTCGCGGAGGGCCCGCAAGCGACGCCGGTTCCAGTCGCGCCAGGAAGCCATCGGGCCCTTCCCTTCCATCAGCGGTCCACCTCCCGCAAAAGGTCCCGCAGCGCCTTCAGAGCCCGGTACTGCAAACCGCGGATGGCGGCCTCGCTGCGTCGCATCTGGCGGGCGGTCTCGGCCCTCGACAGCCCGACGACGATGCGCCAGTGCAGCACCTCGCGGTATGCGGGCGGCAGTCGGCGCAGCAGCTCCTCCAGACAGACGCGGTCGACGACCACGGCCGCGTCGGCGTCGCCTGCGGCGCCATCGCGGGTTGGGGCAGCCGCCTGCAACAGGGCCTCTTCGAGAGGCACGGTCGCCCCGTCCCGCCGCTGCCGCCGCCAGCGATCGCGGATCAGGTTGAGGGCGATGGTGCGGACCAGGGCGTCGGGCGGGGGAAAGCCCGTCTGCCCCGCCTCCGCCATCGCCTCCACCATCGCGGGCCTCTTGGCCCCGGAACCGGACGCATCGTCACCGCAGGCAGCGCGACCGGACGCACCGGAGCCACCAGGGCCCGCGGCCCGTCCACCCCGCAGGACGCGCAGCACGGTCTCCTGGGTCACGTCCTCGGCCTCCTCGCGGTTCTGGACCCGGGCGTAGACGAACCGGTAGAGCCAGGGCCAGGTCGCGTCGTACCAGCGCCGGACCGCGTCCTCGCCGGCTGCAGGCGGCGACCCGGCATTCGCTCGTTCGGGCATCCCTGCACCTGCTTTCCCAACCGTGGCCTTGGGGAGGCACCTCCAAAGGGTAGAACGCGGGGACACGGGGGACGTCACGCGGCGGGACTGGAAAGATGCGGGAGGTGACGGGTGGCGAGGCGGGTGTGCGTTCCCTGCCGCCCGCCGGGAACCGCGGGATCGCGGGGCGAACATCGCACCGATGGCCGCTGCCGCGACAGCGCAAGCCCCCCTTGCCTGGCTGCGACGCGGTCCGGTGACCGCCGTCTTCGCAGGGGGCGTGGTTCGGCGACGCCCTCGGCGAACACGGCAAGGAGCGGCCGGCGGTGGCGCCCGGCGCCGGGTTCGTCCGCATCAGACCCCCGGCCTGCGGTGCACGCCGGGGAGGCGGGAAGGGGACCGCCGCCCCCCTCCCCAAGACCTTCAGGAGGGCTTGTAGAGACCGTCGCGGACCAGTACCAGATAGCGTTCCCACTTCTCGACCCACTGGTCGAGGTCGGCGTAGCCGAGGTCGGGGCGCTGGCGGATGGCAGCGAAGATGCGCGGCAGGAGGCCGTCGCCGACCAGCATCAACAGCTCGACGGCCTGCTCCACCGTCACCCCCGGCCGCAGGCGGCTGGTATCGACGTCACGGTAGAGCAGCTCCTGGCTCCGGGCCGCCGCTTCGGCCAGCCGCTGGCGGAACTCGGCGGACACGGCCGGGTCGACCATCGACCGGACGATCAACCGGTAGGCGTCCGGGCGGTCCCGGTAGACCTGGAGCTTGATCGCCCCCAGCCGGCGGAGCCGCTCGAAGAGATCCCGCGGTAGGTCCGGCTCCGCCTCCTCAAGGGCCGCTTCGATCGGCTGCAGGGCACGGTCCACCGCCGCCGAGTAGAGTTCGTCCTTGCTGCCGAAATAGTAGAGCACAAGGCTCTTGGCGACGCCGGCCCGCCGGGCGATGCGGCTCAGGGACGCCCGCAGGTAGCCGTGGTCCGCGAACTCGGCCACCGCCGCGTCGAGGATGCGCTCGCGGGGACTGGCATCGGCCGTACTCGCCGGGCCGGTCCCCTCCTCGTTCCGCCGGGCCGATGCGGCGGCCGCGCGGCGACGGCCAGTGCCCCGGTGACGAGCGCCGCCCGCCCGGCGGTCGCCGGCGGTGCCGCTATTGGGGACCCCTCCGTCGCTCCGGGCGGGAGCACCGCCGGCGGTGCCGCTGCTGGGGCTCCCGCCGCCGCTCCGGGCCCGAGTCCCGTTGGCGGTGCCGCTGTTGGGGGTCCCGGCCGTCCGGGCGGGAGCCCCAAGGCTAGTGCCGGTGCTGGGAGTCCCGCCGTCACTCCGGGCGGGAGCCCCGCCGCCGTTCTGGGCGCGAGCAGTCCCGCCACCGCTTCCCTGGCGGGTCGTCCCGTCTCCGTCCCCTCCGTCCGCGTCGCGGCGAGTCCCGCCACCGATCCGGCCACCGGCAGTCCCACCACCATGCCCGGCGCGGGACGTGCCGTCACCCTGGGAAGTGGCGTCGCCTGCCATGGACGAACCCCCGTCTAGCCCTTTCAGGAGAAGTCCTTCCGCTCGAGGATCATCGTACCGGCCAGCGAGCCCACCAGGAAGACCGCGACCAGGACGAGCAGGCCGCCCACGTCGGGATCCCCCGCCGCCGCCCGGTCGAGGGCGGCGTAGCGCTGCAGGCTGAGGTAGCCGATGGGGCGCAGCCGGTCGGCGAGCTGACTCAAGGCGTGGAGGACGAAGGAGGCCAGCCCGACGCCGACCCCGGCGGAGATGGCCGTCTGGGCCCGGGGGAAGAAGGGCGCGAGGACGAACCCGGCGCCGCCGGCAGCCAGGGTAGCGCAGAACCCCGCCAGGTGCGTCCACCGCTGGCGCCCGAGGTCGTAGGCGTCGCCGGCCACCGCCCATCCCACCAGCGTGCTGACGGCCAGGATCGCCACCCAGAGGACCACCGCCGCCACGACGAAGGCGGCGATCTTGGCGACCGTCACCTGACGCCGGGTCACGGGTCGAGTGTAGAGGAACTCCACCGCCCCCAGGTCCGGTTCGCGGGCCACGCTGCCGCCCGCATGCATCAGGCCGTAGATGGTCGCCAGGAGCACCAGGTAACCCATGATGTACACGCCGTAGTAGCTGTTGACGTCGGCGATCATCGCCGGGGTGAAGCTGAAGGCCTTGAGCAGGCTCTCGGGCATAGCCTTGAGCGCTTCCACCATCACCGGCTCCTGGATGGACTCGAACAGGCTCAGGTAGAGCGCGACGACGCCGACCAGGACGGCGGTCCAGATCAGCAGCGCGCGACGCGCCAGGCGCAGCTCCATCCGGGCCACGTGAAGGATCATCCCCAGGGAGCTACGGCCGTTCATCCCGTCGTCCTCCCATCGTGGCCGTCGGGGCACCATCTGGTTCGCCGTTCCCCGACCGGTAGAGGGTGAGGAACACGTCCTCGATGCCCGGCTCGGCGATGTTCAGATCCTCGAACGCCAGCGGGGCGAGGGCGGCCACCAGCTCCTGCACCGGCGCCCGCACCAGGACACGGTACGTGCCCGGCTTGCCGGGCACCGGCTCGGGCCGCGGGTCGCCCAAGCGGGCCAGCAGCTCACCCGGCAGCGGCACACCCCCCGCCAGCCGCAGGGTCACAATCTTCATGTGCCGCCCGGGCAGATCGTCGACGGGCGCCACTTGCAGCAGGCGGCCGTCGCGGATCATCGCCACCCGGTGGCAGAGCCGGTCGACCTCCTCCAGCACGTGGGTGGAGAAGAAGATGGTCGTCCCGCGCGCGTTCACCTCGCGCAGGATCTCGAACAGCTCCGCCCGGATCAGCGGGTCCAGGCCACTGGAGGGGTCATCCAGGATGAGCAGCCGCGGTCGGTGCAGGAGGGCCTGGACGATGCCCAGCTTCTTGCGGTTGCCCAGGGAGTAGGTGCGGACGGGGCGGGAGAGATCGAGCTGCAGGCGCTCCACCAGCCGGGCCACCCACCGCCGGTCGACCCTCGGGTAGAACCCGGCGGCGTAGGCCAGGAGCTCCTGGCCCGTCATGTCCGGGTAGTAGGCGACCTCGCTGGGCAGATAGCCCACCTCGGCCAGCCAGGCGCCGCCGCCCGGCGGCACCGGCTGCCCGAACACGTGCACGCTGCCCGACGTGGGACGAACCAGCCCCAGCAGCGTGCGGATGGTAGTCGTCTTCCCGGCGCCGTTGGGGCCGATGAAGCCGAAGATCTCGCCCTCTGCCACCTCCAGGTCGAGGTCCTCGACGCCGCGCGTCCTGCCGTAGTACTTGGTGAGCCCACGGATGGCGATGGCGGCGGGCATGGGAAGGGGCCTCCCCGCACCGGATGGTTTGACCGGATCGTGGGGCCGGATCACTTGGTGGGCCCGATCGCTGGGATCGTTGGGATGGCGGGGCACCCACCGCGGTTTGACCGGCCGGTCAATTCGGTGCAAGATGACTCTAGCGCGGGGCTGACCGGATGGTCAAGACAGGTCGTCCCATCGGACAAGCCGAGATACGAGCCGTAATAAAGAAGGCATTATCAGCAGACGACCAAGATGCAATTACGTCGGATCGTGCAAATAAGCTCGCAATAAAGCTCGAAACAGCGGTCCATGATTTGGTACCTTGAGATGGAGGAGCTCGTGCACGATGACTTCTCGCCTGAACGCCGCACTTTCCTTGAGAAGGTCTGAATTGAAGGTCAGTCTGCCTTTGGAGGAACAACTCGCCCACTTCTTCTTCATCGGGCGCACGTGGACCTCTCGCGGCTCCACCCCGATCCGCCGGGCCCAAGCAAGCACCTCGGCCTTGAATACGTCAACGGGCACCGCCTCTTCTAATCCGACCCACCGCGTGTTTGGATTCACCCGTCCTTCCTCCATAACAGCTTCAGTAGACGCTCGGCTACCTCGATGACCGTCTCGATACCGGCCTCGATCAACACCTTGTAAAGGGCGATACGCAGTTCACGCCCCTGCTCCTCGCTCAGACACCAGTGGGGATATCGCTCCAGGGCCTCACCGACGCGGCGTGCCACCTCTTCGGCCTCCGCAACCCCTTCCTTGCGGAGGAACCAGTATACGGCAAAGGCCTCGGGAGACAGTTTGATTTGACTCTGGGCGTCCCGAGCCTTGCGGTATTCCTGTACCAACATCTGAAGCTCCCGTAAGGTTTCCTGGGTTGTTGCCTGCCGATCCTGATAGGCCTGAGCGATCGCTTCCGCCCGGTCCCCGATGGAGATCAGGAACGGCGAACGCCCGCCCTCCTCCTCAACGAGATCCCGAATGGCCTTGAGAAGGTTGAAAACCTTGACGGTGTCGGGTTGATCCGAGGCGGCAAGCCTCTCCAGGGCCTCGACGGTCAGCTCGGCCATGCCCTTGGGCGGGCCGACGAAATACGTCTCCGTGTGCTCACGAACAAGCTGCTCCGTCTTACGCAAGAAGCCCCGGTCGATCAGGATGCCCTGCTCGTACGCCGAGCGCAACAGCCGGTACATGCGCGCCAATTCTTCATAGTCGGCCATGTATGGCCGCAGGAACGGATCAGGCGAGAGGATCTCGTAGAGTTCTTGCAGTTCCCGAAAGAACTCGAAGAACCTGTGGCGCTCCTCACTGTCCCGGAAATGCTCCAATACGGCCTCGGCCGCCCTGTCGTGCGGCTTCCCGGACACCAAGGAGAGCAGGTCACGTCGGGCTTCGGCCATCATGGTCGCGAAGCGTTCCTTGAGGATGTCGATCCCCTGGACCACCGACTGCACGTCCTCCGAGTCGAAGGCCAGGGCCTTCTCCAGGTTGTCGAAGATGCCCACGAAGTCCAGCACGAACCCGGCCGGCTTCTTCCGTCCCTCCTCGTCCTCGTAGGGACGGTTGACGCGGGCGATGGCCTGGAGCAGCACGTGATCGCGCATGGGCTTGTCCAGGTACATGCAGTAGAGGATGGGCGCGTCGTACCCCGTAAGCAGTTTCTCCGTCACGATGAGGACCTTGGGCAGCGCATCCGGCCGACGGAAGGCCTTGCGGATCTCCTGCTCCTTCTCCGTCGTAAGGTGCCAGCGGGCCAATTCCGGCGGGTCGTTGTGGCCCCGGCTAATGACCACTGCCGAATAATCCGGTGGCAAGTACCGGTCCAGTGCCTCCTTGTACAGGGCGCAGGCCTCGCGGTCCACCGCCACCAGGAACGCCTTGTAGCCCATCGGCTCGACGGTCTCCCGGAAGTGCTTGGCCACGAAGGCGGCCACCCGGTCCACCCGATCCGGGTTCTTGAGCATGTTCTTCAGGGTGACCGCCCGTTCCAGCACCCGGTTCAGTTCTTCGACGTCACTGACCCCTTCCAGCTCCGCGAGGTCCAAGAACTCGCGTTCCAGAATCTCCCGGTCCACCCGCAGGTCGTTGGGCGCCAGGGCGTAGTGGAGCGGCACGGTGGTCCCGTCTTCGATGGACTCGCGGATGGAGTACTTGTCCAGGTAGCCCTTCGGCTGGTCGTCGACGCCGAAGACCTTGAAGGTTCCCTTGCCGTGGGCCGTCTTGTCGATGGGGGTGCCCGTGAACCCGAGGTAGGTGGCGTTGGGCAGCGCCCCCATGAGATAGTTCCCCAAGTCGCCGCCCGTGCTGCGGTGTGCCTCGTCCACCAGCACGAAGATGTTCCGGCGCGTGTTCACGTTAGGCGGCATGTCATCGAATTTATGGATCATGGAGACGATGAGGCCGCGTTGATCCGAGCGGAGGAGTTCGTAAAGATGCCGCTTGGACTGGGCGACTGTGACGTGCCCGAAGCCGACCGCCTCCAAGTTGGTGAACAGCTGCTGCTCCAGCTCGTTCCGGTCCACCAACATGAGCACCGTGGGATTCCCGAAGGCGGGGTTCTCCAGCAACCGCTTGGCCACGGTGATCATCGTGTAGGTCTTCCCCGACCCCTGGGTGTGCCAGATCAAGCCCCGCCGCTTCTCCGGGTCCCGGCACCGCTGCAGCACCCGCTCCACGGCTCGCATCTGGTGGGGCCGCAGCACGACCTTGCTGAGCTCGCCGTCCTTGCGGGCGAAAAGAATGTAGTCCGTGAGCATCCGCAGGACGCGCCTGGGGGCGAAGAAGTGCTTCACCAGGGTCTCGAAGTCGCCGGCCTGCTCGTCCCGCCAGTTGTACAGGTCCTTACGGGACAGGCTCCACGTGGCGCCGTAGTAGAACCGGACCAGGTGCGTGAGGGCGTGCACCTGGAGGACGGCCAGCAGCTCCGGCCCCTCCCGGTGGTACCGGCGGATCTGGTCGAACGCCTCGGCGATGCCCTCGACGCGGTGCGCCGCCTTCGTCTCCACCACGATGACAGGGATGCCGTTGACAAAGAAGACCGCGTCCGGCCGGATGCTTTTCGTTCCGCTGATGAACCGCAGCTCGTCCGTCACGTGAAACGTGTTTGCCTCCAGCTTGTCGGGGTCGAGCAGCCGGACGTTGCGCTCCCGTCGCTCAGCCTCCACGAAGACTGTCTTGAGGCCCTTCAGCCACTCCCAGGCCTGCAGGTTGCCCTCGATGCTGGGCATGACACGGGTCAGTCGCCCGACGACTTCCTCGGCCTTGACCACGTCGTCTATCACGCCGGGGTTGAGCCGCTGGAGCTGCCGGACCAGGACCTCGTGCAGCACGATGCCCGTCTCGCCCCGCCGCAGGCGAAGGGCCTCGTCCGGCGGCAGGTACCTCCAGCCAACCTCCTCGGCGTAGCGGATAAGAGGATTTTGCACCGCAGCACGCTCATTCCCGAGAGGCACCGGACGCCACTCCCTCCGTCTCGGGAAGGGATAGGTCCTTGACCCGAACTCGGCCAGTCATGAGGAGGTGGAGTAGTGCCTTGAACAGAACATCAAGCGCATGTTTGAACACTTCTTCCGCTTGGATCTTGTCGTCGACGGTTCTAAGGATAGAGGCGATTCCCTTTTGTTCCGAGAGTGGGGGCAGGGGGATAAGCCCCCGCAGCACGTCCCCGTCTGTCACCGCAGGATAGCTGGACCCACGTTGGTATTCGGAGATAGAATCTACAAATCGGTCATGACTAACTGCTGAGAAGAGATAATTCGAAATAACAGACCGACCATCGGCACGAAGCACACAAAAAGCCGTGGAACATATCTGCCCATCGTATTCAGGAGTAACCAAAGCAATACGTTTAAGATATGGGCGGACAGTTGCAAAGATTACGTCTCCTGCTTTGATAAGTTTCCGGGCTCGACTAGGAGCATACTTGCCTAGCACATCTTGGTGCCCTACGACACGTAGCTGTTGGTTGTCAATACTGGACACATCTATATATCTGAAGCGCTGTTCTGGAAATTTCTTGGGATCAATTTGCTTAATGGGCCGAACAACATCCTCTAGCCGTACTATCTGCCAATGTTCAGGCACCAGCCCAATTTCCGTTTCCTTCAGCGGCACCCGCTCGGCCTCTTCCACCGGCACCGGTCCGTAAGTGAAGAGGTGCCGCATGAGACTCTTCTTCAGCTCCCGCGTGGCGGCGAGGACTTTCTCGGTGGCTTCCTTAGCTTGGCGAACAATGTGCAAAACATAGGCAATAGCGCATTGCTCAGAGGGAGTAGGAAGAGGGATAGGCAATTGCTTTAGTTTTTCCGTGTTTAATGTTTTGCCTTTGACATAAGAATCAAGAAGAGGATCAAAGTTGTAACCTTGAAATAGGTAGAACAAAAAGTCTTTATGCACCAGCCTACCAGGGTACACTGAAGCAATTGCCTCGTTGTGTACAGCAGGAATGCCTAACAGCCCAACTTTCCCGACGGTCAGCTTAAAACTTAGAAGAAGAGTTCCCACGGGCACAAACTTATTCCGAAATATCTGCTCATGAGCAATATCTGTTATTTTTTCGGCTGTCCTCATAACAATGCCGTTGTTGAGATCTGAGATTGTAACCCACGGTATTGTTCCGCCATCCCAGTATCGAGAGTCCTTCCTTGGAGGCGTTCGACCCAGCCTAAGTTCTGCTACTTCACCCAGGCGCACCACCTGCCAGTCCTGTGGTAGCGGTCCAAGTTCCGTCTTCTTGAAACCGTCGGGAAGTTCTGCCGTTGCTTCGGTGCCCAACTCCACCGTCTCAGCCACGGACAGCACCTCCCAGCCCCAGGAACTCCAGGATCCTCTGCAGTTCGCGGTCGGCAGCGACCCTCTCCTCCTCTGCCTCCTGGAGTCGCAGGACCGCCTCTTCCAGCGGAAGGACCTCCTCGCCGCCGTTCTGGGCCACGTACCGGCTCGGCGAGAGGTTGTAGTCGTTGCGGACGGCTTCTTCGAGGGAGATGATCGTGGAAAGCCCTTCCTCCGCCGTCCAGCCGTGGTAAACGGCGACGATGCGCTCCACGTGCTCCTCGCCGAGGTAATTTTTGGGCCGGCCCTTCAGGAACAGCTTCGAGGCGTTGATCAGCAGGATCTCGCGCGGGTGCCTCTTGGCCTTGTTGATCACCAGAATGATTCCTGGAGCCGTCGTGTTGTAGAAGAGGTTTTCCGGGAGCAGGATGACGGCTTCTATCAGGTCCTGCTCGACGAAGGCCTTCCGGATGTCCCGCTCCCGGTTGGAACCTTGGTTGCCGCTGCCCCGGCTCACCGCCCCGGTGTCCAAAACCACTGCCATGCGGCCGCCGTCCTTGAGGGAGGCGTACATGTGCTGGATCCAGCCCCAGTCGGCCGTGGACGCCGGCGGCATCCCGAACCGGAACCGGTCGAAGGGATCGTGTTCGTAGGTCTCCAGCGGGAACTTCTGGTTCCACATGGGGTTGGCCGCCACCAGGTCGAACTGCTGCAGGCGCCCGTCTGGCGCCCGGAACGCCGGGCGGCGCATGGTGTCCCCGACCACGATGTCCGCCTCGATGTCATGGATGAAGGCGTTCATCCGGGCCATGGCAAAGGTCGTGGGGATCCATTCCTGGCCGTAAACCTTCAAGGGAGCCACATGGGACGGCAGCTTCAGGCGCCCGTTCTCCCGCACCCCGTAGCGTTCCAGAAGCCGCAGGTGGCACTTGATGAGCAAACCGCCGGAACCGCAACAGGGGTCGTACGCCGTCATGCCCGGATCCGGCTCCAGGATCCGAGCCATGAGGATGGCCACCTCGCGCGGCGTGTAGAACTCGCCAGCGCTCTGTCCCTGCCCCTCGGCGAACTTGCGTAGCAGGTATTCGTACGCACGGCCCAGGATGTCCGGCTCGACGTCGTTCAAGCCCAGCCGGTGCCTGCTCAGCACCTCGATAAGCCGGGCCAGCGGTCCGTCGTCGATGATCCGCTGGCCGGCGGCGGTAGCGTTGAAGTCCACGGCGTCGATGACGCCCTGGAGCTTCGGGTTCTCCCGCGCCACAGCCCGCATGACGTCCGTCAGATACTCGCCCAGGCCTGTGGTGCGCCGGCGGATGGCGTCCCAGCGGGCTTCAGGCGGAAGGTAGAACCGTACCAGCTTGTGGTCCTGCTCCACCAGCCGGGCCGCCGTCTTCACGTCCCCGAACTCGTGGGCCAGGTGCGCCACCTCGTCCTCGAAAACGTCCGACAGCCGCTTAAGGAAGATCAGCGGTAGGATGTAATCCTTGAACTTCGGCGCGTCCACCGCCCCGCGGATCGAGCAGGCCGCTTCCCAAAGCCAGTTCTCCAGAGTGGAGAGTTCCATGGCGCCACCTCCACACACCTCGGGACCGTAACGGACCGCACGGGCGGCTCTCGACTTGGGTTCGTCCGCGGATCCCATGCCCCAAGTATCGGGGTGCCTACCCGAGCCGGCAAGCCCAGTTGCCTCCCTACTGCAGGTCCCCGAACGTGATATCCCGCGGGTGTTCGAGCCTGGTCCCGGATGCAGCACCTCGCGAAGACCAAGCAAGAATGTCGCGGGGCGTAAGACTTGCGTCCCCCGCTCCCCCGGCCATCCCACAGAAACCACCCACGTCACCGTCTTGCCGTTGGCCAGGGTCCGCCGCTCCGTGGTCCTCTCGTCGTCTCCCAGCACCATGTCGAGCAGAGAGCGGACGTACTGGTAGGCGATGTCGTTGCGGTCCGTCCACTGGGCGGACAGGAGCTCTTCGATGGTCCGGGTCACCATCCACCCCGACACGCCCTGGGCCTTGAGCTCGCGAACGGAGGCGGCATCGTTGGCGAGGCTCCTCAGTGCACGGTCAACATGGCGGCGGAGGACGTCGTCGTCCCCGGAACCGGCCCCGCCGCGTGGCGTCTCGCCGTTTTCACCCGTTGCCTCGTCGCCGCCTCCAGTGAGGATATGACACGATTTGTCATCTTCCTGTCCGTACGCTGTGGTCGGAGCCCGCCATCGCCTCGGTGGCTCCGAGTCGTGGCTTGGCGCCGGAACGGAGGATTGGGGATGGAACAAGGAGACAGCGCCCCGCTCCTGCACCTTTTGCAACAGCACGGCTTTCGTGTCGTCTACCGGACCCGCCGGCCTGGACGAACCCAGGAGGTCTTCCCCTTCGACCGGCTCGGCTTGACGGAAGCGACCTGCCGGTTTCTGTCCGCCCGGGCGCCCCAAGGTCTGTACCTGCACCAGGTCGAGGGCATCACCCGGAGCCGCAGGGGCGCGGACGTCGGCGTCACGACCCGCACGGCTTCGGGGAAGACGCTGGTGTTCCAGGCGGTGGCTCTCGAACACCGGGCGCGCGATCCACGGGCTCGGATCCTGGCCGTCTACCCGCTCAAGGCGCTCGCCCGAGAGCAGGAGGCACGCTGGCGACAGGCCTTTCAGGCAGCAGGATTGGACCCCGCGACCGTCGCCCGGATCGACGGCGACACCCACGCTGCGGAACGGCTGCAGCAGCTGCGCCGGGCCACGGTGCTGCTCGCGACCCCGGACATCCTGCACGCGTGGCTCGTCCCCAACGTCGGCGACAACACCGTGTGGTCGTTTCTCACCGCACTCCGTCTGGTGGTGGTCGACGAGGTTCACGTCTACACCGGTGTGTTCGGCTCCAACGCCGCCATGCTGTTCCGCCGTCTCGAGCACCTGTGCGCGCTGGGAGAGCGGCGTTACCACTACCTGGCAGCCTCGGCGACCGTGCGCGACCCCCGCCAGCACTTCAGGGCCCTCTTCGGCCGGCCCTTCGACGTCATCGACGACGCCTTCGACACGTCGGGCCAACAGGAAGTCGACCTCGTCCTCGTCGAGACCTCGCCGACGGAAGACCTGATGAGCCGCCTGTCTGCCTTTCTGGCGGGGATCGTCCGCTCCACGGACCACCGGTTCATCGCCTTCGTGGACAGCCGCAAGCAGACGGAACTCCTCGCAACCATCATCAAGCGGGAGCGTGCCGGGGCTCGGGGCGGGGATGCAGGTGGGGAGGCAAGCGGGGACGGCATCCTCGACGATGGAGGGGATGGAACGGGCAGCCTCGGAGCGGTCGAACCCTCCCCGGACCGCCGCAAGGGGCGCCGCAGCCAAGAGTGGACCGCTCTCGACGTGCTACCTTACCGGGCCGGCCTCGAGGAGGTGGACCGCGCGCTGATCGAGCAGCGCCTGGCCACGGGCAACCTACGCGGTATCATCAGCACCAGCGCGCTGGAGCTCGGCATCGACGTCCCCCATCTGGACGTGGGAGTGCTGGTCGGGGTCCCCCACTCGGCGACCAGTCTGCAACAGCGGATGGGCCGCATCGGGCGACACGGTCCGGGCACGGTCATCATCGTCAACAACCGGGATTTCAACAGCGAGATGGTCTTTCGACACCCGGAGACCATCCTGAACCTCCCCCCGGCGGAGAGTGCCCTGTACCTGGAGAACCCACGCATCCAGTACATCCACGCCATGTGCCTGGCGCGTCCGGGCGGCGAGCACGACCAGGCCGCCGTCCGTGCCGGATGCACTGAGGATGGGGCAGGCTTCTCATCACCCGTGGATTGGCCGGAAGGCTTCCTCGAACTGTGCCGCCGGGAACGCGTGGGTGAGACGCCACCCAACTTGCAGCCCATGAAGGTGGAGGCCGGAGATGCTCCGCATACCGTGTTCCCCCTGCGGGACGTGGACGCCCAGTTTCACATCGAGCTCCACGTGGGCTGGGAACGAGAGGATCTGGGTTCGATCTCCCATGGGCAGTTGATGCGCGAGGCCTATCCCGGCGCGATCTACTACTACTTGACCCAGCCCTACCGGGTCACCCAGGTCCACCGCACCCGGCGCGTGGTCAAGGTTCGTCGCGAACACCGTCACTACACGACCCGGCCTCTCGGTCCGGTCTCCATCGTCCGACCGTACCTGCAACCCGGCGAGGTCTACCGGGCGAAGCGATGGGGCGAGCTGGTGCTGCTCGAGACGCAGGTGCAGATCCAGGAGAAGGTCGAAGGATACCGGGAACGCAGGGGCAGCACCGAGGTCACGGAGCGGTATCCACTGCCGTTGGAGAAGGGCTACTTCCGGCAGCCGGCCTTCACCCGGTACTACTACACGACAGGCGTCGTCCTCTTTCACCCCGGCTTACAGGACGATGTGGAACTGACCCGGCTCGCGCAACGGATCTACGATGCCTTCCTGCTGATTCTGCCCTTCGAGCGCCAGGACATCCACTACGCCGCCGGCCAGTTGGGCGGCACGCCGCCCCGTCCCCTCTACTCGGGCGCTCGTTTCATCGCCATCTATGACCAGACCTACGGAAGTCTGCGGCTCAGCGGGAGGCTGGCCGAACCCGAGGTGGTGCACCAGGTCCTAGCCAAGGCCGCCGAATCCGTCGATGTGTCCGGAGGTCTGAGCCGGGCCAGCGCCGCCTGGCTCGAAGAGGCCCGGCGACTGGTGGAGACCCACGTGCCCGTCGATGTCCTGGAGCTGTTGGCTCCCGAAGCCGCACCGACCCAGGACCCGTCGGATGACCACGTCGTCGAGGTCATCCTGCCCGGCAGCGTCGGGCTCGACGCGATGCGCAACCATGAGGAGTTCTTCGTCGAGGCGGTCGTGTTCAATGCCGTTGCGGGAACGCTCTGTTACCGAGGCCGCCACACCTCGACACCCGCCGGCGACCCCACCCTCATCACCCTGGTACCTGTGACCAATCTGGTCCCTATTCCCGGTGAGAGCCGCCTGGGCCTGTACAACCTGATGGATGGCACCATCACGCCACGCTCTTCATCCTGAATGGGCCACGCTCTTCATCCTGAATGGCGCGGGCGTTGCCGGTCATGGATCGCGAGCATCGACCTGCCGTCCCCTGGACGCGCCCGCGTGACCGCCCGCGGGCCGCGGGTGTTGGGGACGAACCGACCCGCGGCCGTGGGACGTTGGGATCCCCTCCGCGCGTCGGGATCCCCTCGCTTGGAGCACGCGAAACCTGGCTGCCCAAGCCCACGCCCCACCGAAGGCCGGTGGCCGCGCTTGGTGGCAGCAGCCCAGTAGACAGCGGTCCGTCGATGACGTAGGATGAAGGGACTCGTCGCGCGGCCGCCGGCTCGGGGCGAGGGAGATGCGGTGCGGGAAGCACACCGGGAGTCGAGCCCGCCAGGCCTGCGCTGCAAACGAAAGGACGCCGAGACATGCCGACGACGCCGGGACCACGGCGCCGCCCCCACGGATCCCCGGAGGGCCTCCCGTCCTCCGCCGGAACCCACCCCGACGACGGAGATGCTCTCACACCCGAGGCAACGGCCGCGACTTCGCTCGAGGCAACTCTCCGGCCCCTGGGCGACTACACCCGCACCTTGAAGCGCGTCTTGCCCCGCCACATCTTCCATCCCGAGCCGTGGCGGATCCTCTGGTTGCTCCCGCTGCTGGCCGTCGCGGTGGCGGGCATCGTCGCGGTCGCCCGGTTCGACCTGCACTGGGGCATCGATCTGGTCCTGGCGGTGGTCATCGGCCAGACTTTCGCGAGCCTGGGCCTGTTCGGCCACGAGGTGCTGCACGGCAGCGTGGTGCGCACGCCCTGGCTGCGCAACCTGGCCGGCCAGGTCTGCCTCTGGCCCTTCGCCATCGGGCCGCGGCTCTGGCGGCGTTGGCACAACGTCGAGCATCACGGTCACACCCAGGAGCACGGCGAGGACCCTGACGCCATGCACACCCTGGAGGAGTTCCACGCCCGCCCGGCCCTGCAGTACGTCTACCGCATCGCGCCGCCGGTGCGGGCGATGCTGACGCTGCTCTCCCTCAGCGTGTGGTTCTCGCTGCACTCCGTCCAGATGTTGCGGCGCTTCCTGCCCGAGATGCCCCGCCGGGAGCGGCCGGTGGTGGTGGCCCAGTTCCTCCTGCCGGTGGCGACCTGGGTCGCCCTGGGCGCCTGGATCGGGTTCCGTGACTGGGTGTTCGCGTACCTGGTGCCGCTGCTGGTCGCCAACTTCACCGTCATGAGCTACATCGTGACCAATCACCTGCTGAGCCCGCTGACGCCGGTGAACGATCCCCTGGCCAACAGCCTGTCGGTCACCGTCCCGCGCTGGGTCGACGTCCTGCACTTCAACTTCTCCCACCACACGGAGCACCACGTGTTCCCCGGCCTTAGCAGCAAGTACGCCCCGCTCGTCAAGCGCTGGTGCAAGACGCTGTGGCCGGAGCGGTATCACGAGATGCCCCACTGGCGCGCCCTGTGGCTGGTGTGCACGACGCCGCGGGTCTACGAGCGGCCGACGGCCCTGATCGACCCGGTGCGGCAGCAGGTGTATCCGGTTCTCGGCCACGGGCTCGAGCGGCTTGCCCGGCGCGGTGAACGCGACGCGGACGCCGTACCAAAGCCCCCCGCGCATCTATGGTCGATCGGGCAGCCGCAGGAGCCGCCGGGCTAGCTTCCGGGAATCGGTGAGCTCGCCCGGCAGGCGCAGGTAAAGGGCGACGTCCAGCACGACGAGAGCCAGCGCGAGGGCGAGGTAGCCCCACCCGACGCGGTCGCGGATCAGGAGGGGCTTGAGCGGGACGAAGGCGATGGCCAGCTGCAGCCTCACGACGAGGCCCAAGGCCGCCCACTGGGCGAGGGCGAGCATCACTGCAAGCGGCATCAAGAGCCGTTGTCTCAAGGTCGTCCCAGGCACCTCCCGGGCCGCGCCTGCGACGGGTTGCGGCCCGCTTCCGTTGGTTGAGGCGCGAAGAGCACCAAGCTCGCCCGCCCGGCTCCAGGGCGTGAACACCCCTGAAGCAGGCGACCTTCCGCAATCTTCGCCCCTGCCGATCCTACCTTCACGCACCTGCAGAGCCCGCACCCGGTTCCTGGGAGGCGAGGCGGCTGGCGACTTCCCCGGCCGGCACCTGCAGCCGCTCCGTGGCCTCCCGCAAGGCCGCAGCGGCCTCGTCCACCATGCGCCGCAGCAGCTCGGCCACCGTGGGGATGTCGCGGATCAGGCCCACCCCCTGGCCCGCCCAGACGAAGCCCTCGTCCAGCTTGCCCTCCAGGGCTGCCCGGGTGTTGGCCTTGCCGGAGATCAGGGGCAAGAGCTCGTCGAGCCCGGCCCCGCGGGCCTCGGCTTCGAGAATTCGCTCCGGCCATGGACCCCGCAGCACCCGGCCCGGCCGGCCCAGGCTGCGCTCGATAACCACCGTGTCGGTCTCCCGCGCCTCCACCAGCGCCTGCTTGTAGGCGGGATGGGCCGGGCACTCCACCGTGGCCACGAAGCGGGTTCCCATCTCGATGCCGTCGGCCCCCAGCACCAGGGCCGCCGCCAGCCCCCGGCCGTCGACGATCCCGCCGCTGGCCAGCACGGGGATCTGGACGCTCTCCACCACCCGCCGCACCAGCACCAGGGTGCCGATGTCGTCCCGGCCGATGTGGCCGCCCCCCTCGACCCCCACGGCGATCACGGCGTCGGCGCCCAGGGCTTCGGCCTTCTGGGCCTGCCGGACACCAGCCACCAGCACCATCTTCAACACGGGGTGGCCCTCGAAGGCCTTGAACAGGGGTTCGGGGTTGCCGCCCGTGACGCTGATGACGGGAACCCTTTCCTCGATGGTGACCCGGACGAACTCCGACAGGTCCCGGTGCCCGATGGCGAAGTTGACGCCGAAGGGCCTGCCGGTCCGCTCCCGGACGCGCCGGATCTCCTGGCGCAACACCTCGGGCGATTCCATGGTGGCGGCGGTGAGCTGGCCCAGGCCCCCTGCCGCGGACACGGCGGCGCAGAGCTCGCTGCGGGCCAGGTAGGCCAGTCCTCCCTGGACGATGGGCAACTCCACTCCAAAACGCTCGGTAAAGCGCGTCCGCAACGCTTTCACCCCTCCGGGCTGCCGATCCAGGGCCGGTGCGGGACCGGAGATCGGGTATCATGGCAATGGTTTCGTGGGCTGGCCCGGGACTCCTTGCCGTGCCGGCATCGGGAAGGAGGGCTGCGAGGTGCAGGTGCAGGGCAACCCTGCATTGATCCGGCTGCTGATGGACGAGATCCGGCGCCAGGGGGCGATTCCCTTCGCCCGCTACATGGACCTGGCCCTGCACCACCCCCAGCACGGCTACTACGCCCAGGCCCGCCCGCTCATCGGCCGGGAAGGAGACTTCCTCACCGCCCCCTCCTTCCACCCGGCCTTCGGCCGTACCATCTGGCGCCAGGTCCGGGAGATGCTCCACATCCTTGGCTTTTCGCCCCGTCGGGGCCTGCCGGCCCGCCCCGCCCGCATCCTGGAGATCGGTGCCGGAGGCGGCCACCTGGCCCGGGACCTGCTGCTGGCGGCCCGGTCCGACGGCTACGGCCCCGGTCATTTGGAGTACGTGATCGTCGACGAGAGCCGCCCGCTGCAGGAGCGGCAGAGGGATCTCATCACCGCGGCCTGGCCCGAGGCTCCTGTCCGCTGGGTCCCCCGGGTCGAACAGGCCGGCCCGGTCCACGTGGTGCTGATGAACGAGCTGATGAGCGCCTTTCCCGTCCACCGCCTGGTGCGCAGGCCGGCGGGGCAGGTTGCCCCGGCCGCCTCTTCGCCTGCAGATACCGTGCTCCCAGCCGGCCGCCAAGCCGCGGCGGGCGCCACCGGCGGCCCAGCGGCCTCCAGCGGCGGCAACGGTGGTGCCAACGGCAGCTCGCCGTTCGGGCCCGGTGCCGGAAGCGACCAGGCGCCGGGCCGGTGGGGACCGGAACGCAGTGGTGATCACCGGCAGCCTTTCGAGTGGCGGGAGCTGTACGTCACGGTGCAGGGCGGCCGGTTCGTCCAGGTGGAAGGGCCGGTCAGCGAGCCGCGGGCCGTGGCCATCCTGCGGGAGGAGGGGATCGAGCCTCAGCCGGGCCAGATCGTCGACGTCAACGTGGGGGCGGGGGACATGCTGCGGGCCATTGCGGGTGTCCTGGCCCGGCGGGCTTTCGTCATCACCATCGACTACGGCGGCCCGGCGGAGGTGGTCTACAACCCCCAGCGCCCCCGGGGTACCGTCCGCGGCTACTACCGGCAGCGACTGCTGGACGACCCCTTCGCCCGGCCCGGGGAACAGGACATCACCGCCGACCTGGACTTCACCTACCTGCAGCGATTGGGCCGGCGGCTGGGGCTGCGGGACCTGGGGCTGCTGCCCCAGGGGGCCTTTCTCCTGAACCTTGGCATTGAGGAAAAGGAGGCCCTGCCCCTGGCCCGGCGGGCCTGGCAGGGGGATCTGGAGGCCGACCAGGCGCTGCAGCGGGTCTATGCCCTGTACGCCCCGGAAGGGCTGGGCGAGTCCTTCTGGGTGCTGGTCCAGGCCCGGGGCTTCCGCTGGCGGGCGCCCCGCCTGCAAGGGGTGCGGGTGCCGTGGCCGGAGCCGAAACCCCTGGCAGAACTGCTGGCTCTGGCCCGGGATCAGCAATAGGCAAGGCCGCTCGTCCCTGTATTTAAGCTTCGCCTGCTTCGTCTACCTCTTTAATTGGCAGGCGACGTGTCCAGACCAAAATACCAGCGCCAATGATGGTCAATAGGCCACCAACCGCTGCCGTATCGGTGTCACCGTAAAGCAGACCAGTCCTTACCCATGCGCCCGTTCCAGCTCGCGCCGCAGCCCCTCCCAGTCCACGAGGGGCAGGGAGCAGGTGAAGTTGCGGCAGACGTAGGCCACGGGGCGCCCGCCCACCGGGTCACGGCCTTGCCACACAGCCCGGCGCTCGGTGCCGGCACCGGGCGGCCGGATCGTCAAGAGGAGCCCCGGCAGGTAGAACCCGGCCAGCCGCCGGCGCCACTCCGCCAGCGCCCGGGTGTCAGGATCGCCCACCAGGGTCACCTCCGTATACCCCTCCAGCCGGTCGGCCTCGACCCACACCGTCCGGGCCATGGCCAGGGGCTGCTCCGCCGCCAGGGCCCTCACCCGGTCGAGAAACCGGCCGGCCACGCGGCGGTAGCGCTCGTCACCGGTGATCACCGCCAGCCGCGCCAGGACCCCGGCCGCCACAGCCGGGCCGGCCGGCACCGCCTGGTCGAACAGCTCCACCGGCCGGGCCAGGGGGGTCTGTGCCTCCAGGGGCGCGTCGTAGAAGAGGCCACTGTCCTCGTCCCAGAAGGTCTCGATCATGACCCCTGCCAGCCGGTCCGCCTCATCCAGCCAGCGGGAATCGCCGCCGGCGGCGTGCAGCGCCAGTAGCCCTTCGATGAAAAAGGCGTAATCCTGCAGGAACCCGGGCACCTCCAGGGCTCGTCCCCGGTAGGCGTGAACCAGCCGCCCGTCGGGCCGGCGCAAGGCCCCCAGGACGAACTCGGCCGCCCGGCGGGCCGCCTCCGCGTAGCCGGGTTCGTCCAGCACCGGTGCGGCCTGGGCGAAGGCGGCAATCATCAGGCCGTTCCAGCCGGCCAGGATCTTGTCGTCCCGGGCCGGCGGGGTGCGGCGGCGCCGGGCCTCCAGCAGCCGCTTGCGGATGGACTGCAGCCGGCGGTCCAGCTCGGCGGGTTCCAGGCCCAGGCTGCGGGCCAGGGCCGGGCGTTCCTCATCGGCCACCGCCCGGTAGAGCACCGTGGTGCCGTCCTCGAAGTTGCCCTCCTCGGTCACGCCGAACCAGCGGGCCGCCAGAGCCACGTCGACCGAGGCGGCAGCGGCGGGCTCCGCCCTGGCGGGTTCGACCGGTCCCGTGGGACTGTCAGCGGCGGGTGCGGTCCTTGCAGGCGCCCCATTGGCGGGGTTGCCCCCGGCAGGGCCGGAGCCGGACAGACCGGCCTTGGCTCTAGCGGGCCTGCCAGGTTCTCCTGCGGCGGGGTCACTTCCCTCCGCGAGCCCCGTGGCGGCGAGGGTGCTCCTGGCAGGCCCCCCTTCGGCGGGACCCATCCGGGCGCCGGACGCGACCGAACCCTCCAGCGCCTCCCGGAGCTGGGCGGGCGTCCAGACGTAGTAGGCCCCCTCGCGGCCGTCGCTGTCGGCATCCAGGGTGCTGATGAACCCGCCCTCGGGGGCCGTCATTTCTTCGCGGACGAAATCCAGGGTGCGCCGCGCCACCCCGGCGTAGAAGGGATCCCCCGTGATCCGGTAGGCGTCGAGGTACAGGGGCACCAGCTGCGCCTGGTCGTAGAGCATCTTCTCGAAGTGGGGGATCAGCCACGCCCGGTCGGTGGCGTAGCGGTGGAACCCGCCCGCCAAGTGGTCGAACAGGCCCCCCAGGGCCATGGCCTGCAGGGTGTGCAGGGCCATGTCGAGCCAGCGCCGGGAACCCGGGCCGGGCCCCTGGCCTCCCCCGGCCGGATGCCGGCCTGCCGAGGCGGCCGCCAGGCCCGCGCCAGAGCCACGCTCTGGGCCAGCCTCAGCGGCCGGCGCCCGGCCGTCCCCGGCTCCATCCTGAGCGTCCCGACCGGTCCCCGTCCCGGGTCCCCCAGGGTGGTGCACGCCGCTCCCGGCGCCGGCCCGCAGCAGCACCGCCACGGCCGTGGCCTGGGGGAACTTGGGGGCCCGGCCGAAGCCACCGTACTGCGGGTCATAGCTGCGGGCGATGCGGGCGGCAGCCTGCTCCAACCACCGCCGTGCCGCCTCCCGGCCTGCAGCACCATCAGGCGCGAGACCCAAGGCCACGCCTCCCCCGCCGGGCTCCTGAGTCCCGGCCCCGTCGCGCCCAGGGGCCGCGCCCGCCTCCCGGGCCGCTTCCCCTTGCCCAGAGGCCTCGCTGGGCCCCGGGGCCGGAGCCCCACCGGCTTCACCGGCAGCGCCCTCCGGTCCCGGACCCCCGGGACGGCCGGCCGGTTCGCCCGTCCCCCGGTCCAGCAGGCCGGCACCGCTCACCGAACGGCGCAGCACCTCCGCCACCTGGCCGGCCACCCGCTCCACCTCGTCCCGGCGGCGGCGGTAAGCGTCCAGCACCGCCTCCAGCACCTTAGGGAACCCCGGCAGCCCGTGGCGGTCTTCCGGCGGGAAGTAGGTGCCGGCGAAGAAGGGCTTGAGGTCCGGCGTCACGAACACCGTCAGCGGCCAGCCGCCCCCGGAACCCAGGATCTGCGCCGCCGTCTGGTAGATCTGGTCCAGGTCCGGCCGCTCCTCCCGGTCGACCTTCACGTTGACGAACCCGGCGTTCATCCGGGCCGCGATGGCCGGGTCTTCGAAGCATTCCCGCTCCATCACGTGGCACCAGTGGCAGGCCGCGTAGCCGATGCTGAGAAGGATGGGCCGGTCTTCCCGCCGCGCCCGTTCCAGCGCCTCCGGCCCCCAGGGGTACCAGTCGACGGGGTTGTAGGCGTGCTGCTGCAGGTAGGGTGAGGCTTCGTGGATCAGCCGGTTAGGCCGGCGGCCGCTGCTCGCCATAGGGGGCGCCTCCCTTCGCCGGGTACCTCCCGGACCGCCGGTGCCGGGGCGGGCCGTCACCGTCGTCCCGCTGCCGTCACGCCGGCGCCTTCGTACCAGAGCCTTCATGCGGTGCCTTCAGGCCTGTTCCTCAACCCTTCACGCCGGGGCCTGCAACCCACTGGCCTGCAACCCGCTGCTTTCATCCCGCAACCGATCCTGCCGCTACCTTCGTATTCCAATCCTAACATGCCGGCGGATGGGGGTCCCGGCGGGCAGGGGCGGCCGAGCCGGAACTCTCTCCTCCTCCTCTCCCTCGCCTTCCCTTCACCGCCCTCCCGCGGGTCACGGTCCTGGCACTGGCCTTGGCTTCCATGCCTCCTTGCCCTCGGCCCCCGCCGCCCCGGGGCCGCACCCGATCTCCACCGGATGATTCCCCGATTCACCTCCGGATACAGATGGGGCAGACCCCGGCGATATACTGGGACCGGAACCGGGTGCGGGGGACCGGGGCGGGATTACGGGGACCCGTGCCGGACCACGGGGACCGAAGCCGGGACACGGGTACCGGCACCCGCATGGCGCCCCGGCCGCGCCGGTACCGGCGGGCAGGCCGCAGGTCCGGCGGGGAAGAACCGGCCGCCCGGCCAGATCGTACCTGAGCCGCCGGGCTGCAAAGGGGGACCGCGATGGACAGCCGCCGCCGTATCGCGCTCGTAGCCGGGTTGTTGCTGGTGGTGGCGGGTCTGGCCGCCGGCATCGCCGTCCTGAACAGGGACGAACCGGCCGCGCCGGGCCCGGGCGGAAGCCCGCCCGTCGGGCAGGCACCGGCACCCGGTGCCCCGAACGCGGGCACCCCGGGTGCCGGGCAGAACCCGCCAGGTTCGTCCGGACAGGTGCAGGCTCCCGCCGAAGGGCCTGTGGTGGCCCCCGGCACCCAGGCCCCCGACTTCACCCTGCGGGACCTGGAGGGCCGGCCGGTCAGCCTGTCGAATTTTCGGGGAAAGGTGGTCTTCCTCAATTTCTGGGCCAGCTGGTGCTACCCGTGCCGGCAGGAGATGCCGGAAATCCGCAAGCTGGTCGACCGGATGCCGGGCGACGTGGTGGTGGTGGGTGTCACCACCAGTGACCCGGCCAGCCCGCAGGAGATCAAGGCCTACGTGGAAGAGAACGGGTATGACTGGGTCTTCGTCTACGACGAGGGCAGCCGGGTGGGGCGGCAGTACCGCATCGTCTACCTGCCGACCAGCTACTTCATCGACCCGGATGGGGTGGTGCGGGCGCGACACATCGGCCCCATGACGGCCGAGCAGATGGAACGTTACATCCAGCAGGCCCGGCCGGGCGGCGATTCGTAGGCCCCCGGCCAGGCCTGGGAGCCCGCCCAAGGGCCCGCCCAACGGCTGGCACGGCGGCCCTGGCGGGAGCCGTTGGGCCGGCCCGCTTGGCGGCGGTGCGCATACCTGCGCATACCTTCACAGCAGCCGGTGTGGGACCTGCGCGGCGGCCGGCGCGGTCCGGACCGGGCAGGCGCCCGTGCACAGGGGGAGAGGGGGAGAGGCGCCCATGATCAACGGAGGCGGCGAATCCCGGAGCTGGGCGGTGGCCTGCCACCTGGCGGCCCTGGCAGGCATCTGGATTCCTCTAGGCAATCTGCTGGGCCCGCTGGTGGTCTGGCTGGTCAAGCGGAACGACGACCCCTTTGTCGACCAGCAGGGCAAGGAAGCCGTCAACTTTCAGCTCAGCGTCACCCTGTACTTCATCGCCCTGATTGCCCTGGGCATTCTGGCCCTGGTGCCCATGGGCATGGCCGACATCCTGGTGGGCCCCATGGGCGGCCCGGGCCCGCGGGCCCTCACCTTCCTCCTCTTCGTGCTGCTCGCTTTGCTGGCGGCGGCCGTGTCCCTGGGGTGGCTCGTGCTGGTGATCGTCGCCGCCGTCCGGGCCAGCCGGGGCGAGGCCTACCGCTATCCGCTGACCTTGCGGCTGGTGAGGTAAGGGCCCGCCTCCGCCAGAGGCCGGGCGGGCTGGCTGGGGTCGGGCGAAGGGGGCATGTACCGCCCCAGCGCTTCCCGCCAGGGTGCAGGAAGGGGTTCGGGGCGACCCTCCCGCCCCACGTGCACGGCCACCACCCGGCCGCGCACCAGCTCCTCCCGGCCGGGCAGCCGCACCACCCGGTGGCCGAAGGTGATGCTGGTCCGGCCGAGGGCTTCGATCCAGGTCTCGACCTCCAGCCGGTCGTCGAACCGGGCGGAGGCCCGGTAGTCGCACTCGGCGTGGACCACCATCAGGGCGTGGACGCCGCCGCCGGGCTCCACCGCCGCTTCCTGCCCGCCTTCCGGCTCGCCGGCGCTCCCCGCTCCCTGGGCCGTCGCTCCCTGCGGCCCGGCCCCCCGCGCCTCCCGCAGTAGGTCGACCCGGCCGACCTCGAAGTACACGAAGTAGTTCCCGTAATAGACCACCCCCTGCGCGTCGGTCTCGGCAAACCGAACCCGCAGGGGGGAGCGCACCACGCGCCCGGTCTCCTCGGACGCAAGCCGGTCCAAAGGCCGATCGCCCAAATCGATCCCTCGCCTCCGCCTCCATCCCGCGCTGGCGCCGCACCGCCTGGCCCGGTGCCCCATGAGGCACCGGGACCATCTCCCGGCCCGATCAGGCCATGGCCTGTTCCGGTTTCCGGTTTCCGGCTCCCGGCCCCCGCGGCGCGCCCCGCCCCGCCGGGTGCTGGCCGCGGGGGCGGGATCAGAACCCCAGCAGCATCCGCGCCCGCTCCGACATCATCTCGGGCCGCCAGGGCGGGCTCCAGACCAGCCGGACCCGGGCTTCCTTCACGCCATCCAGCCGCTCGATGGCCTGCTTGGCCTGGCTGACGATCTGGTCGCCCAGGGGGCAGCCGATGGCCGTCAGGGTCATGTCGACCTCGACCACGCCCTCGTCGTCCACCTCGCACCGGTAGACCAGGCCCAGGTCCACCACGTTGAGCCCGATCTCCGGGTCGATGACGTCGGTCAGGGCCTCGCGGACCTGTTCTTCCGTCACCTTCGCCATGGGATCACCTCCCGCTGCCGGGGGCCGAACCAGCTCCACCTGAGGCAACCGGCCCAACCCCAGGCTCAACCTTAAGGATACCGCATCGCCTCACGGGCGGTCCCGTTCGTGTATCCTAGGGGAAGGTTGTAGGGGAAGTTTGCGGCATCCACCCCAGATTCCCGTACCGGCCGGCGCTCCGCGGCGCGCGGCCGCAGGAGGCGATGCACGTGCCTGCACCGACCGTTCCGGCAGAGACGCTGGCGTCGCTGGAAGAACGGGCACGCCGGCTCCGCCGCCACGTCATCCGGATGATCGCCCGGGCCGGCTCGGGTCACCCGGGCGGCTCCCTGTCCGCTGCGGAGATCGTCACCGCGCTGTACTTCCATGTGATGCGCCATGACCCGGCCCGCCCCAGCTGGGACGACCGGGACCGGTTCGTCCTGAGCAAGGGGCACGGCGTGCCCATCGTGTACGCCGCCCTGGCAGAGGCGGGCTATTTCCCCGAGGCCTGGCTGGAGCGGCTGCGCCAGCTGGACAGCCCGCTGCAGGGGCACCCTTCCCGGCGGGACTGCCCGGGCATTGAGGCCTCCACCGGCTCCCTAGGTCAGGGCCTTTCCATCGCCGCGGGCATGGCCCTGGCAGGCAAGCTGGACGGCAAGGACTACCGGGTGTTCGTGCTGCTGGGCGACGGGGAGATCCAGGAGGGTCAGGTGTGGGAGGCGGCCATGTTTGCGGCCCACCACCGCCTCGACAACCTGATCGCCATCCTGGACTACAACCGCTACCAGCTGGACGACGCGGTGGACGCCATCGTCCGCCTGGAGCCGCTGGCCGACAAGTGGCGCGCCTTCGGCTGGGACGTGGAGGAGATCGACGGCCACGACCTCGGCCAGGTGGTGCCGGCGCTGGAACGGGCCCGGGCCGGCACCGGGCGCCCGGTGATGATCATCGCCCACACCGTCAAGGGCAAGGGCGTGTCCTTCATGGAGAACAACAACGAGTTCCACGGCCGGGCGCCGACCCCCGAGGAGACCGAAAAGGCCCTGGCGGAGCTGGGGGACGAACCGGCCGCTGCCCGTTGACCAGCGGCAGCCTGCTGACCGTCTGCCGCTGACCGGCCGCGGTCCGCTGACCGGCTGCAGCCTGCTGGCCACCCGCAGCCGGCGGACCGGGCGCAGCCCGCTGACGAGCGCGAGGAGGATCCTGCCATGTTCGGCCTTCCAACAGGCAAGCCAACCCGCCAGGCCTTCGGCGAGGCGCTGGTGGAGCTGGGCCGCCGGCATCCCGAGCTGGTAGTGCTGGACGGCGACCTGTCCAAGTCGACCTACACCCGCTACTTCGCCCAGGAGTTTCCCGACCGGTTCTTCAACGCCGGCATCGCCGAGGCCAACATGGTCGGCCTGGCGGCGGGGCTGGCATCGTGCGGAAAGATTCCCGTCTGCGCCAGCTTTGCGGCCTTTCTGATGTGCAAGGCCTTCGACCAGATGCGCATCGGCGTGAACTACGCGGGGCTTAACGTGAAGTTCGTCGGCAGCCACGGCGGCATCAGCATCGGCGAAGACGGCGTCTCCCAGATGGCCGTGGAGGATGTGGCCCTGGCCCAGGCGCTGCCGGGCTTCGTGGTGCTGGTTCCCGCCGACGAACATGCCACCCGCAGGGCGGTGGAAGCGGCCGTGGCGCACCCGGGCCCGGTGTACATCCGGGTGGGCCGGCCCAAGGCCCCCCTGGTCTACGACACCCGTCCCTGCGACTTCGCCATCGGCCGGGCCATCCTGGTGCGGGACGGCGGCGACCTGACCATCGCCGCCAACGGGCTGATGGTGGCGGCGGCCCTAGCCGCGGCCGAGCAGCTGGCGGCGGAGGGCATTGAAGCCCGGGTGCTGGACTTTGCCTCCGTCAAGCCGCTGGACCGGGACGCCGTGCGGGCGGCGGCGGAAGAGACAGGCGCCCTGGTGGTGGCGGAAGAGCACCTCAAGGCCGGCGGCCTGGGCAGCGCCATCGCCATGGCCCTGGCGGAGACGGTGCCGGTGCCGGCGGAGTTCGTCGCCCTGCAGGACACCTATGCCGAATCGGGCGCCCCAGAGGACCTGATGCGCAAGTACGGGCTGACCCCGGAGGCCATCGCCATCGCCGCCCGCCGGGTGCTGGAGCGCAAGCGGGCCGGCGTCGTGGGTACCGCCCACCGCTGACGGGGCGCTCCACCGCTGACGGGGCCGGCGACCCGGCCGGGCCCCACGGCCTTGAGGGGCCCCACCCGGCCCCGACGGACGATCAACCGGCGCCGATCGGGGCGGACCCGGCTTGAACCAGGCTCGCTGAGGCTTGGTGGGAGTGCCCGGCACCATGGGGGCGAAACGAGCACTCCTCCGCAGTGACACCTGACGGGCCGGCCCTTCTTGCGAGGGGACCCAGGGGTCTGCGTGCGGGCCTTCGTCGGACCGACCCGGGGGCCGGCCCTCCTTCTGCGGCCCCACTACCCGGTGGGGGCCCCCCTACCTGGTGGGAGTCCGTCCTTTCCTCGTCCGTTCCTATTGGGAGCCGGCCCCCTCCGCGGGGGCCCCGGTTCCTTCGTCTTCCTTTCCGGCTTCCGTTCCGGCACCGGCCTCTCGGGCGGCGGCCCCCAGCACGTCGCTGGCCAGGGAATCCTCGCCTTCCAGCGTCAGCGTCGCCGCCCAGTAGTCCCGGCTTCCGCCGGGGACGGTCTTATGGTTGAACACGAAATAGTCAAGGTCGTGGATGATCCGGTGGGCCGTGCGGATCAGGCCCGCCTGCCGCTGGCGGTAGCCCTGCTCCAGCGCCCAAAAGAAGGCTTCGAGGTCGCGCCCCACCGTGGATGGTTGCAGGCGCGGCGCCACCTCCCGCAGGAACTGGGCCGTCGCGCCTGTCAGAACGGCTTCCACCTCGGCCCAAGCCGGGCTTTGGGCGTCGCGCAGGGCCGACAGGTGGCCCCAGCCGGTGATCTGGTTCATCCGCTCGTGGATCGCGTGAACGTTGTTCTTTGCCCGCTCCAGCTCCTCGGCCGTGGCCGCCGCCAGCTGGCGGCTGACTTGCGTCAGCTGGTCCGGGTCGGGCTCCCGAGCACCTCCCAGGCCCTCCAGGGCCTGCTGCCACCACGCGGTGCCCGACGGGGTGAAGGACCAAGCCACGACGCCCGCCACCGCCACGACGGTCAGCCCGGCCACCACCCAGCGCCACCCAGGCCGCACCCTTTCCCTCCTCCCGGAAAGGAACCGTCCCGGTGGGGGACCGCCCCTAAAGGAATAACCTGCCAGACCCATGTTACCCGGAAGGGGTCTGGCGGGAAAGACCGGCTGGGGTCCTTCCGCCGCGCATGGGGAGCCGGTTCGGGCGCGCATTGGAATCCGGTCATTGGAATCCGGTTGACCGGCGTGACCTTGGACCCGGCTGGCCAAGGTTAGGGCCGGCCGGCGTCTCCTACCGGCGACGGCCGGGGTGTCCGTAGGGCTTCTGTAATGACCCGCACGTTATGGCGCATCATGCCCAGGTAGGTCTCGGCACCGCTCCCCCGCGGACCCACCGAGTCGGCGTAGAGCCGGCCGCCGATGGGCACGCCCGCCTGGGCGGCCAGTTCTTCCATCAGCTTGGGGTTGATGGTTGACTCCACAAAGGCCGGCACCCCGTACTGCCGCAGGTGTCCCATGAGCCGGGCCAAGTCGGCAGCGGCCGGTTCTTCCTCGGTGCTGACCCCCCACACGGTGTCCACCACCCGCAGGCCGTAGCGGCGACCGAAGTAGCGGTAAGCGTCGTGGGTCGTCACCAGCAGCCGCCGCTCGGGTGGAACCGCTGCCACCTGGCGGGCGATCCAAGCATCCAGCCTCCTCAGCGCCGCCTGGAGGGCGGCCGCCCGCTGCCGGTAGAACGCGGCCCCCGCCGGATCGGCGGCCGTGAGGGCATCGCGGATCGCATCAACATAGCCCATGACCAGCACCGGGTCCATCCACAGGTGAGGGTCGACCTTGGTGGGATCGCCCGGCCAGGGCAGAGCCACTCCGGCGGGCAGACCTTCCGCCACCCGGACGACCAGGGGACCGGCCTGCCCCCGACGGGGCTCGCCCGCACGCCACAGCGCGGACCCGCCGGGCGCGCCCTTGGCCTGGGGCGTCGCGGCAGCGGCCCGGGGCGGGGGTTGGGGCGACCCGATCGGCGGAGACACCGTGGGGATGGCAGCGGGTGTTGGCGATCCGGACGGCGTGACCGGCTCCGGCAGCCCCTGTAATAACCGCTCTGCCCAGAGGTCGATGCCGTAGCCGTTCAGCAGCACCACCTGGGCCCGGGCGAGCGCCAGGGCATCCCGCGGCACCGGCTCATAGCTGTGGGGATCCTGGCCTGGGGCCAGCAGGCTATGCACCCGCACCCGCGGCCCACCGATCTGGGCCGCCAGGTCGGCCAAGATGGTGGTGCTGGCCGCCACCAGGGGGCGGGGGTCACCGGGACCCATCACCTGGTCCCACCAGACTCGCCCGGCGGCCAGCACCGAGCCAAAACCGAGGAGAAGCACCAGGGCCATCACCAGGACGGCCGTCGGCAGGGGGCGGGGCCGCCTCATGCCTTCTCACCCTCACCCCGGGTAGACCGCCCTTCGTCGCCCTCCGGCTCCAAGGCGTAAACGCGGAGAGCCGCCGCGGCGGCGTGGTCCAACCACTGGCGCCTCGGCTCAACCGGGGCGGCGAAGGGATCCGGTCGCTGTTCCGGTGCCTCCCCAGGTACCGTCCTGCGCACCCACAGGCCGCCACCGGCCCGGCCGAGGACCTCCAGCCGGGTACCCGGCACCAGGCCGGCCCGGCGCAGGCGAGCCAAAAGATCGGGGTCCTCATCGTCCACGCGGGCGATCAAGGCGCGGTGCCCCGGTGATAACTGGGCCAGCGTCAAGGGGGGCTGCTGGTCGGCGGGGACCTCCCCTGCAGCGGTGGGGATGGGAGCCCCGTGGGGGTCGTGGGCTGGATGGCCGAGGGCTTCGGCCATCTCTTCGGCCAGGTGGGGCGGGGTGGCGTGCTCCAGCTCATGGGCCACCTGGTGGACGTCCTCCCAGGCCATCCCTGCCACGTCGGTCAGGTACCGCTCCCACAGCCGATGGGTGCGGATCAGCCGGCGCGCCTCCCGCACGCCCGCCGCCGTCAGCCGGGCGCCCAACGGCGGCGCCCCAACCCAGGCCCCCGCCCGGCGGGCACGGGTGGCCTTGGGCGCGGGGTCCCAGGCCGCTAGTCCCCGGGCGACCAGCCGGGCCACGGCCCCTTGCACCTCCCGCCGGCTGAGGCCGGTCCAGCCCGCCAACACGTCCAGGGGAACGCCCCGCGGGCCCATGGCCGAGGTGCCCTCGAACGCGACCGATGCGGCTGGCACCGCCTCCTCGCCATCTTCCAAGCCCAGCTCGTGCAGCCCTTTGAGCACGTCTTCCGCGGCCACCACCCGAGCCATGCGCCGCCGCTCCAGCGCCCGGGCCAACAAGCCCTGCTCGGGGGCCAGGGCCAGGGCCAGCGCGAATCCGGCCATGGCCACCAGCACCATGGCCGGGCCCGACGCCACGTTGAGATAGAAGGAAAGGTACAGGCCGGTCACCGCCGACACCGCGCCTAGCACCACCGCCAGGCCGATCAGGGCCGGGAAGCGCCGGGTCAGCAGGTAGGCGGTGGCGGGCGGGGTGACCAGCATGGCCAGGGCCAGCACCACCCCCACAGCCTGCAGCGCCGCCACCAGCGTGGCCGACACCAGCACCATCATCAGGTAGTGAAGGGTGCGGACGGGCAATCCCGCCACCTCCGCGGTGACGGGATCGAAAGCCCACAGCTGCAGCTCCTTGAAGAGGAGCACCACCAGCCCGGCGGCCACCGCCGCCACCGCGGCCATCAGCACCAGGTCCGCGCGGGCTACCCCCAGGACGTTGCCGAACAGGATGTGGAACACGTCCACGCTGCTGCGGGCACGGCTGAGGATGGCCAGCCCCAGGGCAAAGGCGCCGAGGAAGAGCAGGCCCGTAGCGGCGTCGGACTTGAGGCGGGTGTTGCGCTCAAGAAAGCCGATGCCGGCTGCTGTGAGCAGGGCGCTGGCCAGGGCACCGGTGAAATAAGGCCAGCCCAGCAGGTAGGCGATGGCCACGCCCGGCAGCACGGAGTGGGAGATGGCATCGCCCAGCAGCGACCAGCGCCGCACGAGGAGGAAGCTGCCCGTCACGGCCCCGGCCACGGCCACCAGCACCCCGGCCAGCAGGGCCCGCACCATGAAGGGGTAGCGCAGCGGTTCCACCAGGATGGCCAGCCAGCCCGGTTCCCCCGTCATGGCCGCACCCCTCCCGAAAGCGGCAGGGCCACGCTGTCGAGATAGGTCAGGCGGCCGCCGTAGGTCTCCCGCAGCCGCTCGGCCGTCATGACCTCCGCCGGCGGGCCGAAGGCGATGACCCGGCCGTTGATCAGCGCCACGCGGTCGTAGTGATCGATGCCCGAAAGATCGTGGTCCACCACCAGGATCGTCTTGCCCCCATCTCGCAGCCGGGCGAGAAGCCGCCGCACCACCTCCTGGGTGGCGGCATCCACACCGGCATAGGGTTCGTCCAGCAGGATCAGGTCGGCATCCTGGGCCAGAGCCCGGGCGATGAAGACCCGCTGCTGCTGGCCGCCCGAAAGGGCCGCCAGGGGGCGCCGGGCGTAGGCCGCCATGCCCACCTCCTCTAGTGCTTCTTCGACCCGGCGGTGGTCCTCCGGCGCCGGGCGCCGCAACCAGCCCAGGCGCGGCACCCGCCCCATCATCACCACGTCGGCCACCGTGGCCGGAAAATCCCAGTCGATCAGCTCCCGCTGGGGCACGTAGGCGATCCGGCGCCGCTGGCGCTCCACCGGCTGACCGAAGATCCGCACCGTGCCCGCGGCCGGCCGCACCAGCCCGAGAATCGCCTTGAAGAGGGTCGATTTCCCGGCCCCATTGGGTCCCACGAAGGCCACCAGTAAGCCCGCTGGTACCGTCAGCCGGACGCCCCGCAGGACGGGCCGGTGGTCATACGCCACGTAGAGATTCCGTAGGTCCACGGCGGCCGCCGCCGCGTTCTCCTGCCCCGTGGCCATCCCTCCATTTTCCTGTCTCGAGGTCACCGCTACCGTCTCCTCGGGTCCCATCCCCATCCCCCTCGGTGGGCTCGCCCGCCCTTCCAACCCCCGCGTCCGGGCGGACCCGGTACGGCCGTTGACCGGGGTTCAGGACGAAGGGGGGCGGGTTTGCCGGCACCAGGCTAGCGTGTTTTCCCTCCAACAACAGTTTTGTATTAATGCAAATTCGGGGTGCAAGACCCGCTTCCAGCGTAAGCCCCTGCGTCGCCTACCCCGCCCGAGCCGCCCCATCGGGGCGCAGGCGCCGGCCTTGTGGTTTATAACACCCCAGGCGTCAGGCTCGCTGCTCGTCGGCGGACCGGGGGGCGGTTGAGCGACCGACGGTGGCAGCCGTGGCAGCCTCAGGCCTCCGCGGCCGCTGGCTCTGGCAGGCCTCAGTCCGGCTGCCGAAGGCCCCCCAGGCCCGTCGGCACCCGCCCGTTGCGGCCGGGTTCTGACAGCCCGGGACGGACGGTAACCCGGCCCGGCGGCGCAGGAGCGCCGTCCTCCGGTGGGCGGGCGTTGGGCCGCGGCACCTCGATGACGGCAATCTCCATCCAGCGGCCGTCCATCCAAGTATTGGCGTAGATGAGATCGGGTTGGCCGTCGGCGTCAAGCCGCGGATACAGGTGAAAGCGCAACCCCGCCACATCCGCCGCGTTGTAAAAGCCGGAGTAGTAGAGGATGTCCAGCACCTGCTCAGCCAGGGCTAGGGCTTCGCGCCGGTCCGGGCAGATGACGGTACCGTCTTCGCGCAGGGTGGTCTCCATGAACACCTGGGCCAGGTCGCTCAGGACCTTAGCATCGTACGGATGGTCGCGCCGCGGTCGGGAATAGCCCTGGCGGGGCAGCCGACGACCCTCCTCTGGGGACTCTCCGGGCCCCGTCGGCTGGGGCGATTCGCCCTCCTCGGCGTGGAGGTGGTCATGGGACGGCCCGGCATCATCGGGCCGGTCGTCTCGGTCCATGGGGTTCGCCTCGCTCCCCGGTGGCTCGCGGTGGCTCGCCGCCTGCTGACGGCGGACGATCCTTGGCCTCGGCGCGGCCGGCAACGCCCAGCACCGGGCTGTGCCGTCCGGCTAGCGATTTATCATAACACAGCGCCCGGTCAGAGACCGCCCCCTGGCGGGGAAAGACCACCCGGCTCGCCGGCCGCGGTGCCCGATCGCGTAGGGGACGGCAAGGACGGGGAGATGGGGACGTCGGCTCCGCACTCCGGACGGGTTTCCAGTCGGTGGGCAGCAAGGGGCTCCGGTGTCAACACGGGACGAACGGGGTCGAAGGACCTGATCCCAAGGGCGCCCGCTGAGCCCGCCACCGCCCCAGCGGCGGTCAGGGGGGCGGGGAGGCGGTCGCTTCGGGCATGATTTGCCGCGGGATGGGTGACGACCGGCGCCCCGGCCCTGGCCGCGGAGCCAAGTCCGTCCTGGCTGGAACCGGAGGGTTGGGCTGGACCCGCCCAGGAAACTCGACGGGTTTCCTTGAGAATCTGTTTCAGGTAGAAGGCGCCCGCGTCCATCCCCTGGGCTCCGAGAAGCAAAAGCAGATCCCCTTCACCCAGCCGGGACACGGCCGCCGCCACCGCATCCCCCAGCCGGGCAAAGGTGGAGACCTGGGGCCGCTCGAGACCGCCCGCCTTAAGTCCGGCCAGGCATGCTTCCCATTCGGCCGGCCGCACCATGTCCCGGGCCGACGTGTCTCCAGCGCTGGCCGTGACGACAACCGTGGCTTTAAACCGCCGGGCCTCGCAGGCCAGCTGCAACCCGTTGGCGTAGTTGATCGCCTCACCCCGACCGCCCCGGACCGCGTAGACCACGGCCATTCGGCGGTGGGGGATCTGGGCCGCAACGGCAAAACAGGCGGCCAGGCTATCCGGTCGGCCGACCGTATCGTCGATCACGGTGAAGGGTTGACGCATCAAGACTTGGGTACGGCGTCGCGGTGCAGCGAAAGAGGACAAGGCGCGCGCCACCAGGGCGAGGCCTAGGCCAAGCCACAGGGCCGCTCCCACCGCCGCCACGGCGTTCAAGGCGTGGTGGGGGCCCAGCATCTGCGTCTTCAACCACACCTCGAGATCCGACGCCACGCTATGCCCATCGGCAGCGTGGAGCCAACCAGCCGGCCAAGGAACCAGGCCAGTCAGAACCTGCCCTAGGCGCCCGGTGGGCCCCGGCGGCCAAGCCGACGGCAGCCGCAGGCGCAGCCGGTTCGTCCAGAGGGCGGACGGCCCTTGGCTAGGGAACGGGGAATCGGCCGCAGCGACTCTTTCCTCCATAAGGCGTAGGGCGCTCTCGGGCCCGCGCCCAAACAGGACCACCGGCGCCTGGGCATAAGGACCGAGGCGCAAGGCGGCCTCCCCCTCGTGCATCAGCATCCCGCCGTCGGGCGGGACCATGGCGACGAACCGCCCCTTGGCCGCGGCGTAGTGCTCGTAGGTGGGGTGGTATTCCAGGTGCTCCAGGGGGGCCAGATTGGTCACCACGCCCAGATCGAAGGCCACGTCGTCGACCCGTCGCTGGTCGACGCCCTGGGATGAGACCTCCATCACCGCCACCCGACAGCCGGCGTCGACCATGGCCCGCAGGTAGCGGTGCAGGTCGAGGGGGTCGGGAGTGGTCAGGTTGCCGGGGCCACGGTGGCCGCCGGCGCGCACCTCCAGCGACCCGATAAGGCCCGTCGGGATCCCCGCGGCGCTCAAAAGGTGGTAGAGCAGCAGGGTGGTGGTCGTCTTGCCGGTGGTCCCGGTGACGCCCACCACCACCAGCTGGCGGGACGGGTGGCCGTAGCGATTGGCCGCCAGGCGAGAGAGGGCCGAGCGGGCACAGGGCACCTCAAGCCAGCTGACACCGGGAGGCAGCGTCTGGGCCGGGGGCTGTTGGGCCATCACCACCCGCGCGCCGCGGCGCAGTGCCTCTCCGGCGAAGGCGGCGCCGTCATGGCGGCGGCCGGGGATGGCGACGAACAGGTCGCCGGGTTCCACCCGAGCGGAGTGGGAGCGGATCTCACCGACCCGTGGGGGAAGGGGATCACCCGTCAGATGAAAACGCAGCCCTGCCAGCAGTTGGCCAACGTCCAGCGCCATGGTCCTTGTTCGCCCCCCCGTTTGGGGTTCCCCGATAGGCGTATGTCGCATGCCCCGGGCAGGTGTCACGGAGGGCGCAACGGAGTAAGGGAAAAGCTGGGCAACGGGGTCCCCGACAAGCGGGGGACCCGACAAACGGGGTCCCGGACCGGGGGGTGGGTGGCGCTGGAAACTGAAAACAGGGGCCTTGACCGGCAAGGGCTTAAAAGCCCGCCAGCCAGCTGATCAGGGCGGGGGCCAGCAGGGTGAGGATGAGCCCGTGGACGAAGGCCAGGGCCGTGGTGCCCGCATCCCGCGCCGCCGCGGCGATGATGGGCAGGGTGGTGTCCATGGTGGTGGCGCCGCCCGGCAGGACGGCGAGCCAGCTCCGCCGGCCTGCCAGGCGCGCCAGAAAGGGCACCGCCACCACCGTCAAAAGCTCCCGCAGCACGTTGGCCAGGAAGGCTAAGGCGCCGGCGGCCGGTCCCCACAGCTGGGCCACCAGTACCCCTGCCATGCTGTACCAGCCAAAGGCGGCCGCCACGGCCAGGGCCAGGGCGGGCGGCTCGCCGGTCAGCCGGCCCGCCAGCCAGCCCCCGGCCAGGCTGCCCATCCCGCCCAGGAGGGGCAGCAGGAGGGCCTTCCCCCGAACGGCCCGGAGGCTCTCCCGGGTGGCCGGCCACTGGCGTCCGAACTCGCAGCCGTAGAGCACCATGAGCAGGATCAGGGCGTATCCGGAACCGGCCGTCGCCAGCCGCCCGGCGGTGGCCACCAGCTGGGGCGACGCGGCCGCCCCGGCGGCCATCGCCGCCGTTTCTCCGGCCATGGCCGCCTTCCCACCGGCCATCGCTGCCGTCCCCTCGGCCATCGCCGCCCCGGCACCGCCGTCCACCAGGCCGCCCGCCCAGTGGACGAACCCGCCCCCCGCCAGCCACCCGCCCACGACCGCCAGGACGGCTGCCGCGCTGAGGCGCAGGGCTTCGCCGGGTCGGCCAGGGTCCGCGGCGGCCGCGGCCTGCCCCGCGGCGCCGGGATCGCGACGGATCGGGTCCTGCCGAGCGGTCTTTCCCTCGGGGGCGAGACTCCCCTGGGCGGCGCGATCCGGAGGGATCAGGTGCGGGCCCGCCGCCTTCCCAGAGCGCTCGAAGGGACGGGGCCGGGTTCGACTGCGCACCTCACCGGGCTCGGCGCCGGCCCGGCCGGACCGGCGCGAGGCGGTGCGGGCGCGGAAGGCGGCCCCCAGCGCCCAACCGAGCAGTCCCGCCAGCAGGGCCCCTCCTGCCGTGGCCACGGCAAAGGTCGCAGCCCGGCCGCCCAGCCGGGCCAGCCCGGACCCCACCTGCGGGTCAAGGCCAAGCCGCAGGCCCATGAGGAAAAGCAGCATCCGCAGGGTCCAGCGCGATGCCGCATTCCACCAGGCCGCCGGAATCCGGTTGCCGAGGCCGCTCAACCCCGCCGCCATGCCGGCAGCCAGGGCCACCAGCACCGCGGTCACGGGCGACCTCGCTCCTTGCCTAGGCTCCCGCGGGCGGGCTCCTTTTCGCTTGCCCCGGGCCAGCGCGTTCCACCCGAAGAACCCCTGCTCGCGGCGCCCGCGTGGCGGCTGGCGGGACCGGCCCTTTCGCCGGTGGCACGGGTACGCCTGCCGCTCTCAAGCACGCCCATGAGCCGCGCAAACCCCAGGGCGCCCAGCAGGATGACGCCGGCGAGGGACACCGTCATCCCCAGCAGCCCGGCCACCGATCCGCCCGTGCGGCGCTGCCACAGGGCGGCGATCACCACAAACAGCCCCAGGGCCATCGCCCGGACCACCGGCTTCAATCGCTCGCGCAAGCTGGTTCCCCCGTTTCTCCCTGCTTTCGTGTCCACGCCCGGCACCGCCGCTAAGCGGGACCGCCCTTGGCCCGGGCCGGCCGCGGACCGAGGTCCCTTCCCCGACACCCTCTGGCGCCGGATCTCTGGCGCCGGATCTTCCGCGGGAGGGCTGGCGGGCACCCCGTTGACCTGCTCAGGCGCGGGCCGGATACTGGAGATGATGGTAGCACCGTGGGGGTGCTGGCGCCACGCCGGCTGAGACGAGCCAACCGGCTCGAACCCCTCGAACCTGACGTGGGTAATGCCACCGGAGGGAACGGTGCGGTCCCGCTCCAACGAAGCTTCTGGATCGCTTCCTGGCGCCTGGGCCGCGTTCGTCCCGCGGCCCCTTTTCGTTGCCGGCCGCACCCTGCCCTGCCGCGGCACCCGCCCGCGCCAGCCCGCACCACCCGTGGGAAGGGAGCGATCCACCATGCCCACCCCTGCTGAGTCCCGTCCCGGTGCGCCCCGTCCGGGTGCTCCCCGCCCGCATGCGCCCGGCCCGGGCACCCCACCGCAGGCCCCCCCGCCCCGAGCCATGACCATCGCCGGCTCCGACAGCGGCGGCGGCGCGGGGATCCAGGCGGACCTGAAGACCTTCAACGCTCTGCGGGTCTTCGGCACCTCGGCCATCACCGCCCTGACGGCCCAGAACACCGAGGGGGTGCGGGACGTCCACCTGGTCCCCCCCGAGATGGTGGCCGCCCAGATCGACGCCGTGCTGGACGACATCGGCACCGACGCCGCCAAGACGGGCATGCTGGGCACCACCGCCATCGTGGAGGCCGTGGCCGAGCGCATCGGCTACTGGCGGGACCGGCTGGGTCCCTTCCCCCTGGTGGTCGACCCGGTGATGATCGCCAAGAGCGGCGCCCCCCTCCTGGACGAACCGGCCCGGGAGGCGGTGCGGCGGCTGCTCCTGCCGCTGGCGACGGTGATCACGCCGAACCGCCACGAGGCGGAGGAACTGGCCGGCGTCCCCATCCGGACGCTGGACGACGCCCGCCGGGCGGCCCAGGTCCTCCACGGGCTGGGGCCGGCCTGGGTGGTAGTCAAGGGCGGTCACGTGGCGGAAGATTCCGCCGAGGCCGTGGACGTGGTCTACGACGGTCGGGAATGGCACCTGCTGCGGGCGCCTCGCATCGCCACCCGCTCGACCCACGGCACCGGCTGCACCTTCTCGGCCGCCATCACCGCCTACCTGGCCAGGGGGTACGGGGTGCTGGACGCCCTGCAAGCCGCCAAGGTTTACATCACCGGGGCCATCCGCCATGCCCCCGCCATCGGCCGCGGCCACGGCCCCACCTGCTCCTTTTACCCCTGGGAGGCCGCATCCGGGGCAGCTGATGCGCCGGGCCGGCCGGCCGAAGGCGGTGAGGAGGGGTGACGGCACCTCAGCCCACCGCACCCCCCGGCCGCACCCGGCGGCTGGTCCGGGCCGCCATGCTGATCGCCCTGGGCACCGTCCTGGCCGGCATGGTCCGAGTCCCGGTGGGGGTGGCCACCGCCACGCCGGTGCAGCATGCCGTCAACGTGCTGGCCGCCGCCTGGTTCGGCCCGGCGGGCGCCGTGACCGTGGCGTTCCTCATCAGCCTCCTGCGCAACCTGCTGGGGCTGGGCACCCTGCTGGCCTTCCCGGGCAGCCTCTTCGGCGCCGCCCTGGCCGGTCTCGCCTACCGGGCCGCCCGGCGCCCCGCCGCGGCCATGGCGGGCGAGGTGGTGGGCACAGGGCTGGTGGGCGGCCTGGCCGCCTTCCCCGTGGCCCGGTGGCTGCTGGGCCAGGCAGAGGCGGCCTGGTTCTTCTACGTGGTCCCTTTCACCCTCAGCAGCTTGCTGGGCGCCCTGGTGGGAGGCCTGCTGCTGCGCTGGCTCCCCGCCCCGGCCCGGGAGAGCGACGGGGAGCCGGTTCCCGCCCCGGGTCGTGAAGGCTCCCAGAGCCCGCGCTCCCGCCGCGGGGGACCGCGCTCCCCCCACGGCGAACCGTAATAACCCGGCTCCGCCGGGTCCCCGGGCCGGTGGGAGCGCCGGGGCCAGGCGGGTTGCCCGGGTATGGCAAAGGAGGGATCCCCATGACGGCGGGCGCTCCCCAGCCGCAGGCGCCGGAAGCGTTCACCCCCTTCACCCCCGGAACCTGGGAGGAGGAAGCTGCCCGGGTTCTAGCCCGGATCCGCCAACAGCGGCCGCTGGTCCACCACCTGACCAATTATGTGGTGATGAACTGGACGGCCAACATCACCCTGGCCCTGGGGGCATCCCCCTTGATGGCGCCGGAACCTGAAGAGTTCCCCGCCATAGCTACGGCGGCGGGGGCCCTAGTCCTGAATATCGGCAGCCTGCGGGCAGGGGATGAAGCCGTCTTCAAGGCGGCCCAGGCCGAGGCCCTCCGCCACGGGCGGGCCGTGGTGGTCGATCCCGTAGGAGCCGGCTTCACCCCCTTGCGTACCCGGCTGTGCCTGGACCTTCTGGCCGGGGGCGTTACCGCCGTGCGCGGCAACGGCGGCGAGATCCTGGCCCTGGCCGGGGCGGGAACCGGCCGGACCCGGGGCGTCGACAGCGGCGCGGTGGAGGAAGGGGAGGTGCTGGAGGCGGCCCAGGCACTGGCCCGGCGCTTTCGCTGCGTGGTGGTGGCCAGCGGCCCGGTCGACCTGGTCACCGACGGCCGTCAGGTCTGGCGGGTGGCCAACGGCCACCCCTGGCTGGCGGCGGTCACCGGCGGCGGCTGCGGGGCCACCACGGCGGTGGCGGTGTTCCTGGCGGGCTCGGAGGCGCCCCTCAAGGACGCCACCCTGGCCATGGCCGTCTACGGCCTGGCCGCCCAGCGGGCGGCGGAACGCACCCCGGGGCCGGGTTCGTTCCAGGCAGCGTTCCTGGACGAGCTGTACCACCTGGGGGCGGGGGGCACGGCAGATCCGGAAGGGCTTTCCATTCTACCGGGAACGCAAGATGGGTCCCAGGAAAGGTGAACCGCGCGGATGCAGCGGCGCCGGGGGTTGCGGGCCGGGGCCGGCTGCAGCCGGAGTTCCCGGCTCACCCTGGCGTGCGGCTCGGTGCTGCGCCGTGACCGCTTTTGCCCCCGTCGGGTCCGCCTGGCGCCGGCCTCCTGGGGGTGGGGTGGCCACCCGGGGCCGGCCAGGGCGGGCATCCAGAGCGAGGGGGGCACCTGGGGTCAGAGTGGGCCCCTGGGGCAGCGCCGCCACCCGCGGCCAGGGCGGGCACCTAGGGTCAGAGCAGGAACGTGGGGGCGAAGCGGACCCCTGGATCCCGGCGGGTCCTCACGGGAGGTGATCCCATGACGGGTGATTCCATGACCGGGAAGGATGGGGCAGGTCGGGGCGGGACCCACCTCCCGTCGCCGGCAGGCGTCCCTGCAGAGCGCACGATCCCCACCGGCCCCGAAACCGGCCTGCTCAAGGTCTACTTCATCTACGACCTGGGCCTTATGGGCACCGCCGACCCTGTCCCTCTGCTGGAGCAGGTGCTGGCTGCCGGGGTCCGGGCGGTACAGTTCCGGGCCAAGGCGGTGGCCGACCGGGTCGCCTACGACCTGGCCCAGGCGGCTCGCGGAGTCACGGCCCGCTACGGTGCCCTCCTGGTCGTCAATGACCGGCTGGACCTGGCTCTGGCGGTGGGTGCCGACGGCCTGCACGTGGGGCAGGATGACCTGCCGGCGGAGGTGGTGCGCCGGCTGTGGCCCGGGGGACTGCTGGGCGTTTCCGTTCGCAGCCCCGAGGAGGCCCGGGCGGCCGAGGCCGCGGGGGCGGACTATGTGGGCGCCGGGGCGCTGCGTTCCACCTCCACCAAGGACGATGCCCGGGTCATCGGCCTGGAGGGGTTGAAGGCGGTGGTGGCCGCCACCCGCCTGCCCGTGGTGGCCATCGGCGGCATCACCCTGGACGACCTCCCGGCCCTGCGCCGGGCCGGCCTGGCCGGGGTCGCCGTAGCCTCGGCCATCGCCCGGGCGGGCGACCCGAGCGGGGCGGCGGCCGCCTTCGTGAAGCGGTGGGGTGCGTGAGTGTATGACCCCGGCCATCTTCTCTTGCCGCAGGGCACCCTCCGCGGCCCGTCGTGCTACACTCCCGTTGTAGTGCTTGCCCAGCCCGTTGTAATGCTTGTTCAGGCCCGGCGGCGGCCGATGCGGACCCCGGCCCTGGAACAGCAAGCGGCTGTGGTTAGTCCCGGGTGGTTTGCAATCGCAAACCGTCATGGGCCCGCCGTCCATGGGCCCGCCAACAGTTGGCCCGCCCGCCGGGACCGGCCGGCCGCGGCCCAACCCGCCGCGGCGGCGGGCGAAAGGGGCCGGGCAAGCTAACCCGACAACAGGAGTTGACCTGCCGTGTCCGACCGCCAGCGAAGCACGAGCACCGCCTCCGGCGCCGGTTCGTCCCGGACGAACGCCTCCACGGGCGGGCTGCCAGAGCCTGGCCATGATGCCCAATCCGGCACCGGCGGCCGACAGAAGGCTCCCACCGGACCCACCGGTCCGACTGGTCCCGGCGGTCCCGGCAGTGCCGGCGGCTCCTCCACTTCCGCCCGCCCCTTCACTCCCGCCGGCCCCGCTGGCAGCGCTGGTGCCGCTGGCCGCACCGGTGGCGCGGATCCCCAGGGACAGCGCGTGCTGGGCGTCCTGCTGCTCGGCGTGTTCCTGGGGGCGCTGGACATCGCCATCGTCGGCCCGGCACTGAGTGCCATCGGCCGGGACTTCGCCATCAGCGAGCGGCAGCTCAGCTGGGTCTTCACCATCTACGTGCTGTGCAATCTCGTTGGCAACCCGCTGATGGCCCGGCTCTCCGACCTGCGGGGACGGCGGCCGATTTACATGCTGGATGTGGCGCTCTTCGGCCTGGGTTCGGTGGTGGTCGCCGCCGCACCCTCCTTCCCCGTCCTGCTGGCCGGGCGGGCGATCCAGGGCCTCGCCTCGGGCGGCATTTTCCCCGTGGCCAGTGCGACCATCGGCGAGACCTTCCCGCCAGAGCGTCGCGGCCGTGCCCTGGGGATGACGGGCGCCATGTTCGGGCTGGCCTTTTTGCTGGGGCCCGTGATCGGCGGCGTGCTGTTGCCCTTTGGCTGGCAGTGGCTCTTTTTGATCAACGTACCCCTGGCCGCTCTGGTGCTGGTCTGGAGCCGCCGGGTTCTTCCGGCGCCGCGGCCGGCGGCTCGGTCCGCCTTTGACCTGCCCGGCATGGTCCTGCTGGGGTTGGGTCTTGTGGCCCTGGCCCTGGCCATCAACCGCATTGACAGCCAGCAGGTTTTGGCGAGCCTCACTTCGCCAGGGGTGTGGCCCCTTTTGCTGGCTGGGCTCGTGCTGCTCGCCGCCTTCCAGCGGGTGGAGGCCACCGCCCCCGCGCCGCTTATCGACCCCGGCCTGTTGGCCAATCGCCAGCTGGCCGTGGCCAACGCCCTCTCCGGCCTGAGCGGCCTGCTCCAGGCGGGGCTGGTCTTCGTCCCCTCCCTGGCCGTCGCCGCCTTTGGGGTGGACCCCTCCACGGCCGCCTACCTGCTTGGCCCGGCGGTGCTGGCCAGTGCCGTGGGGGCGCCGCTGGTGGGCCGCCTGCTGGACCAGGCCGGCTCCCGGGTGGTCCTTTCAGCCGGAACGGCGGTGCTGGCCGCCGGGCTGCTCCTGATCCCCCTGGCCACCCGGAACGTGGGGCTGTTCGTGGCGGACGGCGTCGTGGTAGGCCTCGGCCTGGCCAGCCTGACGGGCGCTCCCCTGCGGTATGTGGTTCTGAACGAAGCCGGGGCCGGCCACCGGGCGGCCGCCCAGTCCCTGCTCACCGTGGCCAGCAACATGGGCCAGATCGTGGGCAGCGCCGCCATGGGCGCCATCGTGGCCTCCCACGCCGGCGACCTGGCGGGGTACGAGCAGGCGTACGTGGTGCTGGGCGTGCTGGCGGCCCTGGGCGTCCTGGCTGCCCTTTCCTTGAAGAACCGGGAGGAAGAGCGCCGCACGGCGCTGAAAAACAGCCCTGCTTGACGCAGCTTGCCAGAAAGCAGCCCTTTTTGACGCAGGATGGCAGGAAAGCACCCCTGCTAGACGCAGGTTGCTGGAGGGCAGCCCTGCTGGACCGCAGGTTGCTGGAGAACAGCCCTCTGGACGCAAGGGGCTGCAGAACAGCGGCGGCTGGCGCAGGCTGCTTCAGCACGGCCCTGGGTAACGCCCGTGGCGCCGGTTGTAAGGGTTGCAGCAGAGCCGGCCCTGCTGGACGGCTCGTCCTTAACAGCCCGGCGTGACGACGCTTTGTGTTTGCCGGCAAGCCGCCCTGCATCAACCAGGCAGGCGTAAGGCGCCGATCGGACCCGGGCCGCAGGTGCCGGGCCATCCGGTCCCCTGGGGCGGCATGTCCCCCGGACCCGGCGACCGGCAAGGAGGGTGGACGTGACTCCCCGGCGGATTCGCACCCCCATGATGCGTCTCGCCGTCCTTTTCGCGGCAACCCTGCTGGTGTTCGGCGGCGGGTGCGGTCCCCTGGCCGAATGGGCGGGCCTGGCACCGTGGGGGAACCCCTCCGCCGTGGATCAGCCCGGCGACGGGCCGCGGGGCGGGCAGCCCCCTGGCGATGGGCCGCCTGGTGGACAGGCTCCCGTCGGTGGGATTTCGGCCCTTCCTGGCGCCGCCGAACCCGCCGGTCCCCAGGGTGGCCCCGGCGGCGGCCGGGTTCTTCCCGGGGCGGGAGACGAACTCGGCCCCGGGGACGGACCGGACGGCCTTGCCTGGCAGCGGGCCAGCCTGGCCAGCGTGGGGGATGTGCTGATCCACAACACCCTGCTGGCGGCGGCCCGGCAAAAGGACGGGACCTACGATTTCGGGCCGGCCCTGGCGGCTGTGACCCCGGCCTTACGGGCCGCGGACCTGGCGGTGGCCAATCTGGAACAGCCCGTCACGGGCGCCGACCTGGGGGGCTACACGGGGTATCCCCAGTTCAACTCGCCCCCGGAACTGCTGGAGACCCTGCGCCAGGCCGGCTTCGACGTCCTGACCAATGCCAACAACCACACCCTGGATCGGGGCCGGCGGGGAGTGGAGCGCACCTTTGCCAACCTGGAGCGCTTTGGCTTTATCCATGCCGGCACCGCCCGCAACGCCGAGGAACGGGACCGTATCGCCGTGGCCGACGCGGGCGGCATCCGCATTGCCTTCCTGGCCTACACCTACGGCACCAACGGCATCCCCCTGCCGGCCCCCTATCTGGTCAACCTGATCGATCCCCAGCAGATCGCGGCGGACATCGCCCGGGCGCGGCGGGCGGGGGTCGATCTGGTGTCGGTCTCCCTGCATTTCGGCAACGAATACGAGACCGAACCCAACCGCCAGCAGGAGGACCTGGTCGACCAGGTCCTGGCAGCAGGCGCCGATATCGTGCTGGGCCACCATCCCCACGTGCTGCAGCGGGCCGAGTTGCGCCCGGCCGGGGGGGCCGAGGGAGAGGCAGCGCCGGGAGAGCCAGGGCCGGGGGAGCAAGCTGGGAGAGAGGCTCGCACCGCAACGGCCGGCGCCCCCGCTGGAGGGGCCCCCGCTGCCGGGTCTGACGGTTCCTGCACCGGGCGCGGGCCCGGGCAACCCGCCGGGCAAGCCGGGCAAGCCGGCCGGCGGCCTTGCCTTTACAAAGCGGTGCTGTTCTCCCAGGGCAACTTCCTGGCCGGGCAAATCGGGGAAGACCGCATGACCTCCGCCCTCTTCTGGCTGGACCTGGCCCGCGATCCCCTCACCGGCAGGGCAGGGGTAACGGGAATCCGTTACGTGCCCCTGTACATCCACAAGGGCAGGGTAAACGGGCGCTGGCTCTGGCGCCCCCTGCCGGCCCGGGAGGCGGCCGGCGATCCGGCCCGGTACCAGGTTCCTCAAGCCGACGTGCCCCTGCTGGAGCGGGCTTACCGGCGGGCGCTACAGCGCCTGGAGGCGCCGGGCGTAAGCTGGGTCCCCATGGAGGAGCTGGCACCCGCGCAGGGGCAGTGATCGAGGGCTCTTCCCTGACCTCCCGCAATCCAGATTCGGCGGTGTGTGCCCCGGACAAGCCGCCCCCAAGGAGCGCAAGACGCGCGTCCCCCGGCACCCCTGCCCACAGCCCGTGGTCCCCCACCGACCGCGCCCTGCGGATCGCCCTGCTTCGCCGGCGAAGGCCTGCGGTTTCCTCTCCCCTTCCAGGCGATCTATGTCATGCGATTGCAACCAACCGGAAACGGAGAATCATGGCTTTCCTGGTAGACTTGTATCGTGCGCGACGGGATGCGAGGGGGGGACAGGCGATGTCGAAGACCCGGCGACTCACCGTGCTGGCCTTAGCTAGCCTGGCCGTCGCCCTGGCGATGGCCGGCTGCGGGGCCCAGCCCCAGGATCCGAACGACGTGCAAATTATCGAAGACGAGGAGCAGGTCTACATTTTTCCGGATGGCACACGGGTCACGGGCGACAAGGCAAGATGGACGGAACAGGTGGTCCATCGCCTGATGGCATCGGCGAGCACCTGGCGGGAGGCGGATCTGAACACAGCAGAGTTCCTGCAGCATGTGTCCATTCCCGCAGGGTTCCACCTGGCAAAGACCGCCACCAATGGGGAGGTGACCCGTGCCATCTACGTCGCTCCCGACGCCCAACGGGTTTTTGTACTGAATGCCTGGCATCCGGGCGGTCCGGGCCGCGGGTGGACGATCACCCCCAACTGCGTGACGGAAACCGAGGCAGGCCAGCCGATCCAGCCCTGGCTGGATCACCTCTGCCGTGCGGAATATCGCGTCGACGGGTGGCAGATCCAGATCGACGTGGCGACCGGCGACATGGAATCCAGCCGGCACCTCATCGTCGCATCCGTTGAACGTTGACGGCCCGGACGCGGCCGCAGAAACCCGCGGCCCCCTCCGCCTTATCCGGCTGTCCCTGCGCTCTCTTCGGCCGGTTCGTCCGCCACCGTGTCGCCCGGTGCGGTCGCCAGCGATCCTGCCAGCGGCCGGCGCGCTGCGCCCGGCAGGGCCACACGGCCGCCGTCGGACAACCGGAACAGATGGAGGCGCGACACCGGCAGCCGGACGCCCACCGCCTCCCCTTCGACCACCGCCGCGTCGGCCGGCACCAGGGCCTGCAGGCGCACGGTCCCCCGCGCAGCGCCCCGGTCGCCGGACGTTCCCGAGGCCCTGGCCGCCCCGCCCGCCGCGTCGCCCCCCGATCCGGCCACCGCCACCCCGGCCGTTCCCGGCGCCGCCCGGCCCGCCTCCACGGTGACCAGCTTCTCGTGCCCGAGGAGCTCGATCATGGTCACGGCGCCGTCCAGGTGCCCGCGCCCCGGCGCCACCAGCTGCACGTGGTGCGGCCGGATACCGATCTCCACCTCGCCGTCCCGCGCCGCCGCCGGCAGCGGCAGGTACACGGGGAGGCCGTCCACCTGCAGGCGCGTGCCGCTCACCCGGCCCTGGAGCCAGTTCATGGGCGGGTGGCCGATGAAGGAAGCGGTGAAGCGGTTGGGCGGCGTCTGGTAGAGCTCGTACGGCGTGCCCTGGGCGACGCAGCGGCCGGCGTTCATCAGCACGACCCAGTCGGCGATGGTCATCGCCTCGGTCTGGTCGTGGGTGACCAGCACCGCGGTCACGCCCAGCTCCCGCTGGATGCGGCGGATCTCGGCGCGCATGGCCTGGCGCAGCTGGGCGTCCAGGTTGGACAGGGGTTCATCCAGCAAGAGCAGGGCCGGCCGCTTGACCAGGGCGCGGGCCAGCGCCACCCGCTGCTGCTGGCCGCCCGAGAGCTGTTCCGGCCGCCGGTCCAGCAGCGCCTCGACCCGCACCAGCTCCGCCATCTGGCGGACGCGCCGCCGGATCTCGGTCTCCGGCACCCGCTGCATCCGCAGGGGGAAGGCGATGTTCTCGAACACCGTCATGTGCGGGTAGAGGGCGTAGCTCTGGAAGACCATGCCCACGTTGCGCCGCTGGGGCGGCACGTCGTTGACCCGCACGTCGTCGAAGTAGATGTCGCCCGCCGTCGGCCGCAGCACGCCGGCCAGCATGTAGAGGGTGGTGGACTTCCCGCAGCCGGACGGCCCCAGCAGCGCCACCAGCCGGCCGGGCTCCAGGTCCAGGGTCAGGCCGTCGACGGCCGTCACCGCACCGAAGCGCTTGGTCACGCCGTCCAGCCGGATCCTCACCGCTTCACACCCCCCGTGTACAACACCATCAGGTACCGCTGCAGGAACAGGTAGACCAGCATCACCGGGATCATGTAGAACACGGCCACCGCGGTCACGGTGCCGTACCGGGCCACGTCGGCCTGGGAGAGCAGGGAACCCAGGTACACCGGCAGCGTCTGGACGTCGGCGCCGGGCGCCAGGACGTACGGCAGCAGGAACTCGCTCCACCCCGAGAGGAAGGCGAAGACCGCCGACGCCATGAGCCCCGGCCGGATGATGGGCAGCACCACCCGCCACCAGGCCACCAGCCGGGTGGCGCCATCCAGCAGCGCCGCCATTTCGTGATCCCAGGACACCTGGTCGTAGAAGCCCTTGAGCACCCAGACGTGGAAGGGCAGCTCCAGGGCGATCTTGGCCAGCACCACGCCCGCCAGGGTGTCGTACAGGCCCAGCTGCCGCAGGAGCAGGAAGAGCGCGACCAGCAGCGTGATCCCCGGGAAGGCGTGGAGCACGATGAGCATCGCCAGCCAGAGCCGCCGCCCCGGCACGGGCAGGCGGGAGAGGGCGTAGGCGGCCGTGCTGGCCAGCAGCACCTCACCCAGGGCCACCAGGACGGCAAAGAGGAAGGTGTTCAGCGTCAGCTGCCCGATGCCGGGCCCGAAGGGATCGGGCTGCCACAGGAACGACCAGTTCTCCAGGGTCCAGCCCAGGGGCCGGAAACCCTCCATGCCGTCGCTCCACGAAGCCAGAAGAAGCCACGCGTACAGCAGCAGCACGGGGAGCGTGACCGGTACCAGGAGCAGCCACGCCCACCGCGCCGGCCGCTGGGTCTCGCTCAGGCTGCCGAGCACACCGTCACCTCCTCTCCGACCCCCACCCCGGCAAGCCCGTGGCGTCCCACCGCCGTCCCGTCGTCGTTGCCCAACCCTGGGACCGTGCCGTCCTCGTGGTACCGGGCGGCGGCGTCCCTCGGCTTCTCGCCGCCACCGGTGCCGCGCGGCGGGCGCCGTACGGTGGGGGACCCGCGGCGTACTGCGCGCCCTGGCCCCCTCGCCGCCCGGCCGCGCGGGCCGGCCGGACCCGGCCGGGCCAGGACCGGCCCGGCCGGGCTGGTTCGTCCCGAACGGTGAAGCGGCGGGCGGCTCCCGCGCCGGGCGCTCGGCCGTCCGTCAGCTGACCTCGATCCGGGGCTGCTGCGTCAACTGCCGGAAGTTGAAGAAGCGCAGGTAGAGCACCGACGCCACCAGGCCGATGAGCACCAGCACCGTGGCCAAGGCGGCACCGAGGCCGTACTGGGCGTTGCCGAAGTAGTTCGAAAGGGCCGTGTGGAAGGCGTACAGCGCCCAGACCTCGGTGGTGTAGAAGCCCGGACCGCCGTCGGTGGCCAGCAGGATGTACTCGTACGACGCCAGCAGCGACAGCGTCTGGTAGGCGGCCACGAACAGCGCCGGCCAGCGCAGCTGGGGCAGCACCACCCGCCGCACCAGCGCCCAGGTCCCCGCACCGTCCACCTGGGCGGCGATGAGCTGTTCCCGCGGGATGGCCTGGATGGCGGCGCTGAAGATGATCATCCCCATGGACGCCCCGACGAACCCGTTGATGGCGATGACCATCGGCCACGGGTGCTCGTAGAGCCAGTTGCCGGCCGCCGGCAGCCCCAGTGCGGCCAGCACCTGGTTGATCACCCCGTAGGGCCGCTCGGCGGCGAAGTACTTCCACATCAGCACGTAGACCACCGACGGGGTGATGCGCGGAAGCAGCCACACCGCGCGGAAGAACCCGCCCCACCGCCCGGGCAGGAAGGCCGTGGCCAGCGCCAGCACCAGGGCCAGCCCGACGTTGAACAGCGTCAGGGTGGCACCCACATAAAGCAGGGTGTTGCGGAGCACCAGCCCCGCCACCGGGTCGGTGACGACGCGCTGATAATTCTCCAGGCCCACCCAGCGGAACCCGCGCAGCCCCGTGGCCACGCTGACGTCCGTCAGGCTCAGGATCACCGTCAGGACCGCCGGGACCAGGAAGAACACGGCCACCACCAGCGCAAAGGGCAGGAGGAACCCTGCCCCCAGGCACCACGGCGCGGCTGGACGGGCGGCCGCGAGGGCTGCGGCCCCCGCGCCGCCGGCGGCCGGTTCCACCATCCGGCGAACCCGGCTCACCGGATGATCACCTCGTCGCGGAGCTGCGCCTGCAGCTGCTTCACCACCGTGTCGACGGCCTGCTCCGGCGTCATCTGCCCGGCCACCACCGCCGACAGCCCGCGGTAGATGGCCTGGTCGTAGTTGCCGAACTGCGCGTGCAGCGGGACGAACCCGGCGTATTCGACCATGTACGCGAGGTCGCCCAGCAGCCGGTTCTCCTTGTACTCAGGCTGCTCGAGCTGGGACTTCAGGATCGCCAGGTGGTTGCTCTCCACCGCATGGCGCGTGTTGAACTCGGGGTTCGTCGCCTCCAGGATCAGCCGCGCCGCCAAGTCGGGGTGCTGGGAGTACTTCGTCACCATGTAGACCAGCGGGTGGGAGAGGGTGACCCCCGGCTTGCCCTTCTCGCCCGCCGGCAGCAGCGCGTAGCCCAGATCCTGGACATCGGCGTCCGTCAGGCCGTACTGGTCCTGCCACTCGGCCACCTGCCACGAGCCGCCGACGAACAGGCCCACCTGCTTGCCCGTCACCGTGCGGTGCCAGATGGACCAGTCGGTGCCGAGCAGCGACGGCTTCAGCACGCCCAGTTCCCGCGCCCGGGCGAAGAACCGGTACTCCTTCAGCAGCGCCTCCTGATCCAGCACCAGCTTCCCCGTCGCCGGGTCCTGCATCCGGCCGTCGTAGGCCAGGTAGAACATGTAGAAGTCGACGCCCGGCTGCGGCCGGGTCCAGAACCCCTGGCCGGCCGGCACGATGCCGCGGTCCTGGAGCTGCTTGGCGAGATCCAGCAGGTCGTCCAGGGTGAAGTCGCCGCTCCTGATGCGCTCGGGCAGCTGGGCGATCTGCTGGTCGGTCCAGCCCAGCTGCTTGAGGTGCGACTTCCAGAAGTAAAGGGGCCGCGCCTCGGTATCCTGCGGGATGCCCCAGATCTTGCCGTCCAGGGTCACGGACTCCCACAGGGTCGGGAACACGTCCCGGTACACCGGGCTGTCCTTGACGTACTCGTCCAGGGGAACGATGTGCCCGGCCGCCGCCCACGGCGCCACGTCCTCGTGGCCGCTGAGGATGATGTCCGGCGCCTTGCCCGCCTCGGCTGCCAGGATGAACCGCTGCTTGTACTCGTCCCACGGGCGGTCCTCGTGGGTACCTTCCAGCTGGACGCGGACGTTCGCCCCCTCCTGCTCGAGCTTCTGGTTGAGGCGCTCCACCGCGTCCTTCAGGTTGTCGAACCGGTAGCGCTCCGTGGGCTTGCCGATGGTCATGGCCCGCAGGGTGACGGTCTGGACCCCCTGCTCCCCGCCGGACGAACCGGCCCCGCCCGCAGCCTGATCGCCGGCCGCGGGCTGGCCGCCTGAACCGCCGCACCCAGCCAGCACCAGCAGGCCCGCCACCAGGGCCGCCGCCAGCGCCCGCCGCAAGGCGCGGCTGCGGGCGAGCCGGCCCATGCACCCGATGACGCCATTCGTCCACCGATCCAGCACGAACGGTCACCTCCCGTCCCTGTGGACCCGTGGCGCGGCGGGCGGATCCGATCCCGTGGCCTGCAGGCGGCCGTACCTGACCACGGCCGGTGGGACGGTGCCGGCGACGGGCCGGCAAGTGCGCGCGGCTCCCGCCCGCGGCACGCCCGGGTCTGGCCTTGACCGGTCCCGATCCCCGAACCCGGCCGGCACCGCCCGGCAGGCACCCCCTGCGGACCGGCACGAACATGCCGGAGGTGCCACCGCTGCCGGCACGGCACGGCCCGCGCGAACCCACCGCTCGCCGGGCCCGCCAGGGGGTTCGGGTTCCCATGCTGGCAAGCGGGTTCGTCCCTAAAACCCGTGGATGCGACCTCTGTTGTTCCCGTTTCGAGCCTCGTTGGAAGGCGCTTTGAAGGTGACCGGCCCGTTGGGGCCGGCCTGTTAGCAGATGAGAACGACGAGTGCTAACAAGCAATTGGAATATATCCTCAGACTTAGCGGGATGTCAAGTTAAGGTACCACCTAATCCGGCAAGCTGCGGAACAGGTTGGCCATCTCCAGGGCCGCCAGGGCGGCCTCGGCCCCGCGATCGCCGGCTCGCAGGCCCGTGCGGTCCAGCGCTTGTTCCAGCGTCTCACAGGTCAGGACGCCGAAGATCACCGGCACGCCCGTCGACAGACCCGCCTGTAACAGCCCCTGGGCCGCGGCACCGGCCACGTATTCGAAGTGGGCCGTCTCCCCCTTCAGGACAGCCCCCAGGGCCACGATGGCGTGATAGCGGCCCGACGCCGCCAGGCGCCGGGCCGTCACGGGCAGCTCGAAGGAACCGGGCACCCACACGACGTCGACCGCCTCGGCCGGTACCCCCTGGCGGCGCAGCGCGTCCTGCGCCCCGGCCAAGAGGGCGGCCGTCACCGGCCGGTTGTACCGCGCCACGACCACGGCAAGGCGAACGCCCGCAGGATTCAACGTTCCCTCGTAGACGGCCATTGGTTGTCACCTCCTGCCCGGCCGGACCGTGGCGGCCGCGCCGGGGACGTTCACGACGGGCCGTCCGCACATCCCCTCCCCCCGCTCGCCCCCCTCCCGCCGGCCGGGTCCCCGCCGGTCTCTTCCGGGCTCGTGGGATCATACAGATAGCCGCCGATGAGCCAGTCGCTGCCCAGCCGCCGGGCGAAAACCCGGCGGAGCACGGGCGCGTCGGCCATCCGCTCCACTCCGGGCCCGGCGATGGGCCCGGGCGCCTCCGCCCCGCCGGCCAGCTTGGGGGCCACCAGCGCCACGACGCGGTCCACCAGCCGTGCGCCGAAGAACGCCCCGTGCACGGTGGCGCCTCCTTCCACCAGCAGGTGGACGACGCCCTCCGCGGCCAAAAGCCGCAGCAGGTGGGGGAGGGAGACCCGGCCATCCGGCCCGGCGGGGAGGGTGACGATCCGTGCCCCCGCCTCTTCCAGGCCCCGGACCCGCGCGGCCGGTGCGCCGGGGGTGACGGCCACCCAGGTTGGCGCCGGCGACAGACGGGCCACCTGAACCACGCGGGCCGTGGGAGGTGTGCGGGCGTGACTGTCGAGGACGATGCGCAGGGGATCCCGGCCGCCCGGATGGAGGCGGACGGTCAGCAGCGGATCGTCGGCGAGGACCGTGCCGACCCCGACCAGGATGGCGTCCACCCGGTCCCGTAACCGGTGGGCCCACCGCCGGGCGCGGATCCCGGTGACCCAGCGGCTGTCGCCCCGGGCGGTGGCGATGCGCCCGTCCAGCGTCATGGCGTACTTCGCCGTGACCATGGGGCGGCCCAGCCGCCGGTGGACGATATACGCCTCATTCAGTCGCCGGGCGGCTTCCTCTTCCAGCCCGACGGCGACTTCGATGCCGGCGGCCGCCAGCGCCGCGATCCCGCGACCGGCCACCCGCGGGTCCGGATCCACCATGGCCACCACCACCCGGCGGACGCCTGCCGCCATGATGGCACCGGTACACGGCGGGGTGCGGCCGTAATGGCAGCAGGGCTCCAGCGTGACGTAGAGGGTAGCTCCCCGCGCCCGTTCACCCGCCGTCCGGAGGGCCTCGATCTCGGCGTGGGGCTCTCCCGCCCGCCGGTGAAAGCCTTCCCCGACCACCTCCCCGTCCCGGACGATCACGGCACCGACAATGGGATTGGGATGGGTCCGGCCGCGGGCCCGGGCGGCCAGCCGCAAGGCACGACGCATGAACGCCCGGTCGGTCACCGGCCAGTCGTCACGACGGCAAGCGGCGAGGACGCCGGAGGGCTCACCCGCTGGCGGGGCTCCCCGGCCACCGGTCCCGGCGATGGACGGCGTCACGCACCTCACCCCCTGGCGGCAGGACCGGCGGCCCGCCCTGACGGGCCTGCGACACCCGACCAGCCGGGCGGACGCGCACCGTTCCCAGCCAACCTCCTCGGGAGCAGGGAGATGGGGAAAGAATGGGATGGGCCCCAAAGCCTCAGGTGCTGTCGGGACCGCACGAAGGGGACGAAGGGGGAACCGTGGACTGACCGGTCGACGCGGGCAGCCTCAGCCCCTGCCTCCTTCTCCCATCCGGACTGTACCGTCGGCGCCGGGATCGCACCGGCTCCTGCCCCGAGCGGCATCGGAGAAGCCGCCCCGGCGGCTCGCGGGCTCGTCGTGGCGCCAGGGGCGCCACGCATCACCGCCGGTCGGGAATTGGTCGCCGCCTCCGGCTCGTACGGACCGGCGACCTCACCCTGCCCCGAAGGAGACATGGAACGACCTTTCCACAATCAATCGGGTTTGTGAAGCGAGTCACAATCTGCCGCGATGGCCGTATTCGCCGCGCCGGCCCGGAATCCTCCCGCCCCTGAATCACGGGGCCACGGGCCAGCGGAGGGTCCGATAGGCCTGGTCCCAGAACATCCACTCGTATCGCAAGCTGCGCAGGAACCATTGATGCATCAGGCGGCGCTCGTCAGCACCGGCCAAGGTGGCCAGGCGGTCCACGAGGGCCAGCTGTTCGTCCACGCTGCGGTGGAATTCCGGACTGGCATACGCGAGAATCCACTGCCGGTACACATCGTGGTCGGGCAGCCGGCGTGCCAGCCGTTCGCCGACCCGGGCGTAGACCCAGTAACAGGGAAGGACCGCGGCGACCAGTTCCCCCAACGTGCCCGTATGGGCCACCCGGAGCAAGTGATCGGTGTACGCCACGGTGACCGGCGCGGGTTCCTGTTGCCTGACCGCTTCCACGTCCAAGCCGATGCGTGGCGCCAGGTCCTCATGCAGCCGCTCCTCGACCCGCCCCACGTTGGCCGCGTGGCGGAGGAACATCTCGCGGGTTACCGGCGTGTCCGCCAGCGTCGCCCCCCGGGCCAGGACCCGGGCGAACTGATCCAAATAGAGCACGTCTTGGGCGATGAAATTGGCAAATCTCTCCAGCGCCAGCGTCCCGTCCCCCACTTCGCGGACGAAGGGAAGCTCGAAGATCGCATCCCATACGGGCCGGCTGCGTTCCTCCAGCTGCTGGTGAAACGGTGCGGTTCCGCCTGCATCGGTGACCACTCGTCCTGATGCCCCCTTCCTCCATGGTCGAACTCGGGAAAAGGAAACGCCGCCGAAGGGCTCGGCGGCGGGAAGCAGGCGATGGAGCGGTGATTGGCTCGCCATGCGACCGCATTCCCGACGCCGGCATGATCCGGATCCGGTGATGGGGGTCGGCGACGCCGTCCCAGTCGCCCTCTCAGCCCGGTTGCCCCGGACTCCCCCCGCGGTCTCTTTAGGGGTATTCATACCCCACGGCGCCCTACACTCCTTCCCGGGTCTCCGCGAGGCCGGCGGCCTGGCAGGAAATCGGCCTCCATCTCACCCACGCGCTTCCAGGTGGCAGGATGCTCCCATCGCGATCTAGAAAGGGGTGGGCAGACCAACGTCGATGGGGGATGCGTCCATGGAGCAGGAAGAACGGCGTCCCGTGCCCCTCTGGCGGGCGCTGGGCGGGATGCTGGCGAACCCCACCGCCACCTTCGCGGCGTTCCCGGCGAAGCAGCCGTGGTTCATGCCGCTGCTGCTGTTCGGCGTCATTGGCGCCGTGGGCGGCTGGGTGGTCGCCTCCGCGACGTCGGATGTCGTGCTTGCCCGGATCGAGGAACTGTCCGGACAGGCCGGGAATCCGATGGGCGACCCCAGCGCCGTGGCCTCCTTCGCTGGCACCGTGATGATGGTGAGCGCGACGGCGTCGGGTTTCTTCGGGCCCTTCCTGGATGTCCTGATGACGGCCGCCGTGACGTGGATCGTGGCAGCCGCCGCGCGGGCGGTCTTGCCCTTCTCGCAACTCTTCTCCCTGACGGCGTATGCCCATCTGCCCCACGTCTTCGGAACGGTGCTCTTGGCGGTCCTGGTCGCGTCCGGCCTGTTCGACCCGCTGGCCATGCCCGGGGTGGTCCCGACGAGCCTGGCCGTCGTCGTGCCCGGCGAGCCGGGGTCGTTTCTGGCCGGAGTTTTCGGGCACGTCGAGCTCTTCACCCTCTGGAGCACGGTCTTGCTGGGGATCGGCCTCGGGGCCGCGGCGCGGCGGAGTGCGCGCTGGGGCATCGGCGTCGCGGTGGCCGGGTGGCTGCTGATCGCGGTGGTCAGCGCCGGGCTGGGGAGCCTGCTGCCGAACCCCGGTACCTTGCCGGCGGCCCCCGGAGGCGTGCCCGGCAGCGGCGTGCCCCAGTAGGCACATTGCGCATGTGACGCACACTGGGGCCGTACGATGGGAGCCCATGCCCACCGATAGCAGGAGGCGGACGTGGTGCCCGTCGGCGTTCCCGGGTGGATCTTCACGGTACTGGCCCTCTCGGCTCTCTTCGTCGTTGGATGGAAACTCGATCGGGCCATGTTCCCCAGGCGGAAGACCCGATGGTCGGGCACGGGTTGGGGTGGCCGCGACGGGGAGGAACCGGCTTGAGTCTTGGGGAGGCGTTCCGTGCCGCATGGCAAGGGGTGTGGGCGCACAAGTTCCGTACCTTCCTGACCATGCTGGGGGTGGTCATCGGCGTCGCGGCGGTGATCGCGGTCGTGGCCATCGGCGACGGCGCTCGCCACCGGATCACCGCCACCCTGCGGGCCGTCGACGCCCAGGCCGTCCAGATCCTCCCCGCAGACTTCGACGAACTGGGCAATTCCCAGGGGCTTTTGACCGAACAGACCCTGGAGCAGGTGAGCCGCCTCCCCGGGGTGCACGGGGTCGTCACCGCCGACGTGACCGCCGCCACCGCCCGCTTCCGGGGCGAAGAGGTAGAGCTGACGGTGACGGGCACCACCTTTGCCTACCCGCTGACGGACCCCCTGGAATTCCTCGCCGGGCGGTTCTGGGCCGAAGCCGACGACCGGGGCGCCCGGCGCGTCATCGTCCTCGACGAGACGGCGGCCGGCCGGCTGTTTCCGGGTGAGGATCCCGCGGCGGTGGTGGGGCAGGTGATCCGGGTCGACGGCATCCCCTACCGGGTCGCGGGCGTCGTCCGCTCGCAGGTGCCGGCGGCGCTGGCAGGCTTCGTCTCGGCACTAGGGGAAGGATTACGGGGTAGCGGCTACGTCCCCCTCTCCACCTGGCCCACCCTGACGGGCCGGTCCCCCGTGGTCGCCTACGTCGCCGTGGTGCCGGAACCGGGCGAGGATCGGGACGTCATTGCCCGGCGCACCATCGCCCACCTGGAGCGGGTGACGGGTCAGCGCGGCGCCTTCCGCACCCTGGACCTGTCCGAGCTGGCAGGCGCCATCGGCCAGGTGACCGCCCTCTTGACGGTGGTCGTCGGGTCCATCGCCGGGATCGCCCTGGTGGTGGGAGGCGTCGGCGTGATGAACATCATGCTGGTCTCGGTCACCGAACGCACCCGGGAGATCGGGTTGCGGATGGCCCTGGGGGCCACGCGCGGCAACATTCTTCTTCAGTTCCTCATCGAGGCGATGTTGATCACCGGGACGGGAGGGCTCGTCGGCATCGGCCTGGGATCCGGACTGGCCTGGGTCATCGCCGCCCTGGCGGGGTGGCCGCCGCGGGTGTCGGTTCCCACCGTGGTGGTGGCGGTGCTGTTCTCGCTCTTCGTCGGGGTGGTCTGCGGCATCTACCCGGCACGGCGGGCGGCGGGCCTCGACCCCATGGAGGCACTTCGCTATGAATAGACGGGTTTGGCGGCTGTTGGTGGTCTATCTGCTGCTGGCGGCGGCAGCGGCAGGCACGGTCGGCGTGGCCATCGCCCGGTCCCGCCATCCAGACGGCCGTCCCATCCAGGCCGTTCACCCCCAGCGACGCCCCATGGAGGACGTCATCTTCGCCAGCGGCCGCGTCGCCCCCCGCCACCAGCAGAAGGTGCTGCCCCGGCCGGGGCTAGCGGTCGAGTCGATCCCGGTGGAGGAAGGCCAGACGGTCAAGAAGGGTGACGTCCTGGTCCGGTACGCCGCCGGCGAGCTGGAGGGTCAGGTGCGCCAGGCCGAACTCGCCCTGCAGCGGGCTCAGCTTGAGCACCGGCGCGCCCGAGGCCAGCTGGAACGAGCCAGGGCATGTGCCCGCGAGAACGGCAGCCGCGGCGAGGCCGCCCAGGGTCCACGGGACGAACCGGCCCCGCCGGACACCTGCATCGGCAGCGTACCGGAGGAGGAGGCGGAGCTGCAGGTGGAGCTGGCCCAGCTGGGGGTGGAACAAGCCCGGTTGCAACTGGAACAGGCAAAGCGCCAGCTGGCGGGGGCGGAGGTCCGGAGTGAACTGGATGGCGTGGTGCTGCAGGTCGCGGACCCGGAGGGAGACCTGCTGCAGGGCGCCGGCGGGCCGCTGGTGACGGTCGGGACCCTGGAGGAGCTGGTGGTCGACCTGGTCGTTCCCGAGTTGGACGGGGTGCGGGTCCGGTCCGGGCAGAAGGTCCGCATCCTCAGCGATGCATTCCCAGACGCCACGTGGGAGGGGACCGTCGACCGGGTCGGGGCGCTGGTCGTCACGCGGGCGGGGATGGGCGGGCGGCAGGAAACCGGAGTACCCGTGACCGTCGCCCTGCCTCGGGGAACGCCCCTCAAGCCCGGCTACACCGTCAATCTGGAGATCGTGGTGGAGGCGCGGCAGGCCCTGGCGATACCCCTCTCCGCCCTGGTGGGGACCGACGGTGCCGAGGTGTGGGTGATCCGCGACGGGCGAGCCGTCCGCCGCCCGATCGAAGTGGGCATCAGCGACGCGGAGTGGGCGGAGGTGCGGTCCGGGCTCGCACCGGAGGATTGGGTGGCCGTCGACCCGCCCGCGGATTTGCGCCCGGGCGAGGCCGTGCGGGTCGTGGCCCGTGAACGCCAGGAGGCAGCGGGAGACGATGGGGAACCAGGGGCCAGGGACTGAGGTGCCACGGATACCAGCCTGAGGTGTAGAGGACGGCAATCCCCATGGCGCTCATCGAACTGCAGGGCGTGGAGAAGGTCTACCGCATGGGCCAGGGGCGCGTAACGGCCCTGGGCGGGGTCGACCTCACCGTTGACGAAGGCGAGTTCACCGCGGTGATGGGGCCTTCCGGGTCCGGGAAGTCGACGCTGCTGCACATCATCGGATGCCTCGACCGTCCCACCGCCGGGTCCTACCGGTTCATGGGACGCGAGGTCGGCGGGCTCAGCGAGACCGAACTGGCCCGCTTGCGGAACCGCCAGTTCGGGTTCGTCTTCCAGCGCTTCTTCCTCCTCCCCCGCTACCGGGTGTGGGAGAACGTGGCCTTGCCCCTGGCCTACGCCGGCGTCGACCGGCGCCGGCGCCGGGAACGGGCGTGGGAACTCCTGCACCGGGTCGGCCTGGAGGGCCGGGAGGAGCACTTCCCCAACCAGCTGTCCGGAGGACAGCAGCAGCGGGTGGCCATCGCCCGGGCCCTGGCCAACGGACCGGCGGTCCTGCTGGCCGATGAGCCGACGGGCAACCTGGACAGCGTCACGAGCGCCGAGATTCTCGCGCTTTTCGCGACCCTCCACCGGCAGGGCCATACCATTCTGCTGGTGACCCACGACCCGGCGGTCGCCCAGCAGGCCCAGCGCGTGGTGCACATCCGGGACGGCCGAATCCGGCAGGACGAACGCCGCGAGGCGCGATGAGCGTGGGCTGCTTCATTCCATCCTGCGACAGCCCGGGCCGTCCGTGGCATCATGGAGGTAACCGCCGCGGCGAGGTGAGCCCTTTGGACCGCAGTTTAGGCAGAGCGGATCCCAATTCCTGCGGGCCTTCGCGACCGGGCGCTGGAACTCGACAAGGCCTACATCCCCACGCGGTACCCGGATGCCCATCCGGCTGGAGCGCCAAGGCGGTTGTACACCGCTTCGGACGATGCTTTTCAGCGGGTCCGGCGCACGACCCCGCTGCGGGCGCTCGAACCCCACGTGTACAGCCTGTCGGAAGCGGAATCCGTCGCGGCGGTCCTTGAGCGGATGACGCGGGACGGCGTCGTCCTGCTCGACCCAGGCCGCAATTCAGATCACTGACACGACCGAACTGTGGACCCGTGCCAGCCTGGGATCACAATGCCTGCTCCCTTCCCACGTTCCCGTCCCGCTCCCGGGCCAGGGGCGGCAGGGTCGAGCGGGCGATGGTCTGATCGAGCTCTTCGTAGGCGAAGTAGTGGATGGTCTCGTAGAGCTCCGCCCGATCCTGCATCTCGCCCAGCAGCTCGCGGGTCGAGCCGGCCTGCCGCAGGTGGCGGTACAGCCGCTCCACCGCCCGCGCCGCCACCCGCAAGGACGAGACCGGGAACAGGATGATGTTGTACCCCCAGGCCGCGAGATCCGCGGCGCCGTAGTACGGCGTCTTGCCGAACTCGGTCAGGTTGGCCAGGAGGGGCACGCCGGGCAGCGCCTCCCGCACGGCGCGGAACTCCTCCTTCGTGGTCAGGGCCTCGGGGAAGATGGCGTCGGCCCCCGCCTCCACGTACCGGCGGGCGCGGGCGATGGCCGCCTCGAGCCCTTCGACGCCGTGGGCGTCGGTCCGGGCGATGACGTAGAGGGTCGGCGCGGTCTCCTTCAGCGCCCGGATCTTCTGCACCATCTCGTCGGCGGTGACCAGGCTCTTGCCGCTGAGATGGCCGCACTTCTTGGGCATCTCCTGGTCTTCGATCTGCACGCCCGCCACCCGCGCCTCGACCATCTCGCGGCCCGTCCGGGCCACGTTCAAGACCCCGCCGAACCCGGTGTCGATGTCGACGATCAGCGGCAGGTCGGTGGCGCGGACGATGTCCCGGGCGCGCTCGGCCACCTCCTGGCTGGTGACCAGGCCCAGGTCCGGCAGGCCGCGGCTGGCGGTGTAGGCCGCGCCCGAGAGGTAGAGGGCCTCAAAGCCCACCCGCTGGGCGATGAGCGCCGCCATGGCGTCGTGGGCACCGGGCAGCACCACCGGCCCCTGCTTCACCAGCCGGCGGAACCGCTCGGCCAGCTCCGCCTGGGGCGTCTCCTTCTGCAGCAACCAGGCCATCGGCTATACCTCCTTTGAACGACCGCCCGCGCCGCGACGGCGGGTCCGGCGACCCCCGACCCGGCACCCCTCGTAGGGTCCGCAGGATGCCCGTAGGATGCACCGGCTCGTTCGCCGGCTCGGCTCGTGCCAGGCCGGTTCAGGGGAGGCACCGGCCCGCCCGGGCCGGTGCCTCCCCCGGGACGGGCCGGTTCATCCAGGTTCATCAGGGCCTGTGAAGTTCGTCCATGAAGCGGTCCACGGGCATCTCTGGCAGGCCCGGGTCCTCCGCCAGGAGGTGGAACAGCCGCTCCGCCCGGCGGGCCGGGAAGACCTCCCGCAGGGCCGCCCGCACCTTCTCGTGCAGCCGCGGCAGGGCCTCGTCCCGCCGGCGCCGGTGGCCCAGGGGGTACTCCACCTCCACCTTGTCGGTGGCGGTGCCGTCGCGGAAGAACACCTGCACGGCGTTGGCGATGGAGCGCTTCTCCGGGTCCAGGTAGTCGCGGCTGTACCGCTCGTTCTCCACCACGACCATCTTCTCCCGCAGGGCGTCGATGCGGGGGTCGGAGGCGATGGGCTCCTCGTAGTGCTGGTAGGTCAGCTCGCCGTAGATCAGGGCCACGGCGGTCATGTACTGCAGGGAGTGGTCGCGGTCGGCCGGGTTCGTCAGCGGGCCCTTCTTGTCGATGATGCGGACGGCCGATTCCTGGGTCTCGATGACGATGCGCTCGATCTCGTCCAGCCGGTCCTTGACCTGGGGGTGCAGGCGCAGGCCCGCCTCCACCGCCGTCTGCCCGTGGAACTCCGCCGGGTACGCGATCTTGAAGAGCACGTTCTCCATCACGTAGGACCCCAGGGGCCGCGCCAGGACCACCTTCTCGCCCCGGAAGACCACGTCTTCGAAGCCCCAGCGGGGGGCGCTCAGGGCGGTGGGGTAGCCCATCTCGCCCTTGACGGCGAAGAGCGCCAGCCGCACGGCCCGGCTCACCGCATCGGCCGCCGCCCAGGACTTGCGGGAGCCCGTGTTGGGGAAGTGACGGTAGGTGCGCAGGGCGGCCCCGTCGATCCAGGCGTTGGAGAGGGCGTTGATCACCTCGTCGCGCCCGCCGCCCCACAGGGCGGTGGCCACCGCCGCCGACGCCACCTTGACGAAGTGCACGTGGTCGAAGCCGAAGCGGTTGAGGCTGTTCTCCAGCGAGAGCACGCCCTGGATCTCGTGGGCCTTGATGGCCATGGTCAGCACGTCGCGGACGGTGTAGGGCGCCTCGCCGCGGCTGCGCCGCACCCGGCTGACGTGATCCGCCACCGCCAGGATGGCGCCCAGGTTGTCCGACGGGTGCCCCCACTCCTTGGCCAGGAAGGTGTCGTTGTAGTCCAGCCAGCGGATCAGGGCGGTGATGTTGAAGGCGCCCTCCACGGGATCCAGCACGTAGGGCGTGCCCGGCACCTTGACCCCATGGGGCACGATGGTGCCCGGCACCGTGGGTCCGAGCAGCTTGGTGCACTCGGGGTAGGCCAGGGCGTAGAAGGCCGCCGCCAGCGAGTCCATCAGCACCCAGCGGGCGGTGCGGTACGCCAGCTCGCTGTCGATGGCCTGGTTGAGGACGTACTCCGCGATGTCGACCAGGATTCGATCGGGCTCCTGGGGTTTCGTGGCCCCACCTGCAGGGGCCGCCGCGTCGTGGGTTGCCATGTCGCTGACCGAACTCCTCCCTGCGGTCCCGGTGAGCACGGTGAGCGCTCCACGGACCCGACGTCGGGCCCACCTGGATGCCGGCACTCACCAGGTTCCCATTTTGAACGACGGTGCAACCGGCCGGGCTCCTGGGGTGGACCGACAGGCGACAGGGGCCGGCCCGGACCCCTTCCACCGGCCGGAGCAGGGCACGCCTCCGCTGCGGGCCGGCAAGCTGGTCAGGGCTTCAGCCCCCGCGGCCCCAGGTACCGCACCCGCGGCCGGTAGAGCCGGTTCTGGGCGTGCTGCTCCACCACGTGGGCCACCAGGCCCGCCGTCCGGGCGGCAAAGAAGATCGGGGTGTACAGCTCGATGGGAATGCCCAGCACATAGTAGATTGGCGCGGCGTAATAGTCGAGGTTCGGGTAGAGGCCCTTCTCCTCCCGCATGATGTCCTCGCCCCGCTGGCACATGGCCACCCAGCGGCGGCCCTCCTCGTCGCCGCGTTCGTCCACCAGCCGGGCCAGGGTCTGCTTGAGGATCCAGGCCCGCGGGTCGAACTTGCGCATGTAGACCCGGTGCCCGAAGCCCATGATGCGCTCCTTGCGGGCCAGCTTCTCGCGGATCAGGCGGTCGAGGCCCTCCACGTCGCCGGCATCCAGCATCATGTGGGCCACGGCCTCGTTGGCGCCGCCGTGCAGGGGCCCCTTCAAGGACGCAACCGCCCCGGTCAGGGCGCCATAGACGTCGGACAGGGTCGAGGCGATGATCCGCGCCGTGAAGGTGGAGTTGGGCATCTCGTGCTCGCTGTAGGCGATCAGCGCCTGGTCGAAGGCCCGCGCCCCGGCGGGGTCCGGCCGCCGGCCGGTGATCATGTACACGAAGTTCTCGGCGAAGCCCAGCTGGGGGTCGGGAAGAACGGGCTGCTCCCCCTGGGCAATGCGGGTCAGGTTCGCCACGATGGTCGAGACCTGGCCCACCAGCCGCACGCCCTTGGCCCGCTCCGCCTCGGGGTCGGGCGAGTCCGCGTCGGGGTCGAACCCGGCCAGGGCCGAGACGGCGGTGCGCAGCCGGTCCATGGCGTGCATCGACGCCGGCAGCTTGGCGAGGATGTCCCACACGGGCTGCGGGACCTCGGCGGCGAGAAGCTGCCGCTCCAGCTCCTTGCGCTCGGCGTCGTCGGGAAGCCGCTCGTGGATCAGCAGGCCGAGCACGTCGACGTAGGTCTTCTGGGTGATCAGGTCGAGCAGGTTGTAGCCGCGGACCACGATCTCCTCGTTCTCCACGTCGAGGTAGGAGATGCGGGTCTCGGCGGCGATCACGCCCTCGAGGCCGGGGCGATACTCCTGGGTCTCCATGACGCCACCCCTTTGGGAGGATGATCAGCGGGCGCGCGGCCGGAACCGCGCCCGAGCCACCGAATTGCCCTTGGATTCCTACCCGAAAGGAGCCCCGACCTCCTGCCAGGCCCGAACGATGCAATCGCACCGACGCCGGCGGTCGCGGGAACCCCATTCGGCGCGGCGGCGTCCAAAGGGCGACGGTACACCGGAGGAGGAGCGTTCAAAGGGTCACGGTGCCAGGGGGAGTCAGGCTGTCTCGACCGTCAAGGCCGCTTCAAACCCGACTCTCAGGGCCGCCTCCAAGCGGAATTCCAGAGGGGCAGTCGAAGGGCAGGACCGTCCAGACCGATGCAGGGGCGGACGCGAAGGTGTCAAGGGCGGACTCCCGGGCAAACCGAATCTGGAGGAGGCGAGGACTTTGCTGTTCGCAGATGGAAGATCCTTGGGCCGGCCGATGATCCCAATCAAGGTGACGGGGAGGGACAGCCGAGGGGTGACGGGGAGCGGGCGACGAACGCGGGGTCCCCGTGCAAAAGGCTGTCGAGCCCGGGCAGCAGTGCGGCGCGTGGGATGGGTGGTGGGATGGGTGGCCTTGTTGACCGTGGCCATGGCCGGGTTCGCAGGTGCCCTCCAGGCTTCCACGGGACGTGGCGCTCCGGGGAAGCCCCCGGAACCCGCCGGCTCCCCGGATCGACCCGTGTCCTGGGTGGTCGCGCCGGACGACGTTCAGGCCGCGGAAGCCTACCTCCGGGAGCGCTTCGCCGACCGGTTCGGTGGCCTCTACGTGGAAGAGGCGGGCAACGGCCAAGCGGCGGTGGTGGTCGTGCTGACGCGACCCCTCGACCCCGCCGGTGAGCAGGCGCTGCGGGATCGCCTCGCTGGACACCAGCTGCGGTTCGAGGAAGGCCAGTACACGCTGAGGGAACTCGAGCAAGTGCAGGCGACGCTGAACCAAAACATGGCCCGCCTGCAGGCCCAGGGAGTCGAAGTGGTGTGGACCGGGGTGGACGTTCGGACGAACCGGGTGACGCTGGGGGTCTCGAGCTCCGTCGCCGAAGCCCGGGCCGCGATCCAGAGCCTTCCCGGGGCGGGCGTGATCGAGGTGGTCGCCGCCGAGCCGGTCCGGCTTCTCGGGGCTGAAGGTGGTCCGGCGGTGACGGCGGTACCGTCCCAGGCGGCGACCGCAACCGACGCCATCATCGACCGGGAGCCCACTTCAGAGGGGAACGCACCGGCCGGGGCGACCGGGTGGTGGGCGGCACTGATGACAACCCTCAGCCGGTGGTGGGCGGCGCTGGTCGCCGTGTTTCGCTGATGTCGGCAGTGCCGTGGTTGAGACCTTGATTCGTGCAGCTTGATTCGGTCTTTGCCACGGCTTGATTTGGCTTGTGCTTCAGCCGGTGCGACCGCTTCAGTTGGTCTGGGACCAGCTGGAGCGGCCAGTCCACCTGGACTTGCCCCGGTTTAGTGGACACCCCGATACTTGGGGCGTAAGCCCCGGAAAGGGTGATCCCCATGCCGGCTACCAAGCCGCCGTATCCTCCCGAGTTCCGGGCCGAAGCCGTCCGCCTCGTCCGGGAGAGTGGGAAGAAGCTCCAGCAGATTGCCGCCGACCTCGGCGTCTCGGAGGCCAGCCTGCGGAAGTGGGTTCGGCAAGCCGGGATCGACGCGGGGCAGCGCCCCGGGTTGACGACCGCCGAACGGGAGGAACTCAACCGGCTGCGGCGGGAGAACCGGATCCTGCGGGAGGAGCGTGAAATCCTAAAAAAAAGCCGCAGCCTTTTTTGCCCAGGAGAGCCGACGGAACCGGTGACCGTGTTTCGGTTCATCGAGCAGGAGAAGGCCCACCATCCGGTGGCCACGCTGTGCCGTGTCCTGGGCGTCTCGACGAGTGGCTATTACGCATGGCGGCAACGGGGTGCCTCCAGACGGTCCCAGGAGGACGCGGATTTGAGCCAGCGGATCCGGCTCATCCATGCTGGCAGCCGGGGCACGTATGGCGCGCCCCGCATCCATGCAGAGCTGCGGTTGACGCATGGGGTCCGCTGTGGTCGGAAGCGGGTCGCCCGGCTGATGCGGGCTATGGGGCTGGCCGGCGTGCACCGGCGCCGGACCCGGGGGATCACACTCCGGGATCCCCGCCGCCCCGTCTACCCTGATCGGCTGGGTCGGCAGTTTGTGCCCGATGCCCCCAACCGGGTGTGGGTGGCGGACCTCACGCAGCATCGCACGGAGGAAGGCTGGCTGTACCTGGCCACGGTGGTGGATGCCTTCTCCCGCGCCGTGGTGGGCTGGGCCATGGGGACCGGCCCGTGGCGGAGTTGGTGGTCGACGCCGTCACCATGGCGGTACGGCGTCGCCGGCCGGGGCCCGGTCTGATCCACCACTCGGACCATGGCGTGCAATACACCTCGCTGGCATTCACCCGCCGCTTGGAGGTCCTGGGCATCGCCGGATCAATGGGTTCCGTGGGCGATGCGCTGGACAACGCGATGGCGGAGAGTTTCTACGCGACCCTGCAACGGGAGCTCCTCGACCGCCAAGCCTGGGCCACACGGGATCAACTGCGCATGGCGATCTTCGAGTACGTCGAAGGGTTCTACAACCGGCGGCGGCGTCACTCGGCACTTGGTTACCTCTCGCCCTACGAGTACGAGGAGCGTTGGATCCAGGAGCGAAAGGCTCAGCCACAGGAAGGGGTTGTCGCGTAAGCCTCAACCTGTCCACGAAACCGGGTCAACTTCAACCGGCCAGAGAGCCACGCTTTTATTGGCCTGCAACCGACCCCTTCAAGCCTTAAGAAGGGCAAGCGCTCCAACCCGACGGTCACCAGCACCCGCCGCCTCAGATGGCGAGTGCCGCCATGGGTGCCGGCACGAAGCACGGAAGCGCTTTAACCATGGTCGCAACTTGTCTTGCGGACGGCCCGTCTGCCGGTGTCGCAGATTGCATTCCTAAAGGGTGCCGAATGCTGGCGGGTGGGATGGGGACCAAGCCATCTCAGCACGAAGCGCTTCCTGTTGAATCATGGGAACGTCTGTCGACAAGTTACCTGCTTCACATAGAAGACTTCGCCAATTCTACGGTGAATATCCTGGATGGTAAGTCAACAGATGAAACCCACGAGGGGGATCCAGCGGACACTGGTACGGCACCAACTTATCCTCTTGTGGTGCCAGATGCGGTTTGGCGGAAGAAGGGGTCCCGTGCAGCTGTCCGCTCATGCAGCAGTCGATTCGTGCTGCCTGGGGCTGTACCCGCCGCCTGGCCTACTCCACAAATCTGCCGCCACGATGGCGTGCAGGCAAGGCAATGGTGGTCCATCTTCTTGTACGGCTACAAGTTCCGTAGTGGCGCCATGGGCTTGTTGGCGTCTCTGACTCAAGACCAAGCGTGCCAACAGAAGGGTTGCGATCCGTCTATCGACAATACTCCTGAACAGGGATGGAAACAGCTGCGGAACGCCCGAAACCACGATCGCCGTACAACGAGTACGGTAACGTACGCCACGGATATCCGGTGGTATCCGTAGGTTGATACGACGTTCCATGGGGGGCCATGCCTTGCGCAGGTGGATTGGCATGGCGGCCGCGTTGTTGGCAGTCGGTTCTGCCCTGTTCATCCTTCTCTCGAATTCTCGGGCGTCGAGCCCGTGGTGGGCCGAATTGCCGCCAGGAGAGAAGAGGGACCTGTTTGCCCGGCAAGAAGCAGAGCGGTACTCCGTCCCGCCAGCACCGAAGGATCAGGAGCAGCCTGGGCCCCTGGGGTCGCAGCAGGATCCCCCGAGGCCCGTGGGCATCATTCCTGAAGGCGAGTACCCTGATAGTACCGTCGTCATTCAAAACCGGTGGCAAGGTCCTTTCGGTAACGGCGTCGTTCAAGTCTTCGCCGGCGCTACCGCTGATGACCCGTCCCAGGGATTGGTCATTGTTCACTGGCTGGATAAAGACTGGGGCTTTGTGCGCGGCCAAAGGTTCCTGGCCCCGGCGAAGGTCGGCAGCCTGGAAATCGTGGCTGCCAACAACGGTACGTTTACCCTTCGCAGTTCTGGTGGCAGGACCTTGACGTTCGATCTTCGCAAACTGTCCTTTGAAGAATAAGCCGAAGACGACTTGGCGATGGAGGGTTCGATTGGTTCTGGCCGGGCACGGGTCCGGTGACAATTGGAAACCCGCCCCGGAACGGACGCCCCAGCCCCTGCGGAAGGGTGGTGGCCGGTCTACTCGCGACCCGCAGCCGGTGATGGCGGCGCTGGTCGCGCTGGTCGAATAATTGACACCGTCCTGGTTCAGACCTTGCTTCGCGCGGCTTGATTCGGCGCCCTTACCACGGCTTGATTCACCCCGTGGTTTCTTCAATACGGCCGCTCCAGTTGGTCTTGGACCAGGTGAAGCGGCCAGTCCACCGGCCAGAGGTCCACGGCATCACTGGCTTGCAAAAGATCCCATAAGAAGGGCAGGTGCTCCAACCCGACGGTCACCAGTACCCGCCGCCTCAGATGGCGAGTGCCGCTGTGGGTGCCGGCACGAAGCACGGAAGCGCAAACGTCCAGGATGTTTGCCGCCATGCGGAGGTTCCGCACTGACCAGGTACGAATCTCTTCCGTGGCGTCCAGCTGGAGTTGTAGCCGGTGCTTGGCCCGGATAAGGTCCATCCCCCCTGATCAAAGATGGCCCGCAGTCCCAGCTCGCGGCGCCCGATCCACTGGAGAAAGGTTTGGGTCACGTCCTGCCACGTCACCTCCGCGGCGGTCTGCCAGGCCGCCGGCACCGGCGGGCCGGCCACAGAGGCCAAGGGCATGCCCCCGCCGCCCACCGGCCGCGGCTCCGGCTTCGGATTACCAGGGTTCGCCGGGCCGGCTCGTTCGCTCGAACCGGCGTCCGGTTCGTCGGGGTAATCATCGACGGGGTGAAAAGGGATTCCCCTCTCACGGCACAGGGGCAAGATGAGCTGCCGGTACTCCACAGGCCCGCAGTAACCGGGGCGCGTGCCGCCCGCGGTCCGTTGCCAGTCGATGGGCCGCACCTCGCCACAGATGGCATCCGGCCCGAACGCAAGGATGATGCGACGGATCACCGTGAAGTCGTAATGGGCAAAGGCCGGCTCCAGGTGTAGCCGGTGTAAGGTGGGAAGTAGCGCCACGGTGATCCGTGGCCCCGCGGTCGCGGCCGGTGTGTCAGGCACGGTGCCACCTCCACGTACGGTCGATCACGCGAAGCGGGAAGCTGGTTTCAGTCTCGGCTGGGTCGACCGGCACCGCCGGTCCCTAAGTGTTCCTAAGTGTTTCGGGTAACACGCGACACCAAGATCACGGGTTGTGGCAAGAGGACCAGGGTAGCCGTCGCAGAACCGTTACCCCAAGACCACCACATCCGCACCGCCGCAAGACATCGTCACGCCCTTGCGTAACGCCCATGGCTGGGGCCGGCATTTCGGGCATCTCGTGGATGGCCGTGGCTTCGGCCGGAGCCGGTGGGCCACAGGAACTGGGCCCTCGAGTGGGGTGCGTCACATGTCGAACCGCACCGTGTGGCTGATTTCGCGGCTGATTTCGTGGTCGGTGCTCGCCTTCCTCCTCTTCACAGCGGCCGGTTGCGCGCAATCGGGGACCACGGAACGCCCGGCGGCTTCTGCCGCGGCCACCGGCCAGAACCAGGGCCAAACTGGCGACGCCGGCCCGACGTCCCTGGAGGAACCCGGACCCGCATCGCCAGAACCAGCCGGCGGGGGAGCCTCGTCCCCCGCCGGGGCCGACCTGATTTCGGTCGACGCCTTCTTGCGGGCCAACAAGGGAATCATCGCCTTCGTCTCCCAGGGGCTTTCGGACTGGTCGAGCGGGCTCAAGGAGCTCGGTATCTTGCCCATCAGCCTCGACGGCAGTCCTCTGGAACACGCCACCCCACCGGCGATTCACATCGACCCAGCGCTGACTCCGCCGAGGGACGAGAGTCACCTCCGCGTGGTTGCCACCCGGGTCACCACCCTGGGGGCGTACATCGCGCGCATCGATCTCCATCCGGATTCCATCGACGTCACCATCGTGCCGCAGGATGGGACGTTCCACGACGTCGAGATCGACTTGAACCGGTACAAGAACGGCCAGCGCGTTCCTGTCCGCTTCATCGTCACCGGCCCGTACCAGGAATTCCTGGTCGAAAAGGTGCCGGCACGGGAGTAGGCCACGCGCCGGCACCTGGGCCAAAGGTCTGAAACCGCTACCTCACGCCCCGGCAGCTCATCCCTCACCGGTTCCGGTCCGCCGCCACCTCGTAGTGGATGTTGCGCGCCTCGAAGAAGTTGACGATCTCCGGCACGTCCACCTCGGTGGCCATCCACTTGGCCGGGTTGGGCGTGCCGAAGTGGGGGCCCAGGCCGAGTTCGTCCAGGCGCCGGTCGGTCACGTACTCGACGTAGGCGTTGAGATAGTCGGCGCTGACGCCCAGGATGGGCCGCGGCAGCAGCGCGCGGTTGTAATCCCGCTCCAGCTCCACCGCCCGCAGGATCAGCCCCTTGACTTCCCGGGCGAACGCGGGCGTCATCAGCTCGGGGTGCTCTTCCAAGAGCGCGGTGATCAGGTGGATCCCGAAGGACAGGTGCAGGCTCTCGTCCTTGAGCACCCAATCGACCAGGGTCGCCAGGCCCTTGAGCAGGTTGCGACGCCGGAAGGTGTAGGCGAACAGGAACCCCCCGTAGAAGAACACGCCCTCCAGGACGATGTAGTAGCCGATCAGGTTGCGCAGAAACGCCTGCCGCCCCTCCAGGGTCGAGACGTCGGGCCGGACCAGCAGCTGGCGGGTCAGCTCCTGCTGGAACGCCTCCTTGGCGCGGATGGCCGGGACATCGCGGTGGGCGGCGAAGACCCGCTCGCGGTCGACGGGCAGGGTCTTGAGCACGTACTCGAAGGCCATGGTGTGGTTGGCCTCTTCCCAGATCTGCCGCGCCAGGTAGAGGCGGATCTCCGGCGGCGTGAGCAGCGGGTAGATGGACATCACCAGGTTGTGGGTGACCAGCGACTCCATCGGGTTGAAGAAGCCGAGCAGCAGCTCGACCGCCCGCCGCTCGTCGTCCGTCAGGCGCAGCTCCCAGTCGCGCACGTCGTCGGCCAGGGGGATCTCCTCGGGGAACCAGGTGTTGCGCTTGCCCTGCTGGGCGTGGGCGTAGGCCCAGGGATACCGCAGCGGGAAGAGCTGGATGGGCTCCAGGGGGTCGCCGCCCAGCAGGCGGTCGCCCGGCTGGCGCGTGGTGGATGCCATGGGGATCTCCTCCTTTGGAACGGATAATGGAACGGATGTGGGACCCGGCACCGGGTGTTCGGGGTCGGGGCGGGCCGGACCGGCACGGCCCGCTCTCGTCCCTAACCGGATTCCCGGTCCCTGGCCGGGTCACTGGCACGCCTCACAGATCAGGTCCGGGTCGTCGGGACGAACCCGGCAGGCCGCCGGCGCCTCGGAGGTGCCGAAGCGGGCACCACCGGATCCCGTCGGCAGCCCTGCTCTGTCTCCGTCCCCCCGAGCCCCGGCCGGCGTTGCTGGACCTTCCTGGTTTACGCCTTCCGGCGGCTGTAAGACGCCCGGCTGAACCGTGCCACTGGGCGCCCCGCCCTCCCCTTCGGGGCTGACGAGCGCGGGTAGCTCCACGGCGCCGTTCCGCACCGCCCGAGCATGTTGCGACCCGGCTTCCCAAGCGCCGGCTGTCGGGACGGCCCCGGACGGCCGTGGCCCACCGGTCGAAGCGGCTGGAGCCGGTTCGTCCAGGTTCCAGCGCAGCTTGCGGCGGGCCTTGTTCACCCGCACCGTCGAGGGCTCGGCGTACATCCGCGGCGCCATGAACAGGTAGTAGGTCGACTTCAGGCCCCGGCGCCACGCCTCCCGGTAGACCCGCTCCATGGCCTCCAGGTCGCGATCGGCCAGGAACAGGTTGCGGCTGATGCCCATGTCCACCCACTTCTGGGCCCGGGCCGCAATCTCCAGGTAGGCCTCGGGCGGTACCTGGTAGGCGGTGGGGTAGCGGCGCCGGAGGTCGGCGGGCAGCTCGGCGATGGCCTGCAGGTCGCCGCGTTCTTCCACGATGCGGTCCCGCACCGCCTCCCACAGCCCCCGCTGCCGCAGCTCCTCCACCAGCACCCGGTTGACCTCCAGGAACTTGCCCGAGAGGGTCTGCCGCGAGAAGACGTTGGAATAGGGCGGGTCGAGGCTGGGGGTGGTGCCGGCGATCAGGCTGATGGTGGCGGTGGGTGCCACCGCCAGCACGGCACCGTTGCGCATGCCCTGCCGGACGCGGGCCCGGACCCCCTCCCAGTCCAGCCGGGCGCTGCGATCCACGGTCACGGGCCGGCCGCGTTCCTCCTCCAGATCGGCCAGGGTGTCCAGCGGCACCTTGCCCCGGGCCCACCCGCTCTCGGCGAAGGCGGGGAAGCTACCCCGCTCCTCCGCCAGCCGGTGGGAGGCCAGGATGGCATGGTAGCTGATGAACTCCAGCACCCGGTCGGCCAGCTCGGCCGTCTCGGGGTCGGCGTAGCCCAGCCCCAGGCGGTTGACCGCCTCGGCGAAGCCCATCACCCCCAGCCCCACGGGCCGGTGGCGCAGGTTGGAGCGCCGCGCCTTCTCGATGGGATACAGGTTGAGGTCGATCACGTTGTCCAGACCCCGCATGGCGACCGCCACCGTGGCAGCCAGGGCCTCCCAATCGATGCCCGCCGGCCCCACGTGCCGGGCCAGGTTGACGCTAGCCAGGTTGCAGACGGCGACCTCGTCGGCGGTGGTGGGGAGGAAGATCTCCGTGCAAAGGTTGCTGGAGTGGATCACCCCCGGCAGCAGGGAGCGCGCGTTGCCCGCGTCCTTGAAGACCAGCCAGGGATGGGACGTCTCCTGCAGGGTAGCCAGGATCTCGCGGAAGAGCCCGCGGGCCTCGACCCGCTTCCAGGCGCGGGCGGGCAGCTCCCCGGCCTCGGCCTGGCGGACGCGGGCGGCGTAGGCGTCGCGGAAAGCCGCGCCGAAGCGCTCGGGCAGCTCCGGCACATAGGCCGGGTCGAACAGGTACCAGGGCTCGCCGGCCTCCACCCGCCGCAGGAACTCGTCGGGGATCCACAGCGCCGTGTTGACACTGTGGGCCCGGAGGTAGGGGTCGCCGGCGTTGCGCTTGAGATCCAGGAAGGCCTCGATCTCCAGATGCCACGGCTCCAGGTAGACGGCCAGGGTCCCCCGGCGCCGCCCGCCCTGGTTCACCGCCTTGATCAGGGCGTCGTAGAAGTGGACGAACGGGATCACGCCGGAAGACTCGCCGTTGATCCCCCGCACGGGCGACCCGGCCGCCCTGAGCCGCGTCACCGATGCCCCGATGCCGCCGGCGAACTTGGCCAGCAAGCCGAAGTCCCGGGCCGCCTCCAGGATGTGGTCCATGGAGTCGTGGACGTCGGCCAGGTAGCAGGACGAGAGCTGGTGGTGGGGCGTGCCGGCGTTGAACAGGGTGGGCGTGCTGGGCAGGTAGCGGAAGGTGGACATGGCGTGGTAGAACCGGCGGGCCCAGGCCTCCCGCTGGCCGGGTTCCTCCGCCAGGGCCAGGCCCATGGCGACCCGCATGAAGAGGAACTGGGGCGTCTCCAGCAGCCTGCGGCTCTCGGGCTCCCGCACCAGGTAGCGATCGGCCAGGGTGACCAGGCCGATGAAGGGCAGCGACTCGTCCCGCTCGGGGCGCAGGGCACCGGCCAGCTCGTCCAGGTCGAAAGCGAGCAAGCGCTCGTCCAGGGCGCCGCAGGCCACCCCGCGCCGGATGTAGGCGGGGAAGGCCGCCCGGTACCGCTCTGGGCCCGGCACCGGCTCGCCCAGCACCTGCCGGTACAGCTGGCGTAGCCGGGCCCGCACCGCCACCCGCTCGAACTCGGGATCGCGGTGCAGGTTCTGGGTGGCCGCCTGGACGAGCAGTTCCTCAAGGAAATCGCCGGTGCCCGCGGCACCCGTGGCGCTCGCAGCGCCGGCTGCACCGGCGGAAGCAGCAGCATCAGGGGCACCGGCGGCATCGGCGGCCGCATCGGCCAGCGCAGCAGCCGCCCCGTTGCCGGCCGGTGGGGCGCTCGGACCGGCGGGCGGTACGATCCAGGACAGGTCCTGGCGGAGGACGTGCTGCAGGCGATCCGCGTCAGGCAGGCCTGCGGTGAGCTCGCGGAGGATGGCGTCCACGGGGTTCCTCCCCTCTCCTCTGGCGGTTCCGCCCCCGGCCGGCGGCCGGCACGGAGGAGGAGAGGAACCGAACCCGGGCCGCGTTCCCCTGCCGCCCGCGGGCGCCCGGATGCAACAGGCGGCCCCGGAAGAACGCGGAGACACGCTCGGCCCGCCCTCACCCCTCCGCGGGGGCGGTACGGAAGCGCGATGTGGGTACTCGGGCTTCCGGCCGGCGGGGCCGGTTACCGTTGCGGGACAGCGCCGGACTTGCACCGGACTTCCCCCAGCGGGCTGCCGCGAGACCCCCCGTGAGGTGGGCGATCCCTCGCATGGCGGCAGCCACGCCCTGCCCTGTCGGACAGGCACCGCGCTGTGGCCCAGCGGCCAAGGCACCAAGGGAGCCAAGGGCCACGTGGCCACGTGCCAGATATGGAAGTTTGTCCGAGGGGATCATACTACATGTTGTGTTGGGCGGCAAAGCCGATGGGAGCCGGAGGGGACCCGCCTGCGCCCGGGGCGCCGCCCGCACGCCCCCGGGCGCGGGCGGGTTCCTCCGCACGGCCAGCGCCGCCCTAGCGGCGGGTCGCCACCAGTTGGCTCAGGGCCAGGGGATCATCGGATTGGATGATGTCCACGCCCCACCCCGCCAGCTCCCGCAGGGTGCCCGGGTTGGAGCCGAAGCTGTGCACGGCGATCCGGGCCCGGTGCAGCAAGTCCACCTCCCGGGGCGCCAGGTGCTCGGCATCGACGCAGAGGGCATCGGCGCCGGCCGACCGCACCACGCCCACGGGATCGATCAGCCGGGCCTGGCAGATGGCGCCCGTGATGATGTCGGGCGCCATCTCCTTGCACCAGCGCAGCACGTGATGGTCGAAGGAGAGCAGCATCACCTGGTCCTGCATGTCACGCTGGCGAACCAGCTCCACCACCCGCTCGCAGAGCAGGGCGGCGTCGGCGCCGTAGGGCTTGAGCTCGATTTGCAGGTAGACCCGTCCCCGGGCCCAGTCCAGAACCTCCGCCAGGGTGGGCACCCGCTCACCCCGGTAGCGGGCGCCAAACCAGGCGCCGGCGTCGAGCCGGCTCAGTTCATCCCACCGCCGGTCGCGTACCCGCCCGGTGCCGTTGGTGGTTCGTCCCAGCTCGGCGTCGTGGAGGACCACCACTTCGCCGTCGGCCGTCAGCTGCACGTCGAGCTCGACCATGTCCACGCCGGCCGCCACCGCCTGCCGGAAGGCGGAGAGGGTGTTCTCCGGGGCCCGGGCACGCCCGCCCCGGTGAGCACAGGTCAGCGGCCGCTGGCGCTCCAGCGCCTGATGCAACGCCGGCAGCCCTCGTTCCATGGGGTGTCCGACCAGCCTCCGCGCAAATTCCGCGGGCCGGCGGTAGTCCGCCGGCCCGATGTCACGACATGCCTGCTTCTTCCCTTGGCCTTCCGATCCACGTTCGCCGTGTTGGGCCCCCTGCCGGAGAAAAGCCGCTCTCGTGTACCCAGTGTAGCGGGGGCAGGCGGCGCCGGGAACCCCCTAGCGCAAGGTGATCCGGCCCTCCACCCGGGCGTTGAAGGGCTGGGGCAGCTGCTCAACGTAGCGCACCAGGGCGTCGATGTCCACCGGCCCCACCACCCGGTCCTGGCCCTCGGTGAACACGCTGAAGTTGTCGCCCCCGGCGGCGAGGAAGCTGTTGGCCGTGACGGTGTAGCGGGCGTTCAGATCCAGGGGCTGCCCGCCGATGCGGATGTCCGCCGGGTCCACCCGGTCGCCCACCGGCCTGCGGGGATCCCAGCTGTAGTCCAGGCCCGACACCTGCAAGATGCGGGGATAGGGCTGGTTGAGCCACTGCTGCTCCAGCAGCCGCTCGATCTGGGCGCCGGTCAGGGTCATCTTCACCAGGTCGTTGCCGAAGGGCTGGACCTCGTAGAGCTCGCCCCAGGTCACCTCGCCGGCGGCGATGTCGGCCCGGATGCCGCCCGGGTTCATGAAGGCCACCTGGGTGCCCATGGCCCAGCGCTGGGCGTCGGCAATCAGGTTGCCCAGTTCCGACTCGCCCGCCGGCGTCTGCTGGCGGGTGATGTCGTCGGCGGCGGTGCCCACGACCCGGTTGATGATGGGCTCCACCTGCTCCTCCGCCCGGGCGACCAGGCGGGCGATCTGCTTGTCGGGCTCGGTGCCCGGCGGCACGTCGGCGTAGGTGTCGACGATCCGCGCTCGCTTGTCGATCACGTCGCCCGTGGCCCGATCCAGCACCAGGTCGACGTCGGCGAAGGCGGTGCCGCTGGAATAGGCCTGGGTGACCAGCTTGCCGTCGATGATGCCCCAGTAGCCCCGGTGGGTGTGGCCCGAAAGGACCACGTCCACCTCATCGTCCATGGCCTCGACGATGGGCACGATGGCGCCTGAGATGGGCCCGCCGCGGCGGTCGCCCTCGCCGCCCTGGTGCAGCAGCACGATGATGGTCTCGACGCCCTGGCGCTTCAGTTCGGCCACGTAGCGGTTGACGCTCTCCGCCTCATCCAGGAAGCGCACGCCCGCCACGCCCGTCGGGGTCACGATGGTGGGCGTCTCCTTCAACGTGACGCCGATGAAGCCCACCGGAATGCCCCGCACCCTCACCATGGCGTAGGGCGGGAAGAGGGGCTCCCCCGTCTTGGCGTCGACCACGTTGGCGGTCAGGTACTGGAACTTGGCTCCTTCAAAGCAACCCGTGACGGGGTGGCAGCCGCCCTCCTGCAGCCGCTTGAGCTCCGCCACCCCCTCATCGAACTCGTGGTTGCCGACGGCGCTGACCAGGAGGTGCATTCGGTTCAGGGCCTCGATGGTCGGTTCGTCCTGGAGCAGGGCCGAGACCGGCGGGCTGGCCCCCACCAGGTCGCCGACCCCCACCCGCAGGGTGGTGAACCCGTCCTTCTTGGCCTCCTCCTCCCAGCGGTCCCAGTAGGCCGCCAGCACCGCGGCGCCGCCGATGGGCCGCCCGCCCAGGGTACGGGACTGCAGCGCCCCGTGGAAGTCGTTGATGGCCAGCAGCTGCAGGCGCACGGTGCGGCTCCCCGCGCCCTCCGCCGAGGTGACGGCGGGAGAGACCAGCAAGAGCACCAAGACCACCGGCAGCAGCCATGCCGGCAGCCGGCCCACCCGGCGCACGCCGGCACGGATCCACCCCTTCATCCGCCGCATGCGCGCAACCCCCTTCGCACCGGTTCTCAACCTGGTTGCCTGGCCGCGTCACCGGTCAACCCCGCTGGCGGGAACGAGCCCTCACCAACGACCTCACGGGGAAACGGGTGGACAGGCTCGCCAGCGCTTCCTCAAGGGAGCGGGCGCATCTCCAGCCCGGCCCCCGGAAGCGGGTGAACAAGCCGTACCGGTCGATCAAGAGCGGTCGCACCCCCATCTCCAGGACGGGCAGGATGTCATTGAGCAGGTTGTCGCCGATGGCCACCATGGCGCTGCGCGGGATTCCCGTCTGCCGCTCCAGCAGGGGGATGATCCGGCGCCAACCCCGCGGTTTCTCCGCTTCACTGAAGCGATAGGTGAAGGCTTGCTCCAGTCCCAGGTGCCGCAGCATGTTTTCCGCGTGCTCGCGGCCCGCGTTGGTGACCAGGACACGAACGGGCTCTTCCCCCCGGCCAAAGAAGGCGTGCCGGTGATAGGACTCGGGCGGTGGCAGGGTGACCCGTGACCGCGTCTCGGCCATGGCCGCCACACAGTCCTCCATGGTCAGGCCACCGCGCAGGGCGGCGGCGGTGATCAGGGTCCAGGCGTCGCCGAGGGTCAGGTAGCGGTCCCCCGCGCCCACGTGCCCGCCGGGCCGGGCGGGTTGCCACGGCCGGCGCACCGCACCGTCCCAGGAGCAGGCGGTGCCCGGTGCCAGCAACGGGTGCCCCAGCAGGGTGTCGGTTTCGCGATCGTAAATCATGCCCAGCCGGAGGCGGCGGTTGAGCGGGGCCAGCGGAAAGGCGTCCCTCAGGAAGGGGCTTCGCTTCTGCACGGGCAGGCGCGCGGCCAGGGCACGGGCGTAAGCGGTGGTATAGAGAAGGTCGTCATACAGGGTGCCGTCCAGGTCGAAGATCACCAGCCGGACCTTGTCGCCGTCCCCCCGCGCGGTGGCCAGCGGGGACGGGGGCCTGGTTCGACGCCCTTCAGCCCTCGGGGCCGTCCTGCGGTGGCTCGCCGTGATCTGGGCGATGGTGGCCACGTTCACCAGCGCCATGTTGCCCGCAGCCTGTCGCCTGGCCCGGGCCAAGGCCTGCAGTGCGGGTTGTTCTTGTTCGACCCGGCTATCCGCCATGCCACTCGCCGCTCCTTTCGCCGGTCGCCGGGGAGAGCCGTGGGGCAGCCTGCCGCGACCGGGGGTCTTCCCCGTTCCGTCCTCTTTCAGGGTAGCGCGGCGAGCGTCCGCTCAGGTTAAAGGCACTTCGAGGCTTCGCTAAGGCTTTGTGAACGTTGCTCGCGTAGGCGCCGCTAGCTTGCGGGCGCTTCCTGCCCCTCCTGCCCGGGGCGGCGCCCACGGCCTAGGCGATCCCATCGGGTGCCCCGGCTGGCCGCCCCGGGCCGGTCACCCGGGGCCGTCCGAGGCAAGCAATGGATCGAGGGGGATCCGGGGCGGCAACGCCGCCCCGGATCCCGTCGTGGACGCCGATGGGCGCAGCCGGCCGGTCGCCAGCCGCTAGCGCCCTTCCGCTCCTCCCGCCTGCAGGCGCCGGGCGAATTCCTCAAAGAACCGTAGCGAGCCGGGGTTGCTCATCGAATCCGGGTTCACCGCCTTCTCCCGCGGCACGCCCATCAGGATCCGCTTGATCGGCACCTCCAGCTTCTTGCCGTTGAGGGTGCGGGGCACCTCGGGGACGGCCACGATGTCATCGGGCACGTGACGGGGCGAGAGGCTCTCCCGGATGCGCTGCTTGATGCGATTCCGCAGGGCGTCATCCAGTTCCACCCCTTCCCGCAGCACGACGAACAGGGGCATGTAGGGCCCGCGGCCGGGCAGTTCCAGGTCGATCACCAGGCTGTCGAGGATCTCGGGGATGTCCTCCACCACCCGGTAGATCTCGCTGGTTCCCATGCGGACACCCTGGCGGTTGATGGTGGAGTCGGAACGGCCGTAGATGACGACGGTACCGCGGCGGGTGATCTTCACCCAGTCGCCATGGCGCCAGGTGCCGGGGAACATCTCGAAGTAGCTCTCCCGGTACCGCTTCCCCTCCGGATCGTTCCAGAAGAAGAGCGGCATGGAGGGCATGGGCTGGGTGATCACCAGCTCCCCGACCTGGTCCACCACGGGCCGGCCCTCCTCATCGAAGGCCTGCACATCCGCACCCAGACAGCGGCACTGGATCTCGCCGGCATGCACCGGCAGCAGCGGGCAGCCGCCCACGAAGGCGGTGCAGAGGTCGGTGCCGCCGCTGACCGAGGCCACCCAGAGGTCCTTCTTGACGTGCTCGTAAAGCCACTGGAACCCTTCGGGAGAGAGGGGTGAGCCGGTGGAACCCACGCTCCGCAGGGCGCTCAGATCCAGCTCCCGGCCCGGTTCGATCCCGGCCTTCATGCAGGCGGTGACGTAGGCGGCGCTGGTGCCGAACAGTTTCATCCCCGTGGCCTCGGCAAAGCGCCAGAGGGCATACATGTCGGGATAGCCCGGGCTGCCGTCGTAGAGCAAAACCGTCGCCCCCACCAGCAGGCCGCTGACGAGGTAGTTCCACATCATCCAGCCCGTGGTGGTGAACCAGAAGAACCGGTCCCCCGGCCCCAGGTCGCTGTGCAGGGCCAGCATCTTGAGGTGCTCCAAGAGGATCCCGCCGTGGCCCTGGACGATGGGCTTGGGCAGGCCGGTGGTGCCCGAGCTGTAGAGGATCCACAACGGCTGGTCGAAGGGTACCTGCTCGAAGGTCAGGGGCCCGCCCTGGCGGAGCAGGTCGGACCAGGGCAGGGTTCGTCCGGGGAAGAACCCGGCCCCGCCGCCATCCCCGGCGGGGCCGCTACCCTGTCCCGCCGGGACCGGGCCGGCGACGGCCGCCATCCCGCCGGCGACCGCCCGGCCGGCCCCCTCACCCAGGTACGGCACCAGCACCGTCGCCTCCAGGGACGGCAGCTGCCGCTGGAGTTCCGCCACCACCGGCCGCCGGTCGTAATCCCGGCCGTTGTAGCGGTACCCGTCAACGGCAAACAGGATCTTCGGCTCGATCTGGCGGAAGCGGTCGGCCACGCTGGGCGCACCGAAATCGGGCGAGCAGCTGGACCAGATGGCCCCCAGGCTGGCGGTGGCCAGGAAGGCGATCAGGGCTTCGGGGATGTTGGGCAGGTAGGCCACTACCCGGTCGCCCGGCCGCACTCCCAGCTCCCGCAACCCGCTGGCCACCGCCGCCATCTGCTGGATCAGGTCCGACCACGTCAACATGCTCAGAGGGCGCAGTTCGGACTGGTAGATCACCGCCGGGTCCTGGGGATCCACCACCGGCCGGGCGGGCGCGCTCCCGTCTCCGCCTGGCGTTCCCTGTCCGCCTGCCCTGGCGGTCGCGGCCCGCAAGGCATGCTGGGCGTAGTTGAGGCGCGCGCCCACAAACCACTGGGCGCCCGGCATCTCCCGCCGGCCCAGCACGCTGGCGTAGGGGGCCGACGCCTCGATGCCGAAGTAGTCCCAGAGGCTGCTCCAGAATCCTTCCAAATCCCGCACGGACCACTGCCACAGGGCTTCGTAGGTCGGAAAGGCCAGTCCCCGTTGCCGGGCCAGCCAGTCCATGTAACGGCGCATGCGGGAACGCTGCTGCAGTTCCTCGGGAGGCGACCAGAGCAGGGTGCCCTCGCTGACCGCCGCCATGACCCAACCCCCCATTGCCGGGCGGGCGACCCGCCCCCTGCATTCCTCGCCGGTTTGCCGGGACCGGTTCGCCGGGCGATGCACGCTGCCCGGCAAGCCGGGTCCGGTTGGACAAAGGAGATGATAAGCTCGGAAAACGATAGGACGGCGGGCACAAGCCCCGACACGCCAGGTCCCAAAGACCTGTACCATTACGAAAGGGGTTCGCAACACCAGGCGGGGACACCTGCCGGGTCCGGCCGGCGGCTGGCGGACCCGCTCGGGGAGCGGAACCGCTCCGGACAACGGCTGGCCAATTCCCGCGTACAGCGGTAAACAGACGTTAAGCGAAGGTTGGCGAAGCCTGAGTCCCGAGGCGCCGGGCGGTCTGGCCCGGCCACCGTCGGGAGGCGAAAGGAGGGGCCGCCGCCATGGTCTCCGAGCCGGCCACCCCAGGCCACCGCCCCCGCTCGACGGGCGCGGAGGCCCTGCGGGGGGAACGCTGGCGTCGCCTGCGGCAGCTGGCCGGCCGCCTGCCCCAGTACGCGCAGCTGGCCCGCCTCATCCTGGCCCTGAACCGGCGGAACGGGGTCCCCGGTGGCGGGCGTGCCCGCCGGCTGGTTCTGGCGGGCCTCGCCTACCTCCTGGCACCCCTCGACCCGCTGCCGGGCTTTGTCCCCGTGCTGGGCCAGCTGGACGACCTGCTGGTGGCGCTCTTCACCCTGCGCCTGGCCCTGCGGTCCCTGCCCGCGCCCGTTCGCTCCTCCCTGCTGCGGCAGGCAGGGCTCGACAGCGCCACCGTGGAACACGACTGGCGCCTGGTCTGGGGCCTCTCCCGCGATCTGGTGGCCGCCACAGGGCGCGGTGCTTGGCGGCTGGGACGCGGCGGGGCCCGCGTTGTCGCCCGGCTGGGTCTTCACGCCGGGGCCCGGCTGGCCCGCCGCCTGCGGGCCCGCCTGTCTCGCCGCTCCCGGGCCAGGCCGTGATGCCGGCCCGTGGCGGGCCGGCATCACGGCCTGGCCGGCCTGAACGGCACCCAGAACCAGGGGCAGGCCCCCTAGACTCCATCGCATGGACCCTCTCGTGCTCCACCCCGGGGATGGGTCCACAGGGTCCACAGGGTCCATAAGGGCTCATCAGAGTACCATCCGGAGCCCAAGGCGGCCGGAGCCCCCGTGCCCGGAGCCACCCCCCACCCGGGCCCCGGTCCCCGGCAGGGAACGTTCCCCGCCGGGGACCGGAGCTCACGCCACGCGGACCAGGATCCGCCCCCGCACCCGGCCGGCCAGAACGTCTGCGAAGGCCTCGGGCAGCTCGTCCAGCCCCACCTCGCGGCAGACCAAGGCGTCCAGGGCGGGCGGCCGCAAATCGCCGGCCAGCCGCTGCCAGATCCGCATGCGCAGGGGCATCGGGCAGTAGACCGAGTCGATGCCCAGCAGGGAGACGCCCCGCAGGATGAAGGGGAAGACGGTGGTGTTCAGCTGGCTGCCCCCGGTGAGGCCTACGGCCGCCACGGCGCCCCCGTAACGGGTGGTCCGCAACACATGGGCCAGGGTGTCGCCACCCACCGCATCGATGGCTGCCGCCCAAAGCTGCTTCTCCAGCGGCTTTCCGCCCTGCACTGCCACCTCGCTGCGGGGGATGACCCGGCTGGCCCCCAGGCGCTTGAGGTATTCCACCGCGCCGGCCTTGCCCGTGCTGGCCACCACCTCATACCCGCGGCGGGCCAGGATGGCCACGGCCACAGAACCCACGCCGCCCGTGGCGCCGGTGACCAGGACCGGGCCCTGGCCCGGCGCCAGGCCGTGTTCTTCCAGGCGATGGAGGGCCAGGGCGGCGGTGAACCCCGCCGTGCCCAGGACCATCGCCTCCCGCAGGTCGAGGCCGCGGGGCAACGGCACGACCCACTGGGCGGGCACCCGCGCGTATTCGGCGTAGCCCCCGTAGTGGCTGACCCCCAGCTCGAAACCCGTCACCAGGACAGGATCCCCGGGCCGGAAGCGGGGATCGGCCGACTCCACCACCTTGCCGGCCAGGTCGATACCCGGCACCATGGGATAGGATCGCACCACCCGGCCGTCGGGCCGGCTGGCCAGGCCGTCCTTGTAGTTGACGCCGGAATAGGCGACGCGAAGGGTTACCTCGCCCGGCGGCAGGTCGCCGGCACCCAGCGTACGCACCCCCTGGCGCAGGCTGCCGTCGCCGTCCCGCTCGACCAGGTAAGCCCTGAAAGACTCCGCCACCGCTGGAGTCATGGCAGGTCCCCCTTGTGGATGTTTCAGGTCTTCCCCTGCGCCCGGCGCTGCAGGTAATCGGCGATGCCGAAGGCACAGATGTCCAGGTCCAGGGCCACGGCGGGTTCCACCTCAGCCCAGTCCAGGCCGTGGGCCTCCGCGTCGCGGCGGATGTGCTCGGCCAGGCGGCGGCGGGTCTCCTCCGGGCCGGCCGGCCGCCCGTCCACCTGCCCGCAAGCTACAAACAGGGGAACCTGTTCTTCCAGGCGCTCGGCGATCTCCTCGGGCGACAGGCTGGTGGCCGCAAAATGGGGCAGCAGCATGGTCGCCGGGCGCAACTGGGGCAGCCGCCGGGCGGACTGGAGCATCAGTTCCGGGTCGAACTGGTTGGGCGCGGTGGAAGGCAGGAGGTAGTCCCGGCCCAGGCGCCGGCAAAGGGCAGGGTAGCGGACCCCCGCCTCGTCGGCGGTGACAAGAGCCCCGGTGCCCTCATCCAGGATCATGTACTGGTGCCGGGCATGGCCGCCGGCACCGATGAACCGCAGCCGGTGGCCGTCCCCCAGATCCAGGGTCTCGCCGTCCTCCGGCGTGAGCATCCGCTCCGCAGCCACCGGCTCGGGCAGGCCGAAGAGGCTTTCCAGGCGATCCCCGAAGATCGTCCGGGCTCCCTGCACCAGCCGGGTCGGGTCCTGCAGGTGCCGGGCGCCCCGCGGGTGGACCACCACCTGGGCCCGGGGCAGCAGCCGGGCCAGGGTACCGGCCCCCGCCGCGTGGTCCAGGTGGATGTGGGTCAGGATGATGTAGGCGATCTCGTCCCGGGGAACTCCCTGCTGCTCGAGGGCCTCCAGCCATGCCTGGACGCCGGCCCGGCCGCCCGTCTCGATCAGCGCCGGGCGGGGTGCCCGGATGAGGAACCCGGCCGTGCGCTCGGCCTGGCCGCCCTCCCGCAGGTCCACAACGAAGGTATCGGGAGCCACCAAACCGGCCCCGCTGTCGCTTACGTTGGCGGTCACGGCCCCGCCCCCTCTGCTTGCCATCTTCCAGCAGGGATACATTACGCGAACCGGCGGCCTGTGCCTGCCGGCAGGCCGCGCGGGAGGCGGGCCGCATACCGCGGACATGCCCCCTTACAACCCGGTCGGAGGCCGGCGCAGGACGAACCAGTAGAACCCGTGGGGGCCCAGGGTCAGAAAGTACGGCTCCTCCCCCACGGGGGGCAGGGCCGAGCCGCCGAAGGCGTCGGCAGGTATGGCGCCCCGGTACGGCCCGAGGCCAAGCCGGACCCCCTGGACGTAGCGGGACAAGTTGGCCACCACCAGCACCGCCAGATCGCCGTGACGGCGGATAAACGCCAGCACGCGGGGGTTGTCGGCCTCGACCAGCTCCAGGCTGCCGCGGCCCAGCGCCGGCAGCCCCTTGCGCACGGCGATGAGCCGCCGCATCCAGTTGAGCAGCGAGTCGGGGCTGGCCAGCTGGGCCTCGACGTTCACCGCCTCGTAGTGGTAGGCCGGGTCGACCACCACCGGCGCGCAGAGCCGCTGGGGGTTGGCCGGAGAGAAGCCCGCATTGCGCCCGCCGCTCCATTGCATCGGCGTGCGCACCGCATGCCGGTCGGGCAGGTAGATGTTGTCGCCCATGCCGATCTCGTCCCCGTAGTAGATCACCGGCGTGCCGGGCAGGGAGAAGAGCAGGCCGTAGGCCAGCTCGATCCGCCGCCGGTCGTTGCCCAGCAAAGGCGCCAGCCGGCGCCGGATGCCCAGGTTGACCCGGGCCTGGGGATCGGGCGCATAGGCGTCAAGCAGCGCTTCCCGTTCCTCCGGCGTCACCATCTCCAGGCTCAGCTCGTCGTGGTTGCGGAGGAACACGGCCCACTGGCAGGCCGGGGCGATGGCCGGCTCGTCCCGCAGCACCTGCTGCAGCGGCCGGGCCTCTTCCCGGGCCAGGGCGAGGAACAGTCGGGGCATCAGGGGGAAGTGGAAGGCCATGTGGCACTCGTCCCCCTGCAGGTAGCGGGCCAGTTCGGCCAGCGGCTCGTTGGCCTCGGCCAGCAGCACCCGCTCGCCGTAACGGGACTCCACGTGGGCGCGGAACTCGCGGACGAAGTCGTGGGTCGCGGGCAATCCCGCACAGGTGGTGCCCTCGGCCTCGTAGAGGTACGAGAGGGCATCCAGCCGGAACCCGTCGACGCCCAGGCGTAACCAGAAATCCGCCACCCGCAGCATGGCCCGGCGCACCAGGGGATTTTCATAGTTCAGGTCGGGCTGGTGGGCATAGAAGCGGTGCCAGTAGTAGGCCTGGGCCACGGGGTCCCAGGTCCAGTTGCCCTCTTCGTAGTCGGGGAAGATCACCCGGACCCCGCGGTAGCGGTCGGGCGTCTCGCTCCAGACGTAGAAGTTGCGCCACGGGCTGCCCGGCCGGGCGCGCCGGGCCCGCTGGAACCAGCGGTGCTGCCGGGAGGTGTGGTTCAGCACCAGGTCGATGATCACCCGCAGCCCGCGGCGGTGGGCTTCCGCCAGGAACCGCTTCAAGTCGCCCAGCGTGCCGTAGGCCGGGTGGACCGCCGTGTAGTCCGCCACGTCGTAACCGTCGTCCGCCAGGGGCGACGGGTAGAAGGGCAGGAGCCACAGCGCCGTGACGCCCAGGTCCTGCAGGTAGTCCAGCCTGGCCGTCAGGCCACGGAAGTCGCCGGTGCCGTCGCCGTTGCCGTCGAAGAAGGTGCGCACGTGCAGCTCATAGATGATGGCATCCTTGTACCACAGCGTGGGTGGAACCGGCCCCCCGGCCGGCCCCCGGCCGTCCGCCGCTGCCCGAACCTGCAGCACGGTACCGGCCGCTCCCCCTTGAGCCACCCCTTGCCGGGGATGGCCGGCAGCCTGTCCCTCCGGCGCCTGCACGCCAGCGGTCCCTCCCACCGGCTGGGTCGAAGCATTGTCCGGTTTGCCAGGGCCCTCCCGGGATACCCGGGGCAACATCCTATGCAGGTACCGGAAGGCCGGTCAAGGGACGGGGCAACCCCTGGACATGCCCTGGAAGGGCAGGGAACCGCTGATCTCCGCCGGCCTGGCCCGCGCGCTCGCCTTTACACCGCCGGGCGCCCGCTCACCGTCCCGCATCCCTCCCCCCGTCCCCGCGCCCCGGCCCTCCCCTTCGCCCGGCCCTTCCCTTCGCCGCGGTCCCTCACTTCAAGGTCCAGCCCACCAGCCCCCGCACGTAGTACCGCTGCAGCAGGGCAAACACCAGGACCGGCACTGCCATGACCAGCAAGGCGGCGGACGAGAGCAGGCCCCAGTCGACCTGATACTGCCCGCGGAGCAGCGGGATCCGCTGGGTGGCCAGCAGCAGGTCGGGCCGGTAGACCAGGACCAGGGCAAGGAAGAAATCGTTCCATACCCAGGTGGATTGCAACGCCGCGGCCGAGGCCACCGCGGGCAAGCTCATGGGCAGGATCACCCGCAGGTACGTCTGCCACCGCCCCGCCCCGTCCAGCAGCGCTGCCTCCTCTACCTCCCGGGGGAGGGTCGCAAAGTAGTTGCGGAAGAACAGGATCATCCAGGGCAGGGCCCAGGCGGTGTGGGCCAGGACCAGGCCGGCGTGGGAGTTGACGAGGCCGGCGTCCCGCATCAGCCGAAACAGGGGAACGGCCACCATCTGCTGGGGCACCGCCAGGAGCAGGACCACCCCCATCATCAGGGGGCGGCGGGCCCGGGAGCGCGACCGCAACAGCCCGTAGGCGGCCAGGGACCCCAGCAGCAAGGGGAGGAGGGTCCCCGGAATGGCAACCCGCAACGAATTGACCAGCCCCTGGGCCATGGCCGCCGTGGGGTGGTCCAGGGCGCGGGCCAGGTTCTCACTGCTTAACGTCAGCGGTTCCAGGCGCCACCATCCATGGAGCAGCTCCCGCGAAGGGCGCAGCGCGCTCATGGCCACCCCGGCGAAGGGTACGACCCACAGTAGCCCGAGCCCCCACGCCAGGAGATGGCGCAACAGGCTGGACGCCGCCCGCCGCCAGCGGTGGCGGGCTTCGCCTGGGACCAGGACCCTGCGACGCACCCGCCCGTTCACCCCCGCTCCCCTCCTTCCGCCGTGCGCACGAACCAGAGGCCGATCAGCAGCGTGCACAGGGTGAGCAGGGTGGCCACCGCGGCAGCCCGGTGGGGATCCAGGGAGCGAAAGCCGTAGAAGTACATCTGCAGGGCCAGCACCATGGAGGCGCCGCCGGGCCCGCCCTGGGTGGCCGTGTAGACCAGGTCGAAGATCTTCAGTTCCCAGAGGACCGTCATCGCCACCACCACCGCCGTCACGGGGCGCAGAGATGGCCAGGTGATGTGGCGAAAGCGCGACCACCAGCCTGCCCCGTCCACCAGGGCCGCTTCGTAGTAGGCCCGGGGGATGCTCGCCAGGCCGGCCGAATAGAGCACCATGGCAAAGCCTGCCCACAGCCACACCGAGCCGAGGATCAGGGCCGGCAGGGCCAGCTGGGGGTAGGCCGTCCAGGTCCGGGCCAGGCTCTCGACCCCCAGGTTTCGAAACAGGGCAGGGATCACGCCGGCGTTCTCATCGAACAGAAAACGGATCAGCACCCCGCCCACCACCAGGGGCGTCACCATCCCAAGGAACACGAAGGAGCGAAGGAGGCTGCCTCCGCGAACCTCCTGCAAGAGAAGGGCCAGGGCGAGCCCCAGGCCGGTGGTCAGGGGCAGGTGCAGGGCAACCCACACCAGGTTGTGGACCAGCGAACCCCACGGCGGTGGCGAGCCGGGGAAGCGCCCCGGCGCCAGGGTCTCCGGATCCTGCAGGACCGCCTGGAAGTGGGCCAGCCCGGCCCAGCGGCCGCCGGCATCGACGAAGGCCAGCCACAGGGTTTCGGCGGCGGGCACCACCACCAGCGCCAGGATGAGCACCAGGGCCGGAGCGGCCAGCCACAAGGGATCGCGCCGGCGGGAGCGCCGCGGGCGCCCGGGGAGCGGGCGCAAACCCGCGCCCGGGACACCCCCGCCGGCCGGAGGGACACCCCCGCCGGTGCGGGGCTCATCCGTGCCACCGCGGGCACCGGGGACCTCCTCCTCCGCCGGAAGCCGGGTGGCTGCAGCCGAGGGGTGGCGGTGGAACCCGCCCGAAGAGCCAGGTTCCACCGCCGCGCCGGGTTGCCCCGCGGGCCGCCTGAACGCCAAGGGAAGCGAGGAGAAGGAGAAGATCACCCGGCTTCACCTCCCTCGCTCCTGTTCGAGGCGCTCCAGCACCCCCTGCCACTGGCCGGGTTCGACCCACAATAGCTTCAGCTGGTCCCAGAAGGTCCGCTGCCAGTCGCCGCCGATGGCGTCGTCCAGGTCGGGCAGCAGTTCCGCCCCTTCCAGGAGCCGGGCCACCTCCTGGTCCACCGCCGGATGGGCTTCGGCGGGGACGTCGTTGCGGCCTGACAGCTTACCGCCTTGCCGCGCTCGCAGCTCCATCCCCTCGCGGCTGATCAGAAAAGCGACCAGCTGCTTGGCTTTCTCGGCCCGGGGGCTATGCCGGGGCACGAAGACGTAATCGGTGGCCGCCACCATGCCCCGGGCACCGGGCAAGGGGAACACGCCCAGATCCGAAGGGTCGTCCACCAGGCCCGTTAGCCAGTTGCCCATGAAATACAGCCCGTACTCCCCCTGCCACCAGAGGTCGACGGCCTGGGTCCAGTCCATGGGGTCGCTGAAGTACTCCAGCACCGGGACCAGCCGGTCGCGGAACACCTCCTGGACCTTGGGATCGGTCCAGGCGATCCGCCCTTCGATCAGATCCCGCTGCAGGTCGGGGCCGCCGAAGGCGATGAGGAAGTGCTCGACCACGTCGGAGAGCGGCCAGCCGGTACCGTCGCCGCTGGCCACGGGCGCCTGCACGCCCTCGATCTCGGCCAGGCGCTGGAGCAGGGCGACGAACTCGTCCCAGGTGGCGGGCACTTCAAGGCCGTGCTCGGCAAAGAAGGACTTCCGGTACCAGAAGCCGGGTTTCACCGTGAGGGCATAAGGAACGGCCACCACCTGCCCGCCGGCCTCGGCGGCCGGCATGCGGAACGCACCGGCTTCAGGCTCCCAGATGTCCTTGAGGTCCACCGCGTCCTGGGCGTGCTCCTTCACCCACCAGTCCCACATGAAGATGACGTCCGCCGGCGCCTGTCCGGCTTCGAACTGGGCCGGCAAAACCTGGGCCAGGTCTTCATACCGCTGGGTCTGATACTGGATGGTGATGCCCAGCCGCCGCTCCGCCTCTTCCAGCACCGGGAGGAACTGCTCCATCTCGGCACCCGACCAGGGGCCGATGACCGTCAGCTGGTTGGAGTCCTGATCTCCGCCTGAGCCCTCCGTCCCGGCGCCGGTGCCGCCCTGGCTGCAAGCAGCCAGCAGCATGGCCGCCAGGGCCAGGCCTGCGATCCACCGCCAGCTTCTCGCCATCGTTCCCACCTCCGGGCTGGTATGTTGCAGGGAAACTTCCCCTGTCCTTTCTTTTACCACACGGCAGGTGGCACCCCTGGCGGGCTTCCGTTGCCCGGGCCGGGTGGAGAGGGAGCCCCATGGGACGGTGTCAAGCCCCTTTAGACAGGATTTCAGGCCGCTACAACGAATCTCTTGGTGTTCACATCGATTGGAGGAATCTCGCCATGGCAGAGGTCCGGCTGGTGGACGTAACGAAGCGCTTTGGCTCCACCGTGGCGGTCGACCGGGTCTCGCTGGATATCGCCGACGGGGAGTTCCTGGTCCTGGTGGGGCCTTCGGGTTGCGGAAAGTCGACGCTGCTGCGGCTCATCGCAGGCCTGGAAGACGTGACCGAGGGCCAGGTGCACATCGGTGACCGGGTGGTCAATGACGTGCCGCCCAAGGACCGGGACGTGGCCATGGTCTTCCAGAATTACGCCCTCTATCCCCACATGACCGTCTACGACAACATGGCCTTCGGCCTGCGGATGCGCAAGGTGCCGCGGGACGAGATCGACCGCCGGGTGCGCCAGGCGGCCGAAACCCTGGGCCTGACGAACCTGCTGCGCCGGCGTCCCGCCCAGCTCTCGGGCGGCCAGCGCCAGCGGGTGGCCCTGGGCCGGGCCATCGTCCGCGATCCCAAGGTGTTCCTGATGGACGAACCCCTCTCCAACCTGGACGCCCAGCTCCGCGTGCAGATGCGCACGGAGCTGGCCCGCCTGCACCAGCGCCTGGGTACCACCACGATCTACGTCACCCACGATCAGGTGGAGGCCATGACCCTGGGTGACCGCATCGCCGTGCTGCGGGACGGCAAGCTGCAGCAGGTGGCCACGCCCCAGGAGATCTACGCCCGCCCGGCCAACGTCTTCGTCGCCTCCTTCATCGGCTCTCCGCCGATGAACTTCATCCGCGGTGTGGTGGAACGCAGTGACGGTGAGGTGCGCTTTGCCGGCGGCGGCTTGAGCTGCCGCCTGGAGGGCGAGCTGGCCGAAGAGGCCGAAGCTTACCTGTCCTCCGGGGACGGCCACCGGCGGGAAGTGCTCCTGGGCGTCCGGCCCGAACACATTCACGCCCGCCTGGCCGAAGGCAGCGCCGTGTCCGGTGAGACCCACCTGGTGGCCACCGCCGAGGTGGTGGAGCCGCTGGGCGCCGAAACCTTCGTGTACGTGACGGCGGGGGCGACGTCCCTGACGGTGCGGGTCGACCCGCGCCTGGCCGTGCGCCCCGGCGACCGGCTGGCCCTGGTCCTGGACGGCGGCCAGCTCCACCTGTTCGACGCCGCCACCGAGCAGTCCGTGCGGGAGCTGGCGGCGGTGGTGCTGGCGTAGCGGTACGGTGCGTGGTCAACCGGTCGACCGGTGCCCGCTGGCAACATGGCCGGCCGGTGGACCCGGAGCAGGCAAGACAAGGAGGCTTCGTCCGGGTGCTCAGCTTCGATGTGGACGGCGTGCGCTTCAACCTGCGGGTCGCCGGCGTGATCCTCGCCGGCGACCATGTTCTTCTTAACCAGATCGCCGGCACCGATTACTGGATCCTACCCGGTGGACGGGTCGAAGGGGGCGAGGCGACGGGCGCTGCCCTGCACCGGGAACTGCAGGAGGAGCTCGGCGTCAACGTCCAGGTGGGCCGCCTGCTCTGGGTTGTTGAATCCTTTTTTACCTTGCAAGGGCGGTGGTTTCACGAGCTGGGGTTCTACTACCAGGTGACGCTGCCCGATTCCCCGGGCGGACGGGTCCCGGCGCGGGGGCAATCCAGCCACCGGCAGGATGGCCCCAACCTACTCACCTTCCGCTGGTTCCCCCTTGGTGACCTCGGCCACGGCGTGCGGCTGTTGCCGCCCTTCCTGTGCGAAGCGCTGGCCCACCCGCCCGTGACCACCTGCCACCTGGTGTACCGGGACGAACCGGCCGAATCCTAGCACCCTGCGCCACCGGACTTCGGCCTTGCCCCTCCTCCAGGGATTCGCCGGCCCGCGCAGGGACTTGGGCCTTGCCTCCTCACCAGGGGCTCGCGGCTCACGCCTCGCTGGGGGGTGGGTCTTGCGGCTTGCGATGGCCCCGCGCCACGGCCGGCGCCACCGGTGCCGGTATGGGCTCGTCCCCGGACCCGCCGGCCCCCGAGCCGCCGCGGGTTGCGGTGCCGCCGGAACGAGAGCTGGGGGCCGGTTCGCGGAACCCAGCGCCGGCGGGCGCGGTCCCTGCGGCCACCTCCGGCGTGGGCGTCGCGCCCGGCCGGCGGCCTTGGAGAATAAAGAACCCCGTCAATAAGAGGGTTGCCACGATGTGCACGGCCAACACGACGCCTTCGGGTACCCCGACCAGGGCCGCATGGACAACCCGGTCCTTCAGCATCATCTCCACGGCCACCCACACCAGGATGCCGGCCCCCACGTAGATCAGCCACGGCCACCGGTCCATGAGCCCGCTGAGGAGCGAACTGCCCCAGATGATCAGCGGCACCGACAGGGCCAGCCCCATCACCAGCAGCCCCAGGTGACCGCCCGAAACGCCCACCAGGGCGAGCACGTTGTCGAGGGACATCACCACGTCGGCCAGGATGATGGTCTGGACCGCCTCCCAGACACTGGCCGCTTCACGCACGTTGTCGTGGCCGCCGTGGTCGTCGACCACCAGCTTGCGGGCAATCCACAGCAGGAGCAGCCCGCCTACCGCCTGCAGCAACGGGATGTGGAGCAGCCACGTGACCACCGCCGCCAGCCCAAGCCGCAGTCCCACGGCGCCGCCGGCGCCGAGCAGGATCGCTTGCCGGCGCATGCGCCCGTGAAGGCGGCGGGCCGCCAGGGCAATGACCACCGCGTTGTCACCGGCCAGCAGCAAATCTACAAATACAAGCCCAAAGAACCGCGCCGCCTGTTCCCAGAGATCTGCCACCCATCATGCCTCCCGGGACGATCCAGCAGGTTGGCCCGCCGCCGTTGCAAACCATCCCGCCCCGATGCCGTGGGCGGCTCCGGCGGCGTTACCTATAACGTACCACTGTTGGGCAGGGGTGAGGCCGGCGCGGGGCTGGTGATACTTGCAGGTGAGAGGGAGTGGCCCGCCGGTGTCCCGGTCACGGGACCGGGTGGACGGGCCGCGGACCCGGTCATCCATCCCATGCATTGGCCCACCGGTGTTGAGGTCACGGGATAGGGCCCGGTCCCCGCCCGTCGCCGGGACACGGGGCAGGCCGGCTGCGACCCGGGTCGCCGGTGGGACACCGGGACAGGGGGAGGCGGTATGGCAGAGGGAGTTCAAGGTGCCGGGCGAACCCGGCCCGGCGGCCCGGGCCGCGAGCCTGCCGCAGACAGCTGGCGATGGGCGGGCCGGCTGCTGGTGGCGGGAGGCCTTCTGGCGGCGGCCAGCACCGTCCTGCATCCCGTCACCCTGGACCCGGGCAACGCAGCGGAAGTGCTGGACGCGGTGCGCCGGGCACCCGAACGCTGGGTTGCGGTCCACGTGGGTCTGGGCTTTGGGGTCGCCGCCTGGTCCCTGGGCTGGTTCCTGGTCTACCAGGGACTGCGCGAGGCGGGCCGGGCCCGCTGGAGCGGCGCCGGCGCCGTGCTGGCCGCGGCCGCGCTGGCCGTCTGGCTGCCGCTGCTGGCGCTGGAAGCGGCGGGGCTCCCCCTGCTGGCCCGGGCCACAAGCCCGGGTGCAAGCCCTCTCTGGTTTGATGTGGCCTGGCCGGCCACCCTGGCCGGAGGTTACGTGGCCACCTGGCTCTACTGGCTGGCGGGGATGGCCGTGGCCTGGGATCTCGCCTCCTTCGCCCCGGCCGGGGGCCCCCGGGTTTCCCGGGGCATCGCCCTGGCCACCCTGCTGCCTGGACTGCCCGGCATGGTGCTGGCCTGGCTCTTCCCGGACGCGGCGGTGCCGGTGCTGATGGTCTCTCTGGTCCCCGGCGCCCTGTGGGCGCTGGTTGTGGCTTGGCGCCTGGCCAGGGGAGCCGTCGGCAACCAGAGCTGAGCCGCGCCGGCCGGCCGGGCACCGGCCGGGTCCACGCCACCGATCCATCAGGACCGCTTCCGGTGCCCCTTTCTTGGCGCCCACGACGGTCCCGCGGCCTCGTGGACAGGAATGCCCCGGCTTCGGCCGGGATTCCGGCCCGGCTTCATGGCACCATTCCGGCCTGGGTTCATGGCACCGCCCGCAGCCGCTCGCCGCGCCCTCCTCCCCTCCGCCCCCCGCGTTGCGCCCCGGGCACCCTCCGGACACGACCGCTTGCTGCCCATTATCGCCGGCCCGCCGGTTCGGCACGCCGGCCCCGGGCTCCCCACACGGGTTCGCTGAGCGGGCCGTTCCATCACCGGCATGCGACCGTCCTGGATCCCAAGCCAGCCATTTCCGCCTGTCCGATCCCGCCGGCCGGCAGGAAAGGCACGACGGGCCGCGAAGATCCGCACATGAACAAACACAATCGATAAGGCCTGAACACTCAGTCGATCAGGATGGATCAACGCCCGGCCCCGAGGCGGCCCGGGCGCTCGGCCCCGGGGCCGGGCCGGGCAGGAGCGATGTCACCATGCTGGCCGAAGAACGGCGCCGACAAGTCCTGCAGTGGCTGGAAGCCGAAGGGCGGCTTGAGGTCAGCGAGGTCGCCCGGCGCCTGGCCGTCTCCCCCATGACCGTGCGGCGTGACCTGGAGCGCCTGGAGGCGGACGGGTTGCTGGTGCGCACCCACGGCGGCGCCCTGCCCGTGGGCGCCGTCACGCCCAGGGAACTGCCCTACGCTTCCAAGCGCGCCCGGCAGGTGGAGGCTAAGCGCAAGATCGGCCGGGCGGCGGCAGCCCTGATCCGCCCGGGCGAGACGGTGATCCTGGACGCCGGTTCGACCACGCTGGAAATCGCCCGCCACCTGCCGCCCCGCATCACCCTCAAGGTGGTGACCAACGACCTCTTGATCGCCCGGGAGCTGGCGGATCGCGAGGGCATCGACGTGTACGTGACGGGCGGCCAGGTGCGCCGGGGTGTCTACAGCCTGCAGGGGCCGGAAACCGAGGCTTACCTGCGCGCCACCCACGTGGACCGGGCCTTCGTGGGGGCCGACGGGATCGACGTGGTCTACGGCGTCTCCACCACCAACCGGCAGAAGGTGCCGGTGAAGCAGGCCATGCTGGCCGCCGCCGAGCGGTCCTACGTGGTGGCCGACCACAGCAAGCTGGGGCGGCGCGCCTTTGCCCGGTTTGCCGGGATCGACCAGATCGGCACCCTGATCTGCGACGACCAGGCCCAGGCGTCCTGCGCCATGCAGCTGGAGGCCCTGGCTGAAGCGGGAGTCGAGGTCGTGCTGGCCCCGTGACCTCCATCCCCGTTCCCAGCCTCAGGGAAGGGAGAGACCCCGGCATGTTCGGACTGGTGGCCGACGACGTGACCGGCGCCAACGCCACCGCGGCCCGGGTGGCCGCGCGGGCCGGCATTGCCGGCCGGGTGGTCCTGCACCCCCTGCCCGGCGCGGAAACAAGCCCGGTGGCCGGCATCACGGTAACCGGGACGGCAGCGGCCGGCCTGGAGGCGGCCGGCGAGGGGACCGGCGGCAAGGGGGTCGCCGGGAAAGGGGCGGTGGGCGCCGGGGAGACCGGAGCGGGCCCGGCGGTGGCACCTACCATGGGCACCGCCGCCGGGCCGGCCCCGGCCGATCCGGCCCTCCTGGTCGTGCCTACCCACTCCCGGGCGGTCGAACCGGCCGTGGCGCGCCGGCGCGTGCGGGCGGCGTTTCAGGTCCTCCGGCGCGCCGGGTGCCGGTTCTTCGGCAAGCGCATCGACAGCACCCTGCGCGGCAACCTGGGGGCCGAGCTGGCGGGCGCCCTCGAGGCCCTGCCCGGGCACATGGCCGTGGTGGTGGCCGCCTTCCCTGCATCCGGGCGCACCACGGTGGGCGGGCGGCTACTGGTCAACGGGGTCCCGCTCATGGCGACGGAAGCCGCCCGGGATCCCATCACCCCCGTGACGGACGACCACGTGGCCCGGCTTGTTGCCACCCAGAGCGGCCTGCCCGCTGCCTACCTGCCGCCGGACGGCGATGGCTACGACCACCGCCTGCCGGAGCGGCTGCGTGAGCTCCACCGGGCGGGAACCCGGGTGGTGGTCCTGGACGCGGCCCGGGATGCGGACATCGAGACCATCGCCGCCCTGGTGGCCCGGGCCCGCATCCCCGTGCTGGCCGTCGACCCGGGGCCCTTCTTTGCGGCCTGGGTAGCCCACCAGCTGGGCGAGGGCGGAGCCGATCCGGACAACCACGGTGGACCGGCAACATCGGGCTCGCCGGCCGCCCCGCCGGCATCGGGCGAATCTTCGCGGCCGGTATCCCTCGCCTCCCAACGGGCCGCCGCCGGCGGCGCGGGTCCCTGGCTGGTGGTGGCGGGAAGCCTCACGGACCTGACCCAGCGCCAGCTGGCCGCGGTGACCCGGCGCTGGCCGGTCCCGCGCCTGCACGCGACCCTGCCCCAGCTGCTGGCCGATCCCGTCGCTGCAGCCCAGACCCTGCTGCCCCAGATCGAGGCAGCCCTGGCCCGCTGGGGGGTGGCGGTGGTGGAAACGGATCGCTCCGCGGCGACAACCCGGCCCACCGCGGGGGCGCCCGCACCCGCCGCCCGGAACGCCGGATGCTCCGGCGCCGCCATTCCGGAAGACCTGGCCCAGCAGGTGGCCCGCCAGCTGGGGACCCTGGCCGCCACGCTGGTGGACCGTCTCCCCGGCCTGGCGGGGCTCGTGCTGACCGGCGGCGATACCGCGGCTGCGGTGGCGGCCGCGCTGGGGGCTGGAGCCCTGCGGGTGACCGGCGAGCTGGCGCCCCTGGTGGCGGCCGGCTCCCTGGAAGGTGGGCGGCGACCGGGGCTGGCGGTGATCACCAAGGGCGGGCTGGTGGGCGACGAGGACCTGCTGGTCCGCCTGCTGGAGCCGCGGGTACGCCCCCTGGCGGAGGAGACGGCAGCCGGCGCGGAGGACCCGAGCCCGGCCCGGGGGCCGGGGGCACCCCACCCTGAACCGGACGGCCGGGCCCGGGCCGCCGCCGGGGCGAAGCCTCCCCGCTCCCCTGCCGGAACCTCACCCCGCCGGATTTTGTGAAGCCCGCCGGATCCCATGAAGGAGGTGCAGGAGCATGCCAAGCGACCCCCACCACCCCGCGCCCCGTGACGGTCGCCCCCTGGTGGCCATCACCCTGGGCGACCCCGCGGGCATCGGGCCGGAGATCGTGGTCAAGGCGCTGGCCGATCCCGGGGTCTACCGGGAGCTGCGCCCGCTGGTCATCGGCGATCGCCGCACGGTGGAGCGGGCCCGCGCCCTGGTGCCCGGGGCGCCGGCGGTGCGGGTCATCACCCGCCCGGCGGAAGGCGCTTACACCCCCGGCACCCTGGATCTGGTCGACCTGGCCAACGTGCCCGCGGACCTGGCCCTGGGCCAGGTGCAGGCCGCGGCGGGCCGCGCCGCCTACCAGTTCATCGAACGGGCGGTGGCCTGGGCGCTGGCGGGCCAGGTGGATGCCGTGGCCACGGCGCCCATCCACAAGGAGGCCCTGCGGGCGGCCGGCGTTCCGCACATCGGGCACACGGAGATCTTTGCGGAGCTGACCGGCTCGCCCGACCCCCTGACCATGTTCGAGGTGGCGGGAATCCGGATCTTCTTCCTGACCCGCCACGTCTCCCTGCGCCAGGCCCTCGACCTGGTGCGCAAGGACCGCATCGTCGCCACGGCCCGCGCCGCCCTGGAGCACCTGCGGAACCTGGGCATCGCCGAGCCGCGGCTGGCCGTGGCCGCCCTCAACCCCCACGCCGGCGACGGCGGCTTGCTGGGCCGGGAGGAGATGGACGAGATCGCCCCGGCCGTCCAGGTCCTCCAGCAGGAGGGCCACCAGGTGGTGGGGCCCGTGCCGGCCGACTCGGTCTTCCACCTGGCGCGGCAGGGGGCCTTCGACGCGGTGCTGTCCCTCTATCACGACCAGGGCCACATCGCCGCCAAGAGCATGGACTTCGAGGGCACCGTCAGCGTGACCCTGGGCCTGCCTTTCATCCGCACGTCGGTCGACCACGGCACCGCCTTCGACATCGCGGGAACGGGCAAGGCCAGTGCCGCCAGCATGAAGCGGGCCATCCTGGCCGCCGGGCGCCTGGCCGCGGGGCGGCCGGGTGCGGGGCGGGCGGGTACGGGCCACCGGGCGGCCGGCGGTCGCCCGGTGGCCGGGCTGGAGGAGGCCGGGCCGCGGGCCGCCCGGCCGGCGGACACGAGGCCGGGGGCCGGTTCCTCCCCCGCGGACGAACCGGCGCCCGCCGAGAGGGGAGCGTGACCTGTATGCACGGGGACGGAACGCAGATGGTTCTAGGCCTGGTGCTGGGCGTGGCCGTCCTGATCTTCCTGGTGTTGCGGACCAAGATCCACACCTTCCTGGCGCTGATCGCCGCCGCCGCCCTGACGGGCCTGGTGGGCGGGATGGCGCCGGGCGATCTGGCCCAGGCCATCACCCAGGGTTTCGGCAACACCCTGGCCAGCATCGGCATCGTCATCGGCTTTGGCGTCATGCTGGGGCGGATCCTGGAGGTGACCGGCGCCGCCCAGCGCATGGCTCTGACCTTCCTCCGGCTCTTCGGGCGCGGGCGGGAAGAGTGGGCGCTGGGGGCGACGGGGGCGGTGGTGTCCATTCCGATCTTCTGCGACTCGGGCTTCGTCATCCTCTCGCCGCTGGCCCGGGCCCTGGCCCGGGAGGCGGGCAAGCCCGTCCTGGGCCTGGGCGTGGCCCTGGCGGCCGGCCTGATGGCCACCCATCACCTGGTGCCGCCCACGCCGGGGCCTCTGGCCGCGGCCGGCACCTTCGGTGTTGACATGGGCCTGATGATCTTCTGGGGCCTGGTGATCGCCCTGCCGGTCTACGTGGTGACCATGCTCTACGCCCGCTGGATCGGCCGCTGGGCGGCAGCCCGGGGCATCACCGTGGAACACGGTACTGCGGCGCGGGCGGCCGGTTCCCGGGCGCAGGCGGCCCCAGCCGGCATGGCGCCCATCACCGGTGGGTCTGGGGCGGAAGCTGCGGCCGGGACGGCCGCCGGCTGGGGCTCCGGGCTCGCCGGCACGGGTGGAGACAATGGCCTGCTCAGCGCCTGGCGCGCCTTCGCCCCCATCGTGGTGCCGGTGCTGCTGATCTTCCTCAACACGACGCTGACGGCCCTGCAGGCTCAGGGGACCCTAGCCAGTTACCTGATCTTCCTCGGTCATCCCGTGATCGCCGTGGCCATCGGGCTGCTGCTGGCCGTCTACGGCCTGATGGGTCGCGCCCCGCGGGAAGAGGTCCTACAGCGGGTAGAAGAAGGGGTAGCGTCGGCGGGCATCATCATCCTGGTCACCGGCGCCGGCGGCGCACTGGGCAACGTGCTGCGGGCCAGCGGGACCGGCGACTTCATCGCCCAGCAGATCGCCCAGATGCCGCTGCCGCCGCTGCTGCTGCCCTTCCTGGTGGCGACCCTGGTGCGGCTGGTCCAGGGCAGCGGCACCGTGGCCATGGTGACCGCCGCCTCCATCACCGCCCCCATCCTGGCCTCGCTGGACGTGGCGCCGGTGATGGCCGCCCAGGCGGCCGCCGTGGGGTCCATGGTCTTCTCGTACTTCAACGACAGCTACTTCTGGGTGATCAACCGCACCCTGGGCATCACGGACGTGAAGACCCAGATCCTCACCTGGTCCGTGCCGTCCACCCTGGGCTGGCTGACGGGGCTGGTCACGCTACTGGTGGTCAACGGCCTGTTCTTCTGACGGGCGAACCCGGCGACGGGCAGGCAAACCCCGGAAGAAGCGGCGCGGGAGCGCCCGAGGCGCGCGGGAGGAACGCAGCAGGGCGGGGCGAACCGGCGCGGCCGGTAAGAGCGGCCTGAGGCGGACGCCCCGTCGGGGGAATCGGGGCACCCCACCTACCCGGTGAACGCGGCGGGGCGGGTCTTCCGAAGACCCGCCCCGCCTGCTTTCCTGGGCCGGGACACTGGCGGCGGAGGGCGCCGGCGGCGAGGCACGATGACGGCACCAGGGCCTAGGGTGGTGCACCTTGGCCGGTCCCCGGCCTGCTGTCCCCGCCTCACCGCGCGGTGTCCCGCCGGCCGGCTGTCCCGGAGAGGCGTCAGGTCCGGGCGTACGCCCGCTGCGCGTAGGCCTCGTGGCTTCCGGCGTGGCCCGCCTGGTGACCGTAGGCCTGTTGACCGTAGGCCTGCTGCCCGTACGGTGCCTGGAACCCGGGGGCGAAGCCGCCCTGGCCATGGGTGCCGTAGGCACCGGCGCCACCGTGGGCCGCCTGATGCATGCCCGCACCGGCCGTGGCGAAGCCGCGCTGGGCCGGCACCAGGCCCTGCGCCGCCACGGCCTGCCCCACCTGCATCAGCTGGTGCAGCTTCTGGGTGTACTCCTGCACGGCGTGCTGGTCGATGTGCGGCGAGGCGTACACCTGGTGCTGCTCGAGCCAGCGGTAGTGGTCCATGGCCATGCGCAGGTGCTCACCTGCCAGCTGGTACAGGTACGAGCGGGCCGGCTCGGCGCACTCGGTGGCCCCCCAGATGCACTGGACGGCGAAGGTCTTGCACGTGCGCAGGCAGTCGGAGGCCAGGGCAATGTCCAAGGGCTGCCCCTGGATGCCGGCCGCGCCGTAGACCTGATTCGTCCCGTGCGCCTGGGGCTGGGACTGCCAGGTCGCATCGCCGCCGGCCTGCCACTGGGCCTGATAGGGCGACTGCCAGGCGGCCGCCGGCCACTGCCAGGAACCGGCCTGCCCCTGCTGGCCATCCTGGCCGTACCGGCCGTAGGTCCCGTAGCCGCCCTGTTCCTGCAGGAAGCCCATCAGCCGCTGGGCGGCCTGCTGGAACTCCCCGGCGTGCCGCTCCAGGGTCTGGCGCAGCGTGCTGTCCTGGCAGCTTCCGGCCAGGGCACGCAGCTTGGCCCCGGCGACGGCGTGGTCCCGGCAGAGTTCCCACAGCTCGGCCGCCTGGTGCTGGGCCATCTGGGGCATGAGCGTCCCTCCTCGGGGGATGGATTTGGCACTTGGCACAAACCCGCGGCCGCGGCCGCCCCTAGTATGCGCCCGCCGCCCCGCGGCCAAGGATGGTATGATGATGGCGATTACCACCAGCAGGCGGCACGGCTGGGCCGTACAAGGCACCGGCCTGATGGGACCGATGGGCCCGGGCGGGCCGCCGGGGACCGGGGAGGTCAGGCCGTGCCCCTCTTGCCCCTCCTGTTGTTTTTCCTGCTCTCGCTGCCGATGCTGTTCTTCTTTACGTATGCCCAGGTGGCAGCCCTGTCCTTTGCGCGCCTGGGGCTGAGTCCTGCCGGGGCATTCCTGCTGTTTGCGCTGTCTCTGGCCGGTAGCGGCATCAACCTGCCGCTGCGCCGGGAACGGGTGCCCCTGGACCCGCCGCCGGTTCCACCCATCGCCTTCTTCTGGCTTTTTCCCATGATGCAGCCGCCGCGGGTGGCGGAGCGGGTGCTGGCCATCAACGTGGGCGGCGCGGTGATCCCCACCTTGTTCAGCCTGTACCTGCTGGGCGCGGGCCGCGCGCCGCTGGCGGCGGCGCTCCTGGCGACGGCGCTGGTGGCGGCGGTGGCCAGGGCCCTGGCGCGGCCCGTTCCGGGCAGGGGCATCGTCCTGCCCGCCTTCATCCCGCCGCTGGCGGCCGTGGTCATCACCCTGCTGGTGGCACCGCCCGGCAGCCGCGCCGCCGTGGCGTACGTGGCCGGCACCCTGGGCACCCTGGTGGGCGCTGACCTGCTGAACCTGCGGGCCCTGGACCGTTTGGGCCCGGGAATGTTGAGCATCGGCGGTGCGGGGGTCTTCGACGGGATCTTCCTGGTGGGCGTGCTGGCCGCCTTTCTGGCCTGAGGCTGCGCCCGGGCGCCGGCCTGGCGGAGCGGCATGGGCCTGGGGCCTGCGCACCTGGCAACGAACTCCGATAGGGTCGTCCACCGGAACGGGGAGTGGGTCGGTTGGCACGGCGGCGCTACGTGGTCACCGCGGCCGATGAGGGACAGCGATTGCACCGGCTGGCCCGCCGGTGGCTGGAGGATGTGCCCCTCAGCGCCGTGTTCCGCATGCTGCGGCAGGGCCACATCACCGTCAACGGCCGCCGCGCACCCCGGGACACGGTCCTGCGCGCCGGGGACGTGGTGGAGGCCGAGGTGGTCGATGCACCGCCCAAGCAAGCTGCGCGAGGCATCACGCCGCCATCCCGGCCGGCAGGGCCCCGGGGCGGCGCCGCCGGTTCGTCCCGGCCGCCCCGCTCGCCGGCCCCGGTCCTCCACGAGCCCCGGGTGGTGTACGAGGACGAGCACCTGCTGGTGGTCGACAAGCCGGCCGGCCTCCTCACCCACGGCGCCGGCAGCCGGCGGGAATACACCCTGCTGGACTGGGTCCGGGACGAACTGGCCCGCCGCGGCACCCTGCCCGCTGGTGCCCTGTACCAGCCGTCGCCCGGGCACCGCCTCGACCGCAACACCTCGGGCCTGGTGGCCTTCGGCAAGACCCGCCAGGGAGCGGCTCGCCTGGCGGAATGGATGCGCAGCGGCGCGGCCGTCAAGGAGTACCTGGCTGTCGTCCGGGGACGGCCGCCGGAAGGGCTCCTGCAGCACCAGCTGCAGCGCGACCGCCGGAGCCGGGTCACCCGGGTCCTGCCTGTCTCCGGCGCGCAGGAGCAACCTGCCTCACCGGCAGAGATAAGGGAGGCTGCCGGCGAGAAGGCGCCGGGCGCTGGGGAGAAGACCCGCAGCGCCAGCCTCCACCTGACCGTCCTGGCCGCGTCCCGGGGCTACACCTTGTGCCGGATCCGCCTGCTCACCGGACGAACCCACCAGATCCGCACCCAGCTGGCGGCGGTGGGCCACCCCCTGGCGGGCGACCGCAAGTACGGCGGTCCCAGGGTAGGAGGGCTCGACCGGCCCGCCCTGCACTGCCACCGGCTGGTTCTTCCCGGGGGAATGGAGCTGGTGGCGCCGTTGCCTGCGGATCTGATGGAGCTGTGCAGGCGTTTGGGGTTACCGGTACCGCACGGTGCGCCGGGACCTCACGAGCCCCGACCCGGCGGTTCCTGACGCGGTGCGCCGGTTCCTGGCGCGGTGCGCTGGTTCCGGGCGCCGGCAACGTGCGGGCTGCCCGGGCCGCCGGTGCTGCCAGCGGGCGGCGCCCGCGCTGGGTTCCGGGCCGGGCACTGCGAGGCCACCGGTCCCCGGGCCGGCCTTCGCTCCGCCTCAACCTTCCTGGTGCGGGTCGATGGGACCCTGCCACTTCCCTTCGGCCCGCAGCTTGCGCCGGTACTGGCGAACAGCCTCTTTCAGCGTGCTCAGGGCCAGGGTGGCGCAGCGGGGCCGGGTAGCCAGCGCCGATTCGCCGACGAACTGCTTCATGTCTTCCCCGCGCAGGTGGAGGACCTGGTCCATGGTGAGGCCGTCGTCGACCACCTTCTGCAGCAGCATGGAGGCCGCCGCCTGGCTGACGTTGCAGCCGCTGCCTTCGAACTTCACCCCGGCGATGCCGTGGCCGTCGCCCGTGCCCATGAGGTAGATGTGCACCACGTCGCCGCAACCCGGGTTGCCGCCCGACACCGTCACGTCGGCGTCGTCCAGCCGCCCGCGCATCCGCGGGTTGCGGGCCTCCTCGATCAGGATCTGGATCAGCGTCTCCCGGTCCCATTCCACGGTTGCGTCCCTCCCAGGCGGTTACCTAACTAATGTATCATGCGCGGCGGGAGTTCCATGGGGGGCCGGTGGATCCGGGCCGGTACGGAAAGACTGGTTGCTGTACCGGGTTTTATTACCTTACAATTCCCCTTAGCTAACTCATCTTTCCCGAGGAGGGATTCCCGTGGCCGAGGCCGTGGAAAAGGTCTTCCAGGAGCGGGGCTACGCCCACCCCGAGGTCCTGGTCAGCACCCAGTGGGTGGCCGAGCACCTGGACGAGCTGGCCGACCCCAACAGCACCAAGTACCGCCTCGTGGAGTCCGACGAGGACGTGACCCTCTACGAGGTCGGCCACATCCCGGGGGCCGTCAAGATCGACTGGCAGACCGACCTGCAGGACCCCGTGGTGCGCGATTACCTCTCGCCCGAGCAGTTCGCCCGGCTGATGTCGGAGAAGGGCATCGACAACGACACCACGGTGATCTTCTACGGGGACAAGAACAACTGGTGGGCAGCCTACGCCTTCTGGGTCTTCCAGCTCTTCGGCCACAAGAACCTGAAGATCATGGACGGCGGCCGCGCCAAGTGGGAGGCGGAGGGCCGGCCGCTGACCAAGGAAGTGCCCACCTTCCCCAAGACCAACTACAAGGCGGTCACCCGCTACGACCCCTACATCCGCGCCTTCAAGGAAGACGTGCTGCGCCACATCGAATTCGGCAAGCCGCTCATCGACGTGCGCTCGCCCGATGAGTACTCCGGCAAGCTGCTGCACATGGAGAACTACCCCCAGGAGGGCGCCCAGCGGGGCGGCCACATCAAGGGCGCCAAGAACGTGCCCTGGGCCAAGGCGGTCAACCCCGACGGCACCTTCAAGTCCGCCGACCAGCTGCGCAAGATCTATCTGGAGGAACAGGGTCTCAAGCCGGACGACGACGTCATCGTGTACTGCCGCATCGGCGAGCGGTCGTCTCACACCTGGTTTGCCCTGAAGTACCTCCTGGGCTTCGACAGCGTCCGCAACTACGACGGCTCGTGGACCGAGTGGGGCAACCTGGTGCGGGCGCCCATCGAGCGGTAATCGAACCAGCCCGGGACAGGACCATCGCCGGCAACGGCAGGAGGCCCAACCGGGGCCGCCTGCCGCCCGCGGGCGGGCCGGACGCCTGGAGGCTCCGGCCCGCCCGCGCCTTTTTCCCAGGGGCGGTTAGAACCGGCGGGCTGGTGCCCATGCTAGGTGCGCCGGCCCTGCATGTCCAGAAGGGCGCCGGTGCCAGGGAGGTGGCGTCCGGTGCAGGATCCTTCCATTGCACGCTATGCCGGCCGGGCGGTGGACCCGGCCCCAAAGCCACAGGAAGCTGCAGCGACGGGTTCCCCAGAGGCACCCGAGCCGGTCTTCCACCCGCGCGCGGCACGACTCGGGACCCCCGGCGCAAGACCTGCGGGTTCTGGTTCGGTCCGGGCCGGGGGGTTCAGGCGGAGCCGGCCGGGCCGCCGTTCTCTACTGCTGGCGGCCACGGCCCTCCTGACCGCGGCCGCCCTGGCCGGGGGCTGCAGCCTGCCCTCCACCAAACCCAGCAGCGGTGGAACCCGGCAAATGGTGACCTCGCTGGCCGACGATCCGCAGGTTCAGCAGGCGTTTGCCGCCGGTCGCGGCGAGGTGATCGCCACCGATCCCCAGGCCCGCCGGGTCATCCTGGAAGAGATGGTCCGCGAGCAGCGGCGCCTGCTGGAGGAACCTTCCGTCCGGGAGGAGGCTCTGCGGGTCAACGCCGCCCTTACCCGGGCCACGGCCACCGGGCGCGAGACACGCCCGGAGATGCTGGAGAACACCGTCGACCTGCTGGAGGGGATTCCCGGCGACCCGGAGCTCCGCCGCCGGCTGGTCAACGTGATGCGGGAACTTCTGAAGGATCCGGCCATCCAGGCCGACATGGCCGCCATGATGCGGGCCATGATGGCCTCATCCGGTGCCGGAGGCGGCAGCGGTCAAGGAGCCGGCGGCACCGGGGGAGGCGCGGGCCAGGGAGGCGGAGGTGAAAGGGAAGGCAGCGGAGGCAGCGCGGCGGGCACCCGTCCCGGAGAGGGCAGCAGCGGCCGCTGAGGGACTTCAGCAGGGCAGAGCAGGACGGGGCGACGCCGAAGAGGAAGACGGCGAGGCGCCGCCCTCCGGCCTCCCCGCCCTTTGCCGCCGGGGCGGGGTTCAGCCTGTGCCGGCGCCCTCCTTGCCGCCAGCGGCGGCGGTCCCAACCGGCGCCTGCCACAGGCTGGTTTCGTCCAGCATCAGCCCGCACGCCGCCTTGACTTCTTCGATGGTCTGGCGGGCGATGACCCGGGCGCGGCGGATGCCCTCCCGCAGGACCCGCTCCAGGTAGGCGGGGTCGTTCTCCAGTTCGGCCCGCCGGCGGCGGAAGGGCTCCAGGCTGCGGATCAGGGCATCGGCCAGGGTGCGCTTGAGGTTCACATAACGCAGCGTGCCCGCGTCGTACTCCGCCCGCAGCTGGGCGTACTCCTCTTCCGTACCGAACAACTTCAGCAGGTGGAACAGGTTGGCCACCCCAGGGCTCATTTCCTCGCCGGCCGGCCCGGTGTCCGTTACCGCCTTCATGATCTTATCGCGGATCTCCTCGGGCGGATCCGCCAGGGCGATGAGGCTGCGGGGCCCCAGGCTCTTGCTCATCTTCTTCTCCGGCTCGGTCAGGCTCATGATGCGTGCCGTATCTTCCTGGACCAGCGCCTGGGGCTCGGGAAAGATCCGCACCCCGAACAGGTGGTGGAACCGGCGCACGATCTCCCGGGCCAGCTCCAGATGGGGCAGCTGGTCCTCCCCCACGGGCACCACCTCAGCCTTGTACAGGACGATGTCGGCGGCCATCAGCACGCCGTAGGAGAGCAGGCCCAGGTGCACGTAGTCCGGGTGCTGCTCCACCTTCTCCTTGTAGGTCGGTACCCGCTCCAGCCAGGACACGGGCGTCACCGTGCCCAGAATCCAGGCCAGCTCCGTGTGCTCCGGCAGCGCCGACTGGACGATCAGGATGGACCGTTCGGGGTCCACCCCCGCGGCCAGGTAGTCGATCAGCAGTTCCCGCACGTTGGCCCGCATCTCCGCCGGATCGTAGGGCGTCGTCATGCCGTGATAGTCGACGATGGCGTAGATGCACTCGTAACGGTCCTGCAGCTTGATCCAGCTCTTGATGGCGCCCAGGTAATTGCCCAGGTGGATCTGGCCTGTGGGTCGAATGCCGCTGAACACCCGCTTGCGCGCCACCGCTTGCGCCCTCCCGTCCTTGCCCGGCCCGTAAGTCTCGGCAGGCGTTGCCACACGTGTGTTCATCATCTTAACCTTCCCGGCGGCCGCTGGCCAGCTTCCTGGGCTCCCCGGGCGGCCCTGCCCGGCGGCAGCGGCGCCGCGGCCGCGGATGGTGCCATACCGCCGGCTGCGCCCCAGGCGGGCAGGGAGGCCTAACCGGCTCCGCAGCCTGCATACCAATGATTGCCATGAACACCGGCTCGCGCCAGCCCCGTCCTGTCCCGGCCCGTCCCCCCGGAGCCCCCCTCGCCTCCGGGATGGGAACGCCGCCTGCCGGGGGAACGCAACCGCCCCCATCCCCAGGGTCGCCGCGGGCTCCGGGGGATGCTGCCGGGCCGGGCGCCTGGCCCGTGGCCGCCACCTTCATCGGCACCGTGGTGGGTGCCGGCTTCGCCTCCGGGCAGGAGATCCTCTCCTTTTTCACCCTGTACGGATGGGCCGGCAGCCTGGGCATCGTGCTGGTGGCCGTGGCCTTCGCCGCCGGCGGGAGCTGGTGGCTGGAACTGGGCGCCCGCACCCGGGCCCGCTCCTACCGGGACGCCCTGGCCGCCACCGCCGGCCCGTGGGCCGGCAGCCTGCTGGACGGGCTGCTGACCGCCTCCCTGTTCCTGGGCGTCGGCGTGATGACCGCGGGAGCGGCCGCCGTCACCGCCGAGCAGCTGGGGTGGTCGCCCTGGGCGGGGCGGGCTACCTTCCTGTTCCTCTGCGTGGTGACGGTCTGGCACGGGCTTCCCGGGGTCCTGGCCGCCAACACCGCGGTGGTGCCCCTGCTGGTGGGCGTGGTGATCATGGTGGCGGTGCACGGCCTCCGGGCGGCACGCCCGGCAGCTCTGGCCGCCCTGGCCCCCATGGCTGCCGCCCTGCCCGCCGCCCCCGCTCCCCACTGGCTCGTGGCCGCCCTCCTCTACGCCGGCTTCAACCTGCTGCTGGCGCTTCCCGTGCTCGTCCCCCTGGGAGCGTCGGCTCCCCCCGGCGCCCGGCGGCTGGGCAGCCTGGCGGGTGGGATGGGCCTGGCCGCCCTGGCCCTGCTGCTGCACATGGCGCTGCTCGCCCACATGCCTGCTTCTGCCACCCGGGAGATCCCGGTGCTCTACCTGGCGGCAGGGCTGCCCGGCTGGTTCCGGGCGCTGCTGGCGGTGGTGTTGTGGACGGAGATCTTCACCACCGCCGTCGGCAGCCTTTACGGCCTGGCCAGCCGCCTGGGGGTGCCGGGCTCCGGTTCCTACCGCCTGGCGGTGCTGGTCACGGCCGTCCTTGCGATGGCCGTGGCGGAGGCCGGCTTTGCCCACCTGGTCCGGGTCCTGTATCCCTTGCTGGGCTGGCTGGGCCTCGGCCTGGTGGCCTGGCTGCTGTGGGGCGCGCGCCGCTGAGGTTCTGCCGCCTTCCCAGACAGCCCCGCTCCGGCTACCATGGGACTAGCGCCCCGGCCCTTCCGGTGGCCGGCCGGCCCGCCGCGGCCTGCCGTCCCGGGGCCGCGGCAGATCCGCACAGGGAAAGGATGGAGATCGTGCCCCCCAGGTCGACCCCAGCATCCGGAACCGGGCCCCAGGCCGGTGGCCGGGGGTCCCAGGCGGGAACCCGCTCCGGTCCCCCTCGCCGTCCGGGATCCGGGTCCGGTGGCTACGGCCGCTCCCGGCGCGAGGCAGAAGCGCGGCGCCGCCGGCTCCGGTGGCTCACCCTGGGCACGGCCGCCGTGATCGTCCTGGCCGTGGCCCTGGCCGTGGCCGCGACCCGCCAGGCGGACCGGCAAGCCGCCCCGGCGGACCTGTTCCAGCTGGAGCGGCAGCCGGCCCTGGGCTCCGCCAGCGCCCCGGTCACCGTGGTCGAGTTTGCCGATTTCAAGTGCCCCTATTGCCGTGAGTTCACCCTGAACGAGTTTCCCCGGTTCAAGGAAGCCTACATCGACACGGGGAAGGTCCGGTTCTACTTCATCAACTATCCTTTCATCGGCCCCGACTCCGATACGGCGGCCCAGGCCATGGAGGCGGTATACGCCCAGTCCCCGGAGGGCGTCTGGGCCTTCATCGACCGGCTGATGCAGCTGCAGGGGCCCGAAGACCAGCAGTGGGCAACCCCGGAATTCCTGGTGGACGTGGCACGCCAGGCGGTGCCCGGGATCGACGCCCAGCGCCTGCTGGATGACCTGCGGTCCGGGCGGTACGCCGGCGAGGTGGACGCCGACCGGGCCATCGCCGTCCGGGCGGGCGTGCGCGGCACGCCGTCGGTCTTCGTCAACGGCAAGTTCGTGGAGAACTGGTCGTTCGAGGGACTCAAGGCCGCCGTCGACCAGGCCCTGGCCGAGGCGGGGAGCAGCGGCGAGCGCGACGGGCCGAGCGGCGCCGGCGGTGGCTCGGCGGGAACGAGTTCCCAGGGTGGATCCTGACCCGGGCAGGGCGGGTGCTGGCGCCGGCAACGATAACGGCTCCGACCGTCCGGAGGCGGGAGGCGGGGGCCGGGCCGGAAGGGGGCGGGGCGTTGCGCCGGTTCTTCCGGGAATACGGGCTTTACCTGGCGTGGCTGGTCGCGACGGTGGCGACCCTGGGGAGCCTCTACTTCAGCGAGGTCCTGGGGTTCATCCCCTGCAAGCTCTGCTGGTGGCAGCGGATCTTCATGTACCCCCAGGCGCTGCTTCTGGGCATGGCCAGCTTCCGGGACGACCGGCGCATCATCCCCTATGCCGTACCCCTGAGCGTGGCCGGCGGGTCGATCTCGGCCTTCCACTACTTGCAGGAACAGGTGCCCGGCCTGCGGCTCCCCGTCTGCGGGGTGGACGTCTCCTGCTTCACCCCCTGGATCAACTGGTTCGGGTTCATCACCATTCCTTTCATGGCCCTGGTGGCTTTCGCTCTGATCGTGCTCTTCCTCAGCCTGGCCCGCCCGGACGAACCGGCCTGAGCCGCACGGCCTGAGCCGCACCCCCGCTTTCCGCCGGGCTAGCGGCCCAGTTGCCGGATGAACCGGATCACCGCCCAGCGCTCCTCCTCCGTGAGCACGTCGCCGAAAGCGGGCATGGCGGTGCCGTCGATGCCGTGGGTGATCCACCAGTACAGGTCGCCGTCGGTGTGCTGGCGGGTGTGGACACCGGTCAGGTCGGCCGGCGGGGGCAGCATGCCGGCCGCCGCCGGCCCGTCCCCGCGCCCCTCGGGGCCGTGGCAGGCTGCGCAGTGGGTGGCAAAGACCTGCCGCCCCCGCTCGACGACGGCCGGGGTGCTGGGCAGGGGGTTGGGAACGTCGGTGGTGGGGTAGGCGTCGATCCAGGCCACCTGGCCCAGGAGCCAGGCACCCGCGCCCAGGGCGATGAGGCCGGCGGCGAAGGGGATGGGCCACAGGCGCCGCCAGCCCAGCACCACCAGGACGGCGGCCTCCAGCAGGCCGGCCAGTGCCACCGTCGCCTGCACCGCCCCGGCGGTGGACTGGTAAGCCGCCCGCAGGCTAAGCCGGCCCTGGCGCTGGTTGCCGGGCGCCCCGGCCGCCTCGAAGGTGGTGACCGCCGTCTCCTGGCGGCCGTCCTCCAGGGCCAGGGTCCAGCTCAGCTGCCAGGCACCCGGCATGGGCAACACGGCCCGGGCCTCCAGGGCCCCGGTGGCGCGGCCGGCAGGTGGACTCAAGGTGACCTGGTAAAGCCCCATGGGATGCTCCGGCATGTCCAGGCGCACGGCGCCACGGGCCAGGGCGGCCTGGCCCAGGGAGCGGGCCGAGAGGGTGACCTCGCCCCGGCCCCCGGGCTCGAGGGCCAGTTCCACCGGCACCCCGGCCACCTCCACCCGCCAGGTAACGGGCTCGGTGGCCGCGGCGGGCCGGTCGGCGGGCGGAAGCACCGCCAGGATCCCCGATGCCAGCAGCACCGCCAGGGCGGCCAGAGCCTCCGCCCGCACCAGCCGCCGCACGATGGCCGCCACACGCCGGGGCTCGCTGGCCGGCTCCAGGACGGCCCCACCGCCTTCGCCGGAGCGGCCCGCCGCGGCCCTCCGCTCCAGCCACGGCCGCAGGGCAAACAGGTTCACGGCCGCGATGGCCAGCACCACGGCGACCAGCAGCAGCTTGACCAGCAGGGCCTGGCCATAGGGGCTGCGGAGCAAGGCATCGGCCCCGTACAGGTTGCGCCGGGCCGCCAGGATGCCGCTGGTGGCAATGAGCAGCACGGCCAGGGCGCCCAGGTTGGAAAAGCGGCGGATCATCGGAGGCAGGAGGGCAAGGGCCGCGGGAACCCCTTGATCCGCGGGAGCGGAGGGATGGAGGGGAGCGTTGCCGGCGGGCGTGGCAGCGTCGGCGGCGGATGCAGATGGAACCGCCAGCTGGCCGAGCCGCTGCCAGTCCAGCAGAGCCAGGCGCAGCAGGCCGCCGATCCAAAAGGCCACCGCCACCACGTGGACGCCGTCGACCAGCAAGGCGCTGCCGCCCCGGATGCCGGCGTGGCTGTTCCAGACCACCGCTCCGGCGCCCGCCAGGCCAGGCAGGATCCACCACCGCCGGGGGGTGCCTGCCCGCGGCCAGCCCGCCGTCGCCAGGGCCGCGCCCACCACCCCCACCGCCGCCTGAACCAGGGCGGCGCGGCCCGTGCGGGTCGCGACAAAATAGCGACAGAGTATCTCCGGTCGCCCCCCGGTCACCTCCCAGGCGGCTATTAGCGCACCTACCAGGGCCCCCAGCGCCAGCACCAGCCCGCCCGCCACGGTGAGGGCCCGGCTGCGGCGCCAGTGGCCCGGACCGGCGATGGGGGCGACCTCCCCACGGAGGATCCAGCCGTCCAGCACGGCGGGACCGGCCAGACCCATCAAGCCCAGCAGGCCCACCCAGCGCACGATCCCCGCCGCCAGTTCGGGCAAACCCGACCCCTCCCGCGAACCTCCCGCTGGCCAGAGCTTGCTGGATCTGCCGGAGCTTTCGGAGCAGCCCCGCTGGCCTTCCCGTGGGCTCCTGCCAGATCTTCAGATCCAGGATCCAGCATCTCCTTGGGATTCGGCCTTTCGATCACCCGGCCACCCTGAGGCTCCAAGGGCCACGCTGAGGCCTCCAAGGCCCCTTCCGGCTACGCAACCGCGCCGGTCCGGCCCACCACCCGCCCTTACCGCGGGCGCCGGAGCACCGTCATCAACCCGACCGCCACCACGGCCACCAAGGCCACCACCGCAGCCCACAGCCAGGCCTGGGAACTCCCGTCCTGGGCCGGCGCCGGCTCCACCCCGGCCGGCGGCGTGGTGGCCCCGCCGGGTTCGTCCGGGCCGGGTGCCGGGGGCGCGGGTTGCTGGTCCGCCGTGCCCGACCCGGGCGAGGGGGCGGCGGCCACCACGGAGAAGGTCACGTCCCCTTCCACCGGATGACCGTCCTCGGAGAGCACCTTATAATGCAGGACGTACTGGCCGGCCGGCATGGAGCCCCGCACCTCGGCGCGCAGGGTCTCCCCTTCGGCTTCCACGGGCCCCAGTTCCACGGTCCCGCCACCCTGCCGGGTCAGCGTCAGTTCGCTAAACTCTGGTTCCACCGCTTCGGTGAAAATCAGCTCGATCTTCCGGGGCGCTTCCTGCAGCTGCGCCCCCGGCTCGGGAAAGCTCCCAACCAGGGCCGCGTGGGCCTCCGCCGGGGTCCAGCCGCCGGCACCGGAAGCCACCAGCACCGCTGCGAGGACCCCTCCAAGGAGGCTCGCCAGAAAGGCCGTTCGGACCAGCCGCCTCCAGTTCATGATCTTCCCTCCTGCCGTCGTCATGCCTGGTTCGCGCAGCACCGCTAGCGCCAAGGTCCCGTTTCGCCGCGGCGACTGTCGCCGGCCGGAGCTCGGCCGGCGGCCGGAACCTTGCCGCCACTCCCCGAGGGGGCGCGTGCCAGGCCGCGACCCGGACCCGGTACCGGTCGCCGCGGTAGCCGGCAGGGCCGCCCCAACTCGGGCATAGCACAACGGCCGTGGTGCCATCCATCGGGAGGGAATCCCATGGCCCGCATTGACTCAGGTGGATAACCGATCCCGCCCGTCCGGCGGTCCCTACCCCGCGGTCCCCGCCCGGCGGTCCCTGCCCGCAGTCCCCGGCCGGCAGCCCCGCCCCGCGGCCCACCCGATCGAGCCGGCGAGGGAGGCTACGGCACCGGTGGCGCTAGGGGCGAGGCTGTTTCGACCGGCGCTGGGACTGAATCCCAGCCAGCACCCCCAGCCACCCCACCACCAGCGCGCCCGCCATGGCGCCAAAGGCTCCCAGCGCCTGCCAGGGCAGAGCGGCCCGCGGCGCCACCTGCACCCGCACCGTCCGCGTCACCACCCGCTCGGGGCTGACCCGCGCCGCCAGCACCAGGGCGTACACGCCGGGTTCCGCATCCCGGGGCACGGTCAAGCGCAGCCGGGCCGCCGCCGGGCCGCGTTCTTCCCACACCGTCTCCCACCCCCGGGGCCGGTCGGCCACCTCCCAGGTCACGGGGCCGGAGGCGGGACCGCCCGTCTCGCCGCGGGCCGGCTGGACCAGGGTGGCGTTGACGGACGCCGTACCGGCCGGCACCAGATGGGTCGCCTCCACCCCAGCGGCCAGCTGGATCACCGGCCAGGCGCGAGGGTCGACCCGGCCCACGTAATCCCGGCCGTAAGCGGCAAACCAGATGGCGCCGTCCGGCCCGCGGGCGAGCCACTGCACCCACGACTGGGGCTCGGCAGCCGGCAGCTGGAAGAGCTCCAGCGTGCTGCTGGCGGGGTCGATGCGGGCCAGGGCGTTGCCGGTGTGCAGGGCGGCCCAGAGTCGCCCCTGCCCGTCCCACTCCAGGTCGTTGGGCCGGGTGGCCTGGATCTCTTCGCCCGGGGGCGCCGGCGGCGTGAGCAGGGGAACCCAGGCCTGGGTCGTGGCGTCGAGGCGGCCGATGGTGCGGCCGCCGTGCTCGGTGACCCAGACGCCCTCCCCCCCGGGCGTCACCGCCAGCCCCGCAGGCCCCGCCACATCGGGGGGAAGGGCAAAGGTTGCCCACGTCCCGTCGCGGGGGTCAAACCGGTACACCGTGCCGGTGCGGGGGCTCACGGTCCAGAGGCGGCCGGCTTCGTCCCGGGCCAGATCCCAGGTGGAGGGCCACGGGTAGTCCGGCAGGGGAAGGGTGGCCACGGCGACGCGGCCGGTGGCGGGGTCGAGGCGGCCCAGCCGGTTGCCCTGAAACTGCAGCAGCCAGACGGCATCGCCGGCCGGCAGCACCGCAGCCGCGCCGGCAAAGGGCAGGGGGTAGGCCTGCCAGTGGCCGCCGCTCCCGCTTGTCGCATTCGGGACGAACCGCCAGACGGTGGCGGCCGGATCCCGTCCGAAGTCGTTGTCGGTGAGCCACAGGGAGCCGTCCGCGGCGGCGGCCAGGCGCGCCGGCTGGCGCACCGCTCGGGGCAGGTCGGCAAACCGCCAGCGGCCGGTCGCCGGGTCCAGGCCGCCCAGGCGCCGGGAACCAGTCAGGGTCACCCACACCGTACCGTCGGGCGCCACGGCCACGGCCCAGGGCTTGCTTCCGGGCGGCAAGGGATAGCGGTCGAACCAGCCGGCTCCGCCCGCGGCGGCCCCGGCCGGCCGCCCCGCCCCCGTCACGCCGGCCAGCAGGGCCAGGACCAGCAGGGTCGCCCAAAAGCCCCGCCCATGGGCCCGCTGTCCGGTGGGTTCCACCGGCGTCGCCCCTTCCATGCCAGGGGACACAGCCCCAAGAGGCGCAGCCCGCCCCCCCGCTACCTGGCGGCGGCCCGCCGGCCCAGCATCCATTCCCATCACCCCCGCCCCAGCCAAGGGTACCCGTCCGCTCGTGTCTAACCTGCCAAAAAGAAAGGGCGCCGCACCATGGTGCGGCGCCCGCTGCTTTCCGGTGCAGGAGCTTACAGAACGATGACGTTCTGTGCCTTGGGGCCCTTCTCACCCTCGACTACGTCGAAGGTGACCTTCTGGCCCTCCTCCAGCGTCCGGTAACCGGCTCCGACGATCGCGGAGAAGTGGACGAACACGTCGCCCTGGCCGTCATCGCGGGTGATGAACCCGTAACCCTTCTCCGCATTGAACCACTTGACTGTCCCGGTCAAACCGCGGATACCTCCGTACTGATGTGAGACTCGCTAGCCGGGATTGCTCCCAGGACCCCGCTACCGGCCAGTGGGTGCCGGCCCCCACTGCCCCGCGCGCCGGTCCAGGTCGCGACGGTGAAGCCCGATCGTCGTGACCGGCCTACCGAACGGCTAACTGGTCGTAGTTTACCACACCCACGACCCGCGCACTACACATTTTTTTGGTCCCCGCGCACCGTACCGGCATCACCGGCGGCCCTCCCCCGCGAGCGGCTCCCCCATGGGTGGCCGTCCCCACGGGCTGCCGCCCCCGCGGGCCGGCGGCCGCGCGTCACCGGCGGGAACCCGCCAGGGGATGCAGCGGCATGCCGCCCAGCACCCGCGCCACCAGGGAGGCGCCCCCGATCCGGTACAGGTACCGCCAGAGGGTGGCCGATTTCAGCACCCGCGCCGCATGGCCCGTGACCCGGTACCCGTTGCGCAAGAGACCCACCCCATCCCGGCGGCCCAGGCTGATCACGGTCCCCAGCAGGTGGGGCGTGAAGGGCTCCACGGGCTGCCCGCGCAGGCGGCGCGCCAGCGCGCGCCCCAGATACTCGCCCTGCTGCAGGGCCACTTGGGCCGTGGGCGGAAGGGGGCGGCCGTCCTCGCCGGGGAAGGCCGCCGCGTCTCCCGCCAGGTAGACGCCGGCGAAGCCGCGGGCCTGCAAGTCCGGCCCCACCAGCGCGCGGCCCCGCCGGTCCACCTCAAAGCCCGCCTGTTCCACCAGGCGGTGGGCGCGGACTCCTCCCGTCCAGATCACCGTGCCCGCTTCCAGCCGCCGGCCGTCGGCCAGCACCACGTGGCGCGGGGTGACCTCCTGGATGGGCGTGCCGGTGATCACCCGCACCCCGGCCTTCTCCAGAAAGCGGGTGACGTAGCGGACCAGGGGCGGGTCGAACCCCGGTAGCAACGCCGGCGCCGCCTCCACGAGGAAGATCTCGATGGCGCCCGGCGCCACCCCCGTCTCCCGGGCCAGGTCGACCCTCGCCTCGGCCAGCTCGGCGGCCAGTTCGACCCCGGTGTAGCCGCCCCCGCCGATGACGATGCGCCGGCCTTCGGGGCCCAGATCACCCGCGGCGTAACGCGCCAGGCGCTGCTCCACCGTGCTGCGGATGACCGGGCCCGAAGACAGGTCGCGCACCGTCAAGGCGCGCTCCTCCAGCCCGGCGATGCCGAAGAAGAGGGGCTCGCTGCCCACGGCCACCACCAGCAGATCGGCCTCCAGGCGGCGGACGGCGCCGGTGGCCCGGTCTTCCACATCCACCGCCCGCCGCCCGGGATCGACGGCTACCGCCCGGCCCAGCCACAGGGCCACGTTGGGGGGCAGGTAAGGTGCCAGGGGCAGGGCGATGCGCTCCCGCAGGCGCGGGCGCGCCACAGGCTCGTGCAGCAGTGTTGTAAAGTAGTGATACGGATAGGGGTTGACCAGGGTTACCCGCGCCGGGGCCGCCCGCAACCCGCGGGCCACGGCGAATCCGGCGTAACCCGCACCCAGGATCACCACATGGGGTGGGCCGTTACGGGAGGCCCCGGCCGGGCCCCGCGCCTGGTCGACCACGGCAGTCCCTCCTCAGGGGTTAGGGTGTCCAGCCCGCGGCCCCGCCCCCGGAAAGGGGTTTCCCATGGCGGAAGTCACCGTCACCATCCAGCATCCCACGGGCCTGCACGCCCGTCCCGCGGCCCTTTTCGTCCAGACCGCCAGCCGCTTCCGCAGCCGGATCGAGGTCACGGCCAACGGCAAGACCGTGAACGCCAAGAGCATGATGGCCATCCTGAGCCTGGGGGCGCGCCAGGGCACCACCCTGACCCTGCGGGCGGAGGGCGAGGACGCGGCCGACGCCCTGGCGGCCCTGAAGGAACTGGTGGAAACCAACTTCGGCGAAGGGTCGTGATCCCGTGCAGGACGAACGGGCCACACCGGCTACCCCCCAACCCCCCGGCGCGCCCGATCCGTCCACGCCGGGCCCGGCGGCGCCCGGTGAAGGCCCGCAGGCGGCTGGAGCCGTGGCGGGCGGTGCGCCGGCGCCAGGCGAGCGGGTGATCGAGGGCATTGCCGCCGCGCCCGGGCTGGCGCTGGGCCCGGCCTGGGTCTACCGGCCGCCCGACCTGACGGTGCCGCCGCCGGCGGGCCCCGTCGACCCGGAGGCGGAAACGGCCCGGTGGGAAGCGGCCCGGCGCCAGGTGCGGGAGCACCTGGACCGGCTGGCCGCCCGGGCGCGGGAGCAGGCGGGGGAGGACGAGGCGGCCATCTTCGCCGCCCACCAGCTGCTGGTCGACGACCCCGAACTGGACGGCCAGGTGCGCCAGGCCATCGCCGGCGGCAGCACGGCGGAAGCGGCCGTGGCCCGCGCCACCGAGGACTTCGCCCGGATGCTCGAGCAACTCGACGACGAGTACCTGCGGGGCCGGGCCACCGACATCCGGGACGTGGGGCGCCAGCTTCTGGCCGCCTTGCTGGGCGCTTCCTTGGACCTGACACCGGACGAGCCCAGCGTCATCGTGGCCCACGATCTGGTACCGTCGGACACCGCCCGCTGGCCCCGGGAAAAGGTGCTGGGGCTCGTGACGGAAGCCGGCGGCGCCACCTCCCACGTGGCGATCCTGGCCCGGGGCGCCGGGGTACCAGCGGTGGCCGGCGCGGCCGGAGCCATGGCGGCGGTTCGGCCCGGCCAGCCGGTGGTGGTCGACGGCACGGCGGGCCGGGTCGTCCTCGACCCCAGCCCCCAGCGCCGCCAGGTGGTAGAACAGGCCCTGGCCGAGCAGGCCCGGCGGGCCCGGACCCTGGCCGCCCTGCGGGACCTGCCGGCCGTCACCCCCGACGGCCGGCGGGTGGAGCTGGCCGTCAACATCGGCAGGCCCGAGGACATTGCCGCAGCGGAGCCCTTCGGCCCGGAGGGCGTGGGCCTCTTCCGCACTGAGTTCCTGTTCCTCGACCGGTCCGAGCCGCCGGGAGAGGAGGAGCAATGGCAGGCCTACGTGACCGCGGTGCGGGCCCTGGGCGGGCGCCGCCTGGTGCTCCGTACCCTGGACGTGGGCGCCGACAAGCGGCTGCCCTTCATCGACTGGCCCGAGGAGATGAACCCGGCCCTGGGCTGGCGCGGGGCACGGCTGGGGCTGGAACGGCCGGACCTGCTGCAGGCCCAGCTGCGGGCCGTGCTGCGGGCGGCCGCCGAGGGGCCGGTCAGCGTGATGTTCCCCATGGTGACCACCCTGGAGGAGGTCCGGCGCCTGCGCCAGGCGGTCCAGGAGGCGTCGGCCGGCCTGGAGCGGCAAGGCGTCGCCCACGGCCCGGTGGAAGTGGGGATCATGATCGAGGTGCCGGCGGCTGCCCTGGCGGCCCGTACCCTGGCCGGGGCCGTGGACTTCTTCTCCATCGGCACCAACGACCTCACCCAGTACACCCTGGCCGTCGACCGGACCAGCCGGCAGGTGGCCGGGCTGTACGATCCCCTCCACCCGGCGGTGCTGCGCCTGATCCTGGAGGTGGGTCGCGCCGCCGAGGCGGCGGGCATCTGGGCCGGCGTGTGCGGCGAGCTGGGCGGCGAGCCCCTGGCGGCGCCCTTCCTGCTGGGTGCCGGCATGACCGAGCTCAGCATGCACGCCCGCGCCCTGCCGGAGGTCAAGCAGGTGATCCGGGCCGTGCGCTACGCCGACGCCCGGTTGCTGGCGGAAGAGGTGGTCACCCTGCCCGATGGCGACGCGGTGCGCCGGCACCTGCGGGCCTTTCTGGCCGGGGTGGGGATCGAACCGGCCCTTTGAACGGGGGTGATCGAGGTGGCTATCCGGCGCGTGGTGATCGCCGGCGGCGGCTGGGGCGGTATCAAGGCGGCCCTGGAACTGCGCCGCCGCCTGGACCCGGCCGACGAGGTGGTCCTGGTCGACCCCAACCCCACCTTCCGGCTGGGGTTCCGCAAGATCTGGCTGCTGGTGGGCAAGACCCGGCCCGACGAGGCCACCCGCTCCAAGCATGCCCTCAACGACCGGGGCGTTCGCTACCTTCAGGCCCGCGTCACGGCCATCGCCCCCGAGGAGCGCTGGGTGGAGGTGGAACCGGCGGGCGGGCCGGGGTCCGGGGACCGCCGCAGGCTGGAGTGGGATTACCTGGTGGTCGCCCTGGGCGCCCAGCCCCGGCCGGACCTGGTGCCAGGGCTGGTCGAGGCCCCCGGCGCCTTCAACTTGTATGATCCGGAGGGCGCCCTGGCCGCCGGCCGCCGGCTGGCCACCATGACCGGCGGGCGGGTGGTGGTCGCCATCCTGGGAGTGCCCTACAAGTGCCCGCCGGCCCCCTACGAGGCGGCCCTGCTGGTCGACGAGGCCCTCCGCGGCCGCGGCCCCCAGGGCCAGCCGCCCGCCGGCCGGCAGGACTTCTCCATCGCCGTCTTCACGCCCCAGCCCGGCTCCCTGCCCGTGGCGGGGCCTGCCGGCTGCCAGGCCATCGAGTCCAGCCTGGCTCTGCGGCAGGTCGACTTCCACCCGAACCGCCGGTTCGTCCGGGTCGAACCGGGCCGCCTGGTGCGCGAAGGGGGCGAGTCCGAGCCCTACGACCTGCTGCTGGCCGTCCCTCCCCACCGGGTCCCCGAGGTGGCCGTGGCCGCCGGGCTGGCACCGGAGGGCGGGTGGATCGCCGTCGACCCCGCCACGCTGCAAACCCGCTTCCCCCGGGTGTACGCCATCGGCGACTGCACCCAGATCGCCATGGCCAACGGCGAGCCCTTGCCCAAGGCGGGCGTCTTCGCCGAGGGGGAGGCCGTGGTGGCGGCGGCCCACATCGCGGCGGCGCTGACGGGCAGCCCGCCGCCGGAGCCGTACCGCGGCGAGGGCTACTGCTTCCTGGAGGTGGGAGGCGGCCTGGCCACCCTGGTGGGCGGCCAGTTCCTGGCCCGGCCCACGCCGCGGGTGGAAGTGGCCTCGCCCTCCCGGGAATTTCGGGACCGGAAGCTGGCATTCGAACGGGAGCGGCTGGAGGGGTGGTTCGGACCGGCCTCTTGGTCCACGGAGTCTTCGCGGCTACAATAGTTTGAGCACCGAAATATCCGTCCGGTGGAACCTGCCGCGAGCTCTGGAGGTTGACCCATGCCGGATCGAACACCCCCGCCGGCCGGTCCCGGTGCCGGCGATGCCCCTGCCCCGGGTGTCCCCGGTGGATGCCCCCTCTCGCGCAACGGGAGGTCGCAGGGGGAGCCTGCGGCCGGGCGGGGCCGGCCGGGGGGGCCCGCGTTCGGGACCGGTCGGCCCCGAACGGGTACGGCCCGGCCGCACCGGGGGACCCCCCGCACGGAGGTAGGGGCGGCCGGCGGCGGCCCCGCCGCGGAGGAGCAGCTCTCCCGGCACGGCTTCTTCATCCTGCTGCTTACGATGTTCTTGACGGTGGCCGGTTTCGGCATCGTGCTGCCCGGGCTGCCCTATTTTGCCCGGGAACTGGGCGCCAGCAGCCTGGAGATGGGGCTCATGGTCTCCCTCTACGCCCTGGCCCAGTTCCTATTCGCCCCGGTGTGGGGGTCCCTTTCCGACCGGATCGGCCGCAAGCCCGTGCTGATCCTGGGCATGACCGGCTTCGGCCTGTCCTTCGTCGCCATGGCCTTCGCCCGCTCGGTGGCGATGCTGCTCCTGGTGCGCTTCCTGGGCGGCATGCTGTCCGCTTCCACGTTCCCCGCCGCCCAGGCCCTGGTGGCCGATCTGACGCCGCCCGAACGCCGGGGCAGTTCCCTGGCCCTGATGGGCGGGTCCAGCAACCTGGGCTTCGTCCTGGGCCCGCTTCTGGGGGTGCCCATCACCTCCCTGGGCTACGGCTTTCCCGGCCTGGCCCTGGCAGGCGGCCTCGCCATCCTGCTGACCGCCCTGCTGGCCATCGCCGTGCTGCCCGCACCCCGGCCCCGGGCCGCGACCGCCGGCCGGCGCCCGCCCCTCACCCGGGCCCTGCGGCTGGCCGTCACCAGCGCCGAGGCGCCGTGCTACTGGCTGGTCCTGGTGGCCGCCATGGCCGGTTCCAGCGTCTTCTCCATGCTGGGGTATTACCTGATCGAACGGATGGGCGCTCCGGAATCGGCCAACCAGCTGGCCTTCTCGGTGATGGGCATCGCCTCGGCCATCATCCAGTTCACCGTGGTGGGCCGCGCCATGGGCCGCTGGGGGGAAACGCGGACCTCCAGCGCCGGATTCCTGGCCGGCGCCGTGGCCTTTGTCCTGCTCCTCCTGGCGGGGCGGGTCTGGCAGGCCTGCGCGGCCGTGGCGGTGTGGGGCGTGGCCCTGGCCTTGATTCGCCCGCCCCTGACCACCCTGGTCTCGCGCCGGACCCAGCTGGGCCAGGGGACCGCCCTGGGTATCCAGGCCTCCTTCGAGAGCATCGGCCGGATGGCGGGCCCGCTGCTGGCGGGATTCTTGTTCGGCCTCCATCCCCAGCTGCCCTACGGCGCGGTGGAGGTGCTGCTGCTGGCCGCCCTCTTCTGGGGAAGCCGCGCCCTGCGCCGCCTGGAATCGGGAGACGCCGGTCCGGCCGGCGCCGGCGGGACGGGGGATGGCCCTGCGCCGGGTGAGGCGGCGCGGCCGGCGGCGGGCAGCCTGGTGGCGACATCGACCCGGTAAGGGACGCGCCGTGCCCCATCATCATGGATCGCCGCCGTTCGGGATGGCGGTGCAGGATGGCGGCACGGGGCGGGGACGCGGGGCGGGGGTACGGCGACGCACCGCGGTGATGCAGCCGGCCGCCTCCGAGAGGCGAAGAGGGTTGCGGAAGGGGGCCGGGGCACGGCCCGGCCCCCTGGCGGCCGGGGTCCCGAGAGGCTGCTGGGGCGTGCGACGTCATTCCCCGCGACGGGCGTGGACCGCGGCCCCGGGGGCCGGGGACGCCACCGGCAGCGCCCGGGACGCCACCGGCGGCGCCCGGTGCTCAGCCGAGGCGGCTCCGGGCCGGCGTGGGGCCCAGTTCCTCCAGCACGGCCAGGGCCTCGGGGGCGCGCTCGTAGGCCAGGAGGATGCCGTCGGCGTAGGCATCGGCCACCCGGGCCGCCTTGAGCAGGGCCTTGCGGTCCACATTGAGCGCGTACAGCTCGACCACAAAGGGCGTGTCGCCCAGAAGGTCGCGGAAACCCCAGGCCAATGACTCGACCCAGTACGTGGTGCTGTAGTGGAGATCATAGATGGGCACCACGAAGAAGTCGACCAGCGGGGCCAGCTGGGCCACGTCCACGCCGAAGCGCCGGAACTGGTGGTCGCCGTAGGGATCCGGGTAGAGGGTCAGCGAGAGCAGGGGCCGCGAGGGCGTCGGGGTTCCTCCGTTGCGGCCTGCCGGTGCGGGCCGGATCCCGCCCGCACCGGAAGCGGAACCGCCCCCTGCCGCCCGCCCCGGCTCCTGCCGGTCCCGGTAGCCTTGTCGCGGGCCGGGACGCGGGCCGGACCCCGGGCCCGGGTCAGAGGGCGGTGCCGGCGGCCGCCCTGCCCCAGCCCGGGCCAGGGCCTCCCGGACGAACCCGGCAATCACGGCAGCCCGCCAGTCCTCTTCACCCAGCCCCGAGGCCGCTTGGGCCGCCCGGCAGCGGGGACAGCGGCAGAACCCTTCGCGGGGAAAGCTCACCGTGTCCAGCCGCAGGCCCGCGATGTCCGCCGCAGCGGCCCGCTCCACCAGCTCCAGCAGCCACCGGCGGTAGGCTGGTTCGCTGGGGCAAACCCAGTCCCAGTCGAAGTAGGGGGTCCCCCGCACCGCCCGCAGGCCATCGGGACCGGCGGCCGCCAGGCCGGGATCGGCCTCCACCGCCCGGTTGTCCCCGAAGCAGCTGATCATGTTGTGGGCCCCGGGGAGGGGCGGCTCGACCCGGCCCAGCACGCTCTTGATCTCGTAGAACACGTGGAGGGGGAAGGGCAGGTTCGGGGCGCCCGCCTCCCCCGCCCCGGTCCGCTCGTCGCCGGGCAGGAGCCCCATGTCCCGCAGCACCCGCAGGTCCCGCCGGTCGTAGGTGACGATGCCGCGCATCCCCATTCCCCCGCTCAGACGTTGAACCGGAACAGGATCACGTCCCCGTCCTGGACCACGTAGTCCCGGCCCTCCAGGCGCAGCAGGCCCGCCTCCCGCACGGCGGCCATGGATCCCAGGCGGATCAGGTCCTCGTAGGCGACCACCTCCGCCCGGATGAACCCCCGCTCGATGTCGGAGTGGATCTTGCCGGCCGCCTGCTTGGCCGTCAGCCCGCGGCGGATCGGCCAGGCCCGGACCTCCTCCTCCCCGGCGGTGAAGAAGCTGATCAGCCCGCTGGCCTCATAGGCCGCCCGGGCCAGGCGCGCCACGCCCGGCTCGCCGATGCCGTACTCGCCCATGAAGGCCTCCCGCTCGCCGGCGGGCAGCTCGGCGATCTCGGCTTCCACGGGACCGCAGAAGGTGATGAGGGGCTCGCCCCACTGGGCGGCCGCCTGGCGCAGGGCTTCCTCGCCCGGGAAGGTCCCCTGCTGCAGCTGGCCCTCGTCCACGTTGACGGCCAGCACCAGGGGTTTGAGGGTGAGCAGGCCGAAGCCCTTGACCAGGCGCAGGTCCTCATCGGTCCAGGAGAGCTCCCGCAGGGGCCGCTCCTGTTCGAGCAAGGCCTGCATCTCCGGGAGCCGCTCCAGCAGGGCCTGGTCGTCGGGCCGGCGCTTGCGGGGCGGCGTGGCCTCCAGCCGCTGGCGGGCACTCTCCACCGTCGCCAGGTCGGTGAGGATCAGCTCGTCGCGGATCAGGCGGGCATCCCGCAGGGGGTCCACCTCGCCCAGCACGTGGGGCAGGGAGCCGCCGCCGAAGGCGCGGATCACGTGGACCAGCACGTCCGCCCCTCGCACAGCTTCCAGGAACCGGTTCCACCGCGCCCGGTCCTCGCCCGGCACGGCTCCGGGGATGTCGGTCACCTGCAAGGCGGCGGGGGTCACCTTCCGGGGCTTGTAGAGGGCTGCCAGGCGGTCCAGGCGCGGGTCGGGAACGGACGCCATGCCCACCGTCGCCTGGCCGGGACCCCCCCGGCCCTCGCCGGCCAGCAGCCGGAAAAGCAACGACTTCCCCACCTGGGGAAGGCCGATCAGACCGATGTCCACGGGCGGGCCTCCTTGGTTCGCAGTTGGCTGGTGCGCAGTTGGCTGGTTCGCACCGGATCTCCGCGGCGGCGTTCCGGGCCGGGCGGCGGCCATGCCCGGCGGCCGGCCTGGTCACGGGGCGGCCTGCTGGGGACTCCGGGCCACCACCCCGGCGATGCGCACGGCGAGCCGCCCGCCGGGGCCCGGTTCTGTCACGAAGGTGACGGTGATGCGCACGCCGTCGCTGCGGGTGACCACCAGGGGGCCGCGCTCGTAGTTGCCCCCCACCGCCTCCACCCGCCAGCCCTGCCCCAGGGGCCGCTGGGCCAGCAGTTCCCGGCCGGCGCCGGCCACCGCGGCATCCTGCTGCCGCACCAGGGCGGCGGCCTCCGCCCACCGCCCCCGGCTTACCAGGGTAATAAAGGCTTCCAGCACGCTCAAGGCCCGGTCCACCGGGCGGCTCCATGCCAGCCGGTAGGCGTCCCCCGTCCAGATCCAGCGCTGCTCCCACAGGCCGGGGGCCGGGCCGTCCCGGGTGACCAGCACGGGGCTGCCGCCGGTACTCAGGGTGAGATCGAGCCAGCTGCCGTCGGGGGCCATGCGGACCTGCCGGATGAGGATCCCGGCGCCGTCCTCCGGCCCGGCCCCGGGCTGCGGACGGCCGGGGGCCCCCGCCGGGCCGCCCCGCAACAGGCTCCATCCGTTTTGCGGCCCACCGCCGGACGGCCTCCCGAAAAGCAGCGGACCGCCGGCAACCACACCCTGGGGCACGGCCGGCGCCACCGCCGGTTCAGGCCGTCCCAGGAACCCCGCGGGCACCCACTGGTCGCCCGATCGTTCCAGCAGCGTCACGCGCAGGGACGGGGCCCGGCCCGCCGGGTGGTGCTCCGTCACCACCACCAGCCGGGGCCGCCCGTCGACCCCGGGAAGAATCCACCCGTCCCTGAAGAGGGCGGCGAGTCCCCAGCCTCCTCCGGCCGGCGGTGCCTGCCACGGGGTGGGCTCGGCCGCTGCCGGCCGGCCGGATCCCGGCCCTGGCCGCTCCCCGGTGCCGGTCGATGCCCACCCTCCAAAACCCGGGCCCGCGGAACCAGGGGCAAGGAGAGCCGGCGGGGCCGACCCGGGGGCCGGACCCATTCGGGGCACCGGCGGCTCGGGCGGCACCCGCCGTTCCTCCGGTGCCGGGCCGTCCATCCCGGCGCCCTGCGCCGCCCCGGCCGGCTGGGAGATAGAGGGAGCCTGCCCGCGCGTCCCAGGGGCAGGGGGAGCCTGCCCGCCCGGGGCAGGTGCCTGCCCGCCCGGTTCCACACCGGCCGCACCACCCGCCCCTTGCCCGGCGGGTTGCAGTGCAGCGGGCGCGGCGCGCTCCCGCTCGTCCAGCACCTGGACGTGGACCGTGCCCTGATCCGTCCAGGTGGCGATCACGTGCGCCACCGTTTCGGGGAAGCGGGGCCCGAAGGCGATCAGGAGGACGGCCGCACCGGGGCGGAGGCCGCCGGTTGTGGCCCCACCCGCCGCGTCGCCGTCATCGCCGGTGGCCGTCCCGCCGCCGCCCGAGATCCCGCCGCCACCCGGACTCCCGCCGGTGGAACCCGGCCCGGCGGAACCGGCGCCGGATGTACCGGCGCCAAGAGGGTCAACGGTCGAGGAACCCGCCGCGGCGGCCTGCCCCGGAACCCGCGCCGGGGCCGCGGCCGGCACCGGGCGCGGCACCAGCACGTTGACGAAGGGCATCTCGGGGGTGGCCAGTTCCAGCTCGAGGGCCGCCGGATCCCCCTCCAGGCGGGCCGGATCGAGCCGCTCCAGGCGGTAGAGCAGCTGCTGCACGGCACGGGCGAAGGCGTCGTGCTGGCCGGTGCCCTCCCGGGCCGGATTCGCGGCCGGGGGCCGCGAATCCGGCCCGGCCTGCCCCGCCGCGCCGGCGCCCCCCGGCGGCGGCGCGGCGGGGGGTGCGGCCAGCCCCTGGCTGCCCGGGCCGGCGCCGGGCCCGCCCGGACCCTGGCCGGCCCCGGCGCCTGCCAGCAGCCCGCCGGCCAGCCTGCCGGCGCCGGCCGTGCCACCGGAATCCTGGCCGGCCCCGCCGGCCAGGATTCCGGGAGCCGGGCCCCACGCTCCGGCGGCCGCCCCCGCCGCCTGCCGCCAGAAGGGACCCGTCACCAGAAGGGCGAGCATCACGGCTCCCGCCGCCCGCAGGCGCAGGCCAGGCGGCAGGTGGCGGCCCTGCCCGGGCCCCGCCGGCCGGGCGGGATCGCGCAGCCCGCCATGGCTTCCGCCGTGGCTTTCAGCCGGGGGTGAGGCCGGGGCCAGAGCTTCCACACCCGGCGCGCCCATAGCCGGCGTGCCCTGCGTGGCCCGGCCGGGCGAAGACCCTGCACCTGGCGCCGGCTCCGCCGCCCGGCCGCCGGAAGGCCTCCCTGCCGCCAGGGCTCCCGCCGGTGATGCCGCCGGCTCTTTCCCGCCGGCAGGTTCCGGCCCAGGTTCGCCCTCAGGTCCAGGAACAGGTGCAGGACCAGGTGCAACAGGTAACGGGCCGCCCGGCCCCCGCCCGCGGGCATCCCCGGCCGTGCTGGGGCTTGACCGGCCTGCCGGTTGCGCCCTGCCGGGCTCCCGATCAGGCCCGTGCGGAAACCGGGTCGAGGAGGTGTTCATATGGGGAGTTTAACATTTTTGAAATGATTTCGTCATCTTCGGTGAATAAGGACGGGCCGTGCCAGACCGTGGAACCGCGGTTTCCCCGCGGAACGATGGCTTCCCGGGGCAGCAGCGCGCCACACCGCGCATCCGGTCGCACCCTCTCAGGACCAGGCCGCCGGGAACCCCTCGCCCAGCACCTCCGCCGCATCGGTCACCGCCACGAAGGCCTGGGGGTCCATCTCGCGGATCAGCTGCTTGAGCCGGGCCAGCTCCCGGCGGTTGAGGACGACCAGCACCACCGCCCGCTCTTCGCCCGTCCAGGCGCCCGTGGCCCGCAAGATGGTGGCCCCGCGCCCCAGCTGGACGGTCACCACCCGGGCGATCTCCTGGGGCCGGCTGGTGACGATCCAGGCGCTCTTGGCCCGCAAGGGCCCTTCCTGCACCACGTCGGCCACCCGGCCGCCCAGGAAGGTCACCAGGATGGAGTAGAGGGCGGTGTCGGCGCCCAGGGTGAGAGCAAAGGCTCCCAGCACCAGGCTGTCGGCCACCAGGAAGGTCTCGGCGATGCCGATCCCGTACCGCTCCTTGAGGAACCGGGCGATGATGTCGATCCCGCCGCTGCTGGCGCCGGCCCGGAACAGGAGCCCGATGCCCGAGCCGATGAAGGCGCCGCCGTACAGGCTGGCCAGCAGGGGCTCGTCCACCCGGAAGGCCACGCCCTCCGTCAGCCGCAGGGCCAGCGTGACCAGCAGGGTCGCCAGGCCCGTCCGCAGGATGAACGCCCGGCCGATGGCCCACCAGCCGAACACGAACAGGGGGATGTTGAGCAGCAGGTAAAGCAGCGAAACGGGCAGGCCCGTGGCGTAGTGCAACAGCAAGGAGACGCCGCTGAGGCCGCCCTCGCCCAGCCGCGCCGGCACGAGAAAGCCGTTGATCCCCAGGCTGAACAGGGTCGCTCCCGCGGCAAAGAAGGCCACCTGGACGAACCGGCCCGCCTGGAGCCGCCCTGCCCCCAGCCGCCCTGCGGGACCCGCGGCCCCCGGGCCCGTGCCGGTGCCCTGCGAGGTGGTGGCCGCTCCGCCCACCGGGTGCAACCTCCTTCCTGGACCGGCCCCAGGGATGCCGCCTGCCGGCAGCAGGGGCCGCCACCGGGCCGCAGCCTGGCGGCGGCCCGGCTGCGCAGCAAGTCAGTCCTTCCAATCGATCAGGATGGCATCGCCGTCGACCCGCACGGTATAGGTGCGCAGGGGTACCACCGCCGGCAGGGCCCTCACGGCCCCCGTCCGCACGTCGAACCGGGCCCCGTGGCGCGGGCAGATGCACACGTAACCCTCCAGCCCCCCTTCGCTCAGGGACGCCTGGGCATGGGTGCATGTATCATCGGTCACGAAGAACTCGCCGCTTTCGGTATGCCAGACAGCCACAGGATGGCCGTCGATCTCGACCTTCAGCCCCGTTCCCGCCGGGACCTGATCCCGGGTCGCCACCTGCCGCCAGGCCATGGATGCACCCTCCTCCACGCGAAGGCCGGTGGCCCTCGGGCCACCGGCCTTGCCGGTTCGTTCAGAGCCTCGCTGCCGGCCAGCGCGCCGTGCCGCCGCGGGCCGCCTTCCGGCGGCCGCCCGGGAGAATCCAGGCCGCCCGGCGCAGCGGGACCTCTGGGGCACGCCGCCGGCGCCGCCCGTCCCGGGGACCGGCCTCCAGGCTTGCCCAGCAGCGCGCCCGTCCCCCAGGGGCGCCCGGTCACGCCCGGCCGCCCCGGTGGGACCGGTGGCGGAGCGGACGGCGGCCGGCCGGACCTGCAGGCCCGGTCGACCGGACGCAACCGCCGGCCCCAGGAACCCCATCAGCCGACGGAGCCTTCCATCTCCAGCTGGATCAGGCGGTTCATCTCGATGGCGTACTCCATCGGCAGCTCCTTGGTGAAGGGCTCGATGAAGCCGCTGACGATCATGGTGGTCGCCGTCTGCTCGTCGATGCCGCGGCTCATCAGGTAGAAGAGCTGCTCCTCGCTGACCTTGGACACCGTCGCCTCATGCTGGATGGTGACGTTGTCCTCGTTGATCTCGATGTAGGGGAAGGTGTCCGTCCGGGAGTACGGGTCCAGGATCAGCGCGTCGCACTGGACGTTGACCTTGGCCCGCTCGGCCCCCTCGTGCACCTGGACCAGGCCGCGGTAGCTCTGGATGCCGCCGTCCTTGCAGATGCCCTTGGACACCACGGTGGACGAGGTATCGGGAGCCGCGTGGATCACCTTGCTGCCGGCATCCTGGTGCTGCCCCCGGCCGGCGAAGGCGATGGACAGGATGTCGGCCTTGGCGCCGCGGCCCAGCAGGTACACGCTGGGGTACTTCATGGTGACCTTGGAGCCGATGTTGCCGTCGACCCACTCCATGGTGGCCTCTTCATAGGCGACGGCCCGCTTGGTCACCAGGTTGTAGACGTTGTGGGACCAGTTCTGGATGGTGGTGTAGCGGCAGCGGCCGCCCTTCTTGACGATGATCTCCACCACCGCGGAGTGCAGCGAGTCGGTGGAGTAGATGGGCGCCGTGCAGCCCTCCACGTAGTGGACGAAGGCCCCCTCGTCCACGATGATCAGGGTCCGCTCGAACTGGCCCATGTTCTGGGCGTTGATGCGGAAATACGCCTGCAGCGGGATGTCGACCCGCACGCCCGGCGGCACGTAGATGAAGCTGCCGCCGGACCACACCGCGGTGTTGAGCGCGGCGAACTTGTTGTCTTCCGCCGGCACCACCGTGCCGAAGTACTCCCGCACCAGGTCGGGGTACTCCTTGACCGCGGTGTCGGTGTCGCAGAAGATCACGCCCTGCTTCTCCAGGTCTTCCCGGATGCTGTGGTAGACGACCTCCGACTCGTACTGGGCGCTGACGCCGGCGAGGAACTTGCGCTCCGCCTCGGGGATGCCCAGCCGGTCGAAGGTGCGCTTGATGTACTCCGGCACCTCGTCCCAGCTGCGCCCCTGGCGCTCGGCGGGCTTGATGTAGTAGTGGATGTCCTCAAAGCGCAGGCCCGACAGGTCGGGACCCCACGTGGGCATGGGCTTTTTCTGGAAGACCTCGAAGGCATGCAGCCGGATCTGCCGCATCCAGTCCGGCTCGTTCTTGTAGTGGGAGATGCTCTCGACGATCTCCCGCGTCAAGCCCTTGGGGGACTTGAACACGTAGTTCTCGGGGTCGCGGAAACCGTACTTGTACTCCTGGCCCAGTTCGACCAGTTCCTTGGCCACCCAGCTCACCTCCGGGCGTGGCCCCGTGGGCGATGGCGGACCAACCGTCCAGGGGGATGTTTTTGCGAATCTATCCTTATTTGGTTCTGGTCTAAGGTTACCCGCGGGCCGTCGCCACTGTCAACCGCGCTGGAAGCACCGAAAGCGCCCCAGGGGCCGCCGGGAACGGTGGGCCTGGGGCGCCCAGCCTGACCGCGGGCGCTCTGCATGACTTCTGCATTATTGCAGTATCAAGATCGCGGCATCGATCCGCCTTGCCAGCCCGATCCGGGCAGCAGGCCGCGCGGTGCGGGCCGTGGCCGCGCAGTGGTCCGGGTGAACCCGCCGGCAGGCCCTGGGCCGGCGGGTCGCCGGCAGATCAGGGCGCCCTTCAGGGCGGGACGCCGGTCAGTTCGTGGCGGGGATCCGGATCTCCAGATAGGTCAGCTTCCCCGCCAGGGGGTCGAGCACGTAGCCGGGGTGGAACTCAAGGCCCGTCACCTGGGCCAGGTCGGGCTGGAGGCCGGTGCGGAAGGCCAGCACCACCTGCGCCTGCAGGGTGGCGCCCGGCGGGATGCCGCGGGTGAGGTCGTCGCCGTTGCTGGTGCGGTAGTACAGCTCGTACCGCCGGCCCGGCGTGAGCACTGCGCCCTGGGAAGGGCCACAACCGCCCAGAAGCAGCAGCCGCTGGCCGCCGGCCGTGTTCTTCACCGTAACATCGATCACCACCCGGCCGCTGTCCAGGCTGACGCCGTCGACCCGCAGCGAAAGCCCGCCTGCGCTGTACCAGGCAGCCGGCAAGGGCAGGGGGAAGCCGGGTGATGGCGTGCCGGTCTTACCGGCCGCACCCGCCGGCTCTGCGGTCCGGTCAGGTGCGGGCCCGCCCGTGCCTGATCCCGCTGCACCCTGGGCGCAGCCGGCGACCAGAAGGGCAACCATCAGCAGGACGGCCCCAGCCAGGGCCAGCTGAGACGTTCTGCGCCCCACCCGGCTGGCCATCGCACCCACCTCCCGAGGCGTCCCGACCGGTCCTGCCGCGCAGGGCGCCGGCGGCCACCCTCCGCTCCGGCCCGCCGGCGGGCCGGCTGCCGCGGACCGGAGAACCCTCCACGGCAGCTGGACGGCCCCGTTCCTCCGTCACCTACATGCTACGCCCTCGGGACTGAGGCGCGGCTGAACGCCCCCTGAGGCCCGGCTGAGGGTCGACAGGCGTCGGGGTGGCCGCGCCAGGGCCGGTCGCCCCGGCGGGAGAGGCCGGTCCCGCCGCGCAGCTGCGGCCGCGCCGGGGTATGCGGCTGCGCCGGGGTACATGGGTGCGGGTAACACCAGGGGAACCATTCAGGAGCCCGTTCTGCTGGTGCTGGACCGCCCGCCAGGCCGGCCTGGCGCCGGCGCGCTGGCCAGTCCCGCCCGGCGCTGGCGCGCCCGCAAGCCAGGCCGCCGGGGCGCCCCGGCGCGCTACCCACGCTTCAGGTCCTGCAGAGGAACGCCCTGGCGGCACAGGGGACAGTCGCCCGGCGGGTAGGCGGCCACGGAGCGGGTCAGCAGGGCGGCGAAGGGCACGCCGAAGTTCACGGCGCCGCCGCTGCGGTCGACCACGGCCCCCACGGCCACCACCCGGCCGCCGGCCGCCGTGACGGCCTCCATGGTCTTGCGGACCGAACCGCCGGTGGTCACCGCGTCCTCCACCACCACCACCGGCTCGCCCGGCTCCAGGCCGAAGCCCCGCTTAAAGGCCATGCCGCCGCCCGGCTCCTTCTCCGCGAAGAGGGAGCGGGCGGGCAGGCAGCGGGCCACGGCGTGGGCCAGCAGGATCCCGCCCACCGCCGGGCCGGCCACGGCGCCCACCGACACCCCCGCGGGCAGCACGTTCTTCAGCGCCTCCGCCAGGGCCGCCCCGATGGCTTCAAGGACCTGGGGATACTGAAAGGCCTGGGCCAGGAGGAAGAACTCGTCGCTGTGCAGGCCGGTGGTCAGCCGGAAGTGCCCCCGCCGGTGGGCGCCCGTCTGCTCAAGCAGCGCTGCCACCCCGGCCGCCCCAGCCGGAGCAAGGACCCGGGGAGCAGCGGTGCCTCTCGAGCATCCCGCCGGCCCGGCGCCGCCATCCGGCGGGAGACCCTCCACCCCTTCAAAGGCATGGGCCGCCTGCCCGCCACGGGGCGTTGCAGCGCCGGCAGCCGGCCCGTCGCCAGCGGTTGCGACCCGAAGACCAGCGGGCGCTTCAATACCGCCGGCCACTCCGGCACGTCCCGCCGCACCGGAGTCTCCGGCCGATCCACCGCCTCCGGCCCGTTCGCCCCCGGTCGCCCCACGCCGGGACGCCCTGGGCTCTTCCACGGTCATGCCTGGCTCACCTCTTCGTTGCCGCCCGGTCGGTGGCCGGCCCAATTCCCGCCGGCATCCCGGCAGCGCCCGCAGTAGGGTCTTGTGCAGGGTTGCCGGCGGCTCCGGCCGCGCCCGCCGGTCCACCGGCCCCGGCTCGCTCCACCTCGGCGGCGATGGCCTCCAGGGCCGCCCGGGGATCGGCGGCTTCCGTGACCGGGCGCCCCACCACCAGGTAGTCGGCGCCCGCCGCCACGGCCTCCCCCGGTGTGGCCACCCGCCGCTGGTCTGCCGCCGGCGCCCCCGAGGGACGGATGCCGGGTGTCACCAGCACCATGCCCGGGCCCAGCACCCGGCGGGCCGCCGCCAGGTCCACCGGCGCGCAGACGATCCCGTCAAGCCCCCAGGCCCGGGCCCGTTCCGCCCGCCGCACCACCTCGGCGGCCAGGGGCAAGGCGGTGCCCGCCGCCTCCCGCAGCGCCCCTTCGTCCAGGCTGGTGAGGACCGTCACCCCCACCAGGAGGGGGCGCGGGCAGCCGGCAGCGGCGGCCCCTTCAGCGGCCCCTTCCACCGCCGCCCGCACCATGTCCGCCCCGCCCGCCGTGTGGACGGTGATCATCCACGCGCCCCGGGCGGCCAGGGCGCGGGCGGCCCTGAACACGGTGTGGGGGATGTCGTGCAGCTTGGCGTCGGCGAAAACCCGCAGCCCCTGGCCGGCCAGGCGATCGATCCAGCCGGCCCCCAGGGCGTAGAGCATCTCCAGGCCCACCTTGAACGCGCATCCCGACGGGGCCAGGCGCCGGACCAGCTCCTCCGCCCGCCCGGCGTCGGCCACGTCCAGGGCCACCACCAGGCGCCCCGCCGGAGCCACCTCGACCATCATCCCGCTCCCTCCTGCCCGCGGCCGTGGGCCCGGCCGGTGAGCCGGGCCGCGTCCAGGCCCCTGGCCGCCAGGATCGCCGCCAGTTCGTCCAGCACCCGCACCGGGGCCAGGGGGTCGGCCAGGGCCGCCGTGCCCACGGCCACCGCTGCCGCGCCCGCCAGCATAAGCTCGGCCGCGTCCCGGCCCGTCACCACGCCGCCCATACCCAGAATGGGGACCCGCAGCCGGCGGTACGCCTCCCAGATCCAGTACACGGCGACGGGCCGGATGGCCGGGCCCGACAGCCCGCCCCCCACCGTGGCCAGCACCGGCCGCTCCGTGTCCACGTCGACGGCGGCGCCCCGCAGGGTGTTGATCAGCGAGAGCCCGTCGGCCCCCGCCTCCATCACCGCCGCGGCCACCTCCAGGAGCCGGCCGCCCTCCGGCGACAGCTTGACCAGCAGGGGCCGCCGGGTCACCCGGCGCACCTGGCGCACCAGGGCCGCCGCCGTGGCCGGATCCCGGCCGAACTCGAGCCCTCCCGCCTTGATGTTGGGGCAGGAGAGGTTGAGCTCCAGGGCGTCGACGCCCGCGGCATCCAGCCGGCGGGCCACGGCCGCGTACTCATCCGCCGTCCGGCCCACCACGTTGGCGATGACCGGTACCGCCAGGCGGCGCAACCAGGGCAGGTCGTGGGCGACGAAGTGGTCCACGCCCGGGTTCTGCAGGCCGATGGCGTTGAGAAGGCCCGCCGGCGTTTCCACCGCCCGGGGCGGCGGGTTGCCGGGCCAGGGTTCGAGACTCAGCCCCTTGACGGTCACCGCCCCCAGCCGGTCCAGGGGGTAGAACTCGGCCGCCTCACGGCCGTAGCCGAAGGTGCCCGCCGCGGTGACCACCGGGTTCTTCAGCACCAGGGAGCCGAGGCGCACTTCCAGGGAGGGAACCGGGTTCATCCCAAGATCACCTCCCGCGCCGGAAACCAGCGCCCTTCCCGGCAGGCCCGGGCGTACCGCACGGTCCCGGCGGGGCCGTGCAGGGACACGGCGCAGCCCAGGCACACCCCGTACCCGCAGGGCATGTAGGCGTCGACGACGAGAAAGCCTTCCGCCGCCGTGCCCTCCAGCGCTGCCTGCACGCCGCGCAGGAAGGGGGCAGGGCCGGCCGCCACCACGCGGCCGGGGCCCGCCGCGCCGGCCAGGGCCGGATGGGCGCGCAAGGCCTCCAGCCAGGTCCGGCCGCCTCCCGCCTCCTCCCCGCCGGAGGAACCCGGCCAGAAGCCGGAGGAACCGGCCCAGAAGGCGAGGGGCGGCGCCGCCGGCGAAAGCCCGTTCCACACCGCCTCCAGCGCCGCTGCGGGATCGCCCCCGGCGCCGGCCGGTACCGGTGCCCGGCGCAACGGGCCCGGGGGCGGCACCGGCGGCTGGGGGGGCCGGGGCTCGATCACGCTGGCCACCGTCACCGGCACGCCAGCCGCCTGGGCCCGGGCGGCAAGGAGCCGCAGGGCCAGCACCTGCCAGCCGGGCGCCACCAGCAGCAGGGGGCGCGGCGCTGCGGCGCCCGGCCAGCACCGGGGATCCGAGGGCGCTCCGGTGCCCGGTGTGCGCCCGGGGTCCGCTGGCTGCGGGGTGGCCGGCTCGCACCAGGGCTCGGCCGGCTTGGCGGCACCCGGCCTGCGCCGCGGATCGGCCGGCGCTCCGGTGCCTGGCGTGCACCGGGGGTCCGACGGCGCCGCGGCGTCCGGCCTGCACCCGGGCTCCGGCCCCGCTGCCGTTCCGGCCGCTGCCGCTGAGGCCTCCGCCGCCGCCCGGCCGCCTGCCGTCCAGCCCGCCGGAGCCGGCCGCCCCAGGGGCCCCACCACCACGAGCCCGGCGCCCGGCGGCAGGGAGGCCAGGGCCGCGGTGGCCGGCCCGATGACCCGGTAGACCAGGGTGATGCGGCCCCTTTCCGCGTCGGCCCCGGCCACGGAAAAGGGGCGACCCAGGAAGGGGCGCCCCACGATTCCGCCCGCCGCCACGGGCGGCCGCATCCCCGGCCCGGGGCCGCCGGTCTCCCCGGCGTACCCCGAGGGCCCCGAAGCCCTCGAACCGCCGGGGTCCCCGGCGGTGCCCCCGGAGCCCCCAGTGCCGCCAGCGAAGCCGCTGGTCCCGCCCGCCGGCTCCGCCTCCGGCACCGGTGGCAGCGGGCTGCCGGCCGGGAGCGGCCAGCCGGCTGCGGGGACCAGCACCTGGACGAACTGCAGCGGCTCGACCCGCCGGGCCAGGGCCGGCTCGGCCAGCGTGGTCATGGCGATGCCCGGCGCCACCCACCGGGTCTCCACCACCCGGGCCAGGGCGCGGCAGGGAGAAAACCCGCCGCCCTGGAGGCCTGTGCATGGTTCCGCAGCCCGGCTCACCGCCGCTCCCTCCCCGCCCGGAAGGCCTGAACCGTCCCGGGGACCTGGGGGCCCGCTCGCCCGTCGCGGTGCGCTCCGCCACCCGCCCCGCCGCCGGCCACCGCCGGGCCGTGCCCCGCCGTGGCCCCCGGCGCCCCGGCGCCGGGCCGGTTCCCGCCGGCCGCCACGGGCTTGAGGTCCTGCAAGGCGCGGACCTGGGCCGCCAGGGCCCGCCGGTCGGGCTGGTGCATCAGCACCTCCACCAGGGCCGCGGCGGTATCCAGGGAGGTCAGGCAGGGGATGCCCCGCTCCACCGCCGCCCGCCGGATGCGGAACCCGTCCCGCTGGGGATCGCGGCCCTGGGTCAGGGTGTTGATCACCAGGCGCACCCGGCCGTCCCGCAGGGCATCCAGCAGCGGCGTCCGGGACGGGCCGGGGGCCGGTTCGTCCGGCGGGGCGGCCGAGAGCTTGGGCAAAACCGTGGCCTCCAGGCCCGCCGCCGCCAGGGCGGCCGCGGTTCCGGGGGTGGCGTAGAGCCGGTAACCGGCCGCCGCCAGGCGCCGGGCCAGTTCCACCGCCGCCGGCTTGTCCGGGTCCGCCACGGTCAGCAGCACCCCCTGCCCCGGGTCGGGCAGCTTCATCCCCGCCGCCAGCAAGCCGCGGGCCAGGGCGCCTTCCAGGGTCGCGTCGATTCCCATCACCTCGCCGGTGGACTGCATCTCCGGGCCCAGGGAGGGGTCGACCCCGGGCAGCTTGTTCCAGGAGAAGACCGGCAGCTTGACCGCCACGTGCTCGGGCGGCGGCAGGAGGCCCGTCCGCCAGCCCAGGCCGGCCAGGCGCTGGCCCAGGGCGGCCCGGGTGGCCAGCTCCGCCAGGGGCACGCCCGTCGCCTTGGTGATGAAGGGCACCGTGCGGCTGGCCCGGGGGTTGACCTCGAGCACGTAGAGCGTCCGGCCGTCCCAGACGAACTGCAGGTTGATCACCCCGCGCACCTCCAGGGCCCGGGCCAGGGCCACCGTGGCGGCCTCCACCTGGGCCAGCACCGCCGCCGGCACCCCGGGGGCGGGCACCACGGCGATGGAATCGCCGGAGTGGACCCCCGCCCGCTCGATGTGGCGCATCACCGCGGGGATCACCACCGTCTCCCCGTCGGCCACCGCGTCGACCTCCAGCTCCATGCCGGCGATGTAGCGGTCGATCCAGACGGGCCGGTCGCCCGCCACCCGGGCGGCCGTTTCCAGGTAGGCGGCCAGTTCCTCCGGCGAGGAGGCCACCTGCATGGCCCGCCCGCCCAGGACGTAAGAGGGCCGGACGATCACCGGGTAGCCGATGCGCTCCGCCGCGGCCATGGCCTCCGCCACCGAGCGGGCCGCCGCCCCCGGCGGCCGCTGGAGGCCCAGCCGGGCCAGCAACTGGTCGAACCGCTCCCGGCTTTCCGCCACGTCCACCGACTCGGGGGCGGTCCCCAGGATGGGCACGCCCGCTGCCGCCAGGGGGGCCACCAGGTTGACGGCCGTCTGGCCGCCGAACTGGGCCAGGACCCCCACGGGCTGCTCCAGGTCCAGCACGTTGCGCACGTCTTCCGGGGTCAGGGGCTCGAAGTAGAGCCGGTCCGCGGTGTCGAAGTCGGTGCTCACCGTCTCCGGGTTGTTGTTGACGATCACCGCCCGGTAGCCCAGGGCCCGCAGGGTCCGCACGGCGTGGACGGCGCTGTAGTCGAACTCGATGCCCTGGCTGATACGGATGGGCCCCGCGCCCAGCACCACCACCACCGGCCGGTCGCCGTCGGCCGCCCGGCGCTCGCCGGCTTCGTCGGCCTCCCCGTGGGTGGAGTAGAAGTAGGGGGTCAGCGCCTCGAACTCGGCCGCACAGGTGTCGACCATCTTGTACCCGGGGCGCAGGCCGGCGGCCCGCCGCGCCTGCCGCACCGCCTCTTCCGACGAGCCCGCGAGCTCGGCGATGCGCCGGTCGGTCAGGCCCAGGCGCTTGGCCTCAAGGAGCAGGTCCGGGGGGACCGGCGGGGCCCCGGCGCCCGGGGCGGCGGCAGGAACTGCCCGCCGCCCCGCGTCCCGCAGCCGCTCCTCCAGCGCCACCACCCGGGCGATGCGGTGCAGGAAGAACCGGTCGATGCCCGTCCAGGCATGGAGCTCCTCCACGCTGCGGCCCCCGCGCAGCGCCTCCGCCAGGAGGAACAGGCGCCGGTCGTCGCCCTCCCGGATGGCCGCCTCCAGGGCCCGTTCGTCCAGCTGGCGCGCCTCGGGCCACTCCAGGGCGTCCACCCCGATCTCCAGGGAGCGCACCGCCTTGAGCAGGGCGCCCTCGAAGCTGCGGTCGATGGCCATGACCTCGCCCGTGGCCTTCATCTGGGTCCCCAGGCGCCGGTCGGCGGTGGCGAACTTGTCGAAGGGCCAGCGGGGGATCTTGACCACCACGTAATCCAGAGCCGGCTCGAAGAGGGCCGAGGTGCCGGTGATGGGGTTGCGGATCTCGTCCAAGCGCCGGCCCAGGGCCACCCGGGCCGCCACCTTGGCGATGGGGTAGCCCGTCGCCTTGGAGGCCAGGGCGCTGGAGCGGCTGACCCGCGGGTTCACCTCGATGACCCGGTACTCCGCCCCGTCGGGCCGCAGGGCCAGCTGGACGTTGCAGCCCCCTTCCACGCCGATGGCGCCGACGATGCGCAGGGAGGCCGAGCGCAGCCGCTGCAGCTGCCGGTCGGTCAGGGTGAGAGCCGGCGCCACCACGATGCTGTCGCCGGTGTGGACGCCCACGGGGTCCACGTTCTCCATGCTGCAGATGGCGATGGCGTTGCCCGCCCCGTCGCGGATGACCTCGAACTCGATCTCCTTCCAGCCCAGCAGGCTCTCTTCCAGCAGCACCTGGCCGATGGGGCTGGCCGCCAGGCCGCGGTCGACCAGGGCCGCCAGCTCGGCCTCGTTGCGGGCGATGCCGCCGCCGGTGCCGCCCAGGGTGTAGCCGGGCCGGGCGATGACGGGGAAGCCCACCCGCCGGGCGAAGGCCAGGGCCTCCTCGTAGGAGCGGACGATGGTGCTCTGGGGCACCGGCTCGCCGATGGCCAGCATCAGCTCCTTGAAGGCCTCTCGGTCTTCCGCCCGCTGGATCGCCTCGGGCGGCGTCCCGAGCAGCTGGACCCCATAGCGCTCCAGCACCCCTGCCCGCACCAGCTCCATGGCCAGATTGAGGCCCACCTGCCCACCCAGGGTGGGCAGCAGGGCGTCGGGCCGCTCGCGCCGGATCACCGCCTCGGCGAACTCGGCCGTCAGGGGCTCCACGTAGATGCGGTCGGCGGTGCCGGGGTCGGTCATCACCGTGGCGGGGTTGGAGTTGAGCAGGACCACCTCCAGGCCCTCTTCCTTGAGGGCCCGGCAGGCCTGGGTGCCGGAGTAGTCGAACTCGGCCGCCTGGCCGATGATGATGGGCCCCGAGCCGATGACCAGCACCTTGCGCACCGCCGCGGGTGCCCGGCCCGGGTCCCGGCCCGCGCCGGCCGAGGCGGTCCGCACGGGGGCTGCCGGCAGGGGGTGGGTCGGTAGGGGGTCAGTCACCGGCCAGCCCTCCTTCCCGCGCCACCAGGACGGGCTCGCCCCGCCCGGCCGCCGCCCGCGGCGGCACAGGCCCTACCCGGCGTAAGAACTCGGCCAGCAGCGGCGCCGCGTCCCGCGGGCCGGGGGCAGCCTCGGGGTGGAACTGCAGGCCCCGCACCCGCAGGTGGGGGTGGCAGAGGCCCTCCACCGTGCCGTCGTTGACGTTGATGTGGGTCACCACCAGTCCCGCCGCCTCCAGGGATTCGGCGTCCAGGGCATAGCCGTGGTTCTGGGAGGTCATGAACACCCGCCCGTCGCCCTGACCGGAACCCGGCCAGGCCGCCGCGGCGATCTCCTTCACGGGGTGGTTGGCGCCGCGGTGGCCGAAGGGCAGCTTGTAAGCCCGGGCGCCGAAGGCCAGCCCCAGCAGCTGGTGGCCCAGGCAGATGCCGAAGGTGGGAACCGCCTCTGCCAGCCGGCGGACCGTGCCCAGCACCGCGCCCAGGTCCCGCGGGTCCCCCGGCCCGTTGGAAAGGATCACCGCATCGGGCCGCAGGTCCAGGATCTCGCCCGCGGGGGTGAGGGCGGGGACCACCGTCACCCGCCACCCCTGGGACACCAGGGCGCGCAGGATGTTGCGCTTGACGCCGAAGTCCACCAGCACGGCGTGAGGGGGGAGGAACCCGGCGCGGCGGGCGGGCGGGGCGGTCGCCGCGGCCGCCACGCCCCGGGCCGTCCCGCCCGGGGCCGCACCGGCCGGCTTGACCCCGGCAGCCGCGCCCACCCCGGTGATCGCCGCCCCAGGGGCTGCTCCCGCCCCGATGGCTGCCGCCATCCCGGTCACCGGCCCCGCGGCAGAATCGGTCCCCGCCGGCAATCCCGGCACGGCGGTGGCCGCCGGGGCCGGGGCAGGGACCGGTGCGGGGGCCGGCGCCGCGCCCGGGGTCGCCGGTTCGACCCGGTAGACCTGCTGCGTGCCCGCCGTCAGGGCCGTGGGCGGGGTCCAGTCCGCTGCCCGGGCCGCCAGTTCGGCCGTGGCAACCCGCAGGTCCGTGGTCAGCACGCCCCGCAGCGTCCCCCTGCGCCGCAGGTGCAGGGTGAGCGCCCGGGTGTCGAAGCCGTCGGCGGCCGGCACGCCGGACCGGGCCAGATGAGCCGCCAGGGGATGCAACCCAACGGCGCCGGCGTCGAACAGCTCCCGGGCAATGAGCGCCGTGACCCGCGGACCGGCCGACTCGTCTTCATCCTCATGGACGCCGTAATTCCCGACCAGGGGGTAGGTGAGGACCACGATCTGGCCGTCGTAGGAGGGGTCGGACAAAAGCTCCTGGTACCCCGTCATGCTGGTGTTGAACACCACCTCGCCGGTGACGGCCCAGGCGGTCCCTCCGGCATCCGGACCGGACGGGCCGGCGGTCTCGCCGCCGGGGGCGACCACCACCCGGCCGAACCACTGGGTGCCGTCTTCCAGCACCAGCCGGGCCGGCACCACCACTCTGGCAGTGCAGCCGGGGGCACCGGGCTCGCCCTTCGCCTCCGCCGCCCCTGCCTGCTGTAGGCCCAGGCTTCCAGGTTCCATAGGTGCGCCCTCCTTCGCCGGCGGCGCTCCAGGCTTCCGCCTGGAACGGTCACCTTGCCCTGACAAACCCTTGTCCCGGCCATTCATCAAGACAACCCACACCTTTGGGCCCGTTCATTACGTGCCCGTTGTAGACTGCATAAATATACACACAGTCCTCAACATTATACAATCCCGGCCGTCTCCTGGGTCCCCGCGGCCCCCTGGGCCGCGGCTTCGCCGGCTGCCACCGGCACCGGCCCGCCGTCCAGGCGGAACACCACCCGCCCGCCGACCAGGGTGCACACGGCCCGGCCCCGCAGGGCCCAGCCGGCAAAGGGGGTGTTGCGGCCCAAGCTGGCGAACTGCTCGGGATCGACCACCCACCGCCGCTGCGGGTCGATCAGGGTGACGTCGGCGGGGACCCCGGGCTGCAAGGTGCCGCCCGGAAGGCCCAGGATGCGGGCCGGGCCTGCGGCCATGAGCTCCACCAGCCGGGCGGGCGACAGGGGGCGGGGCACCAGGTGGGTGAGCAGAAGGCCCAGGGCCGTCTCCAGGCCCACCACGCCAAAGGCGGCCTCGGGAAAGGGGCAATCCTTGTCCATCCCGTGGTGCGGCGCGTGGTCCGTGGCGATGGCGTCCACCGTGCCGTCGGCCACCGCCTCCAGGAGGGCCTCCCGGTCCCGGCGGGAGCGCAGGGGCGGGTTCATCTTCCAGTGGGGGTGGAACCCGGCCTCGGCCACATCTTCGTCACAGAGCAGCAGGTGGTGGGGCGTGACCTCCACGGTCACGGGGATGCCCCGCGCCTTGCCCCACCGCACCAGGTCCAGGGTCACGGCCGCGCTGGCGTGAAGCACGTGCAGGCGCGCCCCGGCCTGTTCGGCCAGCAAAAGATCCCGGGCCACCATCACCGCTTCGGCCGTGGCGGGGATGCCGGGCATCCCGGCGGCCGCCGCCACGGCGCCCGCATGCATGGCGCCGCCGGCGCTGAGTTCGGGTTCTTCCGCGTGGACCAGCACGGGCAGCCCGGCGGCCGCCGCCCCTTCCAGCACCCGGGCCATCACGCCCGCCCGGGCGATGGGCCGGCCGTCGTCGCTTACCGCCACGGCCCCCGCGGCCTTGAGGGCGGCGTAGGGAGCGGGCTCGTCCCCGGCGAGCCCGCGGGTGGCGGCGGCGACCACGTAGACCCGCACGGCTGCCTCGGCGGCCGCCTTCATGGCCAGCCACTCCACCCGGATGGCATCGTCCAGGGGCGGGCGGGTGTTAGGCATGCAGGCCACCGCGGTGAAGCCCCCTGCCGCGGCGGCCGCTCCCCCTGTGGCCAGCGTCTCCTTGTGGGTCTCCCCGGGGGTGCGCAGGTGGACGTGGGGGTCGATCAACCCGGGCACCACCCACAGCCCCCGGGCATCGAGAACCTGCAGCCCGGCACCGCCGGGATCCGGCTCGCCGGGACCACCGGCCGCGGCGCCGCCGCCCGTACCGGGAAACCCCTTTGCGGCCCGGGCCGCCGCGGGGGCGCCGGGCAAGGGGGGGCCGGCGTAGGCGATGCGCCCTCCGGCGATCACCAGGTCGCCCGGCCCGTCCAGCCCCTGGCTGGGATCGATCAACCGGCCGCCGCGTATCCAGAGGCGCATCAGTGGCCCTCCTCCCTGGTCATGGTCTCGCCCCCGGGAACGAACCCGGCACCGGCCGGGTGTTCTGCGCCCGCCGGTTCGGCCGCCGCGACGGCGCTGGAATCCGGCAGGGCCGGATCGAGGGCCCACTCCAGGACGGCCATGCGCGCCGCCACGCCGAAGCGCACCTGGTCCTCGATGACGCAGCGGGGATCGTCCATCACGGCAGGATCCAGCTCGACCCCGCGGTTCACCGGGCCGGGGTGCATCAGGATGGCATCGGGCCGGGCGCGCTCCAGCTCCCGGGGACCGATGCCCCAGGCGCGCCGGTACTCGCCCAGGTCGGGCACCACCCCGGCCAGCCGCTCCCGCTGGATGCGCAGGGCCATGACCACGTCCGCCCCGTCCAGCGCCGCATCCCGGCTCGGCGTGAGCTTCACTCCCGGGCAGGGCGGGGCCGCAGGCAACAGCCCCGGCGGCCCGCAGAGCCACACCTCGGCCCCCAGCCGGGACAACAGCAGGGCAGCCGACCGCGCCACCCGGCTGTGGCGCACGTCACCCACGATGGCCACCTTGAACCCCGCCGGCCATCCCTTGCGGGTGAGGATGGTGACGGCATCCAGCAGGGCCTGGGTGGGGTGCTCCCCGGTGCCGTCCCCGGCGTTGATCACGGGCACGTCCAGGACCGAGGCCGCGTAGGCGGCCGCTCCCGTCACGGGGTGGCGCAGGATCACGGCGTCAAACCCCAGCGCCTGGCACGTGCGCAGGGTATCCCGCAGGCTCTCCCCCTTCTGGACGCTGCTGCGGCTCACCGGCAGGTCGAAGGCCGCCACGCCCAGCCTGTGGGCGGCCAGGTGGAAGGACTGGGCGGTGCGCGTGCTGTTCTCGTAGAACACCGTGACGACCCGGCGGCCCTGGAGGGACGGCGGCTGATGGCCGGTGCCGGCCCGGTCCCCGCCCCGGGAGTCGGGGGCCCCTGTAGCGGAGCCGGTCACCGCGCCGGCGGCGGCAAGGTCAACCCCCGTATCCCCGGTGGTGCCCACGAGGGCGGCGTAATGGTCAAGGGCGCGGGACAGCAGGTGGAGCAGGTCTGGAGTGGAAAGCTGCGCGATGCCGGTCAGGGAGCGGCAGGAGCGCCGGGCAGGCGGGGCAGGCCGGAGGGGCAGCGGCGGGTCGTGGGGCCTGGACCCCCTGGCTGCCGGCGGAAGGGGAAGAACCGGCGACCCGGCCGGTTCCACCTGCCCCGGCCGGACCGGAGCCGGCGGCGGGGCCGGCCGCGAACCAGGCTGATCGGCCGGAGGCCGCGCCAGGGGCTCCAAAGGGGGTAGGGTGTGGATCCTGCCGGCCGCAGCACCGCCGTTCCCGGGGCGCGGCAGCCGGTCTACGGGGCTCACGGGGTGGGGCGTCGTCCCGGTCCTCACGGTCTCGCCTCCAGATCGCCCCGTCCCGCAGGCACAAAAAAACTTCTTGCCCGCCGGCAAGAAGTCGTGGCAGCTGGCGCGGCCGGCTCGACACCGGACCTGGCTGCGGGCTTGCGCCCGCCAGGGCGGCTCCCGGCCGGGCGGCCGGTTCGACCGCGCCCTGGATGGCTCCTTACCGGCCTCACGGGACCAGTTTAAAGGGGCGTTTTTTGCTCCTGGCGGATGCTATCACGGGACCTGACCCGTGTCAACGACGATTTTTGAACCGAGCACCTGTGGACCTACCGCCGCAGGATCCGGGTGGCGTTGAGCACGGCCAGCAGCGCCACCCCCACGTCGGCAAAGACGGCTTCCCACAGGGTGGCCACGCCCCCGGCGCCCAGGCCGGCGACAATCGCCTTGACCGCCAGCGCCAGGACGATGTTCTGCTGCACCACCCGCCGGGTGGCCCGCGCCACCTTCACCGCCTCCGCCAGGCGGGAGGGGTCATCGTCCATGATCACCACGTCGGCGGCCTCGATGGCCGCATCCGAACCCAAACCGCCCATGGCCACGCCCACCGTCGCCCGGGTCAGCACGGGCGCGTCGTTGATGCCGTCACCGGCAAAGGCGACCGCCGGACGGGAGCTGCGCCCGCGGCCACCCCCGCTGCCCTGCCGCCGCCAGCCGCCCGCCGGGGCCCGGCCCGGCGGCTCCAGCCTCTCTTCCAGCGCGGCCAGAGCCGCGACCTTCTCCTCCGGCAAAAGCCCGGCGCGGACCTCATCGAGGCCCAGCTGGGCCGCCACGGCCCGGGCGGCCGCCGGGGCATCCCCCGTCAGCATGACCTGGCGCCGGACGCCCAGCCGGCGCAGGCTGCGCACCGCCGCAGGCGCCCCCGGCTTGAGGCGGTCGGCGATGACGATCCGGCCCGCCAGGCGGCCGTCCACCGCCACCAGCACCGTGGTCCCCTGGGTAGCGGGCGCACCGGCCGTCTCCCCGACCTCCGGCGCCAGGCAGGGAGTCAGGTCCGCGGCGATCCCCTCCTCCCGCAAAAAGCGAGGGCTGCCCGCCACCACCAGATGCCCGTCGACCCGAGCCCGGACCCCGCCACCGGCCCGCTCCCAAGCCTCCCTTACTCGCCTCCCGTCCAGGGGCTGGCCGTACGCCCGGGCCAGGGCTCGGGCGATGGGATGGCCGGAGTGGAGTTCGGCGTGGGCCGCCAGCTCCAGCATCCGGCCAGGCGGGACCGGCGCGCCGGCAACCCCGGCCACCTCGACCACCTCGAACTCGCCCCGGGTGAGGGTGCCGGTCTTGTCCCACACCATGGTGTCGAGCCGGGCTAGGGCGTCCAGAAAGTGGGCGCCCTTGACCAGAATGCCGCGGCGCGAGGCTGCGCCCAGGCCGGCGAAGTACCCCAGCGGCACCGACAGCACCAGGGCGCAGGGACAGGCGATGACGAGCAGCACCAGGGCGCGACGGAGCCAGAGGTCCCAGGCGGCGCCGGGCAGAACCAGCGGCGGCACCACGGCCAGCAGCGCAGCCGCCGCCACCACCGCCGGCGTGTAGTAGCGGGCGAAGGTGGTGATGAACCGCTCCGTGGGGGCCTTGCGGGCCGCCGCCTCCTCGACCAGCGAGAGGATGCGGGCTACCTGGGAATCGGCGTAGGGCCGGCTGACCTGGACGGCCAGCGCCCCGTCACCGTTCACCATGCCCGCCAGCACGGTGGCGCCGGGTTCGACCCGCCGCGGCACCGGCTCGCCCGTCAGGGCGGAGGCATCGACGAAGGATTCCCCCTCCACCACGCGGCCGTCCAGGGGGATGCGGTCGCCAGGCCGCACCACGATGGTTTCGCCCACCGACACCTGGGCGGGGTCCACCACCTCCACCCGGCCACCCCGCCGCACCCGAGCCTGCCGGGGCCGCAGGTCCAGCAGCGCCCGGATGGACCGGCGCGACCGCCGGACGGCCAGGTCCTGAACGAACTCGCCGGCGGTGTAAAACAGCATGACGGCGGCCGCTTCGGCCAGCTCGCCCATGGCGATGGCGCCGGCCGTGGCCAGGGTCATGAGGAAGTTCTCATCGAACAGCCGGCCGTGCCGCAGGTTGCGGAGCGCCTGCCCGATGACGCCGTAGCCCGTGGCGGCGTAGACCGCCAGCAGCATGGCCCCGGGCAGCCAGGAAGGGATCCCTGCCGGTTCCGTCGTCTCCAGCCCGAGCGCCGCCAGGAAGACCAGGGCCGCCCCGGCAAGGCCGGCCAGCCGCCGCGCGGCTCCGGTGTCCCGCGGTTCCTGCCGGGCTCGCTGGTGGGGATCCCTCGGTGCGGGCGCTTCCTCCGCCGGGTGGCCGGGGGATGCGGCGCCGGCCTCTTGAGCCTGCAGGCGGGCGCCGGGTTCGACCCGGGCAATGACGGCCCGGGCCCGGTCCACCTGGCCGGGCGGGAGCAGGACGGTGGCCGTGGCGTAGCTGACGGTGGCCCCTTCCAGTCCCGGTTCGCGCCGCAGCGCCTCTTCGATGCGCTGGGCGCAGCGGGCGCAATCCATCCCTTCCAGGGTATAGGCCCGCAGCCGGGCCGGCCGCACCGGGGTCGCCATCCTCACCGCTCCTCGGCGTAGTGTTCCTGGGCTACCTGGATGAGGCGCAGCACGTGGTCGTCGGCCAGGGAGTAGTAGACGTTGCGCCCCTCCCGCCGGCTCCTGACCAGGCGCATGGCCTTGAGCAGCCGCAGGTGGTGGGAGACGGCGGGCAGGGACAGGTCCAGAACGGCCGCCAGGTCGCAGACGCACAGCTCGCTCAGGGACAAGAGGTACAGGATGCGGGTGCGGGTCTCGTCGGCCAGCGCCTGAAACAGGCCGGCCAGGCCGGCCACCTCGGTCACGCGGGCGCGCAGGACCGCCACCTGGTCTCCATGGGGTTCGAAGCGGGCGCAGGTCGCTTCCGCGCCGGCCGGCTCGCCGGTTCCCGCCCAGGTGGATTCCCTGAGGGCGTCCATCCCGCCACCTCCCGCCGGGCATCCCGGTCCGCACCCGGGGTCGTCGCCGGGGCGCGGCCGGAATCGAGAGCACAAGGATCGAGATCAAAAAACGGTATCACGATTCCACAACTGTTTAATCGTTGTTCACGGTAAGGGTATGCCGCGGCGCCGGCCGGCGTCAACGGTCACCGCGCCCGGTGAAGTCAACGGTTACCGTGGCGAGGAAGAACGGGCGGGCCCAGTGGGAGCTCTGCCCATCACACCCTGAGCGGCCGGTGGCCGCCCGGGTTGCGGGCGATGCGGGCGAAATAGAAGCGGTGCAGGTCGCCTTCCCGCTGGTGGGCGCAGCGCAGGCCGAGGCGGGTGGCGATGCGCTCGAACTGGCCGTAATAGAAGGCATGCCACTGGTCGCGGTCGATCCCGAAGGCCGCCAGAAGGTCGCCGTCTTCGGGCGGCGGCTCCAGCTCGAGGCAGGCGATGCCGCCCTCCTCCCGGACGGTGACCACCCGGTCGCCACCCGCGGTAACCATCTGGGCCAGCGCCTGGGCAAACTCGATGCCCGAGCACCGCCGCAAGGGCCCCCAGGTCTGGGCCACCTGGTCACCCAGGTAGCGGGCCAGGGACTCCGGCGAATCGCCCCGCTCCCGGGCATAGCGCAAGAACAGCATCAGATACCCCCGCAGGTTGGCGCGGGCGATGAGGAGCTGCTGTTCCAGCACCGTCGGCTCGGGCCGGCCGTCCGGGGCACCGGCACCGGGATGGGCGTCCAAGGCGTCACCTGCGGCCGGAACGGGCCTGGGCGGGGCCCCGCTCCAGGTGGTCGAGCCAGGCGCTTTCGCCAGGCGGTCAGGCCCGGGCGCACACGCCGGCCGGATCAACCCGGCCGCCTTCCCATTGTAAACCACCCCGGCCCCCGGCATGTACACGGCCCACGGACACGGCGGCGCCCGTCCCGCTGCACGGGGCAACCCCCAGGGCCCGCAGCCCGGATCGAGAACCGCATCCGGGAGATGCAGCCCGCCCGTTGTATAGGCCATGCCGTTTTACCCGTGCCGTTTTGCCGTTTTAGAGACCCTTGTTATAGACCCTTGGCTGTCGGCTCGTCACGGCTCTGGCAGCGTCAGCGCCGGGAAGGTGGTTCGCCGGGTTCCCCGCGATCGTCCTCCCCGCTGCCGTCCCCCTGGGGCGCCGCGGCCCCGCCCCAGGACTGGATCACCTGGGACGCCCCGGCCTTGCCCGCCCAGAAGGCGGCCAGCGGCGGGCGAACCTGCCGCGCCACATCCCGGTGCTCAGGCCCCGGCGCACCGGGGGCTGTGGGGTAGGTGACGGCCATGCGCTGCCAGCGGCCCCGGGCGTTCTGGTTCCATACGCCCAGCGCCAGGTGCTCCAGCTGCTGCCGGTAGACCGCCGGCAGGGGGCTGGTAGCCCGCCAGGCGGCCAGGGAGGTGACATCGGCCGGTACCGCCAGCAGCCGGCGGGTGAGCACGTCGGTGCGCCAGCGGCTGAGGAACCGGGCCAGCTCGACGGCCGCTTGCGTGTGATCGTCGCCCCGGTACCGGTTCTGCCGGAAGACCATGAGTCCCCCGGTTTCCAGCAAGGCCGGCCGCGGCGCTCCTGCGGGAACGGGCGGCGGCAAGAGCACCAGCCCGTCGAAGCCGGGTGGAACCAGCGGGTCCAGGCGCCGGGGATCCGCCGGGTCCGGGATGCCGCCCACCAGGCGGCCGCCGGCATCGACCCGCGGAGCCGGAGGAACGGGCCAGCGCTCGGGGACGGCGGAGGTACCGCTACCGCGGTCCGCCACCAGAGGCGGCACCGCCACCACCCCGGGCCGGGGGGCCGGTTCCTCCGGCTGGCGCGGCACCAGGCCGGCATAACGCTCCAGCAGCCAGCGGGCCAGGGCCGGGGTGAACCCGCCGGCGGGTCCCGCCAGGTCGCCCTCGGCCAGCCACTCCGCCACCCCGTCGCCTGCTACGGCGTGCAGCCGCTGCTGGGACCGAAGCCGCTCCAGCCACGCCAGAGCCGCCCGGCCCTCCGGTCCCGCCCAGATCACGGCGCCCGAGGGCGCTAGAGGCGCCGCCAGGCCGCGTACCCGCAGGAGCTGCTCCAGGGGCAGATCCGGCCGGGCTGCCCACAGGGTGAGGACGGGCCGGTCTCCCGGCGATGGGGGTTCCGGCGGCTGCGATGCCGGTGGCTGCGATCCCTGCGCCCGGCCTGCCGGTGCCTCGCCCGCTCCGGCCGCGCCCGAATCACCGGCTGAGGGCGGGCCCGCCAGCCCGGCCAGGCGATCGACATCGGCATACGTCCAGCCCGCCAGCAGCAGCGCGTTGGGGTCGAGTCCCGCCGCCCGCAGCCGGGCCGCAGCCACCCACCAGGTGTGGGGCGCCACCCAGCGGGGCCAGACCCAGCTGCGCCGGTCCGCCTGGTAGAGCAGCAGCGCCGTGGGGTTGTACCAGCGGCGCTCGGCCCGGCTGAGGTAGGGGTCCAGCGGCACCTGGAGGGGGTGGCGCACCAGCAGGGCGCTGCCCCACCCGCCGAAGACGTCGGGCGGCTTGCCGTCGGCCAGGGCCCGCTGCAGGCGGTCCTGCGCCTCGGAGGCAGGGATCCACTCCACCCGCACCCGGATGTTGGGGAACTGGCGGGCGAAGGCCGCCAGGGCCTGCTGGAGGTACTCGCGGTGGGTGAAAGGACCCGGCTCCGCAAGGGGTGGAACCGGCGGCGGGCCGCCCCGCCGGCCGGGTTCGGCTCCCGCCCCTAGCCCGGCTTCGGAGGAAGGAGAAGAGCCGGACTCGCCCGCTCCCGGTGGCGCCGTGGGGCCGGGCTGCCCCGCCGCGCCGGACGGGCCGGGGGAGCCGGCCGCGCCGGCGGGGTTTTGTCCGGCGGGAGGCTGGGCCGGAACCGGTTCCGCCGAGCCGGTTCCAGGACCGCCGGCTGCGCTGAAGCCGCCCCCCGGTCCTGCGGCGCCCGGGGCCCGGGGCTCGGGGCTGGGTCCTCCGGGCAGCCGCAGGGGATCGGGCAGGACGGCCACGGGCATCTCCGTCTCCCAGAGCACAATCTCGTAGGTCTTACCGGGGTCCAGAGGGACGGGACGGTACCTGGCCCAGGGATCACCCTGGCGCTGCCGCCAGAGGGCGAGGGCCCCGGCGGCTACCACCAGCAGGGCCGCCACCCCGATCACCAGGGCCAGGCGCTGCCAGCGTTGCCGCCCGGCGGGTGGCCCCCCAGGCGTCTGGCGCCGGTTCGTCCGCGGTGGCATGGTCTCTCCCCCCGTGCGCGGTCCTCTCGTTCCCTACGGCTCTGGCCCCGCTACCAAGATGGCGGCGGCGATGCCCCAAGCCTCCGCCCCGCTCCCCAGCAGGATGGTGGCGGCGATCTCCTACGGCACCGGTCCCGCCGGCCACTGAATGGCAGGGCGATCTCCCGGCCGCCCCGGGCCGGCCGCGCCTTTCGCGGCCGTTACGGCCGGAAGCCGCGACGGCCGGAAGGCGTCACGGCCGGAAACCCACCAGCCGCTGCAGGGCCATGTCCGCCGTGCCGTCGGGGTGGAGGCCGAACCACCACTCCGCTTCGGCCACGGCCTTCTCCGTGACACCGCCGTAGACGCCGTCGGCCACCCCGGGGTCGAACCCCGTGGCCCGCAGCGCCAGCTGCAGCAGCACCACATCCTGGCCCACGTCCCCCCGCCGGTAGGCGGGCAGGCGGTAGTAGACCTCGGTGGTGCCGGTGATCTTGACCGGGGTCCCCACCTGGACCAGGTCGTCCAGGGTCATCACGTCTTCGTTGAACATGCGGATGCAGCCGAGGCTGGCATAGGTGCCGATGGAGCCGGGGTTGTTGGTCCCGTGGATCCCGTACGACCCCCAGGGGGCGCTGAGGCCGAACCAGCGGGCGCCAAAGGGGCCGCCCGGCCAGTGGGCGATGTCCGTCACCCGCCACTCGCCCACGGGCGACGGCTCGCCGGGCCGGCCCGCGGCCACCGGGAAGGTCTTGACCGGCACCCCGTCGCGGTAAACCGTCAGCTGGCGCCGGTCGATATCGATCACGATCAGCACGTCGCCGCCGGAGGCGGCCACCGCCTGCCCGCCCTGCAGGGCAAGTCCCGCCACCGATCGCCACCAGCGGGCAAACCGCCAGTAGGCGCTGCGGGCCCCTTCCTGCTCGCCGCAGACGGGACCGGCCCCCGCCAAGCCCCCTCCGGCCTGGTGCCCGCCCACCCAGAGGAGGGCGCCGGCCAGCACCAGGCCCGCCAGCATCACCCGCGGCAGCCGTCGTCCCGGCCGGGGCGCCGGGCGGTGTTGCTCCGCCCGGGCCGCTCCTGGGGCTGGCGGGGGGGTGGGGACTCCAGGGCCGCCCGGGCCGCCCCGGACCCGGGCCAGCTTGCCCCGAAGGGCCCGGACCGCACCGCCGGCGCCGGACGAACGGGCCCGGAAGGGCCACCGCCCCGCACCCCCGTTACCACCGCCAGGCCGGGACGGCCCGCGCCCGGAAGCGAGGCCTGGTCCAACCATAGGTCCACCCCCACCCGGTCCCGGTGGAACCAGGGATGCCGGGCCGGACCCCCGGCCGGACCCAGCCGGGTCCCCACCGGCCCGGGCGCCAGGGACCGGCCCAGGCTAGGCTATGCGCGCCCCGGGTGGGGTAGAAGAAGCGGGGAGGGTGCGGGCAAGGGAGGGGTCCGGAAGAACGGGCCACGCGGGTGGTACGCCGGGTAAGGGAAAGGCCAGGAATGCGCAAGGGACCGCGTAGCGGGGCAAGGTCCGCCTGCGGCCGGCGCCAGGCGGCTTGCGAGGAACGGGCTTCCGGGGAACGGGTGATGAGGCCCGTGAACGGGACGTCAGGTCAGCGCTTCCCCCGACGCCGCGTCGGCGGGGGCGGGGTGCAGCAGCCGCTGCAGGTCCTTCAGCGCCTCCCGGAGGGCCCGGGCACCGGCCTCGATGCACTCGGGCACCCGGTGCAGGTCGGTCAGTTCCACATCCGGCAGATCGGGCTGGACCACCAGGTCGGCGAACCGCTCCAGCTTGAAGGCTGCCAGGTCCCGGGCCATGAGGTCGAAGGCCTGCCCCAGAAAGTCCAGCAGGCCCGCGGGTTCGCGGCGCTGCCGCACCGACACGTCGACCGCCAGGACCACCTGGGCGCCCAGGGCCCGGGCCGCCTCTGCCGGCACCTTGTCCTTGACGGCACCGTCCACCAGGAGGTACGGTCCCAGGCGCTTGGGTTCGAAAATCCCCGGAATGGCGGTGCTGGCCCGAACGGCCGCGGCCAGGCTCCCCTTGTCCAGCACGATGGCGCCGGGCATGGCCCGTTCGACCCGTTCCCGGTAGGCGGGCGGGCAGAAGACCGCCGCCCGGCCCGAGCGCACGTCGGCCGCCATGATCGCCACCGGCCGCTCCAGCTGCTCCAGCCGGATGCCGCGGGTCCAGAGGCCGATGAGGCGCTCCAGCTTCTGGCCCTGCAGCATGCCCTGAGGAACCGGCCGCCGGGGCCGCCAGCGCAAGCCCAGCACCTGAGCCAGCACGGCCAGCGCCGAACCCCAGGTGAGGTTGGAATCGTAGAGCTCGGCCGACCGCAGGCGCCGGGCCACGTCTTCCATCTGGGCGGGGCTCCAGCCGCAAGCCCAGAGGGCGGCCAGGATGGCGCCGCTGGAGGTGCCGGTGACGATGTCCGGCGAGTAGCCGGCTTCCTGGAGGGCCCGCATCACCCCGACGTGGGCCAGGCCCCGCAGGCCGCCCCCGCCCAGGGCGACACCCAACAGGCCGGATCCGTGCCCCCTGTTCATCAGCCACCGCCACCTCCTCGCCCGCACGGCGCCCGTTTCTATGCCTATTATGGTGCTTACGCGCTAGCGCGAGCGCCGGGCCAGGGTCCGGTCGAGAACCGTGGCAAACATGGCGGCGCCCCGCTCCGCCCGGATCCGGCTGTTGGTATGGGCGCCGACCTCCAGCAACAGGGTCCTGGGCCCCAGATCCTGGTTGTAGTTGCCGCGGCCGTAGTAGATTCCCTTGACCAGCCCGGGAAAGCTGCGGTCGGCCTCGGCCTTGAGCCGGCGCGCAAAGGCCAGGTTCGTGCGGCGGAAGGGATTCTCCCGCCCGACCACCAGCCGGATCTGGGTGACCGGCTGGCCCTTCACCACCTCCCGGTAGAACTCGGGCGGCGTGGCGTCCCGGTGCACGTCGAGAAGCACCAGCGGGTTCTTCGGCATCATCTTGAGGGCCGTACGCCGCGAGCGGCGGTAGGCTCCCCGGTCGTGGGGCAGGTGCAGCGCCTCGGACTTCACCACCCGGAAGCCGTGCTGGGCCAGCTCGCGCCCGAGAACGTCGCCCACCTTGTGGATGCCGCCGCGGCCCTCCACGCTGTGGGTCCCGTCGGTCGGGATGTACGACTCGTCGTTATGGGTGTGGTAGATGCCGATGAGCCCCTCGCCCCGGGGAGTGGGCCGCACAGGGGCCGGGTCGACCACCTTCTGGAACAGGGCCCCCAGAGGCAGGGCCGCTGCCAGGGAGGCCGGTCCCGGCCGGGGGCCGGGCCCCCACCCGCCCAGGCCTGCCGCAGCGCCGACCGGGCCTGGTTCGGACCCGCCCGGCACGGCTCCCCAGGGATCGGGCACCATTCCCGGCGGGGCGAGCCGCCAGGGGGAGAAGAGGGCGGGCGGCGGCGCGGCAAGGCTGTCCAGGTTGGGAAGACCGGGCTCCCCGGCCAGGGTCCCGTCGGCGGGGGGGAGCAGGGCGCGGGCGTAGGCCGTGCGGCCGTCCACCCGGACGATGCGGTACCAACGGTCGGCAGCGTCGATCCAGATGTCCCCGGCCATCATGATGCGGGCCGAAGCCAGAAGCAGCCGCTCCGTCCCGATCTCGCGCAGTTCCATGTGGGTATCGAAGAGCTCGTCGCCGGCAGGGTTCTGGAACCGCGGCCCCAGCCAAGCGGTGGTGGCCACCACCCCCACCGCCAGTGCTGCCAGGAGCCAGGAGGCCGCAGCCGAGGGCGCCGCCGGCTGCCCGGCCTCCGCCACCGGCGGGCGCGCGACCGACCGGGCCGCGCCGCGACGCCAGGGCGCGCGGCGGGCCAGCCACTCCCGCGTCTCCCCGACCAGTTCCGCCAGGGTGACCGCACCCACGCCCGCCAGGACCACCGCATCCAGCACCCCGCCGCCCCCCAGGTTGGCCCAGGCGCCGGGGATCCCGCGGAGGCTGCCGGTGACCGCGCCGATCAGGTCGACCAGCAGCACGCCCAGGGTTGCGGCGATGAAGGCCGACCGGCGCGAGCGCCCGGCCAGGTATCCGAAGACGGCCGCCACCACCACCGGAGCCCACAGGGGGTCCATGAGCCACCAGCGGCCGCCGCCCGGATCGCTGGGGAGGAACCAGTCGCTGGCGTAGACGGCCGCGGCCGTCCACAGGGATGCCACCAGGGCCCGGCGGCGCTCGAAGGCATGGTCGGCCGTAACCAGGAGATAGATGGCGACGGCCGCCGGGACCAGGGCCCCGCCCAGGTCGACGCTGACCCGGGGTCCCAGGGACACCTCCGGCAGGAAGGTGCCCGCGATCATCAGGCCGAGAAGGACCAGGGCCGCCGTCTTGCTGAGCCGCATCCGGTCCAGTACCTGGTGGGTCACGCCCAGCAGCACCAGAATGGCCAGTCCGATGAGCAGCGCCGTCGTTCCCGCCAGCAAGGCCCGCCCCACCCCCTGGATCCTGGGATCCCAATCCATGCCGGTGCGCACGCAGCCCGTTAGGCCCGCTCCCGTTGGGCGCGCTCCCATAGGATGCCTCCACCGGCCGCTCCTCTTGAGCCGCCCTTCCGGGCGGGCCGCCCATCTTGCAGTCCTGCGCCAGCGGTGCAACTCCGCCACTCAGGTCATCACCCGACGCAGAGATACCACCTGCGCCCGATTGGGCCGCTTTCTGCAAGGCTGCTATTTTAGACTTGCAATCGGGCCCAACACCCGGCCCGGTTGCAACCGATAAGCGGGCAACACCGCTGTCGGTACACCCCTCTCGCGGGCGGCCGCACCGCCCCGTGACGCATCCCCCAGACACAACAAGCCTCCTCGCGGAGGCTTGTTGTGTTTCGTGATGGATTTCACAAGCCCTGGACTTGCAATCCGGGATTTGCCATCCGGGAGTTTCAATCCGGGAAGTCCAGGGTCAGGGCAGGACCGCACCCCCGGGCCCCAGCGGAAGCGCCATCCACTGGGCCAGGACGAACATCACCGCCATGGCCGTGGCCATGGCCAGGGCAAAGGCCCACTGGGCTTCGCCGCGGAGGCGGCGCGCCCCCGGCACCAGCCGCCCGCCGGCCAGCCCCGAGAGCAGCAGGCCGGCCGCCGCTGCCCGCAGCACCAGGCTCCAGGCGACCAGCCCCGCACTGGCGGGGAGGACTGCCGTCACCAGGGGGGGCAGGCCGGCCACCACGCCCCCCGCCAGGAGCTGGCGGCGCGGCGGCCGCCGGCCGTCGGCCAGCAAAAGGCCCAGCCCCCACGCGAGCAGCAGCCGGGCCGCCGCCAGGGCGGCGGCCGGTGCGGCGGCGAGCCCGCCCGCCTCCAGGGCCGCGCGCACCACCCAGGCCCCCGCGGCTCCGTCCAGGCCGAGGGCGGCAGCCCAGGTCCAGCCGACCCGCCGGCCCATCCGCCCGCCGGGCCGGAGCCAGCCGGCGTAGGCTGGAATCAGGAAGGCGGCAAGAAACGCGGCCTGGAGCCACAGGCCCCGGCCCCACCCGGGGCCCTCCAGGCCAAGCCCCAGGGTCGCCAGCCAGTTCGAGAGCAACAGGTAGGTGAAGAACCCGGCCGCCAGCCCCCGCCCGCCCGTGGTGCCGCCAGGCCAGCTGCGCGGCCTGCCGCGGGGCCCGGGCTGCCCTCCCCCGCGACCTGGGAGCCGGGAAAGGGCAAGGCCCAGCACCAGGGGGAGGCCGTAAAGTACCAGCCCCCACCCCAGGCCGGCCAGCGGAAACCACCAGGCCGTCACCGGAATCCGGATCACCAGCGGCATCGCCTCCAGCGCCACAGCAAAACATGTTACCACTTGAGGCACCGGCTGGGACACGATTCCTGGGCCGGCCCCCTGACCGGCTGCCGGCGGGCCCGCAGCGGTTTCCCCCTGCCCTACGGGGCGGTAGAATTCGCGGTGGAGGGGACGAATCCGCTTCCGAAGGGAGGAAAGGGCATGGAGAACGTGGTCGGCCGGCTGGACCAGCCCCTGTTCCGCCAGACCATCGAGGAACTGGAACGGCGGCGGGTGACGGGTACGGCCTTCGACCGGCTGGTGGACGAGGCGCCCGCCGGCCAGCTGGGCCCGCGGGTGGCCCGCTTGCGGGAGGCCCTGGCGGCCCGCTTCGGCGAGCCCCGGGTTGATCCCGAGGCCGAGCAGCCCAACTTCCGCTTCCTGTTCGAGCTTTCGCCCAACACGTCGTACCTTGAGGTGGGCACCACCGACGGTCGCCGCGTCTACGTGGACTTCTTGAGCACGTACCTCTTCATGCGGTCCGTCACGCCCAGCAAGGAGACCTGCCGGGCCCTGTGGCTGCCGGCCTACGTCCAGGACGCCATCGCCGAGCTGAAGCGGATCGCCATGGAGGCGGGGGCCCTGGACCGGCCGGCGGCGTGATGCGGCGGCTGGCCGGACCCGCGGCCAACGGGTCCTGCCGCGCCGGTCCCGCCGGCAGGCCGGCCGATCCGGGCGGCCCCGGCCCGGCCGGGCCCGCCCGACCCGGACCAGGTCAAGCGCCACACCAAGCCCGAAGGGGACATGCGTCCCTCTGGCGGAGGAGGCTCTGATGCAGCATGGGTCCGGAAACCCAGGTGACGGCGGGCATCGCCCTGCTGGCCGGGATGGCCTACTTCTTCTCGCCGTGCGTCTGGCCGCTCTACCCGGCCTATCTGGCCCTACTGGGTGGCACGGCGGGGTCAACACAAGGAACTGGCCGGCCGGGGCCGGCAACCGCGCCGGGTGCCCTGCGACACCCTTCTTCCCGGCGCCTGGCCGGCGCGGCCGGGTTCGTCCTGGGGCTGGGACTGGTGTTCATGGCCACGGGGGCCAGCCTGTCGGCGGCGGGAGCCCTGCTCATCGCGTACAAAAGCGTGCTGGAGAAGGTGGCGGGGGTCCTGATCGTCTTCTTTGGCCTGCAGATGCTGGGGGTCATCCGGCTCCAGTGGCTCCAGCGCGAGTGGCGCCCGGCGTGGGCGCAGGCGCCGGCCGCCGGCGCGGGCGGATTCTGGCCCGGAACCCTGATGGGTGCGGCCTTCGGCGTGGGCTGGACACCCTGCGTGGGTCCGGTGCTGGGGTCCATCCTGCTGCTGGCTTCGTCCACGGGGACCGTTGCCCAGGGCATGCTCTTGCTTGCCGCTTTCACCGCGGGCTTTGCCGTCCCGTTTTTCACCCTGGCGGTGCTGATCGACCGCCTCCAGCCGGACCGGTTGCGCCGGGGCGGCCCCCTGCTCCGCCGGGTGGAACAGGCCAGCGGCGTGGCGCTGGTCCTGCTGGGCGTGCTGGTGCTGACGGGCCAGCTGGCCTACATCGCCTCCTGGCTCTGGTACACTCTGCAACCTTGAGACCCCAGGCACCCCACGCTTGAAGGGGCACAGGCTGGAAAGGGGAAACGGGCCTTGCCGCCGCCCCGCCCGCAGGCCGGATCGTCCGCCCAGGCCGGGTCGATGGTCGCCAAGGCCCGCAGCCTGTTTCCGATCCCACGTACCGCCGGTCTTCCCGGTATCGCCGTGTTGCCGGTGGAACCGGCCCCCGGCCCCCGCCTCGCCCGGTGGCGCTCGTTGCCTCGGGCTGCAGGGCCGCCCGTCCGGGCAGCGGCCGGGATCCCGCCCGGCGCAAGCCGTGACGGGCTCTACCGCCCGCAGGACCCCGCCGGCGGCGGATGGCCGGCTCGGCCGGCAGGATCACCGGGCCGGAGAACCCGCCGGCTGGTCAAACCCGGGGGGCCGGCTGGAAGGCGTCGGCCCGGCCGGCCGCCCAGTTCGCCGTCCCGAAGGCCGGCGCTGCGGCGCCGCGGGTCGCGTCGGCCGGCGGCAGGGTGCCCCGCTGCGCCAGCTGCTGCTCCGCCAGGGCGATCATGCGGCGCACCATGTGGCCGCCGACGGCACCCGTCAACCGGGTGGGCATGTCACCCCAGTACCCGTCGGGAGGAATCTGGATGCCCAGCTCCCGCGCCACCTCATACTTGAACTGATCCAGGGCCCGTGAAGCACCCGGGACCAGATGCCGGTTGCTCTGCTGACCACGAGCCAAGGCCTGTCACCTCCTCCCGAGGCCCGTGCCTTTTTGCCGAGGCTGGCAGTCGTAATATGATCCGTCGCCCTTCGCCTCACGCCGGCAAGTCATGGCAGGGACGCCCCGGCGTACCTCGCGGCCCGGACCGGAGCGGCCGGTGGGGGCCCGCCCCGAGGGAAGTCCCGGGGACGCGGCCGCCGATGGGCCACAGGGCCCGGGCAGGGTCGGCGGCTGCCGGCCCAGGGTAGGCGGCCGCCCGGCCACGGTGGACGGCCGCACCCGATGGCGGCCAAATCCCCGTCGTAGCCGCGGCCAGCTGCCGCGGCCCCGCGCGCAGACGGGGGGAACCCCCCGTATCGGGCCGGCGCGTCACCCTGCACTTCGCACCGTTCAGTCACCCTGGCGCGACCCCTCGGCGGCCGGGCCGTTCTCCCTGCTCCCCGTACGAGCCTCCTGCTGGCGCCCTTCACCCGGCTCGCCGGGCTCGCCGGGTTCGTCCCCTCCGGTCAGGACGTTGTCCGCCGCCGTGAAGGTATCGCCGCCCACCGTGGGCTTCCGCGGGTTGACCGGCCGCCCCTCCGCCGGGCGGGGCCGGGAGGGGATGTCGCCGGGCAGGCCGGCCCGGGTGCCCGCCCGGTTCAAGGCCCAGAAGGCCAGGCCCCCCACCACCAGAAGCCCCAGAACGATCATGACGCCCGTGTTCTCCATGGCCACGACCTCCTCCGCCGGGATGGTGATGGCGCAGCAACGCGGCCGAACGTGCACGAATCGGAACGGCCCGTCCCGTCAAGCAAAGGATGCCCCGCCTGCTGCGGGAGCAGCTGCGGGCAAGAGGGACTCCCGGGCCGGACATGCCATAATGGCCGCAGGGGGAGCGGCGCACCGGGAATGGCGCGGCCGCGCCCGGTGGCCACGGCGGGACAAGGGGCTGCGGCCCAGGACGGGCTGGTGCGCGCGGAGCCGCGCGTCATGCGGCGCGGGGTCTCGGGCGCAGGAGAGCCGGTCCGCTGCACCGGGCCTGTCGTGGGCGGCGGGGCCTGTCGCGGGTGCCGCCGGGTGCCCGTGCGCCGTACCCGGGGCACAGCGCGGCGCGCAGGGCGCCTGCCGGGCGCCGGGCGGCCGCAGTGCCCGGCACGGGGCGCAGGGTGCGCGAGCCGCTCATGCCTGCGGCCCCAAGGGAAGGGAACGGTTGCGGGGAAAGGAGATGGACGCCTTGGAGGTCGGGATCCTTGGGGTTCCCATGGACCTGGGCAGCAGCCGCCGCGGTACCGACATGGGTCCGAGCGCCATCCGCTACGCCCGCCTGACCGAGGCGCTGCGACAGGTGGGGCGGCAGGTGCGGGACCTGGGCAACCTGGAGGTGCCCGTGGCCGAAAGCCTGGATGCGGCCAACCCGCGCCTCAAGCACATCGAGGCCATCGAGCCGGTGTGGCGGCTGCTGGCCCAGCGGGTTGCGCGCATGGTGACCGAAGGCCGGGTTCCCCTGGTCCTGGGTGGCGACCACAGCCTGGCCGTCGGTTCGGTGGGCGGCTTCCTCAGCGCGGGGGCCGGCGACCTGGGGGTCCTCTGGTTCGACGCCCACGCCGACTTCAATGACGCCGCCACCACGCCCTCCGGCAACGTGCACGGCATGCCGGTGGCGTGCATCGTCGGCAAGGGCGATCCGGAGTTGCTGGCCCACACCCGCTGGCTCCCGCGTTACCTGCCCCCGGACCGCCTGGTGATGATCGGCCTGCGGGACGTGGACCCCGGGGAACGGGAGAAGCTGCGGCAGACGGGCATCGTCACCTACACCATGCAGCAGATCGACGAGCTGGGCATTGCGGAGGTGACCCGGCGCGCGCTGCAGCACCTGCAGGGCCGCGGCGTGCGGCGGCTGTACGTCAGCTTCGATGTGGACGTGGTCGACCCCGACGTGGCGCCGGGGGTGGGCACCCCGGTGGTAGGCGGGCTGACCTACCGGGAATCCCACCTGGCCATGGAGATCGTGGCCGAATCCCGCCTGCTGGCGGGCATGGAGGTGGTGGAGGTCAACCCCATCCGGGACGTGCACAACCGCACCGCCGAGGTGGCGGTGGCGCTCATCGCCTCCGCCTTCGGCAAGCGCATCCTGTGACCGGGGTCCTGTAACCGGCCGGCCCGGAACCTTCCACCGGTGTCTTGTCGCCCGGTGTTTTGTCGCCCGGGGCCGGGACCGCCGGAGGGGTAAGTGGTAATGTATTCATAAGGTGGACGGGCACCGGCCGGCCAGCCGCCGGTGCCTGCCCGCAGAGGTCCGGTGGCGCCGCCCGGCCGGTGGCCGGGGGCCACCGCGAACCGGATGCGGCGACCGGGTGAAGGGGAGGTTCGGGATGAGCGACCGCATCGAAGTCCGCATCGAGTACTGCACCTCTTGAGGGTACCTGCCGCGAGCCGCCCGTGTGGCGGAAGAGATCCTGGAAGCATACCCGGACCGGGTAGCCTCCTTGACCCTGGTCCCCTCTTCGGGTGGCCGGTTCATCGTCACCGCCGGAGGCCGCGAGGTCTACAACAAGGCGGAAACGGGCCGGTTCCCCGAAGAGGGCGAGGTCCGCAGGCGGATAGGCGAGCTCTGGTAAGCCACGGGAGCCGGTTCCCGGCTGCCCGGCTGCCGGACGAACGCAGCCCGGTGCGGCAAGGCGGGGCACCACGCCCCGCCTTGCCGCGTTGCTCATTCCTGCCCCGCCGCCCCCGCCGCCTCCCCGGCCCCGCCCGGCCCCGTCCGGCCCCGGCCCGGCAGCGGTTCCGGCCGGGACCGTTGCCCCGGCGCCTGCTCCTGTAGCCCCGTCACCTGCCCCTGCAGCCCCGGCACCTGCCCCTGGGGCAGCATTGCCAGAACCTGCACGGCTTGCTCCAGCAGCCTCCGGTCCAGGGAAGCCATGGGCAGGCTGTCCAGGTGTCCGAGGTCGACCCACCGGACCGGCCCTGAAGCCCAGGCCCCCGGCGTTTCGGCCACCTGACCGGCATGGCCCGGCAGGGCCGCGCCGTGCGGGGGCGCCGCAGCGCCCGCCCCCGCCGCCCGGTCTGGGGCCGGACCCCCACCGGACGAGGCCAGGTAAAGCCGCCAGTGCCAGCGCCGGTGGCTGAAATCCCACCGCCCCTGCAGGGTGTCAGGGTACCAGCGCAGGGGCTCCCCGAGTTCGGCGGCCAGCGCCGCCCCCAGCCGGTCCCGGGCCTGCAGCCACGTCTCCCCTTCCTGCCGCAGGGCGTAGGGCAAGGCCCAGAGCCCGCCCAGAAGGCCCCCTTCCGGCCGGCGGATCACCGCCACCTGGTCCCCCCGCACGCACCCCACCACCACCACGTCCTCTTCGGCCCAGCGCACAGCCCGCTGGCGCACGGGCCAGGCCTCCGGCTGCCCCGACCGTCCGGCCACGCACAGGCCGGCCAGCGGGCAACGGTCACAGCGCGGCTTGCGCGGCGTGCAGACGGTGGAACCCAGCTCCATCACCGCCTGGTTGAGGGCTCCGGGGCGCGGTCCCTCGACCAGCCGCCGCGCCAGCTCGTCCAGCCGGCGGCGCCCCGCCGCCCGGTCGGCCGGTTCGTCCACACCGAACAGGCGGGCCAGGACTCGCTGGGCGTTGCCGTCCACGGCCGGCACCGGGAGGTCGAAGGCGATGCTGCAGACCGCCCCGGCGGTATAGTCGCCCACGCCGGGCAGGGACCGGATCGCCTCGAAGTCCGGAGGAACCCGGCCCCCGTAGCGCTCCACCAGCACCCGGGCCGCCCGGTGCAGCTGGCGGGCCCGCCGGTAATAGCCCAGGCCCTGCCAGAGTTTAAGGACCTCCTCCTCCGGCGCGGCCGCCAGGTGGCAGGCCGACGGGAATCGCTGGAGAAAGCGAAGGTAATAGGGCAGGGCCGTGTCCACCCGGGTCTGCTGGAGCATGATCTCCGACACCAGCACCGCGTACGGGTCCCGGGTGCGGCGCCAGGGAAGATCCCGGCAGTGAGCGTCATACCAATGGATTAACCGGGACCGGATCTCCGCGGGGTCCGGTCCCTGCGACGGAGCGTTGTTCATGGTCCGATTTCGCGCACTGGGAAGCGTGCTCATGGAACTCCTGCAAACGCTGGCCCTGTCCCTGCTGCTGGCCCTGGTGATCCGCACCTTCGTGGCCGAATCCTTCGTGGTGCAGGGCCACTCCATGGAGCCCACCCTCCACCACGGCGAACGGGTCCTGGTCCTGAAGCTGGGCGCCCGCTGGCGGCAGCCCCGCCCGGGGGAAATCGTGGTGTTCCGCCCCCTCCAGCAGCCGGGCGGCGAGTACATCAAGCGCGTGGTGGCCGGCCCCGGTTCCACGGTGGCCATGGAGGACGGCCGGGTGATCCGCGACGGCACCGTCATCGACGAGCCGTACGTGGTGTACGGTGACCGCTCGGACCTGCCCCCGGTGGAAGTACCACCGGGAACGGTGTTCGTCCTGGGGGACAACCGGCCGAGCAGCTATGACAGCCGCTCCTTCGGGCCGGTACCCCTAGACCGGCTGGACGGGCGGGCGGTCCTGGTCTTCTGGCCCCTGTGGCGGGTGCGCTGGCTCCACTGAAGTCCCCGCCCGATGGCCAAGCCCGGCCGCGGGACTGCGCCCGGTCCGCTCACAGGCCCAAACGGCCAGGGCCCAGCCGGCGCCGCCGCTCGGCGGGACGGGCTCCCAGGGTCGAACCGGCCAGCGCCGCCAGCAGCCCTGCCACCCAGAGCAGCCGGGAACCGAGCACGGCCAGCAGCAGGACCGGAGCCGTCACCCGGCCGGCGGTGAGGGGTTCGACCCGGGCCAGGGCGCTGACGGCCGCCAGGACCAGGAGTGCCGCCCCCCCGGCCCACAGCAGCGCCAGGGGCAGGCGCAGCCAGAAGCTGCGGCCGTCCATCCACCGGCCCCAGCCGGCCGCCACGATCCCGTAGGCTCCCGCCGCACCCAGCAGGGCCAGGGCCAGGGCGGGCCAGGCCAGCTGCGGGAAGGCCTCAGCCCCCTGCCGGGCAGCCGGCTCGACCACCGCCCGGGTGGCCGCCAGCCCGCCGAGCCATAGCACGACCCATGCAACAAGGCGGAGGATGACCGCCACGACGAAGCTCACACCCTTTCGCCTGTCGTTCACGGCCGCTTGCGGCATCGAGTCCTTTCTTATCGAGTCCTTTCTTTCCGACGGCCGCGCCTTTTCCTCCCGCCCCGTCGCGGCTCGCAAAAATTGGTGCCGGCCGAATCGGGGGCCCGCCATATCCTGCCCGGCTGCTGCATAGGCTGGCTTGAGGCCCCGTGGCCCCCGCGGCATCATGAGGCACCGCATGGGTTTGCGCGCGCCCGGCCCCGCCGGTTCCCGCCAGGTCCGGTCACCACGAAGGAGGCTTGGTCATGGCGTCCCGTCGACCCATCCCCTTCCGCCGGCCGGTCCGCGGCCCGGCAGGTGGCGCCGGCCCCCGCCGGCCCGGTGCCGCGGCGGATCCCTCCCCAGGGGACCCCGCCCGCGGCGCAGGGGAAGAGCCGCCCCTGATGATGATACCGCCCCTGCCGGTCCCTCCGGCGGCAGCAGCCGTGGCCCAGCGCCAGGCCGCCGTCCCGGTCGCCGTCCCGGTGGCTGCCGGGCCCTTTCCGCATGGGCCGGACAGGCCCACCCCGGATACCGGACAGGACCGGCCCGGTTCGGGGACCTTGCCCGGCCCGGCGGACGAACCGGCGCCCCGGGGGGCGCACCGCGGCGGACCGCAGCCGTGGGCCTGGGGGGCCGCCCTGGGCACCGTCCTGACGGTGGCCGGTCTGTATGCCACGCTGGCGGCCGCCGTCCGCCACCCCGCGGGCGAACCCGCGCCGCACCCGCTGCTGCTCCTGGGCCTTGTCGCCCCGGCGGCGGGGATGGCCGCCTCGGCCCTGGCCGCGGCGGGGCGCGGGCTCCGGCGCCGGTGGCCCCTTCGCCCCCGGGCGCCGGGCGGCGACGCCGCAGGCCATGGTGGCAAGGCCGGGGCGCAAGGCGACAACGGACCCCAGGGCACCGGCAACCCCCGCCGAACCCCGCTGGCGGAAGGGGTCAACCCCTGGCCGCAGGTCCCCTACCAAATTTCGCCCCGGCCCCTGCGCCAGGTTCTTCCCCTCGCCCGGTCTTCGGGGCTGGGGCAAGCCCGGCCCGGCACGCGGCCGCCGGCCGGGTCCCAGGCAGGGCACCATCCCCTGGCGCAGCCCGCGGCGCAGGGGCTGCTCCGGTGGCTGCAGGCAACCGCCCGCCGGGGGCCGGGCTGGTTGCCGCACCTGGTGGCCCTGGGCGGCTATTTGGCCGTGGCAGCCGGCTGGGCGGGCTGGGGCGGGGGCATGGCCCTGCCGGCCCTGGGCCAGGGTCTGTGGCCGGCCCGGGGCCTGGCCGTCCTGGCCGCGGCCGTACTGGCCGCCCTGGCCGCGGGCGACCTGGCCGGACGCGACCTGGCCGCCCGGGCCGGGAAGGATGCCGGGACGGAGGTTCTGAAGGATGACGCCCGGCCCCTGGTGCTCCGCTGGATCCTGCACGGCGGCGCCCTGGTCCTGGCTCTCGCCGCCGTCGCTCCCTGGGAGTTTGCCGCCCTGCCGGCGGACCACCCGGCCCGCCGGCTGCCCCCTGGGCTTTACGCGGCCGCTTCCGTGACCCTGGCAGCCTGGGTGCTGGCCCACGCAGCCGGGTCGGCCCGGCGGCCGGAAGACGCCCCCGCGGCGGCGGCTTCCTATACCATGTTGCGAACCGGGATCATGCTGGCCCTGGCCGGCAGGGCCGAGGTACCCGCCCCGGCCCAGCCGGTCATCCTCTCGGGCCTGCTCTGGCTCTTGCCGGGCCGTGGCGGCGGGCGCCCTGCCCGGATGGGAGCCGCCCGGGGAACGGGGACCACCGGGGCCAGCGCCCCCGGCCCGGTGGCGGAACCCCGGGCCCGGAGGCCCCTCCGGCGGCCTGTTGCCCGCCATGCCGGAGCCGGTCACGGCAGCCCGCCCGCCGCCCCACCGCACCGCTCCCCCGCACCCGCCAGCGAACGGGGATCCTTGTCACCCCTGCCCGCTCCCCCGGGCACCGGCGACGGATACCGGTCCCCGCGCTGGCGGGTGGCCCGCTCCGTGGCCCTGGGCATGGTCGCTGCCGTCCTCTTTGGGCTCGCGCACACCGGGCTGCTCTGGATCACGGGCGCCTGGGAGGCGGGCCCCGGTCTCGGCAACAACCCTCCCGCCAGCGGGCCGGCCATCTCGGGGCCTGTCTCAGGGCCTGTGGGGACGGCCGCCGCCGGCACCTTGACCCCAGGGGCGGCGGGCGGCCCGGGGTGGCCCAGCTTCCTTCCCCCCGGTCCCGCCGGGTACGCCGTTCTGGCCGCCCTGGCCGGCCTGGCCGGGTTCGTCCTGGGCTCGGCGACGGCGGCGGCCAGCCGGTGGTGTCTGGGCACCGCCCAGCCCCCGGTCCCGGTCGCGGCGCGGCCCGGGTCCTTGCCCGGCTCCGGCCTCGCCGAGGCCCCGGGGCCCGGAGGCGTGACACAGGTCCCGGCACCAGACGCCGTTCCTGGCCCCGGCCCGGCGGCGAAGCCCGCAAGTCCGGCACCGGCTTCGGGTTACGCCGTGAACGCTCCTCCAGCCATCCAGGTGGCGGGCCTGGAAGTCTACCAGGTCTTCCCCCCGGCGGTCGCCCGGCCCCTCTTGCCGCCCCGGCAGCCGCGCCCGCCGCTGCCGGCACCCGGCCCCGCTGCGGCCGCCGCCCTTCCCGGCACCCGACCCGGCACCCTGCCCGGCGGCCGGTCCGCGGAAGGCAGGGGGGAAGCCTGGGGGGGTTCGACCAGGCCGGCGGTGGCACCGGGTGCGGTCCCCAAGGGTGCCTCGAGCCTAGGCGGCTCGGTGGCACCGGGTGAGGTCCCCCAGGGTGACCCGGGCCTAGGCGGCACGCCGGCCAGGGTCCCCCAGGGTACCTCCAGCCAGGCCGCCGCGGTGGGGCCGGTGAGCCAGGATACCCCCAGTCAGGCCGGTGGGCCGGGGGCGATCACCCAGGGTTCGGCAAGCCCAGCGGCCGTGCCGGGAGATGGCTCTCGCGCCTTCCCCGGCCCGGCCACCACCCCGGGGGACGTCGCCCACGCTGCCCCCGGCTCGGCCGGCTCGCCGGCCGAGGCCCCGCTCCCTGCCCACCCGCCGCAGGAAAGCCTCGAGAAAGGTCTTGGTGGGGGTGGGCAGCCACCGTCCACGACCACCAGGGGGGAGGAAGAGTCCCTGCCGGTACCCCAGCATGCCTCCGGCCGCCCCCCCAGCCGGCTCCAGATCCCGTCCGGGCACAACCCACCGCCCGGCATCGGGGCGCCAGCAGCCCCAGGGGCCAGGCCCTCCCCGGCGGCGCCCCCTGCGCCTGCCGCACCCGGCGCCTGCGGTGGACCGGTGGCTGCGGGGGCGGGAGCCGGTGCCGCAGCACCGGACGGAACCCTCCCGGCTCCGGACCATGGGGCGGGTGGACCGCAGCAGGTTCCCGCTGCCATGCCGACGAGCATGCCACGGCCCATGACACCGCCGGCTGCTGCTGGCCCGGACGCGGCCCATCAACCGCCCGGCCCTGGGGGGACCACCCGCCAGGCTACCTCGGGCCGGAGCAGAGCGAGCCGGAGGATCCGGCGGCGGGTGTTACGGTCATCGGGCCGCCCCTCCCGGACCCCGGCGGGGTGCTCTCCGGCAGCCGCGCAAGGACCGCCCGTGCCCGGGGGACGCCCGCCTGCACCGGCGGGCCTGCAGCCCGAGGACCGGGGGAGACCTCCGGCCCGTTCCGATGCCCCCGGTCCCAGCCTGGGGCGAGTGGTCATGCCGGCGTGGGCGGGCTGGCGAGCGGCGGCAGGCAGCAGCTTGCCTGCCCCGCAGCCCTCGGGCCCGCCCGGCTCCCCCACCGGCCCGGGCGGCCGGCCCGCCCTTGGCAGGCCGGTGCTCCCCTTGCGCAGGCCCGCTGCCCGCGGCGGCAGCCTGCCCAACCGCTGACGCCCTGCTCCCCTGGGCCGCCGGCACGGCGCACCGCTGACGGGCTTCCGGGCTTCCGCGATGGCCCGGGAGCCCGTCGGGCTTCGATCCTGGGCTCCGATCCTGGCGGCGGGGGCGTAGCGCCGAATCTCGACGCCAGGGAAGCCCCCTGTTCCGGCGCCCGCCGCGTGGCTGTGCACCCGAATTGACAATGCGTGCCATGTCTCGCGAAAGGAGCTCTCATCTGGAAGGCGAAACCATTCCCCCCGGACAGGCTGTTCCAGAGGAGGGATGTGGCGTGATGCATCGTTCCCGTCATCGCCGGGTCCGCCGGGTGCTGGCGATGGCGCTGGCCGCTGCCGTCATGGGGACCGCCCTGGTGGCATGGCCCGGGGCCGGCTCCGGCAGCCATGCGCTGGCGGCAGGCGCACCGGACGCATCGCCCCCTGCGGCCGGCGACGCGGCTGCCGCCGGTTCCACCGGCTTCACCGAGCCGGAACCCGTTGACATCGGGCCCGCCGTCCGGCACAAGGAATTCCCTGTGGCCCGCAAGGGCCAGGTGGTGGGAGCCGAACGCGGTGACCAGCCGGGCATCCGGTCTGCCAGTGCCGCATACGATCCGGTCCCGGGAACGCGGCGGACCTTTTTCACCCTGGACCTGACACAGGGGAGGCTGGTGCCCACGACCTTCGTGCTCCGGGGCGTCAGCGAGCACGCGGAAGTCTGGGTCGCGGAAGATCTGGCCTTCCCCGCAGGTGATCCGCGCAACGAGATGGTCGCCATCACCGGCGAGCAGGTGGCCTACCTGCTCAACGAGTTCGAGAGCAACATCCGGCCCAAGGAGGAAACGTTCTTTGGTCCCTGGGACCAGCACGACGGGTCCGGGGCCCTTCTGGATGCATGGGGATACGTGCCCGACGGCTACTACACCGCCGCCGACGGCAAGGCGCGGGACATCATCCTGGTAGAGAACGTCAAGGACGAGAACTACTATGACCCGAGCTATCCCTCCTACGTGGCCGGGTTCTACGCGTCGGCCTACGAGTACTACATGGACCGCAACATCGTCACCATCGACGCCTTCGACTGGGCCCAGCGGCTGGGGCCCAACGACGCCCCCTGGCGCCGGGTGCCCGGCACGGGCCGCGCCCACCTGTACGACGGGACCCTGGCCCACGAGTTCCAGCACTTGATCCATGACGACTACGACAGCGACGAGGAGAGCTGGATCGACGAGGGGATCGCGGATTTCGCCGAGTTCCTGGTGGGGTACGGCCATCCCGATCGCCACGTGGACTGGTACCTGGACAATCCGGAGAACTCCCTGACCGCCTGGGGGGACCAGGGCGATCGGCAGATCCTGGCCGACTACGGGATCGCGTACCTGTTCCAGCTCTACCTGCACGACCATTTCGGCGGCGGTGAGGTGATCCGCCGGCTGGTGGCCAACCCGGCCAACGGCTCCCAGGGCGTGGACGCCGTGCTGGCCGAACTGGGCCATCCCCAGCGCTTCACCGATGTGTACCGCGACTTCCAGGTGGCGCTCATGGCGGCCGGCCAGGCCCGCCTCCCGCGGGAGTACGCGTTCGACAGCATCGACCTGACCCGGTTCGGCAGCCGCGGCGGGATCAACCTGGAGGCGACCACCTACGGGGACGGGCAGGTGGCAGGCTGGGCAACCGACGTGGCGGCCACCTGGACCCGCGGTCAAGCCCGGGCGACCCGGGTGCAGTTCAACGGCGACGACTACCTGCCCATCCCCTGGTCGGTGGTCGCGGCCCCGGCCGGCGGCCAGGGGCAGGCCTTGTGGAGCGGCACCGGCAACCTGCTGGACCAGTGGCTCGTGCTGCCCCTCGACCTGCGGGGAGCCACCGGCACGGTGCTGGAATTCGATCACTTCTACGACATCGAGGCGGCGTGGGACTACGGGTTCGTCCAGGTGTCGGCGGATGGCGGCAAGACCTGGACCAGCCTGGCCAACGAGAACACCACCGACGTGCTGGACCCCCAGGCCCACCCGCGGATCCAGGAAAACGTGCCGGGATTCACCGGCTCGTCCGGCGGATGGCGCCACGAATCCTTTGACCTCTCGGCCTACGACGGCCGGTCCCTCCTGCTGGCCTTCCGCTACGTGACGGACTGGGCCGCGGCAGGGAACGACGGCGACCCCGCCAACGACGGCTGGTTCATCGACAACGTGGTGGTCCGGGCCAGCGGCGGGGTGGTGGCGGGGCCCTTCGACGGCAGCAGCCTGGACGGGTTCAAGAGCCTGGGGGAGGCGACGGGCCAGCCCATCACGTACCTGGTGACCGTGGTGCAGCTGGAGCGGAACGGCAAGGTCCAGGTCCGGGACTTCCGCTTCCACAACAAGCCGCGCCAGGAGGACTTGAACGCCCTGCAGGCGACCCTCGGGCGGAGCAACGCCGATCGCCAGCTGATCCTGGTGACCCACCTGGCTCCCGGCGATGCGGGCACCACGGTACACTATCAGTTGGACGTGCAGCGGCGGGAGCGCTGACGCCAACCCCGCCTTGGCCGTGCGGTTCCAGTTCCGGCCTGCAGGCGGCAGGCCGGGCGCGCGGGAGGCCCGATAGGCGCCCGGCTGGGGAACCCGCCAGGCCCGGGAACCCGGGAGCCCGTCAGGGACGGGGACGCCTCCGGCGCCCGCAAAGGAACGACCCGGCCCGCGCGGCACGGCGGGGCAGTCCCGCTCGCCATGTCGGGGCAAGGGATGAACCGAGCGCGGGGCGTGGACACCGGGATAGGTGCCACGCCCCGCTTGCTCGCCTCAGCAGGCCGGCCGGCGTTGGACCTTCACCCGCAGCAAGCAGGGCCCCGGTAAGGCGCGGGCGGCCCCGGTAGGACGCGGGCGGGCGCGGCCCCGGAGGGAGGGCGTGGGCGGCGTACCCGCTCTCCCGGCCGGCTTGCCGGACCGGCTTGCGGGACGGGCCGCCCGGGGTGGCCGGGCGGGCCACCCCGGCGGCGACGGCCTGCCCATCGGGCGGCGACGGCGGGTCCGTCCGCCAGCGACGCCCTGTTCGGCCCCCCGGCCCCTCGAACCATGTGAGAAGGATGAAGAACCGGCGAACCGGCGGTGACAATCGGATCGTCTCCGGCGGCGAGGCCGCGGGCCTCCGCGGCGGTGCCGCCGCGGGAGGGAGGCCTGGCGCCGGCCGCCCAGGCGGCGGCGCACCGGGTGGCGCCCACTTGACCGGCGGTGACCCGGGCAGCGGTGACGCGGCCGCGCTCCGGCGCCCGCAGCGGGGCGTGGCAAGCGCAGGCCGGCAACCCCTGTCACCGTGCCCGGTCCGCGTGGCGGCTCTGGACATGGCCCGCGGTCTCAGCATCAGCCTGGTGGTCCTCGGACACACGCCCCTGCCCGCCTGGATCAACGGGCCGCTGAGCACCCTGCGCCTTCCGCTGCTGTTCTTCATTTCGGGCTACCTCTTCAACTGGGACCGGTACGGCACCCGGCCCGGACAGCTTGTGCGCCAGCGGGCACGCCGCCTGCTCCTACCCTATCTGACGGGCGGCCTCATGACCTACCTTTTCTGGCAGCTGGCACGCCGCGCGGCGAGCCCGGAGGCCCAGGCCGTCCCCTGGTGGTGGCCCCTGGCCGGCTGGCTCTACGGCAGCGCCAGCGCCGGCTGGCTCGTCTTCAACCTGCCCCTCTGGTACCTGCCGGCCGCCTTTTGCGGCCAGGTGCTGTTCTGGGGGCTCCTGCGGCTTCTTGCCCGCCGGCCGCCGCTGCTGCAGGCCGCCGGCGCCCTGGCGGCGGGCCTAGCCGGGATCGCCCTGGGCCGGCAAGCCCCGCTGCCGTGGTCGCTGGACGTCGCCCTGGCGGCCCAGCCCTTTTTCTGGGCCGGCTGGTTTGCGCGCCAGGCCGGAGGAACCCGGCCCGGCCGCCCCGGCCCCAGGCCCTGGCCGCAAGCAGCGGAGGCCGCCGAGGCCGAGGGTGCAGCCGGCGGCGCCGGCGGCCTCCTGCCGGGGGATGCGCCGACCGCGCCGGGCCGCTGCGCAACAGATCACGACGCAGTTCCGGAAACCGGTTGGAAGACCGTGGCTCCCGCCATGCCTGCCGTCAGCGGAGGCAGGGCCCAGGCCCAGGCTGCGGGACCGTCCCTGCTGCCTGGCCGGCTCGGGCGGCCGGGGGCGGTCTTGCTCGGGTTGGGGCTCTGGCTGGCAGCCCTGGCGGAGAACGGCGCCGTGGCCATCAACACCCGCCAGTACGGCCATCCCTTCTGGTTCTACAGCGGTGGCGTCGCGGCGTGCGTGCTGGCCCTGCACCTGGCCACGGCGCTGGCGCGCCTGCCCCTGGCCTGCCGCGCACTGGCCTACCTGGGGCAGCACTCCATGGTGGTGCTGGTCTTCCACGTGGGCCTGGCATTCCCCGTCCTGGCGTGGCTGCTGGCCGCGCTGGCGGGAGATCCGCTGCTGGGTGCGTGGGGCCTGTACTGGTTGTGGGGGCTTGGTTTCACGGCGGCCCTGGCGCGACTTGTACAGTCCTTCCCCCGCCTGGCCCTGGCGCTCGAGGGCGCCATGCCGCGGCGGGCCGGATCGCTCTGGCCCCGGCGGCCTGAGCTGCGACCGTCGGCAGCCGGCCGGCCCATGCCGGCGCGCGCTGCCCGGGACCGCGAGTCCGGCCGTCCCGGACGGCCCGGAGGTCGCGCCCAGCCCGGCAGTCGCCCCCGGACCCGTTGGCACGGCGCGGCCGACTGACGGTTGTCCGGGCGGTGCCCGTCCCGCCGGAGTCGTCACCGGTATGCCGTGGACCACGCCGCCCGGACCTTTTCTATCGCCGCCTCCAGGGCGTCGCCGGTCTCCAGCTCCAGCACCACCGGCCCGGCAAACCCCGTTTCGGCCAGGGCTGCGGCCAGCTCCGGCAGGCGCAGGCTTCCTTGTCCCAGGGGCAGGTGGGCCCTGCCGACGGCTGCGCCGCCGGTCCCCTGGCCCGCCGGCGGCACGGCATCGTGCAGGTGCAGGCCGCGGATGCGGCCGCCCAGGGTGCGGGCCAGTTGTACCGGATCATCACCGTTGCTGACGGCGTGACCTACGTCCAGGCAGACCGCGACCCCGGCGGCGCGGGCCACCGAGTCGAAAAGAGCCCAGGGCATCCCCTCCAGGTTCTCCAGCGCCAGAACCGCCGCCGTTGCCGGGGGGACCTCGGTCTGGAGGCGGCGCAAGGCGGCCACCAGACGGGTGGCCAGTTCGTCCAGCAGGCCGGGCCGCTGGTCGGCCGGTGTGGCCAGCACCAGTGCCTGGGTGGCATAGTTGGCCGGGTGGACCGCCGCCAGGAGGGGGGTCAGGGGGGATGTGGCGCGCAGGGCCGTGACGATGGAGGCGATGCTGCCCTCCCAGACGGTCTGGTCTAAGGCGGTGAGGTCAGGCCACACGTAAGGCAGGTGGACGGTGGCCGCCAGACCCTCGGCGGCCAGAATGGCGCCGGCCTCGCGCCACGGGCCTGGAGCCGCATAGCGCGCATCCAGCACGCAGGCGTCGGCATGAAACTCCACGGCCCCCGCCCCTTGCCGGCCCAGCCGGCGCGCCTCGTCCCGCAGGGAGGCCAGGAAGCGATCCGGGTCCTCCGGGCGGTGGCGGCTTCGCCAGAGGGAGCGGCAGGGCAAGGCCAGGACCGGGTGCGGGCTGCGGGCCGGACCCGCCGGCGACGGGACCGGGGCCGGCGGAGCGGGCTCCGGTGGGGTCGATGGCGGTTCCGCCACGGGACCTCCTCCTCCCTTTTCCTCGCGCAGTCTCCTCGCATCCTCTGCCGGTTTCTTCCCGCAGGCTTTCTTGCCCAAGAGTTCCCCGCACCGTTACCTGAAACATCGTCATCTGTTTCAGGCAGTCGATCCTCACGGATCGACGGTGCCGGTCTTACCCGGCAATGAGCGGGAGCCGGCTTCCCGCTTCCTCCGGGATCGCCTGCCTTGCGGCAGGTCTTCCATCCCGTCCACGGGCGTTTCACGTCTCCGGGCCACTCCCGGCGACGGCGGCCACCAGGGCCGCGAGATTTCGGGCCGCGTTTTCGTCCCGGTCGAGCACGAGCCCGCATTCCTCACAGCGGAAAACGCGCTGCGAAAGCGGTAGCGACGCCTTCACCGCGCCGCACCGCGAGCAACGCTTGCTGCTGGGATCGAACAGCGGTGCTTCGACCAGGACCGCCCCGTGCCAAAAGCATTTGTATTCGAGCTGGCGGCGGATCTCCGCCAGGGCCGCATCGGCCAGCGCCCGGGCAAGCCGACGGTTCTTCCCCATGCCCGCCACGTGCAGCCGTTCGACCACCACCACGCCATAGGTGGCCGCCAGGTGGTGCGTCAGTTTGTGAAGGGCGTCCTGGCGGATGTTCCGGACCCGCCCATGGAGCCGGGCCAGCCTGCGGCGGGCCTGCCGCCACCCCCGGCTGCCCTTCTGGCGGCGGGCCAGGGCGCGGTTCCACCGGGCCAGTTGTTTCAGGTTCTTCTCCCGCGCTCGGGGATTGGGCCAGACCTCGCCGGTGGAGAGCACCGCCAGGTGCTTGACGCCCGCATCGACGCCGACGACCTTCCAGGGGAACCGGGGGCGGCCCGGCTGCCGTTCCACCTCGCAGGTGAAGCTGACGAACCACCGGCCCCCTTCCCGGGCGACCGTGGCCGACAGGATGCGGGCCGTTCCCGCTTCGATGCGCCGGAGCAGGGCCGTGGTCGGCTCGTGGGTCTTCACCCGCCCGATCCGGGGCAGGACGACGTGGCTTTGGTCGTCCACCCGGATCGCGCCGGTGGTGAACCGCACGGACTCACGACCCCGCCCCTTCTTCCGAAAGCGCGGGAACCCTACCCCGCGTCCCTTGCGTTCAACCTTGCGGCTTTTTGACCAGTTCTGAAGGGCCCGGGCCAGCCCGTCCAGGCCGGAGGAATAGGCCTCTTTCGAGTTTTCCCGCCACCAGGGGGCGACGACGTGCTTTTGCCGGTTCCACTCCCGCCGCAGGGCGGGAAGCGTCCACGGCACCTCCACGCCTGCGCCCCGGGCGCGGGCGTCCAGGCGCTCCTTCACCAGGGCCAGGCCCCAGTTGAAGGCGAAGCGGCGGGCGCCCACGTGGGAGGCCAGCGCCCGTTCCTGGCGGGGTGTGGGGCCGAGGGCGAAGCGGTACGCCTGCAAAACACGCATGGGGAAGCCCCCCAAAATCATCCAAGGACAGCGTATCAGAACATCTGTTCTTAGACAACGAGCCGGCCGAGGAGGGGAGGGGATGCGAACATTCGATGACGTTGGGCGAGAAACGATAAGAAACGCACTAGCTGTTCTCAGCCCCCCACGGCCCTTGCACGCAAAAAAGAAAAGGCCGCCCTTGCTCCGGCAAGTGCGGCCTCCACATCTATAAACCTTGGGGCCGAGCCAGCCTGTAAGCCGGGTTCTGTCGAGGGTGATCATCTATCTAGGGCACCCGGTCACCCGGGGCCTCCAGCGGCCAACCCGAGGGCTCAGCGGGCCACCTCATCGCCCTCCTACTCGGCCTTGCTGCCGGTGGGGTTTGCCTAGCCGGCCAGTCGCCTGGCCGCTGGTGCGCTCTTACCGCACCTTTTCACCCTTACCGGTGGCCGGCGGCGCGCGGCGCAGGCCGCGCCCCGCGCCGGTTCCACCGGCGGTATGTTTCTGTGGCACTTTCCCGGGGGTCGCCCCCGCTGGGCGTTACCCAGCACCGTGCCCTGTGCAGCCCGGACTTTCCTCGGACGCGGCCTTGCGGCCCTGCGCCCGCGATCACCCGGCTGACTCGACCCACCATGCCCGCCGCGCCGGCCGCACCGATCGGCTCGCCTGCTCCCGCCTGCTCCGGCGGTGGTGCCGGCAGGCTGGCAATCCGGTCCCCGAGGCCGCGCCTGGAGGCCCCGCAGCGAGCCTGGGGGGCGCGCCGCGAGCGCGGCCCCGGGAGCGGCACATGCTGCCGCGACCCGGACCCGCCCGCGGCCGCCCGGCGCGGCCTGGGGTGCGGCCCGGGGTGCGGCACAAAAGCGGGACAAACCTATGGTCCCCTTGGGGACTCCACGGCCATTCTACGGGCCATGGAGCGGCCTCACAAGGTCGGGACGAACCAGCCCCGCCGGAACCTGCCGCCTGCACGCCGGAACATGCCACCTGCACCAGAGGGCCGCAGACCGGCGCGCGCCGCCACGCTGCCCCGGGTCGCGGCGCCGCCAGACATGCCTTGACGTCGCCCGGTACCCGTCCCCGGTGCCACCCCAGCACCTTCGCGGCTTCAAACCGGTCCGGGCGCCCCCTGGGCGCCGCCGGTGCCCTGGTCGATGCCCTGGTTGGCCAGCCGGTCGGCTTCCCGGTTCCGCTCGCGCGGCACGTGAATGAACCGCACCAGCTCGAACTGCGCCGCCAAGCGCGCCGCTTGCTCGAACAGCGGTTTCAGCCCCTCGTTCTTCACCCGGTACTGGCCGTTGAGCTGGCGCACCATGAGCTCGCTGTCGGAATAGACGTCCAGGCGCCGGGCACCCCGTTCCAGGGCGCGCTGCAGGCCGGTGACCAGCGCCGTGTATTCCGCCACATTGTTGGTCGCCTCGCCGATGAACCGCGCGATGCGTTCAGCCACCGCCCCGTCCGGCCCGACCAGCACCACCCCGATCCCCGCCGGGCCCGGATTGCCGCGGGCTGCACCGTCGGTATGCAGGCGCCACGGGGCAGCGGCCGCCGCCTCCGTCCTATCCAAACCTTCCCCTCCTGCCGGCGTGCCCGCCGGTGGGCTCGCATCCTGATCAGGAGCCATATTCCCCGCTTCCAGGGCCAGCACCTCCCCGAGAAACCCCAGCCATGCCGCCGCCTCGCTCCGCCGCAGCACCGCCCGCGAGGTTGAACCGGTGTTCGCCCGCAGCGCTTTCCGCCAGGGCCGGGCGAGCTCATGGAGCCAGCAGGCGAGCCACGGGCCGGCGCGCCCTGCGGCAGGTGGGCCGGTGACACCCTGGGCCGGCCCGGCACCCGGACCGGCACCCCTTGCCCCAAGGCTGCGGGCGGGGTGCGCCAGCAGGGCAGGCCCAACCCGACCCACGGCCTCCCCGGGGTCGACGCCCCACCGGAGCGCCAGCCCGGCCAGCCGGTGGGCGGCCTCGACCACCGGGGCGTCCCAGAGCCAGATGAACGGCCGTTCGTCCGGAGCGGCGTCCTCCGGGCCCGAAGGGTTTGTGATCGCTAACACAGGCCAGCCCACGGGCAGGTGGAACGGAGGTTCGACCACGCGCCCGGCGATGATCACGTAGGCATGGCGGCCTTCCACCACCACCCGTTCCTCTTCCAGGTCCAGGAACAGGCAGCGTGGGGGTCCCTCCCGACCCGGGCGGGCCGGCGCACCGTCATCTGGTCCTTGGCCGGAGGGCGCCACTCCTGTAATCCCGGCTCCGGCGGGCCCGGCTTGGGGCGCGCATGGCCCGCATGCCCCTGGCGGGCCGGCCGTTTCCGCCTCGGCGGGGACTTCTGGCCCGGTGGTCGGCGCCGCCATGGCGGGCGCAACGCCCAGCCACAACCTTTCCATCCACAATCTTCCGGTGCGCCGGTCCAGCGCCGGAAGGCGCAGGGCGGCGGCACCGCGGGTGGGCTGCAACAAGAGCCGCGTGCCCGGCTCCAGCCGGCCGGCCCCCGCGCGCAGGATGGCGGCAATGGTCTCCCCGTGGAGGCCGCTGATGACCACGGTCCCGGCCTCCCCCGGCCGCAGGGGCAGGAGGCCTGGCCCCTGGCGGAGTTCGATCCGGTCCTGGGTGCCCGTATCCTCCACCAGCCGCCGCGCCGCAGCCAGGGGCGCGGCCCGCAGGTCGGTGGCGATGGCCCGCCGGGCGCGGCCGCGCAACACGGCCGTGACGGGCAGCAGGCCGTGGTCGGTGCCGATGTCGGCCAGTACCTCGACCCGGCCCAGCATGTCCAGAAGGGCCTCCAGCCGCGGTCCCAGGCGGCGCGCCGTCATCCGGCAAACCCCTTCCTTGCCGCTTCCATTCCGCCGCTGCTATCATGGGCACGCAAGGGACGATCCCGCAAAGGGGGCTTCCCGATGAAAGTCACCGTTCCCATTCCCGTGCGCAAGGTGTACGAGATCAAGGGGCCGAAGCGCGTCCAGGAGATCCTGGACGAGCTGGGCCTGCCTTACGAGTCGGTCATCGTGATCCACGAAAAGCGGTTGCTGACCCCCGATGCCCGGGTCCCCGACGACGCCGAGATCGAGGTGCGACCGGCCATTTCCGGCGGCTCGTAGGGCCCGGAGGCTCGTAGAAGGGTTCGCAGAAAGGAGGTGGCGCCGGTGAAGTGCACCAAGTGCGGCGAACCGGCCGTGGTGCCCATCCGGCGGCACAACGCGGCTTTTTGCGCCGAGCACTTCTTCGAGTACTTCGACAACCAGGTCCAGCGCGCCATCAAGGAACACCGCATGTTCACAAAGCACGACCGCATCCTGGTCGCCGTATCGGGTGGCAAGGACAGCCTGGCCGTCTGGGACGTGCTCTTGCGGCTGGGCTATGAAGCCCACGGCTTCTACATCGACCTGGGCATCGGCGAGTACTCCAAGCGCTCTACGGAGAAGGTCCGGAACTTCGCCGCCGAGCGCGGCGCCACCCTGCGGGTCGTCTCCGTGGAGGAGGAGTACGGCCTGGGCACCCAGGAACTGGCCCGCAAGGTGCGGCGGCCGGCCTGCTCCGCCTGCGGCCTGAACAAGCGGTACCTGTTCAACAAGGTGGCGCTGGAAGGCGGCTACGACGTCATCGTCACCGGTCACAACCTGGATGACGAGGCGGCCACGCTCCTGAGCAACGTGCTCCACTGGAACACCGGATACCTGGCCCGGCAGGCGCCCGTGCTGGAGGCGACGGCACCCAACCTGGTGAAGAAGGTCAAGCCCCTCTTCCGGCTGACCGAGCGCGAGATCGCGTCCTACTGCGTGCTGCGGGGGATCGACTATATCGTGGAGGAGTGCCCCATGGCCAAGGGGGCCAAGTCGATCCAGTACAAGCACATCCTCAACCAGCTGGAAGAGCTCTCGCCCGGCACCAAGGCGGCCTTCTTCTTCGGCTTCCTTGAGCGCGGCCGCCAGCACTTCGAGGAGGAGCGGGAGCAGGTGGAGATCCGTCCCTGCACCGTCTGCGGCCAGCCCACCACCACCGAGATCTGCGCCCACTGCCGCATGCTGCAGCGCGCCGGGGTGGCCGTGGCCAGAGCCTGAGGCGGGCGGGCCTCGGGCGGGCCGGGACTGAAGCGGGTGGAACCCGAGGCAGGCCTGTTGGGCGCGCCACCCCACCACCCGGATCGTCGCCGCTGGCCCTTGCTGCGACCGCCGGCAGCCAGCACCAGGGCACCGGCGCCCGTGCCGCCGGAGGCAGCAGCCGGCCGGGCCGGGGGCAGGTCTGGGCGGAGCCGGCGGGTGATACCCGTTCGGGTGGCCGTCCTGGTGGCGGGGCAGGTTATCACCGGAGGTGAGATCCATGCCCCGCACCGGGGAAGAACCCGGCCCTGGCATTTACACGTGCACCCGCTGCGGGCAGACGGTGCGCCTGGACGACCCGGGCGACCGGCTGCCGCCGTGTCCTGACTGCCGCAACACCGAATTCACCCGCGCGGTGACCGATCCCGCTGCGACGGGGGTCAGCGCGCGGATCCCACCTCAGCAGGACGGCCGGAACAGGCGATGACGGAGGCCGGCGGAAGCAAGTGATGAAAGCAAAAGAGGCCGGCACCAGCTGCCGGCCTCCGTCTGTTTCTGGCTTGAGCGGGAGACGGGAATCGAACCCGCGGCCTTCACCTTGGGAGGGTGACGCTCTACCACTGAGCTACTCCCGCACACGCAAGGCTTCGCAACACCGCCGCCGGCTTGCTGCCGGCCGCCGCGCGCAAGCCTTATAATAGCGCAGTGCCGGGCCTGTGGCAAGCCGTCTTCGACCCCGGCCGCGCGCCGCGCTCCGCCGGGCTATGCCGGGTTCTGGCGCCCGCCGCCTTCCGCCGGGTTTATGATCGCAAACCAGCCGGCACCTTACCCAAGATGGGCCGCTGGTTCCGAGGGAGGTCTGATCCATGCCCGCCCTGCACGTCCTCTGGACCGCCGGCGACGCCCGCCAGCACGCCTTCGAACCCGGCGAAGCCGCCGTGGTCTTCGACATCCTGCGCGCCACCACCACCATGACCGCCGCCCTGGCCGCAGGCGCCCGGGCCCTCTGTCCCGTGGCCGACCGGCCGTCGGCCCTTGCCCTCCGCGACCGGCTGCAGCCTCCGCCCCTGCTGGCCGGCGAGGAAAACATGCAGCGCCAGCCGGGGTTCGACCTGGGCAACTCGCCACTGGAGATGACGCCCGGCGCCGTAGCAGGGCGGGTGCTGGTCCTCTGTACCACCAACGGCACCCGGGCCGCAGCGGCCGCGCTGGCGGCCGGATGCCGGAAGCTGCTGGCGGCCTCCCTCCTGAACCGCAGCGCCACCGCCAGGTACCTGGCGTCGGCCCGGCCGGACCGGATCACCCTGATCTGTGCCGGGACCCAGGGGCGCTTCTCCCTGGATGACGTGCTGGGCGCGGGCGCCGTGCTCGAGGCGCTCCTCCGGGAGGACGGCACCCGGTGGGAGCTGACCGATGCCGCCCAGGCAGCCCTCGCCCTGTGGCAGCATCACCGGCACCAGGTGGAGCGCACCCTGGCCTCCTGCGACCACGGGCGCCAGCTGGTCCGCCAAGGTTTCGCCGCCGATGTGGCCTTCGCCGCCCGCACGGACACCACAGATTTCGCCATCACCTGGCAGCCGGTGGAGGAGTTGCCGGAACCTGCGGGTGGTGGCTGGTTCGTCCCGACGTATTTCCCGGGAAATCGACGACCGTCGCTTTGAGAGTGTTCCGCGGCGATTCGCTCCCGCGGCGGGGTCAAGGGGATCCGACGCGCGGCGCGACGGGGCGCGACCGGTGGCTCCGGTGCGGGCACGGCCCGTGGCCCTGGCGAAACGGCCCGGCCCTGCGGTCCGGCCAGGCTCTTGCAACGCGGCCGCGGCCGTGCCCTTCGCACGCCCCGTCAAGCGCCTGCAGCCAGTTCCTGGTCGAGCTCCCGGAGCCAGCGGATCTCCGCGGCGTAGTCCAGCTCGCCGTCGATGGGGGTCTCCAGCAACATGGGCAGGGCGCGCAACCGGGGATGGCGCAGCAGGTTGGCGAAGCCCCGGCGCCCGATCTCACCCTGGCCCATCTTCTCGTGGCGGTCGCGGCGGGAACCGCAGGGGAACTTGCTGTCGTTGACGTGCAGGGCCTGAACCCGTTCCCAGCCCACGGCGCGGTCCAGGTCTTCCACCAGGCGGCCCACCTGGGCGGGATCGCGCCAGTCGTAACCCGCTGCAAACAGGTGGCACGTGTCGAGGCACACGCCGACCCGCGGGGGCCAGCCCAACCCCTCCAGAATGGCGCGTAGCTCCTCCAGCCGGCCTCCGATCTCGCTGCCCTGCCCCGACATGGTTTCCAGCAAAAGCCACGGCGAGCCGGGTTCCTCCAGCAGGGGAAGCACCGGCTCGATGGCCGCAATGATCCGCCGGATCCCGTCGGCAGGGTCACCCTCCACATAGCTGCCCGGGTGGGTGACGGCGGCGTCGGCCCCGACCCAGCGGCAGCGCTCAAGATCTTCGCGCAGCACTCGCCGGGCGAATTCGTAGGCCGCAGGCTTGGGGGAGGCCAGGTTCACCGTGTAGGGGATGTGGGCGATGGTGTAGCGCAGGCCGGCCTCCTCCCGGCGCTCGAGCCACTGGGCGCGCTCCGCCTCGCTCACCTGGCGCTGGGCACCGCCGCGGGGGTTGCGGGGGAAGAACTGCAGGGCGTTGGCGCCCACCTGGACCGCGACCGCGGCCGCTGCGGGAAACCCCTTGGCCACCGAGAGGTGGCACCCCACCACCAGCGGCCCTGCCTGGGATGTATCGAACGGCATGTCCAAGGGCTCGCGCCTCCTTTGCCTCCTTGGCCTCCTTTGGGTCCAGGCCACTGGGTCCAGGCCACCGCGCCCGGATCTCAGGGGGCCGGTGCGGGGGCACGGGTCCCCTCCCTGCCAGGCGAGGGCGGGCTGGCCGCGGCATCCACCGGCCACCCGCTCGCCTGCGAGCCGCCCACCGGCGCCCCGCCAACCTGCGAACCGCCCGCCCGCGCGCCGCCCCCCCACGGGCCACCGGCCGGCGTGCCGCCACCCGGCCGCCGGCCGGTGACGGCGTCACCGGGCCCGCCGTCACCGGCGGCCAGGGCGTCGATCTCCGCCGCCACCCGGGTCTCGTCCTCGGACCATCGCGCCAGCACCGCCTCCGCCGCGGCCACCAGCCCCTGGCGCAACCGGGCGTAGTCGGCGGCGGCAATCTTGCCGCTCCGGTAGTCGTACTCGAGCTCGGCCAGTTCCGCCAGGATCCGGGCCCCCCCCGTGGCCAGCGCCGGCCGGGGCCAGAGGGAGAAGAGGGTGCCGCCCACCACCAGATAACCGCCGATCCAGATCCAGGCCACCAAGGGATTCAGGTAGAACTCGAAACCGGCCGCGTCCCCTTCCCAGCCGCCCAGCACCACGTACAGGTCGCGGCTGAAGGAGGTCAGCATGGCGACCTCCGGTGTGGCCCCCAGGGTCTCGACAAAACCGGGGTAGAACCGGCGTTCAGGCTGCAGCCGGCCGATCTCCCGTCCCTCCCGGCTGACGGAGAGGTCGGCGTACACTGCCGGAACCCCTTCGGACACCCGCTGGCCCAGGCCGTGGTATGTGATGGTGAACCCGCCAAAGGTGTAGCTCTCGCCGGGCGAAAGCCCCACCGCCTCCACCTGCTGGTAGCCGTACATGCCGGTGAGGCCGATCATGATCAGGACCACGCCCAGGTGCACCACGTAGCCGCCGTACCGGCGCGGGTTGCGGTTCAGCATCTGCCACAGGCCGCGCAGGGAGCGATCGCCGGTGCTCTCGACCCGCGCCGCGTAGGCGGCGATGACGTCGGCCACGGTGGCCGTACCGACAAAAAAGGCGATGGCAAACCCCAGCACGATGGGAAGCTCCCGCAGGCCCAGGACCGCCAGGGCCACGCCCAGGGCCACAGCCCCCACCGCCGGCAGGGCCAGCAGGCGCCGCACCCGCGGCCACGAGGCCTTGCGCCAGGCCAGTACCGGTGCCACGCCCATGAGGATCATCATGGCCAGGAACAGGGGGACCCCCACCCAGTTGAAGAAGGGCGGCCCCACCGAGACCTGAGCTCCGAACAGCGGCGTGACCAGCGGCAGAACCGTTCCCCAGAACACCGCAAAGGTCAGGCCGGCCAGCAGCAGGTTGTTGAGGAGGAAGCCGGTCTCCTTGGAAAAAGGCGATTCCGGCCGCCGCTCGTCGGCCAGCAGGGAGGCCCGGTCGATGAACAGGTAGGACGCGACCACCAGCACCAGGCCCAGAAAGCCGAGAAACCACGGGCTGGTGGGCGACGTGACGAAAGCATGCACCGACGAAAGGATGCCGCTGCGGGTGATGAAGGTGCCGAAGATGGTCAGGAGGAAGACGAAGATCACCAGCCCGGCGTTCCACCGCTTCAGCATGCCGCGCTTTTCCTGGACCAGGGACGAGTGGATGAAGGCCGTTGCCAGAAGCCACGGCATCAGGGCGGCGTTCTCCACGGGGTCCCAAGCCCAGACGCCGCCCCAGCCCAGCTCCGTGTACGCCCAGCGGGAGCCGATGAGGATCCCCACGGACAGAAACAGCCAGGCCAGCAGGGTCCAGCGCCGGGTCACCCGGATCCAGGCATCCCCCGCGTTCCGTGTCCAGAGGGCCGCCATGGCAAAGGCAAAGGGCACCGCCATCCCCACGTAACCCAGATAGAGCGCCAGCGGGTGGGAGACCATCCACGGGTTCTGCAGCAGCGGGTTCATCCCCCGGCCGTCGGCAGGCGGGTTGGGCAACACGTCGAAGGGCCCCGACACCACCGCCACCTGAAGGGCGAAGAAGGCGGCCACGAAGCCCAGGGTCGCCAGGGCGTAGGGCAGCAGCGCCGGCACCGCGCGGCGCGCGCTTAAGGCCACCGCCGCCGTGTACCCGCTGAGCAACCAGAGCCAGAAGAGCAGGGACCCCTCCTGGCCCGACCACAGGGCGCTGATCTTGTACGGGGCCGGCATGTAGCGGCTGGACTGGCTGGCCACGTAGCGGAAGGAGAAGTCGTCGGTGAACAGGGCGTAGATAAGGATGAACACGGCCCCGCTGACGGTGACGAACAGACCCGCCGCCAGCCAGCGGGCCGGGGGCATCCAGCGCAGCCGCCAGCGCCATCGCCCCTCCAGCGGTGCCCAAACGGCCAGCGCCAGGGCCAGCACCAGGGCCAGGATGGTCAGGGCATGTCCCACGTAGGCCATGGAAGTCCTCCCATCTTCACATCCACCGGCGCACCGCCTCTTCCAGGGGGCCGGCAGAGGAGGAGCGGTCGCCGGCGGGGCCGGCCGGACTGGCGACACCTTCCGTCGACTCCACGGGAACCGGTGGAGCCGCCCCGGAAGCGGCGAAGCCAGCGGAGCCGGGCGCCGGTTCGTCCCCGGCCGGTTCGCCCGCGGGTACGGCCTGACCCGGAACCAGCGGCCTGGGGACCGTACCCCTGGGGCCCTGCCGCCACCACCAGGCCAGGAGGCCCGCCCCGGCGGCTACCGCCAGGAACGGAGCCGCCCAGCCGAGAACATACCAGCCGTGCCGGGGCGGCATGTACACCACCCAGGCCCCGTACCGGTCGGCAAAGGACTGCAGGATCTCGTCCCGGTTGCGGCCTTCGGCCAGCATCCGGCGGATCTCCTGGCGCATCTCCAGGGCGACGGCGGAGTTGGAATCGGCCACCGACTGGCCCTCGCAGACCGGGCAGCGCAGGGCCCTTTCCAGCGCCCGCGCTTCCCGCTCCCGCGGATCGGCCGAGCCCAGCTGCCAGGCCAGGAGCGGGGCCAGCACCAGGGTGGCGGCCAGAACGGCGATCCACAGCCAGGACGGGCGTGTCACGGCGCTCACCCCGTCCACCAATGTAACCTAGGCGGGTGGGCCCTGCCACGGGCCGCCGCCCGAGTCTCGGGTCGAAGAAGGACCCGTCCCGAAGGAGACACCCAACCCATGGCGCGAACGCTCCTTTGGCGGCTCCAGCAGTGGACCGGCCCGCTGCGCCGGCTCCCCCTCTACCGGCAGGCCACCTGGCTGCTGGTGGGGGTCAACGCGGTGGGCTCGGTGTGGGGATTCTGGTGGTACCACGACCAGCTGGCCGCCACCCCCGCCTGGAAGTGGCCCGTGGTGCCCGACTCGCCCACGGCGTCGACCCTGTTTACCGTGGCGCTCCTCCTGCAGCTCGCGGGCCGGCGGCTGCCCGCCCTGGAATCCTGGGCGTATGTGGTGATGATCAAGTACGGGCTCTGGACGGTGGTGGTCCTGGGGGCCTACGCCCTCCAGACCGGCTCCCTGGGGGCTGAGGCCGCCCTGCTCATCGCCTCCCACGCCGGCATGGCCGTGGAAGCCGTGATCTACCAGCGGGTGTATCCGGGCTCGCTGCGGGGGCTGGCCGCGGTGGTGGCCTGGAGCCTTTTCAACGACGGGGTGGACTATCTGGCCGGGCTCCATCCCACCCTGCCGGGACCGGAGGTCAGAACCCTGGCCGCGGCCAGTGCGCCCTTGCTCACCCTGCTGGCCGCAACCGCCGTCTACCCGGTGGCCGCTCGGGCGGCCGCCGGCGCCGCGACGGGCGCCCCTTCGCCGGACGGGGAGCACGACGTCGGGAACGGTGACCGTTGAGCCATGGCCGTTCAGCCATGGCCGTTGAACCATGGCGGCGAACGCGGCGAGCCGTAGCCAGGCCGGGGAAACCCGGGCAGGACCTTGGTCCGGCTCAGCGGGCCGCGAGGGCCGGCCCATCGGCCCAATGCGGCTCAGCGGGCAAAGACGTGGTTGCCGATCCGGGCGGTCACCTTGAGGGAGCAGAAGAAGTCGCCACGCGCCGCATCCCCCTCGCACGGGTGCCGCACGGGGTTGTAGAAGTAGAGGGCGCCGTTCGAAGGATCCTGACCCGCCAGAGCTTCCCGGGCGGCCCGCCGCTCGGACGAACCCGGCCGCACCCGGGGCAGCTTCTCCGCCGCCGTGGGGAACTGGCCCGGCTGGAAGATCACGGCTCGGACGGAGTCGGGGAACCGCGGGCTGCGTACCCGATTGAGGATGACGGCCGCCACCGCCACCTTGCCCTCGTAGGGCTCGTTGCCCGCCTCGATCTCCACCATGCGGGCGAGCAGCTCCAGCTCGTCCAGCTGGATCTCACCGCTGGCCGAAGCCGCCCGGGCACCCGTCCGGGACGCCGGCTGGGACCGAGCCTTTTCCGCCTTGGCCACGGCCTTCCGGCGGGCCTGCTCGCGCCGCTTGGCCTCTTCCCTGCGCCGGGCTTCTTCCTTCCGGCGCGCCTCTTCCTGCTGGCGCAGGCGGGCCAGCCGCTCCTGGCGGGCCCGTTCTTCCCGCCGGGCCTGCCATATGGCCCGGCCCAGGGCGAACTTGTGTCGCTGCTCGATCCGGGCGGCCTCCTGAGCCTCGCGCTCCAGCAGCTTCTGCCGCTCCACCTCCGCCCGGAGGGCCGGGCGGGGCACCAGCGGCGGGGACGAGCGGGCCTGCACGTCGTGGACGGAAGCCAGTGCGGAGAAGGACCAGAGCAGGACGCCCGCCAGGACCCCGGCAGGGAGGATCTGCCGGGGCGCCGGGCATGCCCTGGTTCGTACCTGGGGCCGTACACGGGGATGTGCCATAGTGAGGCCATAGTAACCGGTATGTAACAAAAATGCAAGACGCCCGTGTCGGAAAGTTTACAGGCCGTTGCAACGAATCTTACAACGGCGCCCGGGCGCCGGGGGCAGGGCGGCCAACGAGGGTCGAACCGGTTACGACGGCTGCCACCCCTGGGGCATCCCCAGCATGACCCGGAACGGCTCCACCAGCTCCGCCGGCGCCGCCAGCAGCACGTACTTGGCCTGTTCCCGGAAGTTGCGGGCGATGTTGGGCGCCAGGACCGACACCTCCGGATCCGCAGTGGTGTAGACCCGGTCCCCCGCCACCACGGGCACCTCGAAGAAGAGCTCTTTCCCGCCGCCGACGATATCCACCAGCAGGTGATGGTCTTCCACCGGCCGGTTCAGGCGCCGTGCCAGGGCGCGGCAGGCATCCCGGGCCCAGGCTTCCCGCTCCCAGTAGCCCGCCCGCACCAGGTCGCGGATCTCCGCCCCGTATTCGCCCGCCAGGGCCCGCGGGTAACTGAGGCGCGCCACCCGCTTGTACAGGCGGCGCCCGGCGCCCGTCAGACGTTCCACCAGGTCGCGGGTGGCAGGATGGGGAACGGCCCGCAAGAGTCCCAGGGCCTGCTCGTCGTCCAGGTCGACGAAGTCGTCGATGGCAAAGGCCCCCGCCCGCAGGGCCTCGGTCAGGGCCCGCCGCAGCATGGCGGCGGCAATCCGCCCCGTGTGATGCCAGTACACGTCCCGGTACATGATGTAGGAAGCAAAGATCAGGGTCTCCACCGCCGAGACGCCCTTGGGCGTCACCCCGACGCCCAGGCCATCAGGGGTCCAGCAGACGGCGTCCAGCAGCCGCTGGTAGTCGATCCCCCGCCCGTATGGCACGCCGATGTGCTCGCTGTCCCGGGCCAGGTAGTCCAGCCGGTCCGGGTTGATGGGGCCCGCCAGCAGGTTGGCCAGCCGCTGGGCCCCCGGGTCGTCCGGTGCCGGTTCTTCCCGGATGATGCGACAAAGGCGGTCCGGATCCACCCCCCAGAGATCCGCCAGAATCTGACGGATTTCGGGGTTCTGCCGGATGATGGCGGCCCCCCGCTCTTCGTGGCGCGGCAGGCGCCCTGCCAGGACCGGGTCGTCGCCGGGGATCTCTTCGATCGTGTGGGAGAAGGGATAGTGTCCCACGTCGTGCAGCAGGGCCGCGACCAGGAAGGTGGCCACGTCGCCGGGCGTGAGGAACGTGCCGTCCATCGCCGCCGCACCCGGCTGGCGGCCCGGCCGGGCCAACAGGGCCAGGACGAGCCGGCGGGCCATTTCATAGGTCCCCAGGGAATGTTCAAAGCGGGTGTGGACGGCACCCGGGTAGACCAGAAAAGCCGGCCCGGTCTGGCGGACCCGGCGGAGGCGCTGGAAGGCCGCGCTGTCGATCAGCGCCCGCAGGCGGCGGGTGGTGGGGATGTTGCCCGTCACCGGGATCCGCACCGGCGGCAGTTCCCGATCCCAGGCCAGAAGCTCGGGCACCTCCGCCGGATCCCAGGTGGCGGTGGTTGCCGATGGGGTCAAATAGGCTCTCCTCCTTTTACGCCGCCGCTGCGCCTTGCGCCGGTGCTTCCCGCCGCCGCGCGGGGCGTCACGCCGGCGGCAGCTCTTTCCGCCGGGCGTGGTGCTTCCCGCCGGCGGCGGGGCGTCACACCGACTGTCCCTGGTCCGGGCCGGCCGCCGGAATCCCCACCCACTCGACCTGTCCGTCGGCATAGTGTTCCCGCTTCCAGATGGGGGCCCGGACCTTGAGCTCGTCGATGGCGTAGCGGGCCGCGGCAAAGGCGGCCGGGCGGTGGGGCGCAGCGGCCGCCACCACCACGCTGGCCTCGCCGATCGGCACGGCGCCGGTGCGGTGCCCGATGGCCAGGCGCGCACCGGGCCAGCGGGCCTCGGCCTCCGCGCCGATGCGGGCCAGTTCCTCGGCGGCCATGGGCAAGTAGGCCTCGTACTCCAGGTGCTCGGTCTCCCGGTCCCCGGTGAAGCGGCGGGTGATACCCACGAAGAGGACCACCGCCCCGTGACTGGGCCGAGCCACGTGGCGAAACAGCTCGTCCAGGGACAGGGGCTCCGCCGTAAGGAAGAACCGGCCCTCCGGCCCCGCCGCCACCCTGCCGCCTGCACCGGCTGGCGCGGCCGGTTCGTCCGGCATCGAGCCCCCGCTGACCGGCGGGATCAGGGCGATCTCGTCGCCCGGGCCGATGGGCGTGGACGGTTCGCAGTAGCGGCCGTTGACCGCCAGGCGGCAGAGGTCCAGCAGCGGCCGCCACTGGGGGTGCTGCCGGGCCAGCGCGTCCCGTACCGACCCGGCCGTGGCGCCTGCGGGCAACTCCAGTTCCAGCCGCCGCGCGCCCAGCCGCTCCGCCACCACCGCGAAGAGGCGCACCCGCACCGCGATCGCCGCCCGGGTTGACGAGGCCACCGGATCGGCCATGGCCCTTCCCCCTCCCGCTTGCCCTCTCGCCTGTTCTCTCGTCTTGCCTACTCGCTCTGGCCACTCGCCCTCGCGACTTGCTCTGGACGTTACTCTGGACGCTCGCTCTGGACACCCGTCGGGGCCGCCCGGCCTTGCCACTCGTTCTGGCCGCTCGCCCTGGCCGCTCGGCGTGGCCACCCGTTCAGGTGGCTCGCTCTGGCCACGCCGCCTGGGCGCCTCGACGCCCAGCGTGGCCGCAGGCCGCCTCGCCTGGACGCCTCGACGCCCGGCCTGCCGCCTCGCCCCGGCCATCCCACCCGTTCCTTGCCTCTGTCCTTGTTTCGCCCTGGAGGCGCCCGCGCCTGCCACCCCGCGGTGCTGCCTCGGGCCCCGATGCCCGAGGCCCGAACCCCGGCCGGGCCGGCCCTCGGCCCCGGCCCGGGACCCCATGGCCTCCGGCAAGCAGGGCGCCCGCCTTGAGCCGGCGGGCGCCCTGATGTGCACGGTGTAAGCAGCAGGTGACGGTCCTGGCGGGCCTTCCACGGCCACAGCCGCCCTATACCAGCCGGCCGCGCAGGCGGGAGCTGACGGCGTCAACCACCAGGACGGTGGCCAGGATCCCCACCAGCACCATGCCGACATTTTCCCAGTTGCGCAGCTGGACGTTGAAGATCAGGGAGGTGCCGATGCCGCCGGCGCCGATGACCCCGACCACCGTGGCGGCCCGGATGTTGATCTCGAACCGGTACAGGGCATAGGAAAGGAATTCCGGCAGCACCTGGGGCAACACCCCGTGCCAGAAGGTCATCAGCGGCGAGGCCCCCACCGCCTGCAGCGCCTCGATGGGCTCGCGGTCGACGGCTTCCACCGCCTCCGAGTAGAGCTTGCCCACCGTGCCGATGGAGTGGAAGCCCACGGCCAGCACGCCGGCAAAGGGCGAGGGGCCGACGGCCGCCATGAAGATGATGGCCAGCACCAGCTCGGGGAAGGTGCGGATGGCGTCCAGCAGCCCCTTGCCCACCACCGCCAGGGTCGACGCCACGTTGCGCGCCGCCAGAAAACCGAAGGGCACCGCAACGAGCGAAGCGATCAAGGTCCCCAGGAAGGCGATCTGCAGGCTTTCCGCCACGCCCTCGAAGACCTTGCCGGCATAGTCCCAGTTGGGCGAGAAGAGGCCGCGGAACACGGGCCCCGGATCGCCCAGCAGGGCGAACCGGACCCCCTGGAAGGCCCAGGCGTAGAGGGCGGCCAGGATCCCGAGGGCGAGGACCCACCGCCACCACGGCCGCCGCGGCGGTTCGAGCCCGGCGCGGGTGCCCGCGCCCTCGGAGACCCGGGACGTCCCGGCCTGCCGCCCACCGGCATCGCCTGGGCCGGTACCGGTGACGCGGGTCGAACCGGCTCCTGCGCCCGGATCCACGCCGGGATCGCCGGCCGGGGTGGCTGCCCCGGCACCAGCGTGGCCGCCGGCCCCCACCGCGGCTCCGGCGGGCACCGCTGCGGTGGTGCCCGCGGGCGAGCGGGCCAGGCCGGGTTCTTCCGCCATGAGGACCGGATCGCTCACCGCCCGGGCCGGCGCGCCCTCCACCAGGCGCTGGCGCCAGCGGGTGCTGATCCAGTCGACCACCACCACCAGCACGAACAGCATGACCACGATGGCCATCAGGCGGTCATAGCGGAAGAAGGTCAGCTGGGTCATCATGGTGGAGCCGATGCCGCCGGCCCCCACCAGGCCCAGCACGGTGGAGGTGCGCAGGTTGATCTCGAACATGAAGAGCGTGTAGGCGATGAAGTGGGGCAACACCTGGGGCACCACCGCGTAGACGATGCGCGCCAGGCGGGAAGCGCCCACCGCATCCAGCGCCTCCAGGGGCCCGGGGTCGATGGCTTCCACCGACTCGCTGACCAGCTTGGCCACAATGCCCGTGGAGAACAGGGTCAGGGCCAGTACGCCCGCCGTGGGACCAATGCCTACCGCAGGGACCAGAAGAGCCGCCCAGACCAGGTCGGGGATGGAACGGATGAGATTCATGATGGCGCGGGCGATTTGGTACGCCCAGCCCGTGCCCGCCACGTTGCGGGCCGAGAGGAAGCTCAGGGGGACGGCCAGGATGGCCCCCAGGGTGGTACCCAGCAGGGCCAGGCGCAGCGTCTCCAAAAGCGGCCCCACCGTCTCGGGGAGGTAGCCCCAGTCCGCCGGCCACATGCGGCCCAGCATGCGCCCCACGGTGTCGAGACCCTCCCAGAGGTCGATCAGGCTGACCTGGGTTCCCTCCGAACTCCAGATGTAAAGCAGCACCAGCACCACGAGCCAGAAGAGGGTCTCCACCCGGGCCCGCCCCGGAATCCGGGGACGGCGGCCCTGGCCCGCCGGCGCCTCCCCGCCGCCAGCGCTCGAACCCCGGGCGCGGCCGCCTGGCCCCCGGGTGCCGGGATCCCGCCAGCCTCGAACGGACAGGCTCACCGGGAGCTCCCCTCCACCGGCGCCACCGCCGCCTCCCGTGCCAGGGGCGCCGCGCCCTCCGCGCCGCCGCGAAAGTCTTCGGCGCGCACGGGCCGGCCGTAGATCTCCTCGAAGGTCTTCTCCGTGACCCCCGCGGCGGGCCCGTCGAACACCACCTGGCCGTTGCGCATGCCGATGATGCGGTCGGCGTAGGCCAGGGCCAGGTCGATGAAGTGCAGGTTGACGATGGTGGTGATGCCATCCTCGCGGTTGATCCGGCGCAGATCGCTCATCACCACGTGGGACGTGGGCGGGTCGAGGCTGGCCACCGGCTCGTCGGCCAGGATGATCTTGGGCCGCTGCGCCAGGGCCCGGGCGATGGCCACCCGCTGCTGCTGGCCGCCGGAGAGCTGGTCGGCCCGCACCCAGGCCTTGTCGGCGATCCCCACGCGGTCCAGGCATTCCAGGGCAAGGCGCACGTCTTCCCGCGGGAACCAACCCAGGAGCCCGCGCCAGGCCGGGGTATGGGCCAGGCGGCCGGCCAGCACGTTCTTGATCACCGAGGACCGCTTGACCAGGTTGAAGGTCTGGAAGACCATGCCGATCTGCGACCGCAGGCGGCGCAGCTCGGCCCCCTTCAACTTGCGCACGTCCACGCCGTCCACCAGGATCTCGCCCTCGCTGGGCTCGATCAGGCGGTTGATGCACCGCAGCAGCGTGGACTTGCCGGCACCGCTCAGGCCCACGATGACCACGAACTCGCCGGGGTTGATCTTGAGCGACACGTCCCGGAGGGCCCGCACGCCGCCCGGGTAGACCTTGCTGACGTGGCGGAACTCGATCAATGGCGTCACCCTGCCGTTGTAGGATCCAGGCGCAAGGGGACGGGGAGCCTCCCGTGCCCCCCGTCCCGCCGCGCCAGCACCGGTGTGCTCAGTCGGCCAGTTCTTCCAGGTTGATGCCCATGTCCTTGGCCACGTTGCGGATGATGTCAAAGTCGCTGTCCTTGGCGTCGGTCAGGCCCTCGATCTCATAGATGTCGAAGAGGACCTTCTTGCCCTCTTCCGTCTGGGCAATCTTGGCAAAGGCGTCGTGGATGCGCTTCTTCAGATCGTCGCTCAGCCAGCTGGCCACCGAGATGGTGTCGTTGGGGATGGGGTCGGTGTAGGCGATGACCTTCACCTTGTCCATCACGTCGGGGTAGTCGTCCTTGAGCAAGGTGCGGGCGTCTTCAAAGCTGGCGCCACCGTCGGTCTGGCCGTTATACACGCTGAGCACGGCCCCGTCGTGGCTGCCCGCCATGATGGCCTCGATGTCCTTCTCCGGGTCGATCCCGTTCTTGAGCAGGTAGTGGGCCGCGAACAGGTAGCCGGAGGTGGAGGCGGGGTCCACGAAGGCGAACTTCTTGCCCTTCAGGCCCTGCACGTCATCGATCCCGCTGTCCGCCCGGACGAAGATCTGCGCCCGGTAGCTGTCGTTGCCGTGGCGCACGCTCTTGAACATGACCTCCACCGGGTCGCCGCGGTCCTTGGCAATGACGTAGGCAAAGGGGTTGAGGAAGCCGATATGGACCTGCTCGTTGGCCATGGCCTCGACCAGGCCGATGAAGTTGGTGGAAACGAAGACCTCGACAGGAATCCCCAGCTCGTCGGAGAGCATCTTGCCCAGGGGTTCGGCCGTCTCCTGAAGGGTGGTCGCGTTCTGCGAGGGGACGAAGCCCATGACCAGCTTGTCAGGGTCCTTGGGCTCCTCCGCCTGCTGGTTGCCGCCGCCACAAGCGGACAGCACCAAGGCCGCGACCAGCAGAAGGGCCACCAGGATCGAGGCGGCTTTGCGCTTCGGCACGTCCGGAAAGCCTCCTTATTGATACCCTAGTCGGCTGGCGAGCCGGGTGCCGGCAACCCGGCTCGTCCAAACCCAGATGTTGTTTGGCGACCGGCGACCGACTTCCTTCCGGTGCCGCGCGGAAAGTCGCCGGCAATCCGTGGCGCACCTCGGCACCGCCCTCCGGCACCCGCGCCGGACGAACCGGCCCGCGGCATCGCTGGGCGGGCCCGGTTTTGCAGGACCGCCGCCGCGGAGGGGTGGCAGGGGCGCACCGGCTCACCGGTTGCTCCGGCCGGCAGGGCGCCCGCCATGGACCCGCCCGCAGCGGCGCTGCGCCCGCAACATTGCCGTAAAGGTGCGCGCAGCGTTGCAGGAGAGGCCCCTTCCGGCCCGCGCAGCGTTGCAAGAGAGGCTCCGCGGCGCGGGGATCAGTGCCCGCGGCCACCTTCGCGTCTAGTGTGGGCAAGAGGGCTTGGTCCAACCCCGGCTCCGGCGGTGGCGGGCAGCGGCGGAACGACCAGGACCGAAGAAGGCGACGAGGGCAAAAAATCAGGACCGGACGGCGGCCTGGCCATCCGGTCCTGACTCCCGTAGCATTTCCTTACCCCGCACCGGGCCCACTGGGCCCCCGTTCGAGTAATCCTTGCGTGGTGCGGGCTGCTTCGGTGGGCGCGGGAGGACTCGAACCTCCGACCTCTTGAATGTGAGTCAAGCGCTCTAACCGCTGAGCTACGCGCCCGCCGTATGCTGCGGCGTCACAGCGTCATTATAGTTGGCTGGCCGATGATCGTCAAACGCCAATTCGCGGTGCCGAGTTCGGATGCGGGTGCCGATGACCGGCCCGACCTCCCTTCGCTCGGCACCGTTGTCCCCCTGGGCGCTGGCGCGCAGTTTCCAGGTCACCCGGGTGCATGACCGGCACGCCGTGTGCCTATCGTCCAGTCCCACCATGGACTTGCCGGCGCCCATTGCCCGCGCGAGGTCAGTCATTGATGAATTCGTTGGGCGACCGGCGCAGCTCTGTTTGGTGGCGCGGATGTAGGCAATCCTCGCGGAGGGTAGAGGTGGGGTGGCAACAGCCGGCGCCGGTGAGGGTATCCATCGCGGCCTGTTGAGCCTGCTGTTGCGGCCGGGTGAGCCTGCTGTACAGGCGCCACCACGAGGGCATCAAGGCGCGATGGTCCTGCGGCACCTCCGCCCCTGGCGATCGGCGCGACCCGGGGCGGCCCACCGCTCGTGCCGCTCCCCAGGATCGGGGGGCCCACGAGGACGGCTTCCCGTCCCACAGCAACCTCGCCACCCCCTTACCCTGACCCGTGAACGCGGGCCTCCCGCGACCACCCGGGTGCGCTGCGTTTCCGTTTCCATGGGTCGGATGATGGCCTGAGCCGCAGGACTGGCGGCTGCAGCCTGCCGCGTGCCGGTGGAGACCTTGCCGGTAGGAGGGAGAGAGCGTGTTCCTGCGCATCGACCGCTTGGCTGTTGAGTTGTCGCGACCTAAGGAAGCGGACCCGAACGCCGCCGCAGCGGTGCAGGAGCTACTAGGCGGGCGCTTCGGTGAGATGTCCACGCTGATGAACTACACCTACCAATCCTTCAACTTCCGCGGGCGGGAGAAGTTGCGACCATATTACGACCTGCTGGTTAACATCGCCACCGAGGAGCTTGGGCACATCGAGCTGGTGGCGGCGACCATCAACTCGCTGCTGGAGGGGAGTACGGAGCCGGGTGCACCAGAGATGGCACCACTTGCGGTAGCGAAGGATCTGCGCAACACCCACCACTTCATTGCCACGGGACAGGCGGCACTGGCCGGCAATTCCATGGGTGCGCCCTGGAGCGGTGATTACGTGTTCTCCAGTGGCAACCTGGTGCTCGACCTGTTGCACAACTTCTTCCTGGAATGCGGGGCGCGGCTGCAGAAGATCCGGGTCTACGAGATGACGACGAATCCGGTGGCGCGGGAGATGATCGGCTATCTGCTGGTGCGGGGCGGAGTGCACGCACTGGCGTACGCGCGGGCGCTGGAAACGCTGACGGGGGTCGAGGTGGCGCGGATGCTGCCGATCCCGGACATCGACAACAGCAAGTTCCCTGAGGCGCGCAAGTTTGAGGCAATAGGAATCCACCGCAAGCTGTATCGCCTGAGCCCGGAGGATTTCCGCGAGGTGGCGCGGATCTGGAAGGGGACGGCGCCGGACGGCGGGCAGCTGGAGGTAGTGGACGGCGCGCCGGAGGGCGGGCCCGTGCCCGAACTGGCGGAGGTGCCGCAGAGCTTCGTGCCCGGTATCGACCCCGGGGAGCTGCAGGAGCTGGCCCGGAAGCTGGCCAGTGCCTGAGGGGTTGGTCCGGAACCCGGCGGAAAGCGGGGAAACGCGCACCCGCAGGGAACGGCGTTTCCACCGGGGCCCCGGCGGGCGGAGGGCGCTGGCGGCAGCGAGGGGACGCCCGATCGGCCGCCAGTTGGCGGCTGGGGTGAGAAGCTCGCGCCGGATGTATCCGGGCCCCGCGCGGCCAGGAGGCGGTTCTGCGGAACCGCCTCCTGGCCGCGCGTTCCTCCCGCTCCACGGGCACACCCTGAACCGCGAGCCATTTCCACAGCCGGCCGCTGATGGCGGCCACGCGGGCGGCGGCCTCCCTGTGCACCAGGTCCTCGCACGCCCACTCGTGTTCGTCGAGGAAAGCGTCCAGGTCGTCCTCGGGAAAGAGGCAGAGGGCCACACCGCCGGCAAACGGGCTCACGCCGTCCGCCCCGGAGAAGCCCTTGGCCAGAACCGTCACCCGCGCACCCGCAGTGCCGGCAACCCTGGCGGCCACCAGGCCGGCCAGGCCGCCTCCAACCACCAACACGTCCGTCTCCCACTCGTCGGCGGTATCCCCAACCGGGGTCGCGGGTCGCTCACCGGCGTTGCCTCCCCCACCGCTCCTCCAGCACTCGTACGGCTCCGTCCAGCAGAACACCGATGGCCCCGATAGCCAGCACCACCGCCACCAGCTGGTCGTAGGCCATGCGGTCTCGGGCATCGAGGATCAGGTAGCCGAGGCCACTGGTGACCCCCAGCATCTCCGCAGGCACCAGGATCAACCAGGCGATGCCCAGGGCCAGCCGCAATCCGGCGACCCAATGGGACAGAATGGCCGGCAGGATGTGCTGGGGCGGGGTTCGTCGCTCGGGCTGACTCACCTCGAGCAGTGCCACTGCTCGGCATGGCACTACGCGCTGTTAAACGTGAGTCTACCACTCCACAAGGCGAGCATCGGTGCGTCTTGCGATGGCGCGGTCGTTCGTCAGCAAGTGGACGTCCTCTTCCCCCGATGCCCTGGCCGCCAGGTACCCATCCACGAAGTCGAGCTGCCCCGCCGCATGGTGGCGGAGTCCGGCCAGGACGGCCTCTTCGTCTTCCACGTCGACCTCAGGCGCGCGGACGAACTGAAGAAGGGCCGACACAGCCTCGGCAGCGCTATAACGGTAAGCGCCTTCCAGGACGTAGAGCGTCTCGGCCACCACCACCGGCGTGACGAGCAGCCTGTGCCCGGCGGCGATAGCCCTTTCCAAGGCCCGGTCGAGCGCCTCTAAGCGCTCGTGAAGGTGGGCGGCCTGTGGGTTCGTTAGGATGTGATCGCGAGCCAGGCAATACACGATGACGTTGGCGTCGAGCAACCACGTGCTCACGAGCTATTCCCTCACCCGGTCCTCGGCCGATTCCCGGCCCGCGGCCGCCTGCGCCAGCGCCTGCGTGCCCGCCCCGTCCAGGCCATGCTTTTCGGCCCACCGCCGAGCACGGGATGCACGGATCGCTTCCCGGGCCTCCCCCGTGTCCACGGGCCGGTTGATCTTCAGCACGCTGCCCAGCTCCTTGAGGCTCCGCGGCCGCGGCAGCGGGTACAGTACGATCTCTCCCTCGCCGTTGACGTACACCAGCACGTCGTCCCCTTCCTCAAGACCCACGCGCTCACGGATGGCCTTGGGCAGGGTCATCTGCCCCCTCTGGAGGATCTTCACGATGGCCACGGTGCGATCACCTCGTGTTCCCACGATACCACCTCGCTGGGTTAAACTCAAACGCAACTCTTTCTGGTCGGAGTATATGCACCCTCGTCAGATTCCAATCGGCCAATAGCGGCCACGGCACCCAGGATCGGTGCCGCGAGGTGTGCGATCATCGCCACAAGGGCTCCAACGCTGGGGTCGAGCAGGGTCTTTATAGGACAACGAATAGAGGGAGGCAAGGTAGTGGGCGGGCGACGCAAGTCACCGGATGCCCGCCCACTAGGATGGTGCGGAACCAGTAGGCGCGACACTGGGATCGCCGGGCAAAACCTTGCCGGGATTCATGATCCCGTCCGGATCCAGCAAGGCCTTCAAAGCGGCCATCACCGCCACGCCGGTGGAGCCGTGTTCTTCCAATAAGTAATGGCGCTTGCCCAGGCCGATGCCGTGCTCGCCGGTGCAAGTGCCGCCGCGCGCCAGGGCGTCGCGCACGATGGCCTCGCTGGCCCGGCGGGCGCGCCGCACCTCTTCCGGATCCGCCGGGTCGATGGCGAAAAGCACGTGAAAGTTGCCGTCGCCGGCATGGGCCACGATGCCGGCCGCGAAGCCCAGAGCGTCCACGGTGGCCCGGGCGTGGCGAAGGGCGGCCGGCAGCTGGGACAGGGGCACGCAGACGTCGGTGCTGAGCTTTTTGCGTCCCGGCGCCACCGCCGTCACCGCCAGCCCGGCGTGGTGGCGCGCGTCCCAGAGCCGCTCGCGCCCGGCAGCGTCCCGTTCCACAGCAAACTCCGTGGCACCACACCGGATACAGGCCGCCTGGCCCTGCCGCACGTCACCCTCCACCGCAGCCGGCCAGCCGGACCATTCGAGGAACAGGGTGGGCTTTTCCGGGTAGGTGGTGCCGCGGAAAGCATTGACGGCCGCCAGGGTCCGCTCGTCCAAAAGCTCGATGCGCGTGGCCGCCGGGCAGCGCCGGGTCACCTCCACGGCCGCCTGCGCGGCCGCCTCCAGGCTGGGGAAGACCGCCCGCGCCGCCACCACCGCCTCGGGCAGCGGATACACCCGCAGGGCCAGGGCGGTGATGACCCCCAGGGTGCCTTCGGAGCCGACAAAGAGGGGCGTCAGATCCCAGTAGGGCAAGGCAACGCGCCAGGAGGACCGGGAACCCCGCCCGCCCGCCGCCGCACCAGTAGAACCGCCCGCTGCCGGCCCGCCTGCACCCAAGGCAGCCCCCGGCCGGGCCTCGCCACCCTCCCCTGCGCTCGCGGCAGCAGCCCGCTCCTCTCCAAGCAGCATCGCGTCCAGCCACATCGCGGGCGCCGGCCGCCGGGCCGGAGGGGCCAGGAGCCCTGTGCGCAGCACCCGCCCCCCCGCCAGCACCACCTCCAGCCCCAGCACCTGGTGCTTCATGGCGCCGTAGCGCAGGGCGTTGGTGCCGCTGGCGTTGGTGGCCGCCATGCCGCCCAAGGTGGCGTCGGCACCCGGATCCACCGGGAAGAACAGGCCCTCCCGGGCCAGGTATGCGTTGAGGCGCGAGCGCCGGAGCCCGGGTTCGACCTGAACCACCCGCGCCTCCGGGTCCAGGGCGAGCACCGCGTCCATGCGCCCCAGATCCAGGCTGATGCCGCCGCGCACGGGAATCACATGCCCTTCCAGGCTGCTGCCCGCCCCGAAGGGCACGACGGGCACCCTCTCCGCCGCCGCCCAGCGCAGCACGGCCTGCACCTGTTCCGTGTTCTCCGGATAGACCACCACGTCGGGGTTGTGGGGCGGGTGGATCGTCAGGTCCCGGCCGTGCTGCTCCCGCTCCGACGCTCCCGCCCGTACCCGCCCGGCGCCCACCAGGGCGCACAGCGCTGCGGCCAAACGATCCCCGTGCAGGCTCGCCACCCCACTCCCTCCCGCCACTCCGTCCGGGCCGCCTTCCCCGGCCCCGGCATTCCCGTGGGCGGCCCGGGCAGCCGCCCGCGGCGGCCCGCGGCTAAACGGGCCCCAGGTCCCGCTCGATAAGGAGGACACAAGCCCTACAAGGGTTCCATCATGTTCCAGGCGCGGCACGGCCCAGGGACGCAACCAGGAGTCGGTTGGGGTTCTTCGACAAGTTTCGGCAGCAGCTTACCGTGGGCAGCACCGGTGGCTGGTCTTACGGTAACCCGCGCCGGGCCTGGAACCGCCGTCCCGCCACGCCAGGGGAGGAAGAGGAATGCTTCGCGTTGCCGTGGACGCCGTCGCCCCCGGGGCCATCCTGGCGCGCACCCTTTACACCACCACGGGGCAGCCGGTGCTGCGGGCAGGCCATCCCTTGAATGATTCGGTTCTCCGGCGCCTGCCCTCCTTCGGGATCCGGTTCGTCTGGCTGGACGAACCGGACCTGGCCGGGCTTGCCCCCGAGGAACCCCTGTCCCAGGTGACCTTCCTGCTCGCGGTCGGCGCCCTGATTCGCGCGGCCACAGCGGCAGCGGGCGGTGAGACCCGGCTTCCGGCCACCCTGCGCAGCCAGCTGGCGGACGTGGCGGCCCGGATCGCCGACGAGCTGGAGCCGGCCCCCAGCCTGCCGGGCTGGAAGGGATCCGGAAAGGAATCCTCCGGAACCCACACACCCGGCGCGGAATGGCACGGCGGCCCCGGTGCCGGCGGCACCGGGGCGGTCCCCATGCCGCGGGAGCATGGCGCTTCGCCGACCGCCCCAGTTGACCCGGCTGCTCCGGCTCTCACCGCCGCCCTTCCTTATCCTCTGGCGGGTGGCGGGCCCGAGGCCTGGGCGATCACCGTCCTCAACCGCGCGATCCTGGCCGGGCGCCTGGCCCTGGCCGGCCCCTACCGGGGGCAGGTGCGGGACTTCGTCCTGGCCGCCCTGCTGCAGGATGCGGGCCTGTGGCGCATGCCGGGCGCCCCCTACCGCTGCGACCCGGTGGCGGCGCTGGACGGGACGCTGGGCACACCGCCCGGCCGTCACGGCGGCACCCCCGGCGGCGGCGCGGCCAGCCCCGCCGGCCCGGGTGGCCCTGGCCGCCTCACCGGCCGCGGCCAAGCCACCGGCCACGACGACGCAATCCCGCAGGGCGGCGCCGTCGTCCCCCGCCCCACTGCCACCGGCAGCCGCACCCCCGACCAGAGCGGCGCCGCTCCCCACGCCGGCACCGCCGGTCACGTCGCCCTGACCCTGGACTGGCTCTCCGGCGTGGAGCTTGGCGGCCTGGTTCGGGCCCTGATCGCCCAGCACCACGAGCAGCTGGACGGCGGCGGCTACCCGGAGGGCCTTCGCGATGACGCCTTCCACCCTGCGGCCCGGCGCTTGGCCGCGGTAACCGCCTACACCCTGGCGGTGCAGGGCTGCCCGCACCGCTCCGGCTGGCTCCCCCACGAGGCTTACGAGTGGCTGCTGGCCGAAGGGCCCCGCCTGTGGGGAGCCGACGTGGTGGACGAGCTGGCTGCCATCCTGTACCCCTATCCGCCCGGCACCCTGATCCAGCTGGACGGCGGGCCCTGGGCCGTGGTGACCGGCTGTACCGGTGCCCGCCGGCTGCGCCCCCGGGTACGACTGCTGCCGGCCCGCTGGCAGCCGGAGCCCGCCGCCCGGGAGGCGGCGGCAGGGGAGGCCGTGGTTGACCTTCTCGAGCAGCGAACGCGGCAGATCACCGCCTGGGCGGTGGCCTGGCCGGCAACGGCGGCGGATGCTCCGGCACCCGCCGGCAAGGGGAGGTGAGAAAACGTGCGAGCCGAGTACATCCGCCCCTTCCTGGCGGCTGCCATCGACGTCCTCAAGGTGGACTTCGGAGTCGACTGGGTGGAGCGGGGCGAGCTGCGCATCGAGACCAGCTATTACACCACCCAGGAAGTGACCGCCATCATCGGCCTGACCGGGGAGATCGAGGGCACGGCCATGTTCGGCACCACCAAGACCACGGCCCGCCGGATGGTGGAAGCGGTGACCGGCGTCCTGCCGCCCGTGTTCGACGAGATGGCCGAGAGCGCCTTCGCCGAGTTCGGCAACGTGGTGTCGGGCCGCGCATCGATCCTGTTCGAGCAGCAGGGATGGCAGTGCACCATCTCGCCGCCCACGGTGATCATCGGGCGCGGCGCCATCATCTCCAACGGCGGCATCCAGCGCCTGATCGTTCCCCTGGAGACCCCCCTGGGTGAGGTCCAGCTGGCCGTGGCCCTGCGGCCCGCCGGCCAGCCGGCCCGCGCCTGACGGAGGAGGCTATGCCGTGGCCAAGATCCTGGTTGCCGACGACGCGGCCTTCATGCGCATGCGCCTGTCCAACCTGCTGACCGAAGCGGGCCACACCGTGCTGGAGGCCACCAACGGCGCTGAGGCGGTCGAGCAGTACCGCCAGGAGCGCCCCGACCTGGTCCTGCTGGACATCACCATGCCCGTCATGGACGGTCTGGCCGCCATCGAGGCGATCCGCGGCATCGACCCCCAGGCGCGCATCGTGGTGTGCAGCTCCCTGGGCCAGCAGGCCATCGTGCTGAAGGCCATCCAGAGCGGAGCCCGGGATTTCATCGTCAAGCCCTTTCAGCCCGAGCGGGTGCTGGGCGCCGTCAGCCGCGTCCTGGCGGGATGAACCGGCTCCCGGCCGGTGCCGCCGGGCAGCCCGCCGCGCCGCCGGGCAGCCTGCGGCGGGTCGACGCGCCGCTGACCCCGGGCAGCCCGCCGCTGCCGCGGGGTCAGGCCGCCGGTGCGGCGGGGCAGCCAGCAGGTGCCGCCGCCAGGCCCGGCGGTGGCCGGGCATCCCCCGGTGCCGGCAGCCCGCTGGCCGGCCCGGCGGGTCCCCGCGGCTGCGACCGGCCCGCCCCCGGCCCGCCGCCCATCGTCCGGTGGCGCCAGACCGCGGCGCCCGCCCGAAAAGCCAAAGGAGGCCATCATCATGCGACGACCCCATCTGGGTGTTGGCGCCAAGCTATGGCTCGCCTTCGGGACCCTGCTGGTCCTCCTGGCGTTCATCGCCTACACCGGCGTCACGGCAACCCAGCAGATGATCACCCTCACCGGCGAAGTCGACCGCATCGGCCGCACCCTGACCCTGGCCGCCCAGGTGCGCGCCCTGGCGGCGGAACAGGCCTCAGCCGTCCGCGGGTTCCTCCTGACGGGTGACCCCGCCTACCGCAACGCCTCCCAGGAAGCGGCCACGGCCATGTCCCAGGCGCTGGCCGAGCTGCGCAACCTGGCCACCCAGGCCGACACCCAGCAGGCCGTGGACGCCGTTGGCACGTCCGCCAACGCTTTCCAGCAGGCGGTCTCACCGGTCCTGGCCCTGCGCCCCACCACCCCCAGCGACGTCCAGCAGGCCCTGACCCGGGTGCGCGACCCCCAGGCGCAGCTGGACGCCGCCGTCGAGCAGCTGGTGGCCAACCGGGAAGAGCGCCACCAGCAGATCCTGGCAGAGGGGCAGGCCACCGAGGCGCGGGCCCGCCTGCTGATCTTCGGCCCCGCGGCAGCGGCTCTTGTCATCGGCCTGTTCATCGCCTCCACCCTGACCCGGCACCTGACCCGCACCCTGCGGCAGGTGGTGCAGACGGCCCGGCGGGTGGCCGACGGTGACCTGACCGTGCCCTTCCTCAAGGTCCGCAGCCAGGACGAGATCGGGGAAATGGCCCAGGCCTTCAACGACATGCTGCGGGCGTTGCAGGAGCTGCTGCAGGCCGTCCAGGCTTCAAGCCGGGCCGTGCTGGTTTCGGCCCGCGAGCTGAGCGAGGCCGCCGAGCAGTCGGCCCAGGGCGCCGCGGAGGCGGCCCAGGCCGTCAGCCAGGTGGCGGCCGGGGTCACCGAGCAGGCCCAGGCCTCCGACGAGATGCGCCAGGCGATCGAACAACTGCGCCAGACCACCGAGCAGATCGCTACCGGTGCCCAGCAGACCGCCGGCGAGATCCAGGCCACGTCCCACCTGCTGGACCAGATGAACCGGGCCGTGGAGTCGGTGGCCGCCAGCGCCGACCGGGCCCGGGAGCGGGCCGAGCAGGCGGGCGGCACCGCCGACCAGGGGGCCGAGGTCGTGCGCCAGACGCTGGACGTCATGGGCGCCATCCGCCGGGCGGTAGGGGAGTCGGCAGACCGGCTGCGCAACCTGGAGCAGCTTTCTTCCCAGATCGGCGAGATCACCCAGGTGATCTCCAGCATCGCCGAGCAGACGAACCTGCTGGCGCTCAACGCCGCCATCGAGGCCGCCCGGGCGGGCGAGCACGGCCGCGGCTTCGCCGTGGTGGCCGACGAGGTGCGCAAGCTGGCGGAGCGGTCCGCCGTCTCGGCCCGGGAGATCACCGGCCTGATCGACCGGATCCAGGCGGGTACCGCCGCCGTGGTCCAGGCCATGGTGGCCGCCACGGACCAGGTGGAACGGGGCGGCGTCATGGCCGGCCAGACGGGCGAGGCGCTGCAGGCGGTGCTGGAGGCCGTTCAAGCCGTGGTCGACGATGTCCGGGGCATCGCCTCCACCGCCGCCGACCTGCGGGCCAGCACCGAGCAGGTGGTCCGGGCCTTCGACGCCGTGGCCGCGGTGACGGAAGAGAACACCGCCGCCACGGAAGAGATGGCGGCGGGCGCAACCCAGGCAGGAAAGTCGGTGGAACGGGTGGCCGCCGTGGCCCAGGAAAACGCCGCCGCGGCCGAGCAGGTCTCGGCCGCCGTGGACCAGCTCAAGGCCGCCGCCGGGCGGGTCGCCCGGTCGGCCGGCGACCTCAACCAGGTGGTAACCCGCATGGAACAGCACGTGAGCCGCTTCAAGCTGGCGGCCGCCGCCGCGTCAGGACCTGCCGGCGTCCCCGCTGCGGGCGTCGAGGCCGCCCCGGCCCTGGCCGCGGCCATGGCGGCGGTGGCGTCCGGGGCCGCCGGCCCGGGAGGCGAGGGCCATGGCCGCTGACGGGCCCCGCAGGCCGGAGGCGACCGCCCAGGAGCCGCGGGTGCTGGTTCTCTTCCGCCTGGCCGGCGAGGACTATGGCATCGATGTGGGCTGCGTCCGGGAGATCATCACCTGGCAGCAGCCCACCCGGGTGCCCCGCACCCCGCCCTTCGTGGAAGGGATCATCAACCTGCGGGGACACATCATCCCGGTCCTGGACCTGCGCCGCCGCCTGAGCCTGCCCGAAGGCTCGCGGGAGCGCAGCACCCGCATCGTGGTGGTGGAACAGGGCACCACGGTGGTGGGCCTGGTGGTCGACGCCGTGTCCGAGGTGGTGCGCCTGCCCGCCGGTACCATCGAGCCGCCGGCCGAGGTCCTGGCGGTGGACGCCAGCTTCATCGAAGGGATTGCCCGCCACGGGGACCGGCTGATCCTGGTCCTGCAGCCCGGCCAGGTGCTGGCGCCGGCCGAATGGCAGGCCGTCCAGGCGGTACAGGCAGGGGAGGCGGCGCCTGCGGCACCCGCGGCCGAGGCCGTGCATTCCCTCGAGGCCGGGGCCGGCGACACCGCGGAGGGACCGGTCCAGCACGTCCCGAAGGCCGCAGCGGTGCCCGCAGAAGCTCCCCAGGACGGGCCTGCCCCGGCCGGCGGGGAGGTTGCCGCAGGGTCTGGGCTGGAAACCCCGGCCGGCGCCATCGCTCCGCCGGTTCCCCGGCCCGGCCGGCCTCCGATGGCCGGCAGTGACGCCCCCGGACCCGGACCGCGCCCGGTCCTTGCAGGGCAACCCGGGGACGCGGTAGAACCGCCGGGGACCGCCGGGGGGATGGTCCGGTGACCGGCGATCCCTGGCTGGATCTGAGCGACGAGGAGCGGCAGCTGTTCCTGGCGGAGGGCAGCGAGCTGCTGGACCAGCTGGAGGCCGGGCTGCTGGATCTGGAGACGGGGCAGGCGGAGCCCGGCACGGTGCACGCCGTCTTCCGGGCGGCCCATACCTTGAAGGGCTCTGCCGCCACCGTGGGCCTGGACGGCATGGCCCAGCTGACCCACGCCATGGAAAACCGCCTGGACGCCTGGCGCCAGGGTCAGGCGGCGCCGGCCCCCGGTGAGATCTCCCGGATGCTGGCCGCGGTCGACAGCCTCCGGGCCATGCTGGCAGCGGTGGCGGCGGGGGACGCCCCGCCGCCACCGCCGGAGGAGCTGGTGAGCGCCCTGGCCTCCCTGCCGCCGGGAGACGCGGCCCGGCCCATGGACGAACCCGCAGCCGAAACCGCCGCAGCCGGCCCTGCCCGCTGGCTGGTGGAGGCCGAGCTCGACCCCGCCTGCCTGATGCCGGCCGTGCGGGCGCTGCAGGTCCTGCTGGCCCTGGAGGAACAGGCCACCCTGGTGGCCTCGGAGCCTTCCCGGGACGGCCTGGAGGCGACCTGGGCAGGGCACCGGGTCCGGGCCTGGGTCGAGGACACCGGGCCGGCGGAAAGGCTCCAGCAGGTGGTGGCCGCCGTGCCCGACGTGGCTGCCGTCCGGGTCGTTCCGGACGAACGCGGCCCGCAACCTGCTCCCGCCGGAACCCCGGCCCAGGACGCCGGTGCGGCTCCCCGCCGGGCGAGTACGGTTCATACGTCTCCTACGGCGAACGCTGTTCCCACCGACACGGGCGCCGAGCCGGAAGGTCCGGTGTTGGCCGGGGTAAGACACCACAGCCCGGCGCCAGCGGCGGCAGCAGCCGGCCCGCCCGCTGCCGGCCGCCCGGCTGCCGCACCCGCCGGTGAGGACCGCACCATTCGGGTCGATGTCACCCTGCTGGACCGGTTGCTGAACCTGGTGGGCGAGCTGGTGGTCGAACGCGGCCGCCTGGGCCAGCTGGGGCAAGAGCTGGGGCGCCGGCCGGCGGTGCACGACCTGGGCGACGAGCTCTTCCGGGTCACCGGCCAGATCGCCCGCATCACCGGCGCCCTGCAGGATGCGGTCTTGCAGGCCCGCATGCTGCCCGTGGCCCGGATTTTCCGGCGCTTCCCCCGGCTGGTTCGCGACCTGGCGCTGATGCTGGGCAAGGACGTGGAGCTGGAGCTGGTGGGCGAGGACACCGAGCTGGACCGTACCCTCCACGAGGTGGTGGCGGACCCCCTGCTCCACCTGGTGCGCAATGCCCTGGACCACGGCATCGAGGCCCCGGAGGAGCGCAGGCGGGCCGGCAAGCCGGCCACCGGCCGGGTGCGGCTGGTCGCCGCCCGGGAAGGGCATCACGTGCTGATCCGGGTGGAAGACGACGGCCGGGGCCTGGACCCCCAGCGGCTGCGCCGGGCGGCAGTGGAAAAGGGGCTGATTTCCCCAGACCGGGCGGCGGCCCTCAGCGACCGGGAGGCCTTCGACCTGATGTTCCTGCCCGGCTTGAGCACCGCCGCCCGGGTGACGGGTGTGTCCGGCCGGGGGGTCGGCCTGGACGTGGTCCGCCAGCGCCTGGAGCAGGCGGGTGGCCGGGTGGAGGTGGACAGCCGCCAGGGCCAGGGCACGACCTTTACCCTGGTGTTGCCGCTGACCCTGGCCACCCTGCGTGCCCTGCTGGTGGAGGTGGGCGACTACCTCTACGCCCTGCCCCTGTCCGATGTGGGCGAGGCGGTACGGGTGACGCCAGGCGAGCTCCGTTCCCTGCAGGGCCGGTGGGTGACCACCGTCCGCGGCCAGGTGGTGCCCCTTCTCTGGCTGCGCCAGTTCGGCGACCCTCGCTTCTGGCCGCAGCCCGGGGACGAACCGCTGGTCGCGGTGCTGGTGGAGCGCCAGGGGCAGCCCATCGGCCTGGTGGTCGACCGCCTGCTGGGCGAGCAGGAAGTGGTGGTGAAGGGACTGGGAGAACTTCTGGCCGGCACCCGGGGACTCAGCGGCGCCACCATCCTGGGCGACGGGCGGCTGGCCCTGATCCTCGACACCCCCACCCTGGTGGCGGAGCTGGCAGCCGCCGCGGCCGGTTCGACGGCCGCCCGCGCCGGGGAGGGGGGTCCGCCGCGATGAAGGCGCCTTCCCCCATCCGGGTGCTGGTGGTCGACGATTCGGCCTTCATGCGCCGTGTTCTGACCCGTATCCTGGAGAGCGACCCCGCCCTGCAGGTGGTGGGAACGGCCCGGGACGGCCTGGAGGCGGTGGCCCGGGCCGCATTGCTCAAGCCGGACGTCATCACCCTGGATGTGGAGATGCCCCGGCTGGACGGCCTGTCGGCCCTGCCCCAGATCCTGGCCGCCCATCCCTGTCCTGTGGTGATGGTTTCCAGCCTGACCCAGCAAGGTGCCCAGGCCACAGTGCGTGCCCTGGCCCTGGGGGCCGTCGACTTCGTAGCCAAGCCTTCGGGCGCCGTCTCCCTGGACCTGGACCGGGTGGCGGCCGAGCTGGTTGCCAAGGTGAAGGCTGCGGCGGCCGTTCCGCCGGAACGGCTGGTGGCGGCAGCCGGTGGGGGCAAGGGGTCCCCCACCCTGGGGGGTGGCCCGGCCGGGCCGGCCGCCGGCCGGGCAGCCGGGACACCGCTGCGGCACCGGGAGGGGCCTCTCCCGGGAACGGCCGGCCCCGCCGGGGAGGGAGCCGGCCGCCCGGGCCAGGGGCCTTTCCCATCCCGAAAGGACGATGGCCGCACCGTGGCTCCCGGGCCGTCCCGTGACGGCATGGCGATGGACCGCCGCTCCCCGGCACCGGGACATCCCCCCGGGAAGCCGGCAGGGCCGGCTCCGCTCGCGGGAGACAGGACCCCAGGCGCACCCCTGGGCAACCCCCCCGCCGGGCGCCCGAGCATGTCTCCGGGCCAGCCTGTGGGCAAGCCCCCCGCCGGCCGGCGGCTTTCCCATCTCGTCCTGATCGCTTCGTCTACGGGCGGTCCCGGGGCGCTCTACCGCCTGCTGGGCGCCCTTCCTGCCGGGCTGCCGGCGGCGGTGGTGATCGTGCAGCACATGCCGCCCGGGTTTACTCGAGCCCTGGCCGAGCACCTGGACGCCACCAGCGGCCTCACCGTGGCCGAGGCCTGGGAGGGCGCGCCGCTCTGTGATGGCTGGGCCTGGGTTGCCCCTGGCGATTACCACCTGCTGATCACCGCGGCGGGCACCCTGCGGCTCGACCAGGGGCCGCCGGTCCACGGGGTGCGCCCGGCTGCCGACATCACCTTCGCCTCGGTACCTGAGGAACTGGCCCGGCGGGCGCTCGTGCTGGTCCTCACGGGCATGGGAGCCGACGGCGCCCGGGGCGCCCAGCAGCTGCACCGGCGGGGCGCCCGGGTCTGGGTCCAGGACGCCGCCAGCTGCGTGGTTCCCGGGATGCCCGGCGCCACCGCGGCCCTGGGCGTGGCCGAGCGGTCAGGGACCCCGGAAGAACTGGCCGCCTGGCTCGTCGAAGCCCTGGCCGCCGGCGGCGAACCGGCTCCATGAGGCCGTGACGTCGTGGGGCGAGGATCGGGCCGGCCGGCACCGCCGGTGGGGCATGGCAAAAGGGATGACCCGGGCAACGAAACCAGCCTGGGTAACGAATCGGGCCCGAATCGCTGCGGGTGCGGTCCCGGCAAGCAGTACGGCCAGGCCGTCTCCATGGGCGGCCCGCAGGGACAGGGACGGCAGCCGGCTTGAGGGACCGGCCCACAGGCGACAGACCTGGAGGGGGGAACCGGTGGGACATGGTGGAACGGCCATGGCGTGAGGGCAGCACGGGCCGAAGGCAGGTGCCCGGGAACGCGGAACCCGGCGACCCCGGCCGCCGCGGTGGCCCCTGGGGGTCTGGTCGCCACAGTGGTCCCGCCGGTCCCGGCGGCACCGGCAGCGCTGGAGGGACCCCCCAGACCGGCGGCCCCGGCCGCACCGGAAGCGCCGGTCCCGGTGGTACGGTCCCGGCCCTGCATCCGGATGAGCTCAGCCCCGGCGGCCAGGCTGCAAGCATGGATCGCATCGCTCCTGGGTTCGCCGGGCGAGCGGCGGGATCCACCGGGACGACCGGCGGTTCGGCCGGCGAGGCAACGCAAGCCCGCGGCGATTCCCACTTTGCGGTGCTGGCCTCCGCCGTGCGCCAGGTCCTGGGACTCGACCTGGATGCCTACCGGTCCCGGCAGCTGGAACGGCGCCTGCAGTTTTTCCGCGAGCGTCACGGCCTGCAGGACAATGCGCACCTGGCCGCCCGCCTGCGCGACGACCCCGCACTGGCCCACCAGTTCGCCGATTTCCTGACGATCAACGTCTCCGAATTCTTTCGCAACCCGGACCGGTTTGAGGTGCTCCGGGACCGCTTCCTGCCGGCCCTCTTGCGCCGCCGGTCGCCGCTGCGCGTCTGGAGCGCCGGCTGTTCCATCGGAGCCGAGATCTACTCTGTGGCCATCCTCCTGCAGGAACTGGACCCCACCGGCCACCACGAGCTCTTGGGCACCGATATCGACGGGACCGCCCTGGAACGGGCCCGCCAGGGCCTGTTTGAACCTCTCGAAGTACGGGCGGTTCCGCCCGCCTTGCTGCAGCGCTATTTCCGCCCCGAAGGCCAGGGGTGGGTCCTGCGGCCGAAGATCCGCCACCGGGTGCGGTTTGCCCGGCACGACCTGATCACGGACCCTTACCCGGGCGGCTGGGATTTGATCCTCTGCCGCAATGTGGTGATCTACTTCACGGAAGAAGTGAAGCGGCGCGTCTGGGCATCCCTGGCGGCCAGCCTCCGCCCGGGCGGCATCCTGTTCATTGGCGGCAGCGAAAGCCTGTACGGGGTGGCGGGAACGGGCCTTCGCTACCTCTCCCCTTGCTTCTACACCCGGGACGAACCGGCCTCCAGCGAGGCTGTACCCGCCACCCGCCACGGCCCGGGAGGGCCCCCGTCCCTTCCGCCCCGCCGGTGACGGCCCGTCCACGGGTGATCCGCACGGGCCGGGCCCCCGTCCCGCGTTTCCCGCCGCTTTTGGAGCCAGGACCGTCAGGCCGCGGCCGCCGGTGCCCGGGGCCGGCCCCCGGCCAGGTGCAAGGCCACCGCCGCCGCCCCCAGCGCCAGTCCCGCCAGGTCGACCTGGGGGCCGGGATACATCAGCGCCATCCCCCCGGCCACCAGCAGCACCCGCTCATACCAGCGGGCCGGTCCCCGCAGCCAGCCCGCCACACCGGCCACCAGGGCGGCCAGACCGGCTACCGCCGTCAGGGTCGCCCGCAGCACGGCCAACCCGGGCCCGTCCAGCAGCAGGTTCATCCCGGCGGGACTCAGGGTGAAGAGGAAAGGAACCAGGAAGGCCGGCAGGGCGTACCGCCACGTCAGCCACATGGTCCGGAAGGGGTTGCCGCCCGTGATGGCGGAAACGGCGAAGCAGGACAGCGCCGTCGGCGGCGAAACCTCCGAGAGGACGGCATAGTAGAAGGTGAACATGTGGGCCGCCGGTTCGGGAACCCCCACCTGCACCAGGGCCGGTGCCACCGTCACCGCGGCCACGATGTAGGAGGCGGTGATGGGCAGGGCCAGGCCCAGCAGCAGGAGCACCACCGCCGACAACAGCAGGGTGGGAATCAGCTGCCCGCCCGACAGTGCCAGCACCAGGGAGGAGAACTTGAGGCCCAGCCCCGTCAGGTTCAACACCCCGACGATGATGCCGGCCACGGCAGTGGTGGCCACCACCGATAGGGCGGACCGGGCTCCCCGGTCCAGCGCCTCGACCAGCTTGCGGAGTGTCAGGGCGGTATCCCGCCGCAGGTAGGAGACGGCCACGGCCAGGGCCATCGACCACATGACGGCATAAGCCGCCGTATATCCTGCCAGCAGGAACACGACGATGGCGACCAGCGAGGTCAGGTGAAACCCGTACCCCCGCAGGAGGCGCCCCAGCGGGGGTGCTTCGGCCACCACCGGCCTGACCGCTCCCCGCGCCGCATCCAGCTCGATCATCAGCAGAATGCACAGGTAGTAGAGGACGGTCGGCACCACAGCCCAGCGGATGACATCAAGGTAGGACACCCGCAGGATCTCGGCGATGATGAAGGAGGCCGCTCCCAGGATGGGCGGTGAGATCACGGCACCGATGCCGCCCGCGGAGAGCAGGGCGCCGGCCCGCTCGGCACTGTACCCGGCCCGCCGGAGCAGGGGCCAGGTGATGGCTCCCAGGGTGACCGCCGTGGCGACACCGCTGCCCGACGGGCCGCCCAGCAGGAAGGAGGCGGCGGTGACGGCCCGGCCAGGACCCGCCCGGTGACGGCCCACCAGGGCCAGGGACAGGTCCACGAAGAACCGGCCGGCGCCGGAAGCGTCCAGCAGCGCCCCGTACAGGGTGAAGAGAATGATGAAGGTGGCCGACACGCCCAGCGGGACGCCGAAGATCCCCTCCAGGGAGAGGTACATCTGGCCGATCAGCCTGGAAAAGCTGTAGCCGCCGTGCCCCCACATGCCGGGAAAGTAGGGCCCCAGGAACCCGTAGGCAAGAAACGCCACGGCCAGCAGAGGCAGCACCCAGCCCGTGGTCCGCCGGGCCGCCTCCAGCACCAGGAGCAGAGCCAGCGTGCCCAGCACCAGGTCCGGTGTCTCCGGGCGAATGATGCGGTAGGCCACCTCCCGGTAGAAGACCACCAGATATGCCATGGTGACCACCGCCAGCAGGGCCAGGGCGCCGTCGACCCACGGGATGCGGTGGCGGTCCTGCCGCCCCGAGGCAGGGTACAGCAGCAGGATCAGGGCCAGGCCGAAGCCCAGGTGGATGGCCCGCATGGGATGGGCCGGGATGTATGCGAAGGTCGCCCAGACGTGGTAGAGGGCCATGACCACCGCCAGGACCCGGATCACCACCGCCAGCGGTCCCCGGGGCCGGCGGGTCACCCCTTCATAGCGCTCGACCAGTTCGTCCACGTCATCGGAACCCGGCACCGGTCCCGGCGCCACCGCCGGCGCTGGATCCCGGGCCCCCGCTGGCCCGATGCCTTCCGCTCCGTCCCTCGCCATGCCGCGTCCCCCTTACCTGCCTCTGGGGGCCGTCACTCTGTGCCGGCCCGCCGGTCACCGTCCATCCTCTGGCCTGCCGTCCGAACCTTTCTGTGCGCACCTTCTGCCCGGATGCCAATGACGGCCGTACCCCCGTCTCCCACCAGGCTGTAGAGGGGCAGGCACCGGTCTCCCACCACCAGGGACCGCCGGCCGGTGACCGTGGCCCGCACCCGGAGGGCACCAGCGGGTTGCGGGACCGTCCCGCCCGCCTCCGGCTGCCCCAGCAGCCGGTTCGCCGCCTGGGGAATCAGGGGCATTTTCAGAGAGAGCCGGTACCACGGAACCGAGGCCCAGGCGCCACCCGCCAGGCTAGTCCTCCCCGCCGTGCCGGACGGGACGGGGGCAGCCCCGCCGGCCTGGACCTGCTGCCGGTTGGCCTGGAACCAGGCGCCACCCGTCACGGGGCAGGCCAGGGCCGGGGCAGCGGCCATGGGCTCGAGCCTTGCCCTTGCCTCCATCCTGTCCCCGTAGTACCACGCGATGTCCGGCGTGGGGGCTTCCACGGCGACCAGTTCCAGTCCCCGCCCCGTCACCCTGAACCGCTCGCGCACGGGGACCCGGAACATGGAGTGGTGGTACTCCAGGACCACCTCCTGGCCTGGCGCCACCGGCCAGCGGGCCAACGGTGCGGGCGGCCACCGCTGCTGGGACCCCCCGGCCGGGCCCGGTGCCCGGCCGGGGGCAGCGGTCATGCCGCCCGCCGGCCCCGCCGCCCACACCTCCAGCCACCAGCGGGGCTCGCCGGTGCTGCTTGCCTGCCGGAGCAGGAGCCCGGCCAGCATCACCACCAGGAGGCCCGCCCGAGCCGCTGCCCAGGGCAAGGCGGCCCGGCGGCGCACCGGTCCCGCCGGCGGGGCCGGTTCGTCCGCAAGGCCTGCGGCCTCAGCGGTTCCAGGCACCCTGTTCCTGGTAGTAGCGGATGGCACCGGGGTGATACTCCACCACCTGGCCCGTCACCGCGTTCTCCAGGGTGAGCTTCTCGGCCTCGGGGTGGACGGCCACCAGCTCGTCCTTGTGCTCGAAAAGCGTCTTGAGGATGTCGTAGGCCCGCTGCTCGTCCATGCTGGCAGGGACCAGGAGATAATTGGGCACGGCAACGGTGGGCGTGTCTTCCTTCACGTCACCGCTGTAAGCACCGGCGGGAAAGATGTCTTCAACGTAGACGGCGCCGTACTTCTGGACCAGGTCGTCCACCACTTCGCCCATGGGCACGATGTAGATGTCAAGCCCCGGCGTGTTCGCCAGGTCGCTCACGGCGCCCGTGGGATAACCGCCCGACCAGAAGAAGGCATCGATGCGGCCATCGCGCAGGGCATCGGCGGACTCCTGCACGCCCAGGAACTCCCGCTGGACGTCGGTGTCCGGGTTCAGGCCGGCCGCCTCCAGGATGCGCAGGGCCGTCACCTCGGTGCCGCTGCCGGGGGCGCCCGTCGAAACCCGCTTCCCCTTCAAATCCGCCAGGGTGCGGATGCCCGAATCGGCCCGGGTCACCAGGTGATTGTAATTGTTGTAGAGGACGGCCAGCGCTTTCACGGGCTGCGGACCGTCAAAGGGGTCCTGTCCCTGGACGGCCAGGTAGGCGGTATCCGCCAGGCTGAAGGCCAGTTCGGCGTCGCCCTGGGCCAGGAGCAGGATGTTATCGACCGATGCCGAGGTGACCTCCGCGACGGCGTTGACACCCGGAAGGTGCCTGGACAACACGTCGGCCATGGCCCCGCCATAGATGTAGTACACCCCTCCGGTCCCGCCCGTGGCGATGCGGATCTGGCCCCCCTGGGCGCTGCCGCCGCCGCTTCCGGCCGGTGTGCCGGCGCCGCCGCAGCCGGCGAGCACCGCCGCAACCAGTGCGAGGACCAGGAACGGTACCGCCCTCCGCACGGTGAACCGCCACCGCATGCCCATCCCTCCCAGCTTCCCCCGGACCGGCCGCCGGAGGCCTGTCCATACGGGTTCTCGCGACGGGATTCGGCACGGTGGGGAACCGTTCCTGCCACGCGGTAGCTTGAGTTACATTTATTACCAGGATACCACGGCCGGAGCTGGCCTGGCGGGCCACCCATCGGGTCCTCCCGGCCAGGGCGCCGGGGGGTGCCCGTAGCGCGGCACCGGTGCCGCCGGACCAGGCGCGGCCCACCCGGCAGGGGCCGCCGGCGGCGCGGCCGGCACGGCCGGCGCGGCTGGCGCGGGCGGCTCCACCGTCCGGGCCGGGGCCATCGCCCGGAGCGCCTCCACGGTGCCGGCGTCGAGCCGCTGGATCACTGCCACCATCAGCCGGGCCGCGTGCTCCAGGTCGGAGAGATGCAGGATGGAGCCATGGCTGTGGATGTAGCGCACCGGGATGCCGATGGACAGGGTCGGTACGCCCGTTGAGGCCGTGTGGATCTTGCCGGCGTCGGTGCCGCCGCCCGGCATCACGTCGAACTGGATGGGAATGCCGTGGTCGCGGGCCGTGTCGACCACCAGGTCCCGCAGCCGCAGGTGGGGGATCATGCTGGCGTCGTAGAGGGAGATGGCCGGCCCTCCGCCCATCCGGCAGGATGCCGGCAGGCGGCTCCGGTCGATCCCCGGTGTATCGGTGGCTACCGTGGTGTCGATCACCAGGGCCACGTCGGGCGCCACCGCCCGCACGCTGGTGGTGGCCCCGCGCAGGCCCACCTCTTCCTGGACGGTGGCCACCGCGTAGACGGTGTTGGGGTGCGGCACCGTGGCGAGCCGGCGCAGCACCTCCACCAGGATGACGCAGCCGGCCCGGTTGTCCCAGGCCTTGGCCAGGAAGGCCCCGGGCGGCCCCAGGGGCTCGAAGGCGCTGGCCGGCACCACGGGGTCCCCCGGGCGAATGCCCAGCCCTTCGGCCTCCTGGCGGCTGGTCGCACCCACGTCGATGAACATGTCCCGCATGTCCACCGGGCGGCTGCGTTCCTCCTGCGGCAGGATGTGGGGCGGCTTGGCGCCGATGATGCCGGTGACCGGCCCGCGGGCCGTGTAGATGCGCACCCGCTGGGCCAGCATCACCTGGCTCCACCACCCGCCGATGGGCTGGAACCGTATGAACCCGCCCTCGTCGATGTGGCTCACCATGAAGCCGATCTCGTCCATGTGGGCCGCCAGCATGACCCGCGGCCGCGCGGCCCCCCCGGGCCGCTCGGCGATCAGGGAGCCCAGGTTATCCGTGTCCAGGCGAGGGGCCAGCTGCCCCAGATGCCGGGCCAGCACCTCCCGCACCGGGGCCTCGTAGCCGGAGACGCCCGGCGCCTCCGTCAGCTCCCGCAGCAACGTCCAGTCTGCGGTCATGGCGCCACCTCCCGGGCGTAACGTGCGCCGGCGGTGGCACGGCTATCCTCCGGCACCCAGGGCCGGGGATCCCCTCGCCCGCGCACCGGCCGCGCACCGGTGAAGCAGGGGAAGGGCACCCCGGCTCGAATAGGATGTCTTCGTGCCCCCCGGAGGACTGCCCGGGAACGGGCACCTGCCTCCGGCCGGCCCGTCCCCGCTCGGGAGCGAGGAGCCCGGAGGAAATGCGGGGGATTCGGTCGCCGCCGGGGCATCCCGCCCCGCGGGGGGCCGGGAAGGAGGGACAGATGTGGCAGATCTCTACGATCTGACCAACCGGGAGCTGCAGGTAGCCCGGCTGGAGATCGAGCGGCGCCAGAAGTCGGCGGTGGTGGCCTGGCTGTTGTGGCTGTTCCTGGGCGGCCTGGGCGGCCACCGCTATTACCTGGGTCCCGTCTGGCAGGGCATCCTGATGACCGTGACACTGGGCGGCTTGGGCTTCTGGGCCCTGATCGATGCCTTTTTCATCCCGCGGCGCCTGCGGGCGGTCAACAAGGCCGTGGAAGAGGCGGTCGTGCGGGACATCCTGGCCCGGCGGGGCCAGGACGGCCGGGCGCCGGTGGCCTCCCCGGCCGGCTGATCCCTCTGGGGCCTGCGGGCCTCAGCCTGCGGACCCTCCATGCCAGGTTGCCGGGCCGGGTCGGACGAACCCGGCCCCGCTTGTGGCCGGACCAGGGGCCGGTGGGCCGGTTGACGCCGCACGGCCTCCGGGTGAAACTGGTGGCAAGCAAAGGAACGGCAAGGACCGGCGCCATCTCCGGCAACGCCCAGGAACGCGCCGGGGGTTGCGGGAAAGGGGGTGCGACCGGTGAGCCGGCTGGTCCGTCACGATCGCAACCGCCCCTATGAGGTGCGGCCCGAGGGAGCGGAAAAGAGCATCTGGATCTGCGCCTGCGGCCTGTCGAAGAACAAGCCCTTCTGCGACGGTTCCCACAAGCGTACCCGGGACGAGAAAGAGGGCGCCCTCTACATCTACGACGACGAAGGCCGCATCGAGGTCCAGTCCATGTACTGAGCCGGTGGGCGGGCCCTGCGCCGGCCCGCCGCGGCTTCCACCACCGCCGGGGACCCATGGCGAGGAGAACGCAAAAGGTGAAGGGTCTCCTGCCGGCCCGCCTCGGGCCGGCAGGAGACCCCGGCACCGTGGGGCAGGACGGCCGCCGGCGGCAGGCCCGGCGTCCCCGGGGCTGTCCGGTGGTACCGGCGCTCGCCGGGCGGCGTCCCGCCGCGTCATCTCTCGCCGTCAAGGCTTCTGGGCCACCAGCAGCACCCGCCGCTTGATGTAAACCCATCCTCCGGGGCCTTGCGTCACCACCCGCTCCCGCACGGCCGCTTCATTCCTCTGCCAGCGGTCTTCCAGCTGCGCCAGCACCCCTGGTTCCGGGGCGACGGGATAGAGCCACCGTTCCAGCGGCTGAGGCTCCACCAGGACCTCCAGGCGTTCCAGCTCAAGCCCGGCCCTTTCCACGATGGCCGCCCAGCGGCCGGGCGTCAAGGCTTCGACGTGGGAGGCATCCCGGATCCGCTCCAGATCGTTGAAGAGGTCAGCCGCTTGCGGATCGGCGGGCGGCGTCATGTCCACCAGCCCCAGGCGGCCGCCGGGGCGGAGGACCCGGGCCATCTCGGCCACGGCGGCAGCGACGTCACCGAAGTGATGGGCCGCCCGCCGGCAGGTGACCAGGTCGAAGGATCCAGCCGGAAAGGGCAGGGCGTGAACGTCGCCGGTCACGAACCGGGCGTTCCGCACTCCCCGGGCTTCCGCCTCCCGGGCAAAGGCTTCCGCCATGGCCGGGGTGACATCAAGCCCGAAGACCTCCGCCACCTGGGGTGCAAAGGTCAGGCCGGTGTGACCTGCAGCCGTGGCCACGTCCAGCAAGCGCTGGTGGGGCTGGGGGTCGAGGGCCGCGACCAGGGCGAACAGATCGGCCCCGGCCCGGTGCCCCGGGCTCTGGCGGTACGCCTCGGCATGCCGGCCGAAGAAGGCCTGAACCGCTGCCAGTTCCCCACGCCGCTCTCCCCCTGGATCTTCACCACCCTGCCCCCCGCCTGCCATCTCAAAGCCCCGTTCCATAGGGGCACCCCCTCTCCCTTCGGGCCGGCAACCGGTTCCTCCCTTGCCGAAACCCGGGTACCATGGTAGCACGACGCTTGTCCGCCGGACTGCCCCCGTCCCGGACGGAGCGGGAACCGGACCCTGCCCCGAACCGAACCGCGGGCGGCACCGCCCGGCCAGGGGCGCCGGGCCGGGAGGGCGAGAAACCAAGCTCACGGGAGGGACGACCTTGACCAACCTGGCGTTCGTCCACGGCTTTCTGGGACCCATCGTGTTCGCCTTCGCCGTAATGCGGGTGATCTGGACGGGATACCGGCTGCTGGCCGGGCGCGACCTGCCGGCCCATCGCCTGGTGGGGGGCCTGTCCGTGGGCCTGTTCGACCTGCAGGCCTTGCTGGGCATTATTTTGCTGGTGACGCTGGGCTTTGGGGCCGTGGACTGGCAGCACCCTGCCCTGATGCTGGCCGCGGCCGTCCTGGCCCACATGAGCGTGGCCGCCGGCCGGCGGGCGGAAGGCCGAGCGCCTGGACCTTTCGTGCTCGCCCTGATCAGCGTGGTGCTGGTGACCGTCGCCTATCCCGCGCCGTAAGCCGCGGGACGGCGGGCGGATCCCGGGTGGAACGCCCCGCATCGGATTGAGCGGGTGACAAGGAGGGCTTTCATGGCAAGGGCCTGGCGCAACCTGTACGTTTTTCTGATGGTCGCCTGGTTCGGCGTGATGGTCTACTACACGTTCATCCTGACGCCCACCCTGACCCGCGCCTTCCCCGGCGATTTCGGCACCATCGTCGCCACCCTCTTCCCAGGCTATTTCCGGCTGGGAGAGGTCCTGGGCCTGGTCGCCGCCCTGGCCGCTTTCATGGAGTTCCGCAACCAGCGCCGCCAGCCCGGCGGCCCGGACGCTCCCGGAGCAGGCTGGCGGCTGGCGGCGGGGCTCATGGCCCTGGCGCTGGTGATCGTCAACCGGGAAGCGGTGCTGCCGGCCGCCCATGCCGCCCGCGGAACGGCCGCTTTTGGGCCGCTGCACGGCATCTCCATGGCCATCAACCTGGCGACGGCGGCCCTGGCCCTGTTCGGCGGGGCCGGCGGGCTCTTGGCACCCGCAGCCTCGCGCCCCGGGCGGATCGCCGGGACGAACCGGCCCTGACCCCGGCCCGTGCCCCCGACCGCCGCCTCTTGAGGTCCCCCCGGCGCCGGCGGGCTCGGGCCGGCGCGACGTTACCCGCAGGCTACCATCAAGGGCCCGTTGGCTGCCCGGGCCCGTCAGCAGCCCGGGCTCCGGCCCCACCGCGCGGCCTCGCCGCGGCCGGGTTCGTCCCGCTGGGCCAGGGCGGCAATGGCTTCGGTGTAGGGCGGGCGCAGGACCCCGCGGTCGGTCACGATGGCGGTGATCAGGGAGGCGGGCGTGACGTCGAAGGCCGGGTTGAAGACGGGTGTACCCGGCGGTGCCCACCGGACGCCACCGAAGCCCGTCACTTCCTCCGGGTTTCGCTCCTCGATGGGGATCGCATCGCCCGACGGCAGGCTGGGGTCGACGGTGGACCAGGGGGCCACCACATAGAAGGGAATCCCGTGATGACAGGCCAGCACGGCCAGCATGCAGGTCCCGATCTTGTTGGCCGTATCCCCGTTGGCGGCTATGCGGTCGGCGCCCACCAGCACGGCGTCGACCCGCCCGGCCGCCATCACCGCCGCGGCCGCGCCGTCGACGATCAGGGTGTGGGGAATGCCTTCCTTCTGCAGCTCCCAGGCGGTCAGGCGGGCGCCCTGTAACACGGGCCGCGTCTCGTCGACCCACACGTGGCGCAGCCGCCCCTGCCGCCAGGCGGTGCGGATCACGCCCAGGGCCGTGCCGTGGCCGCCCGTGGCCAGGGCCCCGGTGTTGCAGTGGGTGAGCACCTGGGCCCCTTCCGGCAGGAGGTCGGCGCCGTGCTCGGCCATGCGGAGGCACATGGCCAGGTCTTCCTCCTGAATGGCCCGGGCTTCGGCTTCCAGCGCGTCCGCGACCTGGTCCGGGCCTGCGCCGGCCGACCGCAGCTGGCGGTACCGGCCTTCTATCCGGGCCAGGGCCCAGTGCAGGTTGACCGCCGTGGGCCGGGTGGCCGCCAGGCGCCGCAGGGCAGTCTCGACGACCTCCTCGAGGCCCGCCCCCTCGCCAGGGGTGCCTCCCGGTTCCAGGGCCCCTCCGCCCCGTCCCCGCGCCGCCCCAGCCGCCGCCAAGGCCACGCCGAAGGCCGCCGCGATGCCGATGGCCGGCGCTCCCCGCACCACCATGGTCTCGATGGCGCGGGCCACCTCCTCCACCGACCGGCATGCCTGCCACCTTTCCTCCGCCGGCAGCCGGCGCTGGTCGAGGAGATGGACCACACCGCCTTCATACCGCACAGGTCGGATCACGCCTGGCTCCTCCCGTCGTCCGGATCAGGGTGTCCCCGCGGAGCAGGCCCGCCGGGAGGCGCGTCCCAGGACCCGCCCCCTCCCCGTACCGGTCCAGACCGGCTTCCCGCCGCGGCCCCCGCCCCGCCGGACGAACCCGCCCCAGCCGGCGAACCCGCCCCGGCGGCCAGGCCCCAGCGCGCCGCCAGATCCGGCCCCTGGGCCCGGCCCGCCCGGCCCGCTGCCATCTGCCGGTCCAGTTCCAGGGCCAGGGCCATGATCTGGGCCACCACTTCAAACAGTGCGGCCGGGATCGTCTGGCCCGGCGGAACGCGGGCCAGCACCGGCGCCAGGGGCGAGGTCACCTCAGGCACCCCCGCCTCCCGCGCACGGCGCAGGATGGCCTCCGCCATGGTGCCGAAACCGGCCGCCACCACCCGGGGGGCCGGATCGGTGCTGGGGTCGAACCGCAGGGCGGCCGCCGCCCGCTGCGGCGGGGGTTCCGCCCCGTCAGGCCGGGGTGGCTCCGGCGTCTCGCTCAAGGTACCCCACTCCTTTGCCCAGCGCAAGGATGCCCAGGGTGGGCGCAGCGAGCCGGCACCCTGCGAAGTCTATCCCCACGGCCCCTACCGCCGGTCCCGGTGGACGGTGCGCACTCCGGCGCCCGCGGGGTCGAACCCGGCGCCGGCCAGAAGGCGGCAGAGGGTTTGCGCGTCCAGGCCCACCCCGGCCAGGACGCCGCCCACCTGGGGCTCCACCGCCAGGTCCAGGTAAACCCGCCCTCCCATGCCGGCGGCCCGCACGCGCCAGCGCCCGGCCCGGGGTAAAGCCCACTCGACCTCCAGGGTCCACGGTTTGGGTGGCGGGCCAGCTCCCCCGGCCACCTCCCTTCGGGGCGAGCGGGATGACCGCGAAGCCGCTCCGGGGCGGGAGGGCGGATCCGGACTGGCGGCAGCGGCGGCGGCCGCGGCCAGGCCCGCCCAGCCGCCGGGCGCACCCAGGGCCGAATTGCCCGCTGTTTCCACCGGGGACGCGCCCGGGGCAGCAGGAACGACGGGTCCGGGCGGCGAATCGCGGTAAACCCCACCGGCCGGCTGCCCCGGGCCGTGGGGCTTGCCGGCCGGCAAGCCCGGGTCCCGGCGGGGCATCGCCACCGGCAGCGCAGGGGGCGGGGCTCCAGCCGGTGCCGCGGCTGCCTCCCCACCCCGCGGTGCCGCCGCTGGGCCAAGAGCCGGGCCGCGGGATGTCCCGGGGATCGCCTGGGAGACCGCCGTTGCCGGCGGCAGAGCCGGTTCGGGCGCCCTGGTGGTTCCGGCGGCCGGCTCGTCCCGGGAACGGGCGGGCAGGCCCGGGCTCCCATCCCCTCGGGCCGGCCCCGCCGGACGGCCCGGGAGCGGAGACATGCCGCAGATTCCGTGAATGACCTCGCTATTCGGCCACGATGTTACGAAAACCCAAATCAATCACGTCTCACCCTTCGTATCCCGTCGACCGCGGTGGCAAGGGCCGCTACGCCTGGATTAAAATAGGGTAGGAGGGATCGGCGGTGACCGCCAGCCTGCTCCCGCTCGAACACCTCACCGACGCCGACTTCGGGTTCCTCGCGGCGGCCGTTTCCCCGCGCCCTGATGCCCGCGACCGCATCGCCCGGCTTTTGCGGGACGGCGGTGAGGCCATCGAGCGGGCACTGGAGGACGGCCGCACCCATCAAGCCCTGGAGGAAGGCGACGCCGCCCGGAAGATCAGCCCCTACCTGCTCTTCTCCCTCCTGCTGCACCAGTGCCGGATCCAGGAACGGGCCCGCGCCGGAGATCCGGCACCCTCCGGAGACGAACCGGTCCTCAAGGAGCCGCCGGCAGGGGCCGGAAGCGGCGCCGGCGACGACCTGGTGCTCCTTGACGGGCCGGGTGGCGCGCCGGCGACCAGCGGACCCTGCGCCGAACCCGGGCGCAGCAGGCCGGTCCTGGCGCTGCTGGAATCGCCCTGGACCGTTCACTACCTGGCGGAGCTCCTGGCTTCCTTTGCTTACACTCCGCCGGGGATGGCCGCCTTTACCCTGGGCAGCCGGCAGTACCGCCTGCCCCTGGCCGAGGTCGATCTCGCCGCCCTGAACAAGGTGGCGCTTTTGGCAGCCGAACCCGACCGGCTGTCCATATACCGGCGGCTGGGCGACCTCACGCTGTTCCTGTCATCGGTTGCCCTTCCGGCCGGTGAAGGGGGCACCGCCCAGCCCCAATCGGCGACTCCCACTCCGCCGCGGCCGGCGGGGCTGGCGGCGGGTGACCCGACCCCGGCCCGGGACGGTGACCGCCCGGGCGACGGCCGGGATCGGGACCGGGCCACGGAAGGTTGCACCGGAAGGACGGGTACCGGGAGGGAGACTCCGGATGCCGTGCCGGTGCTGCCTTACTCGGAGGGCGAGCTGGAGCGGGAGGGCCGCCGCTTCTACGAGTACGCCGCCCAGCACCGCGGTGCCGGGACGACCTATCTGGGCCGGACCCTGGCGGTGCTGGCATCCCGGTACGGTACCGCCCGCACCCTCCTGCGCCGCATTGTGCAGCAGGAGCTGCCGCGGGTGTACCCCGGTGGCCTGCACGAGATGGCCAGCCGCTGGGGACACGCTCCGCAGCCGGGCGCAGTGGCGCTATCTGCCCCCGAAGGGCCGGCGGAATGATCCCCGGTCATTGGGCGGCGATCAATGGAGCGGCGACTCAGGGAGCCGCGCCGATTGACCCAAGGCTCGGCCCGCGGGGATCCCGGGCAGGGCGGCAGGGCGGTCGCCTTGAGGGGTGCCAGGCGGGCTACCCTGAGGGGCAGCGGCCTCGTGGCCGTGAGGGGCGGCGCCGGCCGCCGGCATGGTGGTGCGAGGTGCCACGGAGATCGAGCCCCGTGCCGGCGGGCCACTTGCCGGTGCCGGCCGCCGCACCACCACCGTGACTTCCTCTTCGGCAGCCGCATCCTCCAGGCCAAAGATGGCCTGCCACGGCCGGGGATACCTGCAAAGGCGGCGGCCCCGCTGGAGGGCAAACAGGCCGTCCTCATACGCCTGGGCGAAGAAGACGGGGTCCTCCAGCAGCCGGCGGCGCAGCCCGGCCACCCACCGCCGCTCCCGGCGCCAGCGGGCCAGCTGCGCACCCAGCTCGATCACAGCCGCCCCCGTGGCCGCGGCCAGCCCCGCCTGCCACGCCCGTTCCCGCAACAGGAAGAGCCCGGCCAGTGCCGCCAGCAGCGCCGCCAGCACGTGGGCATACGCTTGCGCCAGGAAGGTGAGGTAGAGGGCGGGCTCCACCTGGGCCCGCTGCCGGTACAGGTTGACCACACCCCGCCGGTCGATGCGGATGCGTACCTGCCGCTTGCGCACCAGCCGGTGGAGGCGGGCAAACCAGGCCGGGGCATCCAGGCGGCCGGCCTCCGGTGCGGCCGCAGTCTGAAGGGCGAACGCCGGCACGGCATCCTGCCGGGACGGCCGAGCCTGCGCTGCGGCGCCCTGGCCTGCCCGGACCACCACCGGGCGGTCCCCCTGGCCGTTCCCTCGCGCTGAATCCCCGGCTCGTAAATCCCCGGGTCGTACTGAAACGGTGGACCGCGGGGAATCCACGGTCTGGATGGGATCCATGATGCGGGTGGTCTCCTTCGCCGCGCCTGCGCCGCGCCCTCGCCGGTCGCGCCCGCGCCTCCGGCGGGCACCGGGCTCCGGCACCGGCTGCTCCCCCAGCCGGCGCGGAGCCCGCGGTTCCTCCGAGTCCAACCGGCCCGCGCCCACCGGCGCGACGGCCGGCGGTGGACCGGCAAGGGTCCGGTCTCGGTGCTCGTTCTGTCGAACGGCCTCGAATCCCTGCCGGGACGGCGATCAAAGGCGAACCTGGTCGATCCAGACGTCGAATCCGGCCTCCCGGGCCCGGCGGGCCAGCCGCTCGGCGTTGGCTTGGTTGCGGAAGGAACCGATGATCACCCGGTACCAGACGCCCCGAGGCTCCGGCTGCTCCGCCTCCTGACCGGCCGGTGCCGGCGGGGCGGCAGGTTCTTCCGCGCGGGGACCGGCCGGAATCCAGTTCCGGCCGAAGTACTCGAGGACCCCACGGGCGATGGCCTCCGCCACCTGCGCCTGGCCGGATGCGGGGCCCAGGTAGCGCGCGTCCCGCCGGTTGGTGATGAACCCGCGTTCCACGATGACCGCGGGCATGCGGGATTCCCGCATCACGTGATAGTAGTCCCTGCCCCCGCGGCCCGCCCGGGAACGGGCCCCGCGGTTGGCGAGGGGCGTGAGCCGGTCCAGCCACTGGACCAGGGAGCGCGCCAGGATGCGGCTGCGGGAACCCGGCTGGACAGAGTGCCAGACCTCGAATCCGTTGGCGGACTCGTCAACGTAGGCGTTGCAGTGGATGGACACGTAGACGTCGGCACCCCAGGCGTTGGCCTCGTCGGTGCGCGCGCGCAGCGGTCGGGTCTGGTCACCGGTACGGGACATCCGCACGGCGAGCCCGTGGCGGGCCAGGTGCACGCGTACCCGGCGTGCAATGGCCAGATTGATATCCTTTTCCACCAGGCCGTTGCCCACGGCGCCGGGATCACTGCCGCCGTGGCCGGGGTCAAGATAGACCTTGGGCATGGAACCCGCTCTCTTCCCCACGCTGGATGAACTCGAAGGCTTGCCGCTCTCTGGGCACGGGAACGGGCGCCGCCGGACATCGGTGGCGCCCGCGGTGCCTGTATGGGGAGGCTATGCCCGGACGGCGGCCGGTGCGCCCGGCCCCCTTCCCGGGACGGATCGGGCCCCGCCGGTCACGGCCCCGGTGGGCCGCATGCGGCGCACCTGAGGCTTCCGCCGCGGCCGGCCTGGCGCCGCCCGGTCTGATGACGGCCGGAACCGCCTCGCACGGCACCGGTTCGCCTCGGTCCGGGGCGAGTCCAGCCAGTCCCGGCTGCCAGGGCCCGTGTGGTATAATCGCCCTGCATCCGCCAGCAGCAACCCCTGGTTGTTTGATGCCGTGCGCCTGTAGCTCAACGGTCAGAGCAGCGCCCTCATAAGGCGTGGGTTGTGGGTTCGAATCCCACCAGGCGCCCTGCGCAGCCGCCCCGGCCTGCCGGAAGCCGGTCGCGGTATCGGGTTCGCGGGCCCGGCGTTGCCCCAGCGAGGCCGGTCTGCCGTAGGGGCCCGGCCCGCGGTTCCTCGGCAGCAGGTCCGCGCGCCCGGAGCGGGTCGGCGCGCCCGGGTCGGGCCGGCGCCCGCTGGCAGAAGCCTGCTCGTACACCGCCACCGCGCGGGAGGGCCCTGCCGGGAGCCCGCTGCGCAGCGCACCGTGGAGCTCGCTGCGCCGCGCACCACGGTGCCGGGTTGCGTTGGCCAGGCCGGCACCTGGTGGTGGGCCAGGCTGCCTGCGCCACCGGTGGTTGCCTTGCCGGGGGACGCAAAGGGGACTATAATGCCGTAGGGTCGCCAGCAGCCGTCGGCCGGCAGCCGTCGCCGGTTGCGTGGGGGACCGCAGGTTCTGGGCCCCATGGTCGAGTGGTTAAGACGCGGGCCTTTCAAGCCCGAGGTAGGGGTTCGATTCCCCTTGGGGCCACAAGGTTAGGCCACCGCAGGGATCGACCGGAGAACAGCCCCGCCGCTGCGCCGGTTCCGGTGCGCGGCGGGGCGTTGTGTCTCGTTGTGTCTCAATGTCCTGATGCTCCCCGCGCCCCCTGAATGCTCCGGCAACGTGTGCAACACCTCTGCGATGTATGGCGCCCCCGGCGGCCGGGATTGCTATGGACGAACCCGTGGTGCCGGAGGGAAAGGACGATGGCGCGAGAAGGACCGCCGCTCCCGCCAGCCTCCCCGCCAGCGGCGCCGCCCCGTACGACCATGCGCCCGGCGCGGCCGGGGCCGGCCGGGAATGTCCCGCCACGCCCCGTTGCGCTGGTTCGCGAGCGCACGCCCGAACCGGGGCGGTCTCTTCGCCCGCCGCGGGTGCGCATGTTATCCTTTACCACAACGGGACGGGGCGGCGACCCTGATGCGGGCAGCGGACCTGGACGCCGCTGGCGAGACCGGTGCCGGAATTGGACCCGGCGCCGGCGAAGGGTCCGGTGTGAGCACCCGGCATCGCGCCGCCCGGTACCCTGCCGGGCCGGCGGTGACGGCGGCCGGCACTGGCACTGGCGGCGACCGTCAGGAAAGGGCGGGGAGAGGGCCTGGCCGGGTTCGTCCCCAACGGTCGGGGCCCGAGCAGCAACCGGTCCAGGGGGGCGCAACCGCCGCCGGCGCACCCTCTGGGACCCAGGAGGTGGAAAGGATGCGGATGGAGCAGGTGAAGGCCGAGCTTGAGCGCTGGGGCGAGGTCATCGTGACCCTGGCCTCCGGACGCAAGTTCGAGCTGCACATCGGCGACACGGAGTTCGACCTGCAGAACCGGGTGATCCGCATCACCGGGCCCGCTGCCCACTTCGTGCTGGACGGCGACGAGATCGAGCACGTGGAGATGCACTTCAGCCATCCGGTGGAGTAAGTGGGTGCATAAGTGGGTGCAAGGCCATGGCGGCCGGCAGGCTCCCGGGCACCGCTTGCCCGGGAGCCTGCCGGCCTTCGGCTTGTCTTGTCCCTTTCCATCGCGTCAGAGCCCTGAGGTACCGCCCGGCCCCAACCAGCCCCGGGCGCGCAACACCGCCTGTACCCGATCCCGGACCTGCAGCCGGGCATAGATCTCGCTAACCAGGTTCTTCACGGTGCCTTCGGACAGGTGCAACCGGGCGGCAATCTCCCGGTTGGACAGCCCCCGGGCCAGGAGCTGGAGGACCTCCACCTGCCGCGGGGTCAAGGGCTCGCCCTGCTCGACCGGCGCAGGACGTGACACGGCGTCCTTGCGGTCGGACGACGGCGGGGCCCCGGGGGCCGTGCCGGCACCCCGCCGAACGCGGTCAGCACCACGGCCCGGCGGGGTATCGGAACCCGTTCCTCCCGCCGCGGAACCGGTGGACACGGCCCGGGCCAGGACCCCGGCCAGATCCCCCGGGATCAACCCTCCTCCGTATACCACCAGCCGGATGGCATTGGCCAGGTCCTCCGGCGCCATGTCCTTGAGGAGGTAAGCCGCGGCACCGGCCGCCAGGCACTGGCGCACCAGGCGGTCGTCGTCGTAGGTGGTCAACATCAGCACGGGCATCTGGGGCCGCAAGTCCTGGAGCCGCCGCAGGCAGGCGATGCCGTCCATGCGCGGCATCCGCACGTCCAGCAAGGCCACGTCGAAGGATGCGGCTGCGGCCCGGGCCACCGCCTCCGCCCCGTCGGCCACGGCCGTCACCTGCAGGTCGCCCTGGAGTTCGAGCAGCAGGCGCAGGCCGTCCCGCACAAGAGCCTGATCTTCCGCCAGGAGCACCCGAATCATTGTTCATCCCCTGCTTCCCCGGCCGAGCCGGTCGTCTCCGCAACCGCCATGGGCGCGCGACGGGGGACCGTGATCTCGACGGCGAAACCCCGGGCTGCCCGTGTCTCGAAGCGAAGGGTTCCGCCCAGCCGCTGGACGGTGCGGGTCATGCGGGTGAGCCCCACCCCCGGAACCAGTTCGGCCGCTCCCAGGCCGTCGTCCTGAACCCGCAGGCGCAGGCGCCGCCCTGTGGCGGTGAGGGACACCAGCACGTGCCGGGCCTGGCCGTGGCGGGCGGCGTTAGTCAGGGCTTCCTGGACGGCCCGGTAGACGGCACCGGTCACTGCAGGGTCGGTGTCGGATACGCTGGCGGCATCGGGCTCGAACACCACTTCCACCTCGACACCGCTGGCCGCGCCGAAGTCGCTGGCCAGGCGCTGGACGGCGGAGGCCAGGGGAAGGCGGACGGGGTGGAGGGAGCGGCGCAGCAACTGCCGTACCTGGGCGAGCCCATCGCGCAGCCCCGCCTCGACGGCCTCAAGGCGGGCCGCCGCAGCCTCCGGTTCCGTGGACAGCAACCGGCGGGCCAGGGACACCTGCAGCAACTGGGCCGTCAGGGCGTGCCCCAGGGCATCGTGCAGGGTACCCAGGAGTTCTTCCCGCTCCCGCTGCGCGCCCAGTTCGCCGCTGCGGGCCGCCAGTTCCGTGAGCCGGTCCTGGGCGGCCGCCAGCCCGGCCACCACCTGCTGCAGCCGTTCCCGCTCAGCCCGGTAGGACGCGTGCATGTCGCCACTCCAACCCGCTACCAGCAGAACTGCCCCGGCCAACAACGCGCCCTGCAACCCGGATCCCTGCGCCGCCGCGGCCGTGGTGGCGACGACGGCCGCCCCGTTGACCCACCGGGCGGCACCCCGACCCATCACCGTAGGCGAGCCCATGAGCACCGCCGCCACCGTCCCGATCAGGGCCGCGTCGCCCCCGCACGTAGCAGCCCACAGGGTCAGGACCAGCGCGCCCGCCCCGGCGGCCACCGCCGTCCAGCGGCGCGGGCCCCGGCCGTCGTCGCGGGCCCGCGCACCCCCTGCCGCCTCGGCCAGCGCCTGCAGCACCAGCCCGCTGGCCAGGGCCACGGCGACGCCCGGTGCCGGCTGCGCGCGGTTGAGTAGCCACACCGCCGTGCCGGCGGCGAAAAGGGCCAGGCGGATCAGGTGGAACCCCGCGTCGTTCCACCCATCCTGCTCGCCGGTTTTCCACGGATCCACGCCCACTCCCCCCGCCGGCCCCACCTGATCCGGCGTAGCGCTGGCGGCCCGGCGCACAACGGCTCGGCGGTGGGAATCTCCGTGCCCCCGTTGCGCCCCCCGCCGCCGGCGGCCTTGCGAAGTGGCCTTCGGTGCTGCCTAAGCCGCCCAGCGGCGGAGCCCCAGGACACCGGCCGTCCCGGCCAGCACCCCCATCAGCACCAGGGTCGCCACCGCCGGCCACTGGGCCGCACCCGGGCCACCGAAGACGAAAGCCTCACGCAATCCGTCCAAGGCCCAATACACCGGGCTTAGCCGCGCCACCTCCTGCAGGGACACCGGAACCACGTCCAGGGGCCAGAACGCGCCGCCCAGCATGGCGGCAATGGTGCCCACCAGCGAGCCGGCCGCGTTGATCTGCCGCGACGTGCGGGTGAACCCTGCCACCGCCAGAGCGATGCCGCATGCGGCCACCAGAGGTGCTACCAGGGCCAGGACCAGGGCCGGCAGGCCGGCGGCGAACCACGGAGCACCGCCCAGCGCCGTGACGCCCACCATGGCCGCCGCCTGCAACAGCCCAAGGAGGAACAGCGCCAGGGCGTGGCCGGCCACCATCTCGCCGTAGGTGGCCCCCGCCACCAGCGAGCGGGACAGGGTCCCCAGGTCCCGTTCCCGGTGCAGGGCGGCCGCCTGGGTGATGAGGGAGACCAGAGAGAACATGACGTAGAACCCGTAGACCGTGCGCAACAGCGCAAAGTCGCCCGCCGCGGCTGCCGGCCGCGGTGCTTCGACCACCAACGACAGAGGACCCGCGGGAGTTCCGGTAACGAGGCCGGCAGCTACCGCCCGGATCCTCGCCATTTCCTCGCCGGGCTCGGCCCGCGGAGCGTACCAGAGCTCCAGCCGCGGCACGCCTGCTTCTACCGACCGGGAAAAACCGTCGGGAATCAGGAGCACCACCCGCTCCCTGCCCTGGTGCAGGCGCGCGGCGGCTTCGTCCCGTGCCAGGCGCTGCAAGTTCATGGGCGTGGCGGACAGGCCGTCCAGCAACGGACCAACCCAAGGCCCTTGATCTTCGACCACCACCGCCAGCCTCGGCGGCTTGTCTGATGGGGCGAACAGGCTTGCGACCACACCGCCGAAGAACAGAGGGACGATCAGGAGCCACAGCAGGTTGAGCGGCCGCAGCAGGGTCCGGCGCGTGGTGGTGACGGCAATGGCCGCTACCCGCCGCAAGGTGGCACCCCGGTGGCGATTGCCCGCATCCAGCGTCACGGTTCACCCCTCCCCCACCAATCGTGCCAAGAGCTGGTCCAGGGCCCACCCCACCATCAGCAAGGCCGCCCCCGCCGTCGTGAGGCGCAGGACTTCATCTTGAACCGCTGCCGATCCCGCGCCGGCCATCAGCTCAAGGTAGCCGTCCAGCATCCACCGGTTGGGAACGAAGCGGGAGATCCGGGCCAGGATCTCGGGAAAGATGAACAGGGGCATCATCGACCCGCCGAAGAACCCCAGCACCTGGGCCAGGGCGATGCTGACACCCTCCAGCACCTCTGGAGACCTGGCAAGCCCCACCAGGACGGCGTTGACCCCTGCGGCCGCCAGGGTGGCCGCCAGGGTCAGGGGTATCCATCCCCCCAGGTGGCCCCAGTGGACGCCGAAGAGCCACCGGGTGACCAGCGCCATGACCACCATGAAGACCAGGCCCGTGGCCACGCTGCCGAGGAAGGTGCCCGCCAGGTAGGCGGCGCGGCCGGTTCCCCCCGCACGGACGCGCAGGTACACGCCGGTGCTGCGGTCGGCCAGGTATGCCCTGGTCCCCTCTCGGGTCGCCAGATAGAGCATCATGACGGCCATACCTGCGGCGTAATAAGCCATGGCGTCGACCTGGGGTAGCGCGCCGCTGCCAGGCGCCTCCCCACCAGCCGGCGGGGGGGCGGGCTGCATCGTGAGGTCGACGGGCACTGGGCGGCCGCTCCCCGCCCCGCCCGCGCCACCGGCCCCTCCGGCTTCGCCGGACCCAGCTGCTGCCACGGCCTCGCGGGCCAGGGTCTCGACCACAGAGGCCGGTACCGTCCCGGGTTCGGCGATGACCCTGAGGGGCTCCTGGGGGAACCCCGCCGGCATCACCAGGGCCGCATCGGCCCGGCGCTGCCGGACCGCTCCCACGGCGGCCTCGCCTGACTCCACCCTCTGGATCTCGATCCAGCCGTCCGCCTCCCCCGCCGCCAGGACCTGCTGGACCGCCGGCGCCGCTTCGTGGCCGGCCGGGGTGGCGATCGCCACCCGGTAGGGCCGCTCGGGCCGGAATTCGGGGGTGAAGGCCTGGCGCAGGCTCATCCCGAGAACCAGATTGAAGGCCAGGGGCAGGAGGAAGAGGATCAGCACGCCACGCCAGTCCAGCACGAAGCGCAGCAGCTGGTTGGCCGCGATGAGACCTGCCTGTCGCAACCCGTGCATGGCCGAACACCCCTAATCCCGCAGGGCCCGGCCCGTCAGGGCCAGGAACACCGTCTCCAGGTCGGGCGTTTCCACACGCATCCCGCGCAGCGGGATGCCACGGCGAACCAGTTCCGCGACCACCTGGGCTGCCTGTTCCGGCCCCACAGGCAGGACGAACCGGGCCTCGCCGCCCGTCACCTCGACGGGGACGCCCAGCTGACGGGCCACCGCCTGGGGATCCGCGTCAACGTGCACCTGGTCCCACGGCAGGCGCAGGATGGCGGCATCGCCCGCCAGGGCACGGACCTCGTCCAGCGGCCCCTGGGCAATGATCCGGCCGTGGTCCATGATGGCGACCCGCCGGCAGAGGAACTCGACCTCCTCCATGTAGTGGCTGGTGTACAGGACGGCGATGCCGGACGCAGCCAGCTTCCGGATGGCCTCAAGGATGTGGCGGCGGGACTGGGGGTCGATGCCCACGGTGGGTTCGTCCAGGAGCAGCAGGCGTGGGCGCCCTAGAAGGCCGATGGCGATGTTGAGCCGCCGCTTCATGCCGCCGGAGAACCGCTCCACCCGCTGGCCCGCGTGCTCCGCCAGTCCCACCAGCTGCAGGGCTTCTTCGATCTGCCGGCGCCTTTCCGCGCCCCGCAGGCCGCGCAGGGCCGCGAAGTGACCCATGTTTTGGGCTGCCGTCAACTCGGGGTAGAGGGCAAGGTCCTGGGGCACCACCCCCAGCAGGCGCTGCGCTTCGCGGCGCCGGGCGGCCAGGGAGAAGCCGCCGACCTCCACTTCTCCACCGTCGGGCCTCAGCAGGCCCGCGATGATGGCCAGGGTGGTGCTCTTGCCGGCCCCGTTGGGCCCTAACAGCCCGAAGGTCTCACCGGGTTCCACCGCAAAGGAGATGCCGCCGACCGCTGCCTTCCGCCCGAACCGCTTGACCAGGTTCCGGACCACCAGCACGGGCCCTGGTCCTGGATGGGGTTCCCCCTCCGCACCACCGGCGGATTCAGGGGCTCCGGCACGGCGCCGGTCGGTGCCGCCCGGATCCTGGTGCTCCTCCAGGAGCTTGAAAAGCTGGGGCATGGTCGCTTCACTCCCCGGCTGTGGGTTCACGCCGGTTCCGATGGTAGAGGGGATGGCAGCACTCTGGTAGTGACCGCGGTCATGACTTGAGCGCAGGGCCTGACCAGTACCGGGCCGGCCGGAGCACTGGGCCGATGAGGACATGCCCCAAAGGCATACCCATGACCACCGTCCTGCGCTATACTCAGGGTGACTGTGCGCATATTTGTGCACAAAGGGAGAGCGGGGAGGCCGTCCCGTCCCGGGTCCGCGGGCAAGGCACCGCGCGGCCTCCCGCCGGAGGGCCAGCCAACGCTGCCGCCCCGGGCGGGAGGGCGGGAACGCGGGGGCGCCGGCGCGACCGGGGCCCGGCGGGCGGCGGCAGGGGGCCGCAGGCGTGGAACTGGTGCGCATCGGCGAAAAGGTAATCGACCGGCAGCGGATCTACCGGATGGTCGACCGCATCCTGGAGCTGCGCGCCTCCGGCCTCTCCCAGCAGGACGTGGCCCATGAGCTGGGCATCGACCGGACCCTGGTCTCCCGCCTGGAAAGCCTGGGGGAGGTGCGGCGGGGCCATAAGCTGGGCCTGGTGGGCTTCCCCGTGGGCAACCGCGAGGCGCTCGAAGACGTGGCGCGCCGCGAGGGCGTCGATTTCGTCTGGCTGCTCACCGAGAAGGAGCGCCGGCGCTTCATCGGGGAACGCAGCGGCGCCGCCCTGCTCAACGATCTCATGGCCCTCATCGCCCGCGCCCGGGAACTGGACCACCTGATCTTCCTGGGCTCGGACATGCGGATCCGGCTGGTCGAAGCGCTCCTGGGGCCGGACCGGGTGACGGGCATCCAAATCGGCACGTCACCCATCACCGAGGACCGGTTCGTCGACCCTGAGGCCCTTCGCCAGCTGATCCGGCAGCTACGGCTACCGCGGGACGACCGCAGCGGGCGCGAGCCCGCTGGCCGCGCCCCCGTTCCCCGCGAGCCTGCTGGCCGCGAACTCGTTCCCCGCACGCCTGGGGCCCGGCAGCCCGGACCCCGCGCACCTGCTGGCCCGCAGGAGCGCGACCCCGGGGACGCCGGTGCCGCGGAAGCGAGCGGCGGGCCACCGGCGGGTGCCGTCGCGGCAAGCAGCGGGCCAGCGGCGGCCGCCGCCCGGGACGAACCGGCCCCCGCGGCCCCGCCCCATCACCGGCCCGCTACCGGGCTGCCCGCCGGGCCTGCGTAACCGGACCCCCGGGCCGGGCGGCATACCTGGCACACCGGCCCGCAGGGTACCAAGCTGTAGACGGTTCTTCGGGATTGGAGGGCACCGGATGCATCCTTTCCGGCAGTATGTCAACCCCCACCTGGGCGAGCTCCTCGAGCAGATCCAGATGGACAAGCGGTTTGTCCGGGGAGAGGGCTGCTGGCTCTGGGACGACCAGGGCCGCCGTTATCTGGACTTCGTCGCCGCCTACGGCGCGCTGCCCTTCGGCTTCAACCCGCCGGAGATCTGGGCGGCGCTGGAAGAGGCGCGCCACCGCGGCGAGCCGTCCTTCGTCCAGCCGTCCTTCTTGAATACCGCGGGCGAGCTGGCCCGGCGGCTGATCGAGGTGGCGCCGCCGGGACTGCGCTACGTGACCTTTGCCAACAGCGGTGCCGAAGCGGTGGAAGCGGCCATCAAGCTGGCCCGGGCGGCCACCGGCCGGCCGCGGATCCTCTCCACGGACAACGGCTTTCACGGCAAGACCTTCGGTGCCCTCTCCGCCACCCACCGGGCAGCCTATCAGGACGCCTTCTTCGCCCCGGCCGAGGGCTTCGACAAGGTGCCCTACGGCGACCTGGAGGCCCTGGAGCGGGCGCTGGCGGCCCGGCCGGGCGAGTACGCCGCTTTCCTGGTCGAGCCGATCCAGGGCGAGGGCGGCATCGTGGTGCCGCCTCCCGGCTACCTGCGCGAGGCCCGGGAGGTGTGCCGGCGCCACGGGGTGCTGTTCATCGCCGATGAGGTGCAGACGGGGCTGGGCCGTACGGGCGTGCTCTTCGCCTGCCAGGCGGAAGGCGTCACACCCGACGCCATCACCCTGGCCAAGGCCCTGGGCGGCGGCCTCATGCCCATCGGCGCCGTGCTGTGCACCGAAGAGGTGTACACGGAAGAGTTCGCCACCAAGCACTCCTCGACCTTCGCGGGCAACACCCTGGCCTGCCGGGCCGGCCTGGCCGCCCTGGACCTCCTGACCCGGGACGAACAGGCCCTGGTCCGCCACGTGGCCGAGACCGGCGAGTACCTGCGCCAGGGCCTGCTGGCCATCCAGCGGCGCCATCCCCGGGTGATCCGGGAGGTGCGGGGGCGGGGGTTCATGCTGGGCATCCAGTTCGGGGTCGACCGGGAGACCTTCCCCGGCAACCTGCTGGGAGTGATGGGCGAGCAGGAGCTGCTCACCCCGGTCATCGCCTCGTACCTGCTCAACGTGGAGGGGTTGCGGGTCGCCCCGACCCTGAACGGTGCCGACGTGATCCGCATCGAGCCGCCCCTCATCGCCACCCGGGCGGAGTGCGACTACGCCCTGGCCGCCATCGAGCGGGTGGTCGAACTCATCGACCGGGATGACACCGCCGCCCTGCTCCGGCACCTGGTCAGCCCACAGGCGGCGACCGTGCAGTCCGTGGCCCGGCCCGCCGGCCACCAGCCTGCCCTCCTGGCGGTTCGCTCCCGCGAATCGGGCGAGGCGGTGGCCCCCAGCGGTGACCCCCGGGAAGGGCGCTTTGCCTTCCTGGTTCATCCCGTGGATCTGGAGAACTACCCGGAGTTTGACCCGAGCCTGGCCGCCTTCAGCCGCGCCGAGCTGGAAGAGCTGGCCGGTCGCTGGAACCACCTTCTCAAGCCCTTCCGCATCGGCCGGACCCGGGTGGTCTCGGCGACCGGGGCCACCGCCTACGGCGAGTTCTACGCCGTCCCCCGCACCGCCGACGAGTTCCTCGCCATGCCCCAGGCGGAGGCGGTGGCGGAGATCGAGGAAGCCATCGAGCTGGCCCGCGAGAACGGCGCCCGGATCGTCGGCCTGGGCGCCTACACCTCGGTGGTCACCCGGGGCGGGCTGCACCTGCGGGACGCCGGCGTCGCCCTGACCACCGGCAACAGCTTCACCGTGGTGGCGGCCGTGGAAGCCATTGCCGAAGCCAGCCGCCGGCTGGGCTTCCCCCTTGGCCAGGGAACCGTGGCCGTGGTGGGTGCCACGGGCGCCATCGGGCGGGCGACGGCCCTACTGCTGGCCGGTAAGGTGCGCCGGCTGCTGCTGATCGGCAACCCGGCCCGGCCCGAGCAGAGCCGGCGGCGGCTGCTGCGGGTGGCGGCCGACCTGGCCCGCCACGTGCTGAGCCTGGCGGCCTCAGGCCGGCCCCTGGGCCCGCTGGCGCAGGTCCTGGTGGAATTTGGCGGCTGGCCTGATGCCGCAGAACCCGCCGAGGCCTTCCTCCCCCGGCTGGAAGCCTGGATGGCGAGTGGACGGTGCCCCCTGGTCATCACCACGGACCTGGACGCCATGCTTCCCCAGGCCGACGTGGTGGTGACCGCCACCAGCAGCACCGCCCACCTGGTCACGCCGGGCAACGTGAAGTTCGGGGCGGTGGTATGCGACCTGAGCCGCCCGCCCAACGTCAGCCGGGAGGTGGGCGATGCCCGGCCCGACGTCCTGGTGATCGACGGCGGGGTCATCGAGGTGCCCGGCCGGCCGTCCATGGGGTGGAACTTCGGCTTCGAGCGGGGCCTGGTCTACGCCTGCATGGCGGAGACCATGATGCTGGCCCTGGAGCACCACTACCAGCACACCAGCCTGGGAGCCGACCTCAACCTGGAGACCATCCTCTGGCTGAAGGACCTGGCCCGCAAGCACGGGTTCCGGCTGGCCGAGCTGCGCAGCTTCGACCGCCCCCTGCAGGCCGAAGCCTGGGAGCGGGTGCTGGCCGCCCGCTCCGCCCTGGGCACGGCGGCGCGGTTGAACCCGGCCCCGGCCGCAGGGCCGGCCGCACGGTGAACCCGTCGCGGCCGGCTCTTCTCGCTCTTTCATCGCCGCTTCTCGTACATCAGGCGGGGCACGGAAGCCCGGCTCCCCTCCCGGGGGCCGGGCTCCGCGTCTTCTTTCCCACCGGGTCCCGCGGCTTCGTCCCCGGCCTCCACCACCGCGAGCCGGCCCTGTTCCACCAGGTAGTCCAGGTGCGCCACCGTCTCCCCCAGGGCGAACTCCACGTTGGCCAGGGTATCCATGACCCGCCCGAACAACTGCCCGGCCACCTGCCAGGCCGTCACGCGCCCGCCCGCGGCGACGATGGCTTCGACCTCCTCCAGCCGGCGCCGGTGGTGTTCGGCCAGTTCGCGGCACCGTCCGGCCAGGTCGTCGAAGGGAGCCCGGTGCCCCGGCAGAACCCGCCGCGCCGGGAGCCGCCCCACCTGCTGGAGCGAGTCCAGATACCGGCCCAGGGGATTGGGGGCCGCCTGGGGGCCGGCGGAGATGTTGGGGGAGATGCCGGGAAGGACCATGTCGTCGGCCAGCAACAGGCCCTCGCCCGGCTGCCAGAGGACCACCAGGCCGTCGGTGTGGCCCGGCGTCCAGAGGACCTGCCACCGCCGCCCGCCCAGGCGCAGCTCCTCCCCTTCCCGCACCGGCGTCACCTGAGGTTGGGGATCCACCCAGGAGACGATCCGGGCCCGGCGCTGGGCCAGAGGGGCGGCCAGCTGGTCCGGCACGCCGTGCCGGGCCGCAAAGGCGCTAAAAGCCTCGGCGGCGGCCGGTCTCCAGATGCGCCGGGCCAGTTCCACTTCCCGCTGGTGCATCAGGACGGGCGCCCCCGTGCACTTCTGCAGCCAACCCGCTGCGCCGAAATGATCGGGATGGAAATGGGTGACGAAGACGGCCTCGACATCACCGGCGCCGATGCCCAGCCGGTGGAAGGCCTGATTCCAGCGGGCTTCGGCCTCCGGGGTGTGGAACCCGGTATCCACCAGGGTCCATCCGTGGGGGCCGCGGAGGGCATAGGCATTGACCTCGCGCAGGGGAGCCGGAATGGGGATGGGAACGCGGTACACGCCGGGCCAGACCTCCTGAAGGGACAGCCTCCCGGCACGCTCCCGCCCGTCCCCATGGGCGTCCTGGGCGTCCGCTACCGCTACCATGGTGCCAGCTCCTCTCCCGTGGGCCCCGGATCCGCCCTTGTTCGCAGGGACCGGCCTGGTGCCACCCCAGCCGGCTGTCCGGGTTCCGGGGCTACCTGATGACCGCCGGTGGCTGGCCGGGCCCCGATCGACCGGGTGCGCGCTGGCCGGCCCCCGATGGGCCGGCTTTGGACCGGCCGGCCGCCTCACCGGCCGGCGGGTTCGCCCAGCACCAGGACGGCCGCACCGCGGACCCGGCTCTCCTTGACGGCCGCCAGAGCCTGGTTGGCCTGCTCAAAGGGGTAGCGCTGGACGGCCACCTGGAGGGGCACCGAAGCCGCCACCGCCATGAACTCCTCGGCGTCCCGGCGGGTCACGTGGGCCACGGTCCGCAGCGCCCGCTCCCCGTGCAAGAGCCGGTAGGGGAACGAAGGAATGTCCGTCATGTGGACCGCGTTGATCACCACGGTGCCCCCGGGCCGCACCGCCCGCAACGCCAGGGGCACCAGCTCGCCTGCCGGGGCGAAGAGTATGGCCCGGTCACAGGCAGGAGGAACCGGCCCTGCCGGCTCTTCCTGCGCCAGGACCTCGGCACCCCCCGCCCACACGGCGCCCAGTTGCCGGGCCAGTTCCCGGTGGGCCGGGCTGCGGGTGAAGACCACCACCTGGCAGCCCTGGTGGCGCGCCACCTGCAGCACCAGGTGGGCCGATGCGCCAAAGCCGAACAGGGCCAGCCGCTCCCCCGGCTGAAGGCCGCTGAGCCGCAAGGCCCGGTACCCGATGACACCCGCGCAGAGCAGCGGCGCCGCCGTGGCGTCGTCGTACCCCGGCGGGATCGGGACGGTGTAGGCCGCCGGAACCGCCATGGCCTGGGCGAAGCCGCCCGGCGCATGCAGGCCGGTGAACCGGGCGTGGGGGCAGAGGTTCTCGTCGCCGCGGCGGCACGCCTCGCAATGCCCGCACGCCCGGTGCAGCCAGTAGGCCCCCCGCCGCTCCCCGGGGCGAATGCCTTCCACGCCGGGGCCCACGGCCTCGACGATCCCCACCACCTGGTGGCCGGGGGTCACGGGGTAGGCGGGCGCCACCAGGTCACCCTCGGCCACGTGCACGTCCGTAAGACACACGCCGCAGGCCCGCACCCGCAGGCGGATCTCCCCCGGTCCCGGCTCGGGTTCGGGTACCTCCGCCAGGCGCAGGGGGGCCGCAAGGGCATCGGCGGGCCGCAGCAGCTGCCAGGCCTTCATTGTCATGCCGCCCCACCCCTCCTCGTCCCTTGCCGGTGTCTGTTTTCCCCTCGCGCTGGGCAGCCCCTGCCAGAGTAACCCCGTCCCCGACGTCCACCCCAGCGAGCCCACCGGGCCCCAGCACCGGGACCCGTCGGTGGCCACCGGGGCCAGCGGGCCTCGAGGCCGGGCGGGTGCCCCTCGCCGGCCCCCAAGGCGGATTGGCCCGGGTCGCCAGCGTTGCCCCCTGCCCGCAGCCGTGGCATACTGGCGTCGCATCACGTCGCACGGCGAGGTTGCGGGGGTACGGGGGGATTCGGCCATGGAGCCAGGTCCCGTCGAATACCAGCAATTTGAGGGTCTCCCCGACGGCAAAGTCCTGGCCGATCTTTTGCGGCTGCACGAGCTCGTCTTCGGCGATGGCCAAGCGGATCGCCTGCTCCGCGAAGCGCGTAACAGGCACCGCCTTCTGACGCTGGTGGCGCTGGCGGGACAACAGGTGGTGGGCTACAAGATTGGCTACGAGCGGAAACCCGGCCACTTCTACAGTTGGATGGGGGCGGTGGCGCCCGGCTTTCGCCGGCGGGGAATCGCCAGCGAGCTGATGCGCCGCCAGCACGCCTGGTGTCGTGAACAGGGCTACGGTACCATCCGCACCGCCACGAAGAACAAGTGGCGCGACATGCTGATCCTCAACCTGCGCCACGGATTTGACGTCATCGGAGTCTACGTGGACGAGCGGGGCGAACCAAAGCTGATCTTGGAAAAGCGGCTGCGTCCTTAGCCGAAGCATTGTCCTGTCCTGCGGGTAGCCCGCCCCCCGGATCGGTGGTTCCTGTCTCACTCACCCGGCAGCAGGCTCATTCGAACAGGTATTGCAGAAAACATGACTCGCATCCGGCCAAAAGAAGAGGGGCAGGCTCATCGCCTACCCCTCGCCGTCTCGTAAACGGGCTTACCGGCACCGGCTCGTGACTGCCTGACATCGCGGATCACAGCCGCCGCCTTACTCCAGGTAGTCCTTCAGCTTCTTGCTGCGGGACGGATGCCGCAGCTTCCGCAGCGCCTTGGCCTCGATCTGGCGGATCCGCTCCCGGGTGACGCCGAAGATCTGGCCCACTTCCTCCAGCGTCCGCTGGCGCCCGTCGTCCAGGCCGAAACGCAGCCGCAGGACCTTCTGCTCGCGGTCCGTCAGGGTGTGAAGCACATCCTCCAGCTGCTCCCGCAGCAAAAGCTGGGACGCCGCCTCGGCGGGCGCCAGGGCATCCTCGTCCTCGATGAAGTCACCCAGGTGGCTGTCCTCTTCCTCGCCGATGGGCGTTTCGAGGGACACGGGCTCCTGGGCGATCTTCATGATCTCCCGGACCTTCTCGGGCTCGATGCCCATCTCCTTGGCGATCTCCTCCGGCGTGGGCTCCCGCCCGAGCTCCTGGACCAGCTGGCGCTGGACGCGGATGAGCTTGTTGATGGTCTCCACCATGTGCACGGGGATGCGGATCGTCCTGGCCTGATCGGCGATGGCCCGGGTGATGGCCTGGCGGATCCACCAGGTGGCATAAGTGCTGAACTTGAAGCCCTTCCGATAATCAAACTTCTCCGCCGCCTTGATCAGGCCCAGGTTGCCCTCCTGAATCAGGTCCAGGAACAGCATGCCGCGCCCCACGTAGCGCTTGGCGATGCTGACCACCAGCCGCAGGTTGGCCTGGATCAGCTTACGCTTGGCCTCTTCGTCGCCCTGCTCGATCCGCTTGGCCAGCTCGATCTCCTGTTCCGGCGTCAAGAGGGGGATACGCCCGATCTCCTTGAGATACATGCGCACCGGGTCGTCGAGGGCGACGCCGTCCGGCATGGACAAATCGTCCTCGTCATCGACGGGCTCGCCCAGCTGGTCGACGCCGGTCCCTTCGGCGGCCGCGTCCTGGTCACCCTCGTCTCCGGCCTCGCCACCGCCGGCCGTGTCTGCGTCCAGGTCTTCAGGTCGATCCAGCCCCGAGACCCCGTCTAGGGCAGCTTCATCCATCATGCCGTCCAGGCCGGCACCGCCGGAGCGGGTACGGTGACCGCGCGCCGCCCGCCCGTTGCGGGCGCCGTTCCGCGACCGGCGGGGACCCGTCTCCACCTCGATGCCCAGGTCCTCTAGGAGCTGGTAGACCTCGTCCACCTGATCCGCATCCAGGTCGACAGCCTGCAAGGCGTCGGTGACCTCATCCTCCGTCAGCACGCCACCCCGCTGGCGTCCCCGGTCGACCAGGCGCTTGACTTCATCGATCTCCAGCAACGGGCTCTTGACCTCGCTCACGTCCATCGGACTCCCCCCTTTCCGCCGCGGCCCCGGTCCCCCGCAGCGTGGCCCGAGGCCACCTTCCCTGCCGGGGATCCGGACCCGTGATCATTGTCAGAAAAGCATTCGCCGGTCCCCGTCCCTTCCGGTACTGGACCGGCGAGGGCAGCCGCAGCGGGATCATCTTCCCACCCGGCCTTTCAGCTGCGCCGACAGCAGCTGAAACCTGGTCACCAGGTCGACAGGTACATCCTGGCCGCTTGCCTCCAGCTGGGCAATCCGGCGCTGGATTTTCCATAGGCTATGTCGCTTCAGGGTTTTGATATAATCATCTAAAATCCTTTCCATCTCGCCGGGCTCGTCCGGCCCGGGCTCCGGCGCCTGCACCAGGGCCGCCAGGACCGATACCGCCTCCTGGTACACGGCAGCCCCCGCAACGGCCGGCGAGGAAGAACCGGCCGCCCCAGCGGGCAGCCGCTCTTCCACCCCGTCGTGAACCCCGTTCTGGGGCTGATCGGCATCCCGATCTCTTTCATTTTCGGCAGAACCGGCCATGTTTCCTTCCTGCCGGCCCGTTTCCGATCGCCCGATGTCCCCACCCCCGGCGGCCAGGCTGTGAAGCCGCGAAAGCACACGGCCGGTGTCCACCCCGCCGCCCGTCGTCTGCGCCTCGCGGCAGGCCAGTTCGAACAGCAGGCGGTGGGCCGGTGTCACCCAGTCACCAGGCTCCAGCCGGCTGGCAATGAGGGCCTGCCACTGGGGGTGAAACAGGCTGGCGGCCACCAGACCTCGTTCCGCCCGGACCACACCAGCAGGAACTTCCTCCACCGGAACCCGACGGTTAGTATGCCGGACGGCCTGGACGTTATTCCCACCCGCATCCGGAACGGCCGTCCCACCGGCTCCACCGGCCCTGCCGCCACGCTCCGCACGGACGCCTCCGGTCCCGTCAATGCTTCCCCGCAGGGTTCCCCGGGCGGGGCGCCCCGTGGCCGGCGCCCTGCTGCGCAGGGCTCGGGCGGCTCGCCGCACCTCCTGCCAGAGGATCCCTTCCTCGACGCCCAGGGCCACGGCGTACCGCCGCACATACTCCCCGCGCTCCACGGGACTTGACACCCGCGCCAGCCAGGGCGCCAGGGCTTCCACCGCCTCCGCCCGCCCCCGGGGCGTCGCCGTGTCGACCTGGCCCATGACCTGCCGGAAGCGGTACTCCACCACGGGCACCGCCGCCTCGAGGATGCGCCGCAGGGCGTCGGGCCCTTCCCGCCGCACCACGTCGTCGGGATCGCGGCCCGGCGGCAACTGGGCCACCCTCACCTCCACCCCGGCGTCGGCGAACATCGCCAGGCCGCGCATGGTCGCCCGCTGGCCCGCCGCGTCGGCATCGTAGGCGATGATCACCCGCTGCACGTAGCGGGCCAGGAGTTCCACCTGCTCCTCGCTCAGGGAGGTCCCCAGGGAGGCCACCGCCGCGTAGCCCACGCCGGCGCGGTCGACGGCGATGGCGTCCATGTACCCTTCCACCACCACCGCCGTGCCCGTTTCCCGCAGGCGCGGGCGGCTCCAGTCGAGCCCGTACCAGAGGCGCCGCTTGTTGAAGAGCACCGTCTCCGGGGAGTTCAGGTACTTGGGCTCCTGGCCGTCCAGGGAGCGGCCGCCGAACCCCACCACCCGGCCCCGGGGGTCGGTGATGGGGAACATCACCCGGTGGCGGAACCGGTCGTAGTAGCCGCCGCCCGGGCGCGGCTGCGCCAGCCCCGCCTCGGCCAGCAGGGCGGGCGCGACCCCCCGCCGCTCCAGCGCCCCGACCAGCCCGTCCCACCCGGGCGGAGCGTACCCCAGGCCGTACCGGTCCCAGAGCGCGGAGGGCAGGCCGCGTTCTTCCAGATAGGCGCGCGCGGCTTCCCCCGCCGGGGAGCGCAGGGCCTGCCGGAAGAACGCCGCCGCCATCTCCAGCACCCGGGCCAGCTGCTCCTGCCGGTCCCGCACCCGCCGCTGGCCGGGCGACAGGGGCCGCTCGCGCAGGGCCACCCCCGCCCGCCGGGCCAGATGGGCCACCGCTTCGGGGAAGGTCCAGCCCTCCTTTTTCATGACAAAGGTGAAGACGTCGCCACCCACCTGACAACCGAAGCAGTAAAACATCTGCTTGGCGGGCGAGACGGTGAAGGAGGGGGTGCGCTCGTCGTGGAACGGGCACAGGGCCACGTACTCGCGGCCCGCCCGGCGCAGGGGCACGTAGTCGCCGATCACCTCGACGATGTCGAGGCGCTGGCGGATCTCGTCGACCACGTGCTCGTCCAGGCGGTACAACGCTCGACCCTCCCCGACCCCGTGGGGATTGAGTTCGCGCCGCACCACCCACGTCCTGCTGGTAGTCTATTGTAGTCTATTTTAGTAATAACTCTTAATAGGCGGGCGGTGGGAACCGCCGACCGCCGCTGGAATACCCGTGGCCGCCCATGCCGGATGACGGGTGAAGCTCGACCGGGACACCGCTGCCGCCTTAGAGCACCGCCCGCCACCCGCCGGCGCGCCGCCGCCTAGGCCACGGCCTCGACCAGCGCCGCGATCCCCTGGCCGACCCCGACGCACATGGTGGCCAGCCCCCGCCGCGCCCCGCGCCGCCGCATCTCGTGGACCAGGGTGGTCAAGATCCGGGCGCCGCTGCAGCCCAGGGGGTGGCCGATGGCGATGGCCCCGCCGTTGACGTTGACCCGGTCTTCCGGCAGCCCGAGCTCCCGAATGCAGGCCAGGGACTGAGCGGCGAACGCTTCGTTCAGCTCGATCAGGTCCAGGTCCTCCACCTGCCACCCCGCCCGGGCCAGCACCTTGCGGGTGGCGGGGACGGGCCCGATCCCCATATACCGCGGATCGACCCCGGCCACGGCGCCCGCCACCACCCGCGCCAGGGGCCGGAGCCCCAGCGACCGCGCCCGGTGATCGGCCATGATGACCAGGGCCGCCGCGCCGTCGTTGATCCCCGACGAGTTGCCGGCGGTGACGGTTCCTCCGGGACGAAAGGCCGGCGGCAGGCTGGCCAGCTTCTCCAGGGTGGTGTCGGGGCGCGGGTGCTCGTCCACCTCCACCACGGCCCGGCGGCCGCGGGGTCCCGTCACCTCCACGGGGACGATCTCGTCCCGCCACTTCCCCGCCTCCTGGGCCGCCGCCCACTTGCGCTGGCTGGCCAGGGCAAACCGGTCCTGGTCCTCCCGGCTGATGCCGTACCGCTCGGCCACGTTTTCCGCCGTCTCGCCCATGGACTCGGGCGGGAACATGGCGGCCAGCCGCGGGTTGACGAACCGCCAGCCCAGTGTGGTGTCGAACACCTGGACGTTGCCGCGGGGGTAACCCTGCTCGGGTTTGGGCATCACCCAGGGCGCCCGGCTCATGCTCTCCACCCCGCCGGCCACGAAGACCTCGCCCTCGCCGGCGCGGATGGCCCGGGCGGCCTGCAGCACCGCTTCCAGCCCGGAGCCGCAGAGCCGGTTGACCGTCACCCCGGCCACGTGCTCGGGCAGGCCGGCCAGCAGGGCGGCCATGCGGGCCACGTTGCGGTTGTCTTCCCCTGCCTGGTTGGCACAGCCCAGGATGACGTCTTCCACCTCGGCAGGATCCACGCCCGCCCGCTCCACGGCGGCGTGGATCGCCACCGCCGCCAGGTCGTCCGGACGAACCGGCGCCAGGGCACCGCCATGGCGGCCGATGGGCGTGCGCACCGCCGCCACGATGACGGGTTCTGCCACCGCACACCCTCCTCTCCCGTGCCTGCGGGCGTCACCAGGGGCCGCCCGTCCCCCTGTGGACCTCTCCGAGTCTGCGCCCGACACGATGACGACCGGCCCCCGGGCTGGTGCCTCCCGGCGCCCGGCTCGCCCTGCCTCCGGGCCGCTTGGACTCGCGCAGCGCCCGGCGGCGCAAGGCGGGCAGGGGGCGGTAGCGCTCCTCCCGGTAGTGGCGCCACAGGCCCTCCACCAGCGCCAGCACCCGCCGCCAGCCCCACAGGGCCCCCCATTCCAGGAGCCCGCGGGGATAGCCGGTGCCCAGGCGCATGGCCCGGTCGATGGCCTCCCCCTCGGCAATCCCGTCGGCCTCGGCGGCCGCCGCTTCCTGGATGAGCATGGCCACCATCCGGGCTGCCACGCCGCCCGGCCCATCGGCCACGGGGTGGGCGGCCAGGCCCGCCCGTTCGAACCAGGACCGGGCACGGGCCAGGGCCGCGGGACTGGTCGTGGGGCCTGCTGCCAGCTCCACCGCCTGGCCCAGGGGCGGTGCGGCTGCCCAGCCCACCACCCGCTGGGGGTGCACAAGGACCCAGGCCTGCTCCGCCACGGGCCCGGGCAGCAGGCTGACCAGCAGCAGCACCCCGGGCGGCAGCCCCGCCTCCAGCCGGGCCAGGTCCTCCAGCGCTTGGGACCAGAAGCCGGGTGCCAGGGGATCGAGGTCCTCCCAGGTGATGACCACGGCGGCGGGAAGGGGGCCGCCCGCCGAGGCCGGCGCGGGTGGGGGCACCGGGGTGGCCGGGGTGGCTGAAGTCTCCGAAGTCTCCGGGGCCGCCGAGGTCTCCGGAGTCCCGGGGGCCGCCGGGGTCTCCGCCGTGGCGGCTGCGGTGGACGCTGCCGTCACGGCCGGGCCTGCCGGGTTGGCTTGCGCGGCTCCGGGAGCGGGAGCCGCCGCTGCGCCCGGGATCCCCGCGGTCTTTGGACCGGTCACCCCGGCCGGGCGCTGGAGGGCTTCCCGAAGCTCCCGGATCCGCTCCACCTCCACGCCCGCCTCGGCCCACCGCTCGCCAAGGGCTTGGGCCAGGGGCCCGTCGCCCACCACCCAGAGGCGGCCGGGCAGCCCTTCCTGCCCCCCGATGGCCTCCGCACCGGTCGCCTGGCCGCCGGCGGCGGCCGGCCCGGTTTCCGGAGAGTTGCCTGCGAGCCCGCTCCCCGCCGCCACCTGCCGCCAGCCCCGCCAGGCCACCCCCACGGGCTCCCCCGCTTCGCCGTAGCGGTAGAAGCCGCGACCCGCCTTGCGCCCCAGCCAGCCCGCGGCCATCAGCTGCTGCTGGATGGGGTGGGGCCGGTAGCGGGCTTCGCCGCCATACCCCTCGAACACCGAACGGGTCACCGCCAGGTTCACGTCGACGCCGATGAGGTCCATCAGCTGGAACGGCCCCATGGGGAAGCCGGCGGCTCGCACCAGGGCGTCGATGGTCTCGACCCCCGCCGCCCCCTCGCCCAGCAGCCGGAGGGCCTCGCCGTAGAAAGGCCGGGCCACCCGGTTGACCACGAAGCCCGGGGTGTCGGCGCACACCACGGGCTCCTTGCCCAGCCGGCGGGCCAGGTCGACCCCGCGGGCCACGGCCTCGGGCGCGCTGAGGGCGCCGGCGACCACTTCCACCAGCCGCATGGCCGGCACCGGGTTGAAAAAGTGCAGGCCGATGACCCGCTCCGGCCCGGGGACCACCCGGGCCAGGGCCGTGATGGACAGGGACGAGGTGTTGCTGGCGATCAGGGCCTCGGGGCGGACCCGCCGGCCCACGCTCGCCAGCAGGTCCTGCTTGAGCCCCAGATCTTCGGGCGCCGCCTCGATCACCACGGCCGCCGGGGCCACGGCGCCCAGGTCCGTAGTGGTCTGCAGCCGCCCGAGCCGTTCCGCCGCCGTGCCCGGAGGAACGCGGCCCTCCTGCTCGTGGCGCCGCCAGGCCTCCTCAAGCCGCCGGCGGGCCCGTTCCAGGGCGGCGGTGGCCACATCGTAGAGGACCACGGCAAACCCCGCCTCCACGGCCACCCGGGCGATGCCGCCGCCCATGGTGCCGGCGCCCAGCACCGCCACCACGGCCCCGGGGTCCACCAGGGACCCACCCGCCGGCCCCAAGGGGGCCGGACCGGCGGCGGCCCCACCGGGTCCCGCGGAGGCGGCTCGGGCCTGCTCGCCGGGGGACGGTTCGCCCGCAACCGTTGACCTGTTCACCGGGGCGGCCTCCCGTCAGCGACCCTGGAAGCGGGGCTCGCGCTTCTCCAGGAACGCCTGCACTCCTTCGGCGTGGTCGGCGGTGTGGCCGGCGATCTCCTGCAGGTACGCCTCGTATTCCAGCACCTCCGCCAGGCGGGCTCCCGCGGCAAAGTTGAAGGCCCGCTTAGCCAGGCCGATGGCCCGGGTGGCGCCGGCGGCCAGCCGCTGGGCCCACTGGCGCGTGGCCTCGGCCAGTTCCTCATGGGGCACCACGCGGTTGACCAGCCCCATCCGCAACGCCTCCTCGGCAGGGACCAGGTCGCCGAAGAAGGCCATTTCCGCCGCCCGGGCCGGCCCCACCAGCTGCAGGAGGAACAGGCTGGTGCCCGAATCGGGCGCCAGGCCCACCTTGACGAACACCTGCCCGAAACGGGCCTGCTCCGAGGCGAGGCGCAGGTCGCACGCCAGGGCCAGCCCCAGGCCGGCCCCCGCCGCCACGCCGTTGACGGCCGCCAGGACGGGCTTCTCCATGGTCCGGATCTTCCAAATCAGGGGGTTGTACCGCTCGCGCAGGGAGGCGATGAAGGACTTCTCGCCGCCCTCCTGCCGGCTCTTGAGGTCTTCCCCGGCGGAAAAGGCGCGCCCTGCGCCGGTGATTACCACGCAGCGTACCTCGGGGTCCCGCTCCGCCCGGCGCAAGGCGTCCAGCAGCTCGGAGGTCATGGTCCGGTTGAAGGCGTTTAGCACCTCGGGCCGGTTGAGGGTAAGGGTAAGGACGCCGCCCTCCCGCTCGGCCAGGATGGTGGTGTAGCGGCCGTCGCCTTCGGCCATGAACGTCATCCCCTCCCGCAGGATCTGGCCCGGCCTGGGCCTGTTACGCCAATTGGCGGGAGGCGGGTGGATTTCCTTGCGGCTTCCTTGCCGGGGGGTGAGGGGGCTCAGATCAAAGGGCCTTCATCTGCTCGAAGGGGTTGCGGCAATCCAGGCAATACCACAGGCTGCGACACGGGGTCGGCCCGAAGGCGTTCTCCCGGCGGGTACGGCGGGACCCGCAGAAGGGGCAGGTGGCGGCGTAGGCAGCAAGGGTATCCAGACGCCGCAATGCCCCGCAGCCGGCAGGTCCCGGAAGCACCCGGGTGCCACCCTCTGCGAGGTCCGGTGCTCCGGCACCCGGCACCCCGGCACCGGCACCCTCGGCGTCTCCTCCCCGAAACTGTCCCGGCCCATGCGGCTCCGGCGCAGGTCGCTCGGTGGAGGGCCGCCCCGCTCCCGCGGGCGGAGGGGGTGCAATGCCAAAGGAGGCCAGCTTCCGCCGCCCCTCGGGCGTGATCCGATCGGTGGACCAGGGCGGGCTGTAGGCGACCCGCACCTCCACCTGCCGCACGCCCGGGACCGCCTGCAACCGCCCGGCGACCGCCTGGCGGATCAGCCCCAAGGCCGGGCAGCCCACGAAGGTGGGCAGCAGCGTGACCTGTACGCTGCCGGCGCGGGCATCAGCTTCCACGCCCTCCACCATCCCCAGGTCGACGACGCTGACCACGGGGATCTCCGGATCGGATACCTCCGCCAGGGCCTGCCACAGAGCGTCCCGCAGCGCCCGGTTCTCCTGCTGCGCAGCGTCCGGACGCCGGCCGGCGGCGGGCCCGCTTCCGGCCTGGGCTCCGGTCTCGCCCGGCCGGCGGGACCCCCCGGCCCCGCCGTTCCCACGGGAGCGGTGATTCCCCTGGCACGGGGCCTGCCCGGGGGCGCTGCCGTCCCCGGGCGAACCGGCCGGCACGGATCCCGATGTCTGCGGCAACGGTCCCGTAGAACCCACGGGCTCTCCCCCCCATGGCCCGGCGCCGTAGCCGGACCCGGCCTCATGGCCATGCGTCCGCCGGCCCCCTTACCACTCCGCCGCCGGGTCCGAGCGGTAGACCGACGTCATCTCCGCCAGCAAGGCCGTCAGGGCGGGCGAGTGGTGTCCTCGCCGGCCTCCCAGGCCTCGCTCGATCCCGGGGGCCGCCGGGCCCCCCTCGGTCCCGGGATCCGCCGGTTCCACGCCAGCCGGTTCTCCCGGTCCCGCCTGCCCCAGCACCGGTTCGGCCAGGCCGGCCTCTGCCAGCACCTGGCCAACGGCCGCCCACCACAGCCGGCGGAGCTCCTCCAGGCCGGTCCCCCGCCAGCGGGCAGCCTGCTCCTCCCCGTCTACCGGTTCGAAGAACCCGGCCGCCAGGGGCAGGGCCCGGGCGAGGGCCGACGCCAGCCGCTCCCGTGCCTCGCCGCCGGCGCGGCTGAGTTCGACCACCCACTGGCGGAAGTGGGCCTGGTGGTAAGCCTCCTCCCGGGCAATGCGGGCCGCCGCCGCGGCCAGCGGCTCGTAGGGCGATCGGGCCAGCGCCGGCCACAGCACGGCCTCGTACTCGCTGTAGAGGAAGTGGCGGGCGATCTCCGCGGCCCAATCGCCGTTGGGCTGTTCCAGCAGGACGGCGTTGCGAAAGTCCTGAGGATCCCGGCCGAAGGCCAGGGCATCGGGATCCCCGCCTCCCTGGCCGAGATCGGCGAGCAGCTGATAGAGCAGGGCGCTGTGCCCCACCTCGTCCTGGGCGATGGAGGAGAAGGCCACGTCTTCTTCCAGGTAGGGAGCCACGCCCGTCCACTCCGACGCCCGGTGGCCGGCGATCAGCTCGTCGTCGGCCAGGGCGAAGAGCAGGGCCACCAGGCCCCGGTCAGCGCCCGAGGTAGCCGCGACCGCCGGGTGGGAGGGGAGGGGTTCCATGGCGTGGGCCCGGTTCGACCTGTTCACCGGTCCTCACCCCCTTGCCCGGTGCGGGCCCCAGTGCCCGTCCCGGCGGCGGACCCGTTGCCCATCCCCAGTCCGGGACCGGCGCCCTTCCCCGCGTCGCGGCCGGCAACCGCATCGGTCCCTGAACCGGCGATCCCGGTACCAGGCCTGGCCCCACCGCCCTCGTCACCGGGCGCGGCGCCCTCGGGATCTCGCCGCCCTTCCCGGTCCTGGCGCCGGGGCCCCCGGCGGACCCGCACGTGACCGCTGCGGTTGAGCACGGCACCGGGTACCACATCATCGGGTGCGCCCGGCTCGCCAGCCCGGTGGGCCGGGGCACCGGCTTCCGGCCCATCCTGCCCCGGGGAGGGACCGTGGGCTCTGACCGTGCCGCCGCCACCGACACCACCGCCGCCGCCACCGGTGCCACCGCCCGGCCCCCGGCCGAAGCGCTGCCAGAGGATCCGGGTCCGGGCAAAGCCTTCCCCCAGGCGGTACGTCTTGTCCGTGGCCGGCTGCCACCAGTCGGCGTCACCCTCGCCCACGGCTTCGATGCACGAGCGCGGCACGATCCACAGGCTGACGTACTCCTGCCGCCGGCAGTAGAGCTGCTGGGCCAGCAGCCGGGCGTTGCGCCGGTCCCCCGCCAGCAGGCTGCCGCAGTGGATGTACGGCTCACCCCGCCGCGGCTGGCCGAAGACCTCGTAGACCTCCATGGTGACGCCCATGGCCGGTTCGTCCCCTTCCTGGGCCGGGGTGATGACCCGTCAGGCGGCCGCGGCGCCGCGGGCCAGGGCTTCCCGTACCCAGCGGCTCTCCTCGTGGGAGAGGCGCCGGATGGCCAGCCGCGCCTCCGTCCTGGGTCCCTGCCCCTTGACCACGCGCCAGAATTCGTCCCAGTCGGGATCGCCGTAGACCCAGCGGCCCTGCGCTTCGTCATAGTGCAGCTCGGGGTCGGGGATCTGGAGCCCCAGGGCGCGGATCTGGGGCACGTACTTGCTCAGGAACTCCTGCCGCAGTTCCTCGTTGGTGCGGACCTTGATCCGCCACTTCATGGCCTGCTCCAGGTTGGGCGACATCTCGTCGGGCGGTCCGAAGAAGTGCAGCAGCGGCCGCCACCACCGGTTCAGCGCGTCCTGGACCATCTGCTGCTGGGCGCGGGTGCCGCTCATCAGGGTGAGGATGATGTCCTCGCCGTGCTTGAGGTGGATCGCCTCTTCGGCGCAGATCCGCCGCAGGATGCGGGCGTAGGGGGCGTAGCTGGTCTGCAGCAGCGCCGCCTGGGTCGCCAGGGCGGCCCCGTCGACCAGCCAGGCGATGATGCCCGCGTCGGCCCACGTGGGCGCGGGATAGCTGAAGACGTTGTGGAACTTGGCCTTGCCCGCCACCAGGGCGTCCATCATGTCCTCGCGGGTGATCCCGAGGGGTGCGGCCAGGTCTTCCGCCACGCGGTAGATCAGCTGGGCATGGCCGACTTCATCCTGGACCTTGGCCATGAGGGCCAGCTTGCGGCGCAGGGTGGGCGCCCGCGGGATCCACTCCCGCTCGGGCAGGGCCCCCATGATCTCGCTGTTGGCGTGGGTCTGGATCAGGCGGAGGCACTGGCGGCGGTACTCGCTGGGCATCCAGTCGCCCGCCTCCACCTTCTCGCCCCGCTCCAGGCGGGCGGTGAACTCGGCGATGCGCTCCTCCTCCCGCCAGTCGCGGGGGCCGGCCGGCCCGGCCGGAGGCAACCCTGCCCGCTGGCCGGCTGCAACAGCGGCCTGGTCCTGCATTCCCTGGTCTGCCATGGTTTCCCCTCCCGCGGCGGCCCCGGCCGGGGCATCCGGCCCCGGGCTGCCCTTTGGGCCCGCCCAGGGCACGGGGCCACCCGGCTGCCGGTTCGGCCGGCGGCTGCCGGTTCGACCGACGGGCCGGGCACCCCAGGACCCCGGCCGGGGACCGCTCCGTGTTTCCCCCAGGGTGACGCGTCCCCAAGACTCCCAAACAAGACCCAAGACTCCAAACCAGGACTCGCAAAACAAGCGTCTTGCGATGCCTTGAGACTTGTGGTGACTTGCAAGGCGGCCCTGAGACTTGCGATGACTTGCAAGGCACCGATGGCAACCCGCCTGGCCCAAGCCCGCTTCCAGCGCCGGGACGATCCCACCTTCCGGCACGGCTTCGTTGCGGCCATAACGCCGGCCGCCCGACCGGCACCGCCCTCAGGACGAGCCGGCCTCCAGGCCCTTGAGGATCAGCTCCGCAAAGGTGGCCGCCACATCGTCCGGTGCCAAGGGCCCGTCCGGCGAATACCACTGGTAGGCCCAGTTGACCGCCGACAACGCCAGCAGGGCCGCGAACCGCGGGTCGACCGCGCGGAACTCACCCCGGGCGACACCGTCGGCGATGAGCTCCCGCCAGCGGGCTTCATACCGGTCCCGCTTGGCCTGGATGCGGGACCGCAGGTCAGCACGCAAGAAGCGCCACTCGTGGAAGAACACGCTGGCCGTGTCGCGGTGCTCGGCGATCACCGCCATGTGGGCGGCCAGGGCCCGCCGCAAGCGGTCCCGGGCCGCGGCCCCCTCCCTCCAGGCCTGCTCGATGCCGTCCAGGAACCGGTCGGCCGCCCGGTCCACGATCTCGAACAGCAGCTCTTCCTTGCTCTCGATGTGGGCGTAAAGGCTGCCCCGCTGCAGCTGCAGCCGCTCGGCGATGTCCTGCATGGAGGTGGCGTGATAGCCCTTCTGGCGAAAGAGCTCGCCGGCCACGGTGAGGATCTCTTCCCGGCGGGCGGTGGAACGGCCCATGGCTCCTCCCGGTTAACCTAACAAAGGTAAACCAACAAACGGTCGTTTGGTAACCAGCATAGCAGCGGCCGAACCCCGGCGTCAACCGTTGCCATCCAGCCCGAGCAGCCGGCGGCGCCCGTGCCGTCGCGGGCCGTAACGGTGCATTGGGCTCACTCCCCGGACTCCCCCGTCCCTTCTCCATGACGCCGCCTGTCAAGGCGAATCCCGGATAATACGGCCAAAGCCAGGGCGGGGAGGGGCCGGAGTCCGCCGGGCCCAATCGGGCGGCAGCTGGCGCATAGCCTGCAGCTAACGCAAAGGGGAACCGGTCGCCAGGGGGCGGCAGCTTGCGGAAACGGGCGCCGAGCGCACGGGCACGGGGCCCCACGGGCCAGTCCCAAAGCTTCACCAGGCGCCGCCGTCCCCAGCCCGGTGCCCGGCAGGACGGGCCCGACCGGCCGCAGCGGGAGGGGATGGGGCGATGATGGCGGAACCAATGCAGCGCCTGACCGGGCTGCAGATGGCCTTAGGCATCGTCAACGAAGGCATGTTGTGGCTGATTTGCCAGCGGCTTGACCTCCAGCCCCGGTGCGGGCGCAAGCGGGGTCAACTGGCGAACTGGCTGTTCCGCGAAGCCTGCCGCCACCCGCAGCTGGCCCAGCGACTGGCCGCTGAACTGACCCCGTGCCTTCTGCCGGGCTACCGCCCGGGCAGCCCGCCGGAACCCCAGCAGGTGGTCAGCCTGCTCAAGCGGAGCCGCCGGAAAGGGCTGGCCCTCGGGCTGCTGTGGGCCATGGGTGATACCCTGGACGACCCGGCCTGGGCTGCCGCCTGGAACCGCTGGCTCAAGGACTCGGCCGACTGGCGCCGCCGCTTGGAGCAATACATGGCCCTGCTGAACGACCAGGAGACCGTGCAGGTTGCCCAGTCCATCGTCACCGAGGCCGAGGCCCGGCGCGACCGGATGCGGCAAGCCCTGGTCAGGATGGCCAGGTCCTACCGCGAGGAGATGAAGCGGCTGAAGGAGACCATTGCAACCCTGGAAGAGGTCAACCGCCAGCTGGCGGCCCTGCGCCCCTTGCAGAACACCCGCATCCTGGTCGTGGGCGACCCCAACCACGCCGGCGGTTACCGGCAGGTGGTGAACCGCTACGGCGGCGACATGGTCTTCGCCGACGGCACCAGCCGCCAGTGGGTGCGCAAGGCCCTGGACGGGCGCTACGACGCCATCGTGGTGGTCACCGCCTACGGCTACCACACCACCCAGATGATGATTCAGAAACACGCTCCGGAGGTGCCTCTCTTCAACGCCCGGCGGGGCGGCCTGGGCGAAATGGAACGGGTCCTGGTCACCCAGGTGATCCCCGCCCTCTTTAAAAGGCTGAGGTCCCTGGACGAACCGGCCTCGGCGTAGGTCTCCGCGTAGGCGCCGCCGCCGGCGGGGCAGCCGTATGCAGTCCTGTGCCTGGGGGGAAGGGGCCTGTACGGCCACCCTGTCCCTGGATCCAGTTCCGTAGATGGGTCCGCTGGCGCCAGCTTCGCCACCGGGCGGGACGCAGCCCCTTCGGGGGGCACGGCAAGGACAATGAACATGCCGGAGAGCGCCATTGTGGAGCCCAGGCGCTCGTAGATCAGCATGGGGAGGAGAAGGGTGTAGAAGGCATCGCCCGCTCGGGAGATCAGAGCGCCCCCAAAAAGGGCCAGGAAGGAACGGTTTGTCAGCACAGCGAGGTTGAGAACCGGGGCGATTCTCACAGGAGGAGCCCCTCCCCACTGGTGTTGGTGCTAGTCGGCCTAACGTCCTCGGAGTTCTACCAGACGCAAATCGCCTGTCGACCGCCAGCCCTGAGAAGTGGTCGCAGGTCCTTGCCACCGGCTGGCGCCCGGGGCTGGCAGAGCCGTCACGGCTCCCGGTCCACAACCACGCCCCGCTCCGCCAGCTCCTGGAAGAACGCCTCCGGGTCCGGCCCGCCCGGTGCTTCGGGCGCCAGCACCCCCGGTCCCTCAATTCGCCCCTGGGCCATCCAAAACGCTCCCAGGGCCAGCGGCACCGCCGTCAGACTCGCCATGGGCGCCGCCGCCCGGTAGCTGCGTTCCGCCACCTGGGCCCCCACCCGGCCGCGCACCCGGACGACGAGCCCGGAAGCGGGCCGGGATGGGGCCCCCACCCGTTCCAGGAGAGGAAGCAACGGTTTGAGCACCGCGCCCAGCCGCTGGCGCCGGCGGTGGGTGGCCATCAGCCCCCAGCGTCCGAAGGTGACAGCCAGCCGGTTCAGGGCGGGCTCGGCAAGGCCACCCTTCAGCCGTACCTCCTGCAGGCCGGGAAGGAATCGTGGCAACGTCACCGGTTCGGGGTGCCCGACATGAAAGACCGTCACGGCACCGAGCGGCGGTGGAAACTCGACCCGTTCCGCCCCGGTCCCCGCAGCGACCTCCTCCCACCGTCCTGCGGCAAAGGACGTGACCCTCCCGCTGAAGATGTGCATGGTGTGGAGGACCACGGCCCAACCCCGGGAATCCGCCGAGCTGCCCGCCCAGGCGATATGGGCCGCCTCGACCCGGTCCATCCGCTGGGCCGCATGGCGCACGCAAAGGTTGGTCAGCCCCGGCGTCCAGCCGAGACCGGTCAGGATGGTGACCCCTGCCCTGCGAGCCGGCTCGTCCAGTTCGAGGACCCGCCGGGCCGCGTCGTGATCATCACAGAGGCTGATGTAGGGGCGCCGGGCCTCGATGGCCGCCCGGGCCAGGGGCTCTTCCAGGAGGTAGAACGGGCCCGCCGCCCCCATCGCCACATCGTGGGCCGCCATCAGCTGGGCCGCTGCCCCAGGGGCCAGGATGTCGACCGCCTCCGCAACCACCCGGCAACCTGGCGCCGCTTCTTCCGCCGCTGCGGTGGCCACCGACCGGGCCGCCTCCAGATTCCGGTCCGCTACCGTCACTTGGGCCACACCGGGGGTCCTGGCCAGCTCCCGGACCGCCCGGCTTCCCATGTCCCCCGCCCCGCCGAAGACCACGAAGCGCATTGAGCATCCCCCCGCCGATGTGGTCGGTACTGGCAGGCTCGCCTTCGGCGCCCCCATGGTGGATGGGGCGCCTTCCGCCGGCGGCCGACCCAGCGGTACCGCCGGCCGGCTTCGGCGCCCCATGGTGCATGGGGCGCCCGGCCATCCAGGTCGGTTCTGGCAAGCGCGCAATGGCAGGTTCGCAATGAAGGGCCCGTCCTCCTGGAGGGGGGTCTGGGACTTGGGGATGGGATGACGGCGCATGGGACGATCGAGCATAGCCCGATGGATAGGTGGCCGGGGGAGGAGGCAAGGTGGCCCTGCTGTCGACCTCCGATCACGGCAAAACCCCGGGAGGTCGACAGCAGGAGGTAATTCCACCCAGTTGGCGCCACGACTGCGTTTTTGGCTTGCCCGCATCCTGTTTTGCCCAGTATCCCTGTATCTGGATCGACAGAAAGCGGGCGCAGGAACCGTTGAAGGAGAACGGTTTCTTCGGTCGAAGATGGGGTTTGTAGGGTGCCTATGAGGAATCGAAACGCCAAAAGCACATACTTGCCGTCGAACCCCTCCCCGTTTGTAGGGTGCCTATGAGGAATCGAAACCTCGATATGTGAACACTGTGGGACCCATGGCCATTGTGTTTGTAGGGTGCCTATGAGGAATCGAAACTGGCGTGGTATAATATGGGTAGTCAGGGGCGGTACGGGTTTGTAGGGTGCCTATGAGGAATCGAAACAGTTCATGAACCAGTTCACGAACCCAATCATCCTCTGTTTGTAGGGTGCCTATGAGGAATCGAAACGGCGGTACGGAATACCGTACCGCCCCTGACTACCCAGTTTGTAGGGTGCCTATGAGGAATCGAAACTTCCAGCGCCCGCCGAACTTCTTTGCGACGGGCGCCGTTTGTAGGGTGCCTATGAGGAATCGAAACCGCACAACGAAAAACCATGTTCGTCCCAGGCCAGGGTTTGTAGGGTGCCTATGAGGAATCGAAACGCCCTCCCTTGTGGCCCGGTCGCGGCCCCCGTTTCAGTTTGTAGGGTGCCTATGAGGAATCGAAACGCCCGGATGCGGTCATCGAGCGGCTTTGGTCGCACGTTTGTAGGGTGCCTATGAGGAATCGAAACGCGGCGATCAGTCCATCGACATCGACCAGGCGCGGCGTTTGTAGGGTGCCTATGAGGAATCGAAACTTCTAAGAGCCGGCTCAGCATGGCGCCTGCCGTCAGTTTGTAGGGTGCCTATGAGGAATCGAAACGTCGGGCGGGAATTGGGGCTTTTAAACCAAGTTCGAGAGTTTGTAGGGTGCCTATGAGGAATCGAAACCTGCGCTATTGCCACGATCATTTGGGCTGGCGTCCGTTTGTAGGGTGCCTATGAGGAATCGAAACCCGTCACCGCCACCGTTTCGCCCGCTTCGCCCGTTTGTGTTTGTAGGGTGCCTATGACTCGGGTTTGACCGTTGACGGCCCTGCTTGGTGCCACGCCGCCCCAGGAACCCGCATGAATCAAGGGGTTTCCATGGGGCGGCGGTTCTTTTGGGTCAAAAGTGTAGTGCCACGTGTATTCGGGAAACACTTGTATGGTAAGCACGAACATGCTATGATGGTTGTGCCATGTTCATCCGCCAGAAGACCTTCAAGAACAAAGACGGCTCCACCCGCACCTACCTCCAGCTCGTCGAGAGCGTGCGCCAGGGCGGCCGCGTCCGCCAGCGGGTGGTCGCCACCCTGGGCCGGCTGGAGGATCTTCAGGACGGCCGCCTCGATGCCCTCATCGAGAACCTGGCCCGCTTCTCCCAGAGCACCTGGCGTCGGCTCGAAGAACAGGCCGAACGTCTGAACGTCCGCTGGTCCAAGCAGTGGGGACCGGCCCTGATCTTCGAGCGCCTCTGGCAGGAGGCAGAGCTGGACAAGGCCTTCGCCGCCCTGCTCGAAGACCGCCAGCTTGCCTTCGATGTCGCCGAGGCCGTCTTCACCATGGTGCTCAACCGCCTCACCGACCCCTGCTCCAAGCGCGGCCTGGTGCGCCAGTGGCTGCAGGGCGTCTACCGGCCCCAGGCAGAGCAGTTGGAACTGCACCACTACTACCGGGCCCTGGATGTGTTGGCCGAGCACAAGGAGGCGATCGAGGATCGCCTCTTCGCCCGGGCTCGCGACCTGTTCTGGACCGAGGTCGACGTGGTGATGTGGGACTGTACATCCAGCTACTTCGAAGGCCGAGGGCCGGAGGGGTTGGCTGCCTACGGCTATTCCCGCGACAAACGCCCGGACCGGCCCCAGCTGGTGGTGGGCGTGCTCATGACCCGGGACGGCTACCCCATCGCCCACGAGGTCTTCCCGGGCGATACCGCCGACAAGGCGACCGTGGCGACCGTGCTGGATGCCCTCAAGCGGCGCTTTCACCTGCGCCGGGTGATCTTCGTGGCCGACCGGGGCATGGTCAGCCGTCCGATCCTGCGGGCCATCGAGGAGGCCGGGATGGAGTACATCGTCGGCATGCCCCTGCGTCGGCACCGGGCGGCCGAGGCGGTCTTGAGCCAGCCGGGACGGTATCGCAAGGTGAACAAACAACTCCAGATCAAGCAGGTGACCCACCAAGGCCAGCGCTACATCCTCTGCCACAACCCCCTGCAGGCCGAGCACGACCGCCAGGCCCGGGAGGCGGTGCTCGCGCACCTGAAGCAGCGGATCGAGCGCGGCCAAGCCAAGGATCTCCTGCGGAACCGCCTCGTGGCCCGTTACCTCAAGGCCCTGCCCCAGGGCGCGTTGGTGGTGAACACCGACGCCGTCAAGCGAGCCACCCGCTACGATGGGAAGTACCTGCTGCGCACCAACACCGACCTGGAACCGGAGGCGGTGGTCCGCGCCTACAAGGATCTCTGGCGGGTCGAGCGCGCCTTCCGCACCCTCAAGTCCGCCCTGGACTTGCGGCCGATGTTCCACTGGACGGAGCGGCGGGTCCGGGGGCACGTCATGGTCTGTTTCCTGGCGCTGGTGCTGGAGAGCCTGTTGTTGCGCAAGCTCCGCCAGCAAAACCCCGAGGCGAGCTACGAGGACGTGCTGAGCGACCTCGCCCAGCTCCATGCCGTGGCGGTGGAACTCGACGGCGAGACCTACCTCACCCGGACCGAGCTGGTGGGCCAAGCCTACGAAGCCTTCAAAGCCGTAGGTCTGCGGCCGCCGGCGCGGGTGCAGCCGATGCCACGTCCCGCCACGACCCCCGCCGGGTAGTGTAGTGGTACGCAGTCCCCGTGTGCCCAAGAAAGCCTTGTGTTTCAAGGGTTCTCAAGGATCACGGTGTCAAAGTCGAGTATGAGGAATCGAAACACGATCCCCAGGCCGCTTCGAACATGCGGTACGCAGGTTTGTAGGGTGCCTATGAGGAATCGAAACTCCGCAAGACTTCCATGGCATGAGGCGACCAGGTCATGTTTGTAGGGTGCCTATGAGGAATCGAAACGCGCAGATGGCGGCCCGGGAAAGTGAGGGCAGCGGCGTTTGTAGGGTGCCTATGAGGAATCGAAACCGGGACCTCGACGCCGAGCGGTCAGTCCTTGGCGCCTGGTTTGTAGGGTGCCTATGAGGAATCGAAACCCGGCGCACCACCTCCACGGGCCGCAAGACCTGCAGGTTTGTAGGGTGCCTATGAGGAATCGAAACTTCCGGGCCGAGGACGTGCTCGCTCTGGTGTCGTGGTTTGTAGGGTGCCTATGAGGAATCGAAACCGCCCTGGGCGGCGACGCGCACCGACTCGCCCAGCGGTTTGTAGGGTGCCTATGAGGAATCGAAACGGTCGAGAACGTCCGGGTCGCCGGCTGCGAAGCCACCGTTTGTAGGGTGCCTATGAGGAATCGAAACGGCTATGCGACCTACGACGACCTGCTGGCGGCCTCCGAGGTTTGTAGGGTGCCTATGAGGAATCGAAACTGCCGTCACGATCCGCCGGCCGCGCATGCGCACCCCGTTTGTAGGGTGCCTATGAGGAATCGAAACGAGCAGCTCGTCGCCAACGGACTCAGCAACCGCGAGGTTTGTAGGGTGCCTATGAGGAATCGAAACAGGCTTTGGATGAGATGGTTACTGACCGTCTTGGGGGTTTGTAGGGTGCCTATGAGGAATCGAAACCCACCCCTCGGGAAGAAACATGCGGGCCGCCAGGCGTTTGTAGGGTGCCTATGAGGAATCGAAACCCCATGGCTCACACCCGCCTCCCCACGATCTCACCCGAGTTTGTAGGGTGCCTATGAGGAATCGAAACTACCTGCTGGACGGCGACGGCGAGCCGGGCGCGGAGTTTGTAGGGTGCCTATGAGGAATCGAAACCGCCACCATCGGCCTCATGCTCATGGATGGGACATGGTTTGTAGGGTGCCTATGAGGAATCGAAACCGCGGTCACAGAGGTGGTGGGACAGCGGATCGTCTTGTTTGTAGGGTGCCTATGAGGAATCGAAACCCCGGCAGCGTCTCCACCGGCCCGTAGGACTGCCAGTTTGTAGGGTGCCTATGAGGAATCGAAACGATGCGGTGCGGCGCGTACTCGCCGCTCTCGATCTCGTTTGTAGGGTGCCTATGAGGAATCGAAACGGGGCGGACGCCGATAGCCTGGATGGTCTCAACCCGGGTTTGTAGGGTGCCTATGAGGAATCGAAACACAGGGCGCCCGTGGCGCAGTATAATGGCGCCGAAGGTTTGTAGGGTGCCTATGAGGAATCGAAACCAGAAGAGCAACAGCAACAAGGTGGAAGTCATGATGAGTTTGTAGGGTGCCTATGAGGAATCGAAACGTATGGACCCGAATCGTGTCGTGGAGCATTGTGGATCTTGTTTGTAGGGTGCCTATGAGGAATCGAAACTCTCCTCATCAATCTCAAAAATTTCAACAACTATATGTTTGTAGGGTGCCTATGATGAATCGAAACCTTTCTAGGACCCGACAATACGGCGTATCGACTTCACGTTTGTAGGGTGCCTATGAGGAATCGAAACGGCGCCGCACCCGGAAGTAGTAGCCGTCCCGGTCTTGTTTGTAGGGTGCCTATGAGGAATCGAAACGAAGGGCACCTCTTCCTCGGCTGCATCCACCTCCGACGTTTGTAGGGTGCCTATGAGGAATCGAAACCGGCGGCGCGATCACCGCCCAGTAGCGCCGGCCATGGTGTTTGTAGGGTGCCTATGAGGAATCGAAACGCGGAACGGAATGGACCCCGCCAAGGTTGCCACCACGGTTTGTAGGGTGCCTATGAGGAATCGAAACCCCACGCGGTGCCCGGTGCAGTGTGCCATGTCCAGGGTTTGTAGGGTGCCTATGAGGAATCGAAACCCCGTCGAGGTCACAGAGACGAAGGGGCGCCAGCGCGTTTGTAGGGTGCCTATGAGGAATCGAAACCACGTCGCAGGCTGGCCGAACTCGAAGCAGAGGCGCGGCGTTTGTAGGGTGCCTATGAGGAATCGAAACCCGCGACCGCTTCTTCGCCCCAGGACCGCGCCAGTGTTTGTAGGGTGCCTATGAGGAATCGAAACCCGCGTCGCCCTCTCGGGCTTAGTTGCTCTCGCAACGTTTGTAGGGTGCCTATGAGGAATCGAAACGGGCAAGCAGGGCAAGTCGGGTGGCGGTGAAGGAGCGTTTGTAGGGTGCCTATGAGGAATCGAAACCTGCAGCCGAAGGAGACGGACCATCGCGTTCTTCGCGTTTGTAGGGTGCCTATGAGGAATCGAAACCTGACGATCACGCTCCGGGTGGTGCACGCTGCAGTGTTTGTAGGGTGCCTATGTCAAGGCCGGTTGAATTTTGACCCACTTCGGCCGGTTGAAAAGTGACCCACCGGACCTTGGCAATCTGGTTCAGTCATCCTGATTCGGGTCCACGGTGCTGCGAAGGAGACCCGAGCGACGCTTCTCTCGGAGACGGTAGCTCTCGCCCCGGATGTTGATCACGTGACTGTGATGCAGCAACCGGTCGAGGATGGCCGTGGCGATGACCGGGTCACCGAACACCTCCCCCCAGTCGGCGAAGGTCTGGTTCGATGTGAGGACGATGCTGCCGCGCTCATACCGGGCCGCCACGAGCTGGAAGAACACCGTGGCGCCCACCTTGTCGAGGGGCAGATAGCCCAGTTCGTCGATGATCAGGAGCTTGGGCGCCAGGTAGATCCGCATCCGTCGTTCGAGCCGGCGCTCCTCGTAGGCGTTGCGTAGATCCTCGATGAGGCGGTGCATCGGCGTGAAGTAGACGCCATATCCCCGGTCGATGGCGGCGAGGCCGAGCGACACGGCCAAATGGGTCTTCCCGACGCCCGGCGGTCCCAGGAAGATCACGTTCTCGGCGTTGCCCAAAAAGCGGAGCGTGGCCAGCTCCCGAATCTGGCGGGGGTCGATGGAGGGTTGGGCCTCGAAGTCGAAGTCCTCCAGGGTCTTGCGGAACGGAAGCCGGGCCAGCTTGGTTCGTGTGTCCAGGTAACGCCGGCGTCGAACCGCGAGTTCGGTTTCCAGCAGATCCACAAGGAAGTCGGCATAGGTTACGTCCTGCTTCGCGGCGCGTTCCAGGCGCGCTTCAAGGACCTCCGCCGCATCCTTCAGCCCCAGGGCCTGCAGGTGCTGGCGGGCCTTGTCCACCGTGATCACCGGCGTTCACCTGCCCGAAGAAGGTCTTCGTAGACCTGGAGCGAGCGGCGCTCCACCGCCGGGCCGACGACCTGCTGGCCTTGGGGCGGCTCGGGACGTTGGGGCCCACCCAAAGCAAGGCCGTGGTACTGCTCCGGAAGGGGGATCGTCAGTCCGGGCAGCAAGGCCGGAGGGTGCCGGGCAATCACCCGGTCCCCGTCGCGGATCTCGACCTCCGTTGAGGTCGCAAACACCGTGACGTACCGGCCGCTATAACGCCAGGGCACCCCATACCGGCTGCCCGCATACTGGACGTAGCCATCCCGACTCACCCGGCGTTCTTCGTGCAGCAGCGACGTGAAAGCCGCCAAGGGCCGAAGGGGCGTCAGATGGGCCTGCTCTTCCACCAGCCGATCGGCGGGGCGCTGCCCGGTGGTCCCGTGGAGGCGGCGATTCGCGACCTCGGCCACCCATGCCCGCACCTGCCGGTTGAGATCGGCCAGGTCGGTGAACTGGACGGCCGGCCAGAAGTGCCGCTTGAGATAGCCGATGGCTCGCTCCACCCGGCCCTTGGTCTGGGCCCGATACGGCCGGCACGCCCGCAGGGCAAACCCGGCAAGCAACGCAAAGTCAAGCATCCTTGGGTGGTAATCCACCTCCGCACCATGGCGGCGAAGGACGACGGTCTTCATGTTGTCGTAGAGGATCTCCTTCGGGACACCTCCCAAGGCCGCGAAGGCGTGGAGGTGACATCGTAAGAGGGTGCTCAGGTCCTGCTGTTCCACAAACTCCACGTACATCGCCCGCGAGTAACTGAGGACCATGACAAACCCGTAAACCTTCCGCCGTCGTCCCTGCAGGTCGGTGTAGGCGAACTCCCCCCAGTCGACCTGCGCCTGGGTCCCCGGCGGGAGCTCGAAGCGCACCACGGCGTGTGGGACCCGGGACGGGCGATGGGGCCGAAGGAACTCCTTGAGAATCGTCTTTCCGCCGGTATAGCCCTGGGCCCGGAGCTCCTGCAGGAGACGATTGGCATTGAAGACCCCTTGGGCCATACGCTGCTCGAGGTACGGCTTGAACGGATCCAACTTCGACGCCTTGGGCGGCCGTGGCTTGTACTGGGGTAGCTCGGGTCGGCGCAGGTACTTCCGCACCGTATTCCGGGACAACCCCGTACGGCGGGCAATTTCCCGAACGGACAGGCCTTCGGCCTTCAGCCGCAGAATATCCATCAACGACCCACCTTTCAGCATGAACCGGCCTCCATTCCTGGGAAGGGAATGGGACTCGGTTCGGCGGGGTGGGTCACCTGTGATCGAAGTCAAGCCCCCAGCGATCAAGCCACTCTTCGTCGACGGTGGCGATCCTCGAGGCGGTCCGGCCAAAGGGCCACGGCGACCGCGTTCCAGTCGGTCACGGCTTGGGCGACCTCAACCAGACGCCGTTGCTTTTGGACGACAAGCGTGGGCTTCGCGGCTCGGTAGGGCTGGCCTGTAAGAAGCATGCGCCAGGCGACGATGAGGAGCTTGCGTGCCAGGGCCACCACCGCCTTGTGGGGCCCGATCTGCCGCTGTTTCCGGTGGTAGAACGCGCCCAAGGGACCCTGGTCGTGACGGGCCACGGAGTGGGCCGCTTCGACGACCGCGGTGCGGAGCAGTTTGCTGCCATTCCGGCTGATGCGCCCCCGGTGGTCCTGCTCGCCGGACTGGTGGACGGACGCGTCCAGGCCAGCGTACCGCGTCACTTGCTTCGCCGTTCGGAAGCGGCGAAGATCCCCCAGGTACGCCCAGATGGTGGCCGCGGTGAGGAGCCCCACCCCCGTGATCGTCAGCAAGAGCTGAACGGCCGGCTGGTCGGCCACCTGTCGCGCGATCTCCGCTTCAATGGCCTGAATTTCGATCTCCACGGTCTCCAACTGTCGAAGGGCGCTGAGGAGGATGACGCGTTCCGCCTGCGGCAGCCGGTTCACCTCTTCCCGATCCAGCCACTGCCGAGGGTCCACGTTCCGCGGGATGGGGAGCCCGTGGCGCTGGAAGACGGACTTGGCCTGGGTCAGGTACCGCCGCCGGTTCCGGACCAACCGGTCCCGGTATTGCAAAAGGTACCGAACCTCGCGCACCGCCGGCGGTGGCACCCACACGGCCGGCACCATCCCCAGGGCCAGCATCTTGGCGAGTCGTTCGGCGTCCACGCGATCCGTGTGCCGACCCGCCCCCAGGCGCTTCAGCTCCAGGGGGTTGGCCAGCAGGACCTTGCCGGCGTACGCCGAAAGTAAATCGTGTACGGTAAAGGCGTTTCCGGTGACCTCGAGGGCCACGCAATCGTCCGCACGCAGTTGCTGGACGAAGGTTGCCCACCCTGCATCGGTATTGGGGAACCGGAAATGCCTTCCCTTTTGTACGTCCACCTGCCATTCGCAGCCGTGGACGTACCGTTTATGAAGATCCAGCCCGAAATACCGTGGCACGGTGTTGTTCCCCCTCTCCCGGGCTCTTGGGGCGCAGACGGCGATCGCAGCGCACTCACCTGTCCGGGCTATCGGCCAAAGCCGCGCCCATGTAGGCGGTTCGCAGGAGGGGGCCGACCAGACAAAATTCCGAGCTCAAGGCCCACGACCCCTCGCGGCCGCCCTCCTGCCTGCGCCCGCCAAGGGGCCGCCTACGGATCTGGACACACCCTTACCGAGGCGCCCACGCTTGTCCTGCCGCCCGGTGGGGGCCTGCACTTCGATCATGCCGACAAAATTCATCCGACCCTACTGGGTCATTTTTGCACCGGCCGTGACACCTATGAGGAATCGAAACGGCGAGCACGACTGTGGTAAGCATCACTACGGCGAGTTTGTAGGGTGCCTATGAGGAATCGAAACAGCCTGGACTACCTGCGAGGCGAGGCGGAGAAGGCCGTTTGTAGGGTGCCTATGAGGAATCGAAACCGCGCCAGCGGCTCCATGGCCTACACCGCCTCGTCGGTTTGTAGGGTGCCTATGAGGAATCGAAACTCAAGGTCCGCAGGTGCCTCGCCCCACCGGGCCGGTGTTTGTAGGGTGCCTATGAGGAATCGAAACATGACACCAGCGGCTAGATAACCCCGCGCCGTGGGCATGTTTGTAGGGTGCCTATGAGGAATCGAAACGTCATAGATCGTGGTCGCCGCTGCCGGCTGGACGGGGTTTGTAGGGTGCCTATGAGGAATCGAAACAGTGTGGGACTCCTGCTCCTGCAGCTGCGGCGCCTGGTTTGTAGGGTGCCTATGAGGAATCGAAACTTCCCGGGCCACCGCATCGCGGCCACCCGTTTCGCGGTTTGTAGGGTGCCTATGAGGAATCGAAACCACCGACCACGCCGTTCGTGCTGGCGAGCAAACACCGGTTTGTAGGGTACCTATGAGGAATCGAAACCTTAGGCGCCGCATCCCGCCACGCCAGCCCTGCCCAGGTTTGTAGGGTGCCTATCAGGAATCGAAACTCGGTGGCAACCGTGAGCTCCGCGCCGCAGCGCCGCACGTTTGGAGGGTGCCTATGAGGAATCGAAACGCGAGCGCCTCGCCCTTCAAGCCGGCGACGCTCACGTTTGTAGGGTGCCTATGAGGAATCGAAACATTTGGACTCTATGTCCAATCGCCAGGGGATCCAAGGTTTGTAGGGTGCCCATGAGGAATCGAAACCCGGCACTCCGCCCAGTATGGGCAGGCCGTCGGCGAGTTTGTAGGGTGCCTATGAGGAATCGAAACCCGGAGCCGGGACCAGAAGCGCTTCAAGGTGACGCCGGGTTTGTAGGGTGCCTATGAGGAATCGAAACTTCTCCCGCAGAAAATACGGTGTGGCGTCGATCACGTGTTTGTAGGGTACCTATGAGGAATTGAAATGCCCACGGGGACAAAAAGTGAACCATGTCTAAGGGTTGACCACGGCACAGCACCAGGTGCCGCACCGAAAAGCACCGGCGCGACACCCGGCCCTCCTCCTCACGCTAGGCCGCGCCGTAACACCCGTGCCGCAATGGCCAGTGCCACCGTGTCGAAGGCCAGGAGGATTCCCAACATGGAAAAGACCAGTTGTGTATCCCAGCCGTTTAGGACCAGCGCCCGGGTGGCCTCGATGGCGTAGGTCATGGGATTGAGCCGGGCCAGGACCTGCATCCACCCCGGCATGAGGTCAAGGGGGGCCAGGGCGGAACTCAAAAAGAGCAGGGGTAGACTCAGAAACGCCGTGATGGTAAAGAACTCGGGGTGCCGGCGAACGGCGAAGGCCAAGGCAATCGACAAGGTAGCGACCCCCGCACCGAACAGGACGCCGATCCCCAGGGCCGCCACGATCCCGCCCAGGCCGGTGGCGAAACGAACCCCCAGCCCGTAGGCTGTCAGGATGATGAGCAGGTTCTGTGCGGCGGTCACCGCCATGATGTAGACGAACCGGCTGGTGACGATGGACAGCCGCTGGATGGGCGCTGCCAGAAGGCGCTGCAGAAACCCGGTCTCCCGGTCAAAGAGGAGTTCGACCCCGCCGTTAATGGCTCCGTTGAACACCGTCATCACCACGGCCCCGGCGCTCATGAAGGCCAGGTAGTTGCCCCCCGGCACATCGCCGGCCGCCATGCGGGCCAGTAGGTGACCAAAAAGCAACAGCCAGAGCACCGGCTGGCTCAAGGTCGACAACCACGTCAGGGGCTCCCGGCGCAAGCGGAACCACCACCGCTGGAGCATCGCACGGTTTTCCAGCCAGATTTCGCCCATCCTCCGCCCCCTCCAGCAGCGCTTGCCGTACCCGCCATCTTGGACCTAGCCTGCCGTCTCCCCATCCCGCAAGGCTCGCCCTGTCAAGTGGAGGAACACATCGTCCAGGGTGGCCGGCCGAGCTGCCACGCCCTCCAGAGCGATCCCCGCCGCCCGGCAGGTGGCCAGCACCGGTTCCAGGGCTGCAAGGGAATCCCGCACCCGCAATCCAATGCGAACGGCCACCCCGGAGCTGGACCCGGGCCAGTCCACCTCGACCTCCATGACCGGCTCCAGGACCTCAAGCTGCCGGGCCAGCTGCCGCACCTGTTCCGCCGGTTGTCCCGCCGCCACCCGCAATTCCAGGTGCTCGCTGCCATAGCGGGCCTTGAGCCGCGCCGGGGCATCGAGGGCAAGGCACCGGCCCTCGTCAATGATGGCCACCCGATCACAGAGCCAGTCTGCTTCTTCCAGGTAATGGGTGGTGAGCAGAATGGTGGTTCCCCGATCCCGGAACGTGCGGATATACTGCCACAGCCGCCGCCGGGTCTGGATGTCGAGGCCCAGGGTGGGTTCGTCCAGAACCAGCACTGCAGGCCGGTGCACCAGCCCCATGGCCAGATCCAGCCGCTTCCGCATCCCGCCGGAGTAGTCTCGGACGACCCGGTCCGCGGCGGCGGACAGGTCGACCAGTTGCAAGAGCTCCTCCGCCCGCCGGGCTGCATCGGCAGGGGGAAGATGATACATCCCGGCCACCAGCAGCAAGTTCTCCCGGCCGGTCAACAGGGGATCCACCGCCGTTTCCTGCGGAACCCAGCCGACACAACGCCTGGCTCGCGCGGGTTGCTCCGCCACGTCGATCCCGAGAATGCGGACCCGGCCGCTGGATGGCTTGAGCAATGAAAGCAGCACCTTGATGGTGGTCGTCTTGCCGGCTCCGTTGGGGCCCAGCAGGCCGAAGATTTCCCCTTGCTCGACACGGAAGCTGATGTCGCGGACGGCTTCAACGGCGCCGAAACGCCGGGACAGGTGCTCTACCTCGATGGCCGGTACGCGCGTTGGACCCGGACCGCCACTGGCCGCCGCCGAGGTCCGCCCCGCCGCGCCCGTCACGCCCAGGTCACCACCCGTACAAGAGCGGCCAGGGTCGGATCGATTCCTGCAAGGGCCCGGACCAGGAACAGCCCAGGGACCGTCCAGATCCCGCCGGCCCCTGCGAAGGGGCCCCACGTGGTGCCGATGGCGGCCACAGCCTCCGGCAGTCCCTGCACCCCCATCCCCGTAGCCAGGGCCTGGACCCCATAGCCGGGCCGGCCGAACCCGTAGAGCAAGACGAACGTCAACGGCCCCGTGACCGACGTGAAGAACCAGATGGGGTAGGCCCAGCGGGCCACCCGGCGGTGGCGGTCGTAGCGGCCGCGCAGGCCGAGGACCAGGGCCACCAGCACCAGGGGGGCCGTCACGCTGGCCGCCAGGCTGTGGGCGCCCAGGATCACCAGGTAGATCAGCCGAATGGCGGCCTGGCCTTCGAACGGCGTCGTCCCGTAGAGAACGCTTTTGGTCAGGTACAGGATCAGGAATACCGCTTGCAACCCGGCCGCCAGCAGCATGCCGCGGCGGTGCCCCGCCACATCACCCGCCCGGATCTGCCGGTACGCCCGGGCGATCACCACGGCGCTGATGGCGTTGAGGGTGGCGTTGGTCGCGGCGATGACAAATACGGGGTCGATGGTGGCTCCCGCCTTCCCTGCATGGATTGTGGCGTCATGGTTCTCGAACTCGATGATGGTTCGGCATGGATGGTTCGGCCGGACGTTGGAATTCGGTCGCTCCGGCCGCTGGCCGCACCGGCCGTCATCCAGACTGTCCGGTTCCACCCGGGTCGCATTCTACACCACGTTCCATCCGCCTGCCCGGTCCCGCCATCAACTGGCCTGCTCGGGCCAAAAGTGCCGCTTCAACTCGGGCACTCGGCTGCGGGCCACCGGAATCGTCACCGGCTGGCCGGCGTGGACCACGGTCAGGTTGTAGGTCCCGTTGAAGAACGGGCTGATCTCCCGCACCTTGCGCAGGTTGACAATGTAGCCCCGGTGGCAGCGGAAGAACCGGTCCGGGGGGAGCAGGTCTTCCAGCTCCCGCAAGGTGTAACGGGTCGGGAGGCGGTGGGTCGCCGTGTACACGAAGACCTGGTCGTTCTCCGCTTCGGCGTAGACTACTTCTTCCACGGGGATGGGCACCGCGGCCTCGTCCCGGACCCCCATCACCCAGCGCGGCCGGGGCCGCCCGCGGCCACCGCCTGTCGCGGCCGGCCCGCCCCCCGCTCCCTCCGCGGCGCCCGGTGCCGCCGCATGGTCAGCCGCCGCTGCCGCCCCTGGCCGCCCCGCCTGCGCCGCTACCCCACCTGGCGCCGGCGAACCCGCCTGCGCTCCCGATCCTGCGGCCGTGGCACCCGGACCCGCCGCGGGACCTACCTGGCCATCCGGCACCACCTGGCTTGCAGGGCCCGCCCCTGCCGGGGTCGTCCCCACCGTTCCCGCCACCAGCGTCGCCGGAGTTCTCGCCGGCCCTGCGCCCCCCCGCAAGGCCAGCCTCTCCCGGACCCGGCTCAAGGCCTCCCGCAGCCGGTCGTCGCTGTAGGGCTTGAGGAGGTAATCCAGGGCCCGGGCCTCGAAGGCCTTGACGGCGTACTCGTCGTAGGCCGTGGTGAAGATCACGTACGGAGCGCCGGGCTGCTGCTTGAGCCGCTCGGCCAGTTCCAGACCGGAAATTCCCGGCATGGCGATATCCAGGAAGACCACATCGTAGTCCAGGGCGCCGATCAGCCGCAGGGCTTCCCGGGCGGTGGCCGCCTCGCCGGTGATCTCGACCCCCGGTTCCCGGCTCAGCCGGTAGCGCAGCTCCGCCCGGGCGGGGTACTCGTCGTCGACGATCAGGGCGCGGATGGGACGGCCCCCCGGCGGCGGGCCGTCCAGATCCCACTCCCACTCGGGGTCGCCGTTCTGGTCGAACGCAGCCCCGCCGCGGCCCGGCCCGCCCGCGGGCGACGGACCCCGCCCGGCCCCGGTGGCGGGCAGCGGTCCTGCTGCTACGTCAGCACCCCGGTCTTCTTCTGGCCGCCCTTCCGGCTGCCGCTCGGATCGGGGCCGGTGCTCGAATTCCTGCGGCCGCTCAAGCTCGTCAGGCCCTTCCCGTTCCGGCCGCTGCCGTCCCGCCCGTTCCTGTTCGTCCGGCCGTTCCAATTCTGCCTGTCGCTCGGCAGGCACCATCATGGCGCCGGTTCCTCCTTATCGCGCCGGTTCCTCCCTGGCCGGCTGCACGGCCTGGCGCCGCAAGGGGACCACCAGGCGCACCAGGGTTCCCCGCCCCGGGCGGCTCCGCACCCGCAACCCGTACGCCTCCCCGTACAAACCCACCAGCCGCTGGTTCACGTTGGAAAGGCCCAGCCCCATGCCCTTGCCGACCCCGGGCCGGAAGATCTCCTGGCGCAGTTCCGGCGGGATGCCGACCCCTGAATCGGCCACCACCACGTGCAGGTGGCCGCCGCGCACCCGGGCCGCCACCGTCAGGCGCCCGCCGCCTTCCCGGGGTGCCAGCCCGTGGACCACCGCGTTCTCCACCAGGGGCTGGATGGTCAGCACCGGCACCAGGCAACCGAAGGCCCGGGGGTCGATCCGTACCCGGAAGCGCAGGTTATCGCCAAAGCGAGCCTGCTCGATCTCCAGGTACATCTGCACGTACTCCATCTCGTCTTCCAGCCGGATGAACTCGTCCCGTACCGTCAGCGCCCGGCGGAGGAACACCGCCAGCTTGACCAGCAGGTCGCGGGCCCGGTCGGGGTCGGTGCGGCTGAACATCAGGACCGTGTTCAGGGTGTTGAACAGAAAGTGCGGGCGGATCTGGGCCTGCAGGGCCTCAAGCCGCGCCCGGGCGGCCAGTTCCCGCAGCCGCTCCGCCTCGGCCAGCTCCATCTGCAGGCTGAGCAGCTGGGCAATCCCCGCCCCCAGCCGGTGGACCATGCCGGGGATGTCATTGCGGTGGGTGCGATACAGCTTCAGCGTCCCCACCACCTGGTCCCGGACCTTGAGGGGTGCGATGACCGCCGCCTGCAGGGGGCAGGGGCAACCGGCGATGGGACATTCGAAATCCGCCTTGGAAGCCACCAGCCGCAGCCGGCCCGTCGCCAGCACGTTGCGCGTGGCCCGGGTGAGGATGGGCTGGTGCCGCACCATGAACGGGCAGCCCAGGCCGGCGTAGCCCAGGATGGTCTGCCGGTCCGTGATGGCCACGGCGTCAACCTCGGCGATGTCGCGGATGATCTCACAGATCTTCTGGGCCGTTTCCTCGTTCAGCCCCTGCCGCACGTAGGGCAGGGTCTCCTCGCCGATGCGGAAGGTGTGGTCGAGGAAGGTCCATTCGGCCGTCACAGTGCATCCACCCCGCACCCGGTACCCCGTCGCGCGGCACCCCTCCCGCCTGCACCCTGATGACCCGTGCCGCCGGCGCCCTGGCCACCGGCATCGCCTGTAGCGCCGGCATCCGAGCCGCCCGGATCGCCTGCACCGCGGGCGCCGGAGCCCCTCCTGCCGGCCGCACCGAAGGCACCCGATCCGCCTACGGCCCACGGCGAAGGCGCGTGCCGCCCGTCCCGAAGCACCCCGCGCCTTCCGCACTATGTGAAGTTCGTCACAAACCCGCCAGTTCTTGCTTGACCCCGCCACAGCCAGATGGTATTTTCGACGATAACATATTCGAGGCGCCCGCGGTACGGAGGGGGTCCGAACGGTATGCTGGTGTACGTGAACGGTCGCTTCGTCCCCAAGGAGGAGGCGACCGTGTCCGTTTTCGACCACGGCTTTCTCTACGGCGACGGGGTGTTCGAGGGTATCCGGGCGTACAACGGCCGGGTCTTCAAACTGGACGAGCATATCCAGCGGCTGTATGAATCGGCCCGGGCCATCCTGCTGGAGATCCCCATCCCTCCCGAGGAGATGGCCGCCGCCGTGGTGGAAACCTGCCGGCGCAACGATCTGCCGGAAGCCTACATCCGGGTGGTGGTCTCCCGGGGACCGGGGGACCTGGGCATCGACCCGCGCAAGTGCGACCGGGCCACGGTGGTCATCATCGCCGACCGGCTGGCCCTGTACCCCGCCGAGCTTTACGAGCAGGGCATGCGGGTGATGACCGTCGCCACCCGCCGCACCTCGCCGGCCGCCCTGAACCCGCGGGTCAAGTCCCTCAACTACCTGAATAACATCCTGGCCCGGCTGGAAGCCAACCTGGCCGGTTTCGCGGAAGTCATCATGCTCAACGAGGAAGGCTACGTGGCCGAGTGCACGGGCGACAACATCTTCATCGTCCGCCATGGGCGGCTCCTAACGCCGCCGCCCCACCTGGGCATCCTGCAGGGGATCACCCGGGACACGGTGATGGAGCTGGCCCGGCGGCGGGGCATCCCCGTGGAGGAGGCCGTCTTCACCCGCCACGACGTCTACGTGGCGGACGAATGCTTCATCACCGGTACCGCCGCCGAGGTCTGCCCGGTGATCGAGGTCGACGGCCGCAGGCTGGGGGACGGCCGGCCGGGTCCCATCACCCGCCAGCTGATGGCCGATTTCCGCGAGTACGCTCGCAGCCACGGCACCCCCATCTGGAACGAACCGGCCGCCCAGGCGGCAGCCGGCGCCTGAAGAGGAGCGTCCCGGAAGGCGGGAGGCAAGCCCGGCGCCCGCGGCCTGCCCTGGGCCGCGGGCGCCCTTGCTTGAACCGCGTTCAAAATCACCCGCGCTCCAACCCCTGCCCGTCACCACTCGTACTCCCGCTTGAAGAACCACCACAGGCCCACGCCCAGCACCAGCATGAAGGCCAGCAGGGCGGGATACGCCCAGGGCAGGTCCAGCTCGGGCATGTACTTGAAGTTCATGCCGTAGATGCCCGTGAGGAAGGTCAGGGGCAGGAAGATGGTCGAGAGCACCGTGAGCCTCAGGATGAGGCGGTTGGTGCGCTCGGCCGCCAGGGCGAGCCGCAGGTTCATCAGGGTGACGACCAGCTCCCGGGCGTTCTCGAGCCGCCCGCTCAGCCGCCCCGCGTGGTCCCGCAGGGCGCGCAGGTAGGGACGCAGCTGGCGGTCGCCCAGTCCCTCGCCCCGGCCTTCGTAGCCGTTGTAGCTGCTCTCCAGAAGCCGGTCGAGTACCTCGCTCAGGCTGTTCAGCCGCCGGTGCAGCTGGCCGGCCCGCCGGTGCAGGGTGCTGAGGAACGACACGCCGCCGGCATCCCGCCACCGCCCGGAGGCGGGGCGCCCGGCTCCATGGACCGCCGCGGGCCGCGGTCCCCGCACCCGCCTCCAGCGGGGCTCGCCCACCGGCGGCTGTCGGGTCCGGTCAGAGGCGGCACCCGCCGGGGCCTTGCCGGTTTGGCCGGCGGCGGGGCCTGCCGGGGCCCTACCGGTTCGGCCGCCGGCGGGGCCCGCCGGGGAGGGTGCGGTTTCGCCGGATGCAGGGCCTGCCCGGCCCGAGGCACCTGCGCCCGGAACCGTGTTCCCGGTGCGGTCCGCGTCGCCCTGGCCGGCAGGCGCGCCCCCGGGGCCGGGTTCGTCCCGGAGGAAGTGGGCCTCCACCGGTTCCAGGCGGTCTTCCAGGCGCTGGACGTGGTCGCCGTAGCTGTGCAACACGTCTTCCAGCAGGAAGTAGAGGAGCCATGGCGCCGTGCGGGGCACGGAGGGCGGGCCGGTGGCCAGCCGCTCCCGCAGCCGCTCCCACGGGTCGGCTCCCCCGTCGCAGACGGTGGTCACTTCGCCGGGGGCCAGGATGACCAGGCAGGGACGGCCTGCCGGCAGCAGGATCTGAAAGACCAGGGTCCCACCGGCGGCTTCGACCCCGTAGGGTGCCGTGCCGGACTCCAGCCGGCTCCAGAGGAAGGGAGCCAGGGCGCGGCGCCGGCGCAGCAGGTCCCAATCGGCCGGGGTGGGGTCCCGCACATCGAGCCAGACCACCACCCGGTGGCCGTCCGCCCTGCCCGTAGTGCCATATGCTGCAGGCTCGGCGCGGGGGTCGCCTGGTGCCTCGACGCGAGCCGCTCCGCCCTCAGGGTCGCGGCCCGGGGCCCCGGAAGCTTCCGCGCCTCCCGGCCCCTGGCCGGGAGCCTGCCCATCCCCGGGCACCCTGCCTTCCACCAGGCCCCGCTCCGACCACTCCCACGCCCGGATCAAGCCGCATGCCCACCTCCAGGCCGGTGCCCCTCCTTCTTGGCAATGCGCCAGCCCTCCCGCACCGCCTGACCAACCCAAGCCTCGGCAGTGCCAGCCCGCCGCCCGCCGCCTTGCCGGCCCAGACCTCCCGCCCGCCGATCCCCGGCGCCGTGCTGGCACGCCCGCCCGGGCGGCACCCGCGCCCCGCCCGTACACCCGGCCCGCCGGTACGCCCGTTTAGTCTTGCTGGATCACCTCGGCGATATGAAGGCTGACGATCTTCCCGGCAAAGCCCATGAGATCCTTGCCGGCCGCCCGCCCCTCGGCCGATTGCAGCGCCGCCTGCAGGCTTGCGGCGTCGTCGAAGTACATCTCGGCCATCAGGTAGTAGGGCGACGAGCCCCCCGGCGAGCCGGTCACCCGGGCGATCTCTACGCGGCGCAGCCCCGGCATACGCTGGGCCAGGGGCAGGTGCACCTCCCGGTAGTGCCGGTCGAAAGCCTCCGGGTCGTCGGGATGCTGATAAAGGGCCACCAGCTTGACCACCATCCATCCCCCTCTCGCGGACTGGTGCGCCTTTCCGGAGGTTTCGGCGGGGCGGCAGGGGGTTCCTGGGTGCGGCTCCGCGTGACCCGAATTGCAGGCGGGTACAATCGGCGGGTCGTCCCCATCGGGCCCTTAGAGGATCCATCGACGGCACATGTCGCGGATATGCTCGTGCTCGTGCGCCCAGCCCTCCCAAGCGGCTTGCGCCCAGCGCTTGATCGCAAGGGCCCGGGCCTCGCCCGCCCCGGCCTGCAGCACATCCAGGACCGTCAGGGCCCACGGGTAGGGCCGGGGATCAAGTCGCGGCCAAGCGATCCGCCGTCCGGCCCGCCTGGCCAGTTCCACGTGTGCCTTCTGCACCTGCCGTCCTGTGAACCCGCGTTCGACCGCCAGGTACAAGCCGGCAAGGGCAAACACGGAGGTGATCGGCTTGGTACGCTCCCCCACATGTTGCGCGGCATAGGCATCCACGCAGTGCTGGTGCACGAAGGCCGGATCGGGGCGCCCCAGGTTTTCGGCGACCAAGCGATGGTAGAGCTCCAGGCATTCCCCGCTTGCATGGTAAGGACCAGCCACCGGCAAGTGCCGATCCGCGACCTCGAGACCACACCCCGGACATCGAGTGAAACTGCCCATCGACAACCTCCCCCGGGTTTAAAACCGGCTGCCGCGATGCTCCGGCCCGGCCAGGGCCGCCTGCAGCCCTCCCTCGGCAAGGCGATGGGCCCGCGCCCGCACCAGGATCCCCACCAGGCCCAGGAATGGGCCCCGCATAAGGATCACATTGAAGAAGCTGACCCACACCGCCCGCAGGTTGTTGCCAGCCGTAATCTTGCGCTCGGCCCGCTCCACGGGGGGGCGGTCCGCCTCCGACCGGACCCGGACCCTCCCCCTGGCCCTGCAGTTCTTCAACGAGCAGTACAGCACCAACATCCACTATCAGATGGCGGCGGCCACCCTGGCGGTGATCCCGTCCCTGGTGCTCTTCTTCCTGTTGCAGCGGGAGTTCGTGGAGGGACATACCTTTAGTGGGATCAAGGGGTAATGCCCGGGTCGAACGGGCCCCGGCGGAGGAGCCGCACCGGCCCCCGGCGAAAGGCTGCCGGGCGGGTTCCGTCCCGCCATTGCGTCACTGAGCGTCAGGAGCCCCGTGGCCGCCGGGACATGACCGGGGCAGGGGGCGGGGGAGGGCCGCCATTGCAAGGCACAGGACGACCACAGCCCGCAGGGCGATCGCGGCCGGGCACGGAGAAGCAGCCACGGGACGGTGCCAGCGAGCCGCTTTTGCCCGGCTCCCCCATCCTCACCGTGCCGGAAGAACTGGCAGCGGTGGAGCCCGTGGCGGTGACGGGGAACTTCTGGGTGTCCCTGCCGGACCTCGACCCGGCCACCGCGGCGGCGCGGTCCGTGGGCGTGCTGAGCGGCGTCGCCCGGGCCCTGATCGAGTTCACCGGAGCCCCGGTGGGGCGGCAGCCCGGGCACGGGGACGGCCACGGCCCGGCGGAGGGTCCGGGGACCGGTGAGGCGCCCGGTCCCCTGCTCATGCCCGTGGTCGAGCAGGACGGCCGGCGCCTGTGGCCGCCGGCGCCGGAAGGCGGCCGGGCGGCCGCCGCCGGCCCGGCCGCGACCGGCGCAGAAGCTTCTACGGCGGTGGGGGCCCGCCACGGCCCGGCCACGACCGCTTCGGGGGCGTCTGCGGCGGGAGCCGGCGACGGTCCGGCCACGACCGGCCCAAGGGCGTCTGCGGCCGCGGCGGCCGGCGACCGCCCTGCCGGTCGCCGGCCCGGTTCCGAAAGCCCGGAGACCATCGGGGATGCCCCCCAGCAACTCCCGTCCCCGGACCGGCCGGAGCTGCACTACCTGGAGGGCTGGGTGCCCCAGTGGCACATCAACCTCCCCGGCCTGCCGGACTGGCGCCTGGAGGTCACCTGGCTGGCCCCGGCCGGCCAGCGGGGCTTTGCCGTCGCCCTGCGCCTCTTCCCGGCGGCCGGTTCCGGCGACCGGCCCCCGCTGCCCGCGGGGGTGCGCCTGGGGCTGCTGGTTCGTCCGGGGACCGTGTGCCGCACGATCTACCACCGGCGACCCCTGGCCGGTGACGCCGGCCCCTTCCCTTACCGCTGGACCAGGGCCCTGGCCTGGGAGGCTCCCGGCTCCGTGCCGGTTGCAGCCCTGGCCCTGCGTTCGGCCGCAGGCGATCCCCCCGAGCAGGAGGCGGGCGGGGATGGCTGGGCGTTCTGGTCACCCCCCGGCGCCGGGGAGTTCATCGTGTACGGCGGGGTGGCGCCCGAAGCCGACGGTGCCGCCACCACGGCGGTCCACCTGGCCCGGGTGGGATGGCACCGGCTGCTCGACGCCACCCTGCAGTGGCTGGCAGCCCGGGATCCCTTCCTGCCCCAGCAGGACGGGAGCCAGCCGCCGGCAGCAGGCGAGCAGGCCCCGGTCGCGCCTCACGGGGATCGCCCGCCTGTGGAATCGGCGCCCGAACCCGCCCTGTCCCCCCGGCGCCGGGCCGCCTTGCGCCGGGCCGGCCTCGAGCGGGCCGTCGCTCTGGGCCTGCTCAGCCCGCCGGAAGCCCGCGCCCTGGAAGTCCGCCTGCGGCGCAACCTCTGGTTCAGCTTGTTCTACGCCCACGGCCGGACCCTGGACGGGGACGACTGGGTCCTGCTCACCTCGCGCAGCCCGCGCTACTACGTGAGCGGCGCCCACTGGACACGGGACAGCCTGCTCTGGGCCTTTCCCGCCCTCCTGTGCACCGACCCGGACCTGGCCCGGGAGGTTCTGGTGGCCGCCTTCGCCCGTTACACCCGCTACCCGGGCGAGCACAGCCAGTATCTGGACGGCACGGTCCTCTATCCGGGGTGGGAGCTGGACCAGGCCGCGGCCTGGCCCCTGACCCTGGCCCGGTACCTGGAGGCCACGGGCGACACCTCCGTCCTCGACGAACCGGCCGTCGCCGCCGGGCTGGCCGCCGTCCTCGCCGCGGCCGAAGCCCGGCGGGATGAGGCCACGGGCCTCGTCGCCACCTTCCTGCTGCCGTCGGACGACCCGGCCCAGGCGCCGTTCGTGACGTACGACAACGCCCTCTACGCCCAGGCGCTGGAGGACCTGGCCCGGGCGCTGGCCCGGTGGGACCGGCCCGCTGCGCCAGGCCATGGGGATGCCCCCCCGGTGCCCGTGGGGCCCCCGGTGGCCGTGGCGCCGGAGACGCCCTGGCGCCCGACCCTCCCCGCCAGCACCGGCCCCACCTCAGGCGCCGGTGCCGCCCCGAGCGTCCGGCCCGCCTCCACCGCCGGTGTTGCCTCGAGCGCCCGGCCTTCCTCCAGGGCCGGTGCGGCCCCAAGCGCCGGCGCCGGGCCGGCGGGCACCCGGACCGCCCTCCGGCCGGGCGGCGGCCCGGATCCCGCCTGGCTGGCCGGGCGGGCCGCCCAGACCCGCCGGGCCGTGCTGGCCCACTGCGTGGTGCCCGGCCAGTGGGGCCCCCAGTTTGCCTGGGCGGTGGCCGGGCCCGGCGGAGCGGGCGCCGTGCTGTACGACGAGCCGCCGGGCACGCTGGAGCTTCTGGGCCCCTACGGCTTCGCCCGCCGCCGGCCTGACGATCCGCTGGACGTGGCGGCGGTGCTCGCCAACACGGTGCGGTGGATCTACTCGGCGCACAACCCCTACGGGCCGCCGGCGGGGCCCTTCGCCACCCCCACCTGCCCCCACGCCCGCCATCCCTGGCTGCTCAGCGTGGCCGCCGGCTTGCTGGCCGGGCGGCGGGAGTACCTGGGATGGCTGGCCCGGGCCCCCATGGACAGCGGCTTCGCCTGCGAGACCGTGGACGCCGCGACGGGGCAGGTCCGCACCGGCCCTGCCTTTGCCACCTGCGCCGGGTTCGTCACCTGGGCCGCGCTGGCCGCCCTGGAACGACTCGCCCTGGAAGAACCAGACGGCAGGAACGCCCGGGAAGCACCCGGGATGGGCACCGGGTCAGGGGATTCAGCACAGTAGACATCGGAACGGGAGGAAAAGGCTGTGGTGGATTTCTCGCCTGGACAAGGTTCCCACGGCACCCAAGACGCACAAGGCGTACCGGCGGGCAGCGCAGCCGCGGGAGAGGGTTCCCAGGGAACCCCCGGCACCGGGACTCCGGGAACGGGAGCGACGCCGGCCGGCCGGGGCGGCCCCCAGGCTGGGCCCCGGGCCGAGCCGGAGGTCAAGGCTCAGGTTGCGGCGCCGGCCCCGGCCGCCGAGCCTGAGCCCGTTGACGTGCTGGTCATCGGCGCCCATCCTGACGACGCCGAGATCGGCATGGGCGGCACCCTGGTCAAGCTGCACCGGCTCGGCTACCGCATCGGCCTGATCGACCTGACCCGGGGGGAGCTGGGCAGCAAGGGCACCCCGGAACGGCGGGCTCAGGAGGCGGCGGCCGCCGCCCGGGTGTACGGCGCCCTTTTCCGCCTCAACCTCAACCTGGGCGACAACCGGGTGGAAGACTCCCCCGCCCTGGGCCGCAAGCTGGCCGCCCTGATCCGCCGCTGCCGGCCGCGGCTGGTCTTCACCCACCATGGTGACGACCGCCACCCCGACCACCGGGGGGCGTGGGCCCTGGTGCGGCGGGCCGTATTCCAGGCGGCCCTGCGCAACCTGGATCTGGGCGAGCCGTACCACCTGGTGGATGCCCTGCTCTTCTTCCCCGTCAACGAGTGGGTCGAACCCAGCTTCGTCGTCGATATCACGGACACCTTCGAGGGGAAGCTGGAGGCCATGCGGGCCTTCGCCAGCCAGTTCGTCGAGCCCACGGCCCCCATCGACCACAAGTACTTCGGGGTCGAGGACTACCTTGAGGCGGCCACCGTCCGCGCCCGGCACTACGGCCTGCGCATCGGCGTGCGTTACGGCGAGGCGTTCCTGGCCGACGCGGTGCCGGTCGCCGATCCCGTGGCGGCCTTCCGGCGGGGCTGAGGACCCGGCTGCCCGGGTCCCGGGCGGCCGCCCGGTCCCGGGCCGGTCCCCGCCGCGCCGCGGGCTGCCGGGGCTGGGGGCCGTGCCGTCGCCCGCGAACCCGGGGAGGCTCCAGGCGTCCCCACCCCGGGCGAAGAACCTTGACCGCTGCCCGGCGCCGCCGCCGGCCGGGCCGCCGCCATGGCCCGGAGGAGGCGGCGCTCCGCTTCCTGCAGCCGCCTTACCATGGCGATGGGGGGCACCCCTTCTTCCCGGGCCAGTTCGGCAATGGATCGGGGCATCCCCCCGTCCAGGCCCCACCGCCGGGCCAGGATCCTGGCGTCGGCGGGTGGAACCAGCTCCAGACCCCGCCGCACCCAATCTGCACCTGCAATTTGGGCAAGACTGCCGAGATGGACGAACACGGTGCCTCCCTCCCCAACCCATACATGCTGCGGCGGGCTGGGGAGTGATGGGCGGCCGTCCCTTCGCGCCGCCCCCGGCCGCTGAAGCTGCCCTGCAATACTTCCGCAGAGCGCGAGCGAGATTGACGGCGATATTGTGTGATGGAGCGTTATTGGCGGGGACTTTTAAGCTTCGCCACCATCCACATGGCCAGGTTGGCCACAATGGTATCTTTCCGGTATCTTATGGTGTGGTTCCCCACGGCGCTTTCATGCCCCAGGCTGGTACCCGGCGAGAGGGCCTGGCGCGCGACGTCTCTCGTGACGTCCTTTCTCCGGTCCATAAGAAGCGGTGGGAACGAATCGTCAGGAGGTGGTAGCCGGTGACGGGGGGCAAGGGCCGCGTCCGGCCGGTGCCAGGCGCATGGCAGGAGTTTCTGGCCAGCGAGGCAGGGGCCGGGATCCTCCTCATCGCCTGTGCCGTCATCGCCATGATCTGGGCCAACTCGCCGGCGTATGAAGGCTATCGGGCCCTGAAGGAACTCCCGGTGGCGCTGCGGTTGGGGTCTATGGAGCTGGACATGACCCTGGCCGAGTGGGTCAAGCACGGGCTGATGTCGATCTTCTTCCTCGCGGTCGGTCTCGAGATCAAGCGGGAACTCCTGGCCGGAGAGCTGGCCGATCCGCGCCGGGCCGCCCTGGCCGTCATCGCGGCAGTGGGAGGGATGGTGGTTCCGGCGGCGATCTACAGCGTGGTGAATGCCGGCGGGCCGGGTGCCCCGGGGTGGGGTGTCCCGATGGCCACCGACATCGCCTTCGCCCTCGGGGTCCTCAGCCTGCTCGGCCCGCGGGTGCCCGTTGGGCTCAAGGTCTTCCTCACCGCGGTGGCCATCGTCGACGACCTGGGAGCCGTACTGGTCATTGCCTTGTTCTACAGCGGGGGTCTCCAGCCCGGTCCCCTGCTGCTCATGGCGGTGGCGCTGGCAGGGGCCCTCCTCTACGGCCGCCTCGCCCGGGGGCAACACCTGGCCGTGTACCTGGCCCTGGGTCTCCTTGCATGGTACGGCTCGCTCCAGGGGGGGATCAGTCCCTCCGTCGCCGCCGTCCTCCTGGCCTTGACCGTCCCCATGGAGGCCACGGAGCGCGGCGTGCCGACTCGCGGCGCCGGCGGCCCGGCCGGCAGTGGGACCACGCCGGCCCACGCGGCGGCCGGTCCCCTTCACCGCCTCGAACACATGCTGAGCCCCTGGGTGACCTATGCCATCCTGCCCTTGTTCGCGCTGTTGACGGCGGGGGTGTCGCTGGACGCGGCCTCCCCGAGCCGTGTCACCATGGGCGCGTTCCTTGGCCTGCTCCTGGGCAAGCCCGCCGGCCTCCTGGGCGCCAGCTGGCTCGCTGTCCGCGCCGGCTGGGCCTCCCTGCCGGCAGGCACGGGCTGGAGCGCCATGGCCGGTGCCGGCCTGCTGGCCGGGATTGGCTTCACCATGTCCCTCTTCATAGCGGGCCTGGCGTTCGACGGCACCCCTTACCTCGATCAGGCGAAGATCGGCGTCCTGACCGCATCGGCGGTGGCCGGTATCGCCGGCCTGGCCGTGCTGGGAGCGGGCGCGGCACGATCCGCGACGCGATCCGCAAGATAAGGAGGCCGGCAGGCGGCAGCGGGACCGGCCGCGGGGGCTGGGCTCGGGACCCGCCCGCAGGGTCCGGCCGCGGCGGCCGGGCACGGGGGACGGTCCCCAGGGACCGGCTGCGGAGACCGGCCGCCGTGCCCATTGCCTGCACGGGCCTGCGGAAAGGCAGGGGGAGACCCGGCCAGGGGGTGGAACCATCGACGTCTTGACCCTGCTGCTGCTGGGACTGGGCATTGCGCTGTTGCTGGGGGTGGCGCTGACCTGGCTGGCCGATCGGGTCGCCTTCCCCGCCCTGGTGCTGTTCCTCGGCCTGGGCATGCTGGCCGGCAGCGACGTCCTGGGCTGGGTCTACTTTGACAACGCCCGTCTTGCCCACCAGGTGGGCACCGTCGCCCTGGCGCTCATCCTGTTCGAAGGCGGGCTGGCCTCACGGTGGAGCGAGCTGCGCCCCGTCCTGGCCCCGGGGCTGGTCCTGGCCACGGCCGGCGTCGCCATCTCCGCGGCGCTGGTGGGAGCGGCCGCCGCCTGGCTGCCCGGTCTGGACTGGACCCATGGGCTGCTCATCGGAGCCATCGTCGGTTCCACCGACGCCGCCGCCGTCTTTGCCATCCTGCGCCGCACGCCGCTCCCCCGCAAGCTGGCCGCCACCCTTGAGCTGGAGTCAGGGACCAACGATCCGGTGGCCATCTTTCTGACCGACCTGTTCGTCCGCATGGCGATCGAACCGGTCGCCCCGCTGGAAGGTCTGGCGCTGCTGGTCCGGCAGCTCGGGTTCGGCGCCGTGGCGGGATGGGTGGCCGGGCGGGCAGGAGCCGTGGCCATGAACCGCCTTGCCGCGGAATCCAGCTACCCGTACATGCTGTTGAGCACGGGCGTCGCCCTGACGGCCTACGGCGCGGCGGCGGTGGTGGGCGGCAGCGGCTTTTTGGCGGTCTATCTGGCCGGGCTCATGATGAGCCGCTACGCACCGGTGTACCGCCTCACGGTGGTGCGGTTCCACGAGGGCCTGAGCTGGGTGGCCCAGGTGGGCATGTTCGTCCTGCTCGGACTGCTGGTCTTTCCCAGCCAGTTGCCGGAGGTTGCCGGTGGGGCCCTGGTGATCACCGGCGCGCTCATGCTGGTCGCCCGGCCCCTGGCCACCTGGATCTGCACGCTGCCCTGGGACTTCGACTGGCGCGAGCGCCTGTTCCTCGGCTGGGCGGGCCTGCGGGGCGCGGTGCCCATCGTGCTGGCCACGGTCCCGCTGGCCGCCGGGCTGGAAGACAGCTGGTACCTGTTCCACGTGGTGTTCTTCGTCGTCCTGGCGTCCGTGGCCGTCCAGGGCACCACGCTGGCTCCCCTGGCCCGCTGGCTGGGGCTGGCCGCGCCGGGGGCGGGACCTGCGGAGCCCCGGCTGGAGCTGGCGCCGGTGGGCCGGCCCGCCGTGGGCCTGATCCACGTGCAGGTCTCCGAACATGCCCCGGCGGCGGGGCGCAGCCTCTCCCAGGTCAACCTGCCCGGAGGGGCGACGGTCACCATGCTGGTGCGGGACGGCCGGGTGATCCCGCCCCGGGGCCGGACGGTGCTCCATCCCGGGGACCGCCTGTACGTTCTCGTACAGGAGCGGGATGTGGATCCGGTGATCGCTCTGCTGGCGGGCACCGAACCCGGCCCGCGGGGTGGAACGGGCCGGCCCCCAGCCGGAGACGGCGCACCCCCGCCGCCCGCACCGGCATCGGAGGTCACCTGATCCAACCGGACGGCGATCTGTGCTGCCTCGCCCTGCGTGACGATCGGGGCTGCCTCACCCTTCGCCCCCGCCGCCCCCGCTGCCGCCTTCCTCCACCGCCGCCCGGCCCGCCGCCAGCCGGGCGATGAGCACGCGGAAGGGCGAGCAGCTGACGTAGTCCAGCCCCGCCCGGTGGCAGAAGGCGATGGACGCCGGATCGCCGCCGTGCTCGCCGCAGATGCCCACCTTGAGGTCGGGCCGGGCCTGGCGGCCGTCGGCCACGGCCAGCTGGATCAGCCGCCCCACCCCGGCGGCGTCCAGGGACACGAAGGGGTTCTCGGGCAGGATCTTCTCCGCCAGGTAGTGGTGGAGGAACTTGCCCTCGGCGTCGTCGCGGCTGAAGCCGAAGGTGGTCTGGGTCAGGTCGTTGGTCCCGAAGGAGAAGAACTCGGCCACCTGGGCGATCTCGCCCGCCGTCAGGGCGGCCCGCGGCACCTCGATCATGGTGCCGATCCGGACCTTGAGTTCCAGGCCCGTCTCCGCCTCCACCTCCCGGCGCACCGCCTCGATGCGCTCCCGCAAGAAGGCCAGCTCCCGCACGTGGGCCACCAGCGGGATCATGATCTCCGGCCGGGCGTCCACGCCGCGGCGCCGCAGGTTGGCCGTGGCCCAGAAGATGGCCCGGGCCTGCATCTCGTACACCTCGGGGAAGGTGATGCCCAGGCGGCAGCCGCGGTGGCCCAGCATGGGGTTGGCCTCGTGCAGGGCCCGCACCTTGCGCAGGAGCTCGCGGCGTTCCTCCAGCCGGGCCGGGTCGCCGCCCTCCAGCTCCAGCCGCGTCACCTCCACCAGCAGTTCCTCCAGGGAGGGCAGGAACTCGTGCAGCGGCGGGTCCAGCAGCCGGATGGTCACCGGCAGCCCGGCCATGGCCTCCAGAATGCCTTCGAAGTCGGATTGCTGCATCGCCGCCAGCTCGGCCAGGGCCGCCTCCCGCTCCTCCCGGGTCTCGGCCAGGATCATGCGCTGGACGGCGGGCAGCCGCTCGGGACCCATGAACATGTGCTCGGTCCGGCAGAGGCCGATGCCCTCGGCGCCAAACTCCCGGGCCCGGCGGGCGTCTTCCGGCGTGTCGGCGTTGGCCAGCACCCCCAGCCGCCGCGCCTGGTCCGCCCACTCCAGGAGCTGCCGGAACTCCGGCGACAGCTCCGGTTCCACCAGCGGCACCTGGCCGGCGAACACCCGGCCCGTGGCCCCGTCGATGGTGATCACGTCGCCCTTGCGGAAGACCCGACCGCCCACCTGGAACTCTTCCCGTTCCAGGTCGATGCGCAGCGCCTCGCAGCCGCAGACGGCGGGCTTGCCCATGCCGCGGGCCACCACGGCGGCGTGGCTGGTCATGCCGCCGCGGCTGGTCAGCACCCCCTGGGCCGCCACGATGCCGTGGATGTCGTCGGGCGTGGTCTCGGGCCGAACCAGGATGACCGCCTGGCCCTCCCGCCCCAGCCGTTCCGCCTCATCGGCGTCGAAGACGATGGCGCCCACCGCCGCCCCCGGCGAGGCGGGCAGGCCCTGGGCCAGCGGCTCCACCGCGACGTTGGGGTCCACGTGCTTGTGCAAGAGGCGGGCCACCTGGTCGGGGTCGACCCGCAAAAGGGCCGTTTCCCGGTCGATCAGGCCCTCCTGCACCATGTCATAGGCGATGCGCACCGCCGCGGCTGCCGTCCGCTTGCCGCTGCGGGTCTGCAAGAGGAAGAGCCGGCCGCGGTCGACCGTAAACTCGATGTCCTGCATGTCCCGGTAGTGCTGCTCCAGGCGCTGGGCCACCTGCTCCAGCTGCCGGTAGAGGTCGGGGCGCTCATCCTTGAGGCGGGCGATGGGCTCCGGCGTGCGGATGCCCGCCACCACGTCCTCCCCCTGGGCATTGGGAAGGTACTCGCCATACAGCTCGCGGGCACCCGTGGAGGGGTTGCGGGTGAACATCACGCCGGTGCCCGAGTCGGGCCCCGTGTTGCCGAAGACCATGGCCTGGACGTTGACGCCCGTGCCCAGGTCGTCGGGGATCTTGTGGATGCGGCGGTAGACCTTGGCCCGCTCGTTGTTCCAGGAGTCGAACACGGCCCGGATGGCCAGCTCCAGCTGCTGCCGCGGGTCCTGGGGGAAGTCGCGGCCGGCCTCCTCCCGGACGATGCCCTTGAAGGTCTCCACCAACCGCTCCAGTTCCTGGGCCGGCAGCTCGTGGTCGAACCGGACGCCCCGCCGCTGCCGGGCCGCCTCCAGGGCGTGCTCGAAGCGGGCGGCGGGCACCCGCAGCACCACGTCGCCGAACATCTGGATCAGCCGCCGGTAGCAGTCGAAGGCAAAGCGCGGGTCCCCCGTCTCCCGGGCCAGTCCCTGCACCGCCTGGTCGTTGATCCCCAGGTTGAGGATGGTGTCCATCATCCCCGGCATGGAGACGGGCGCCCCCGAGCGCACCGACACCAGCAGGGGCCGCTCCGGATCGCCGAAGCGGCGGCCGATCTCCCCCTCGAGCCGCGCCAGCTGCTGCTCCACCTGCTCCATGAGGCCGGGCGGGAACGCCCCGCCGGCGGCCAGGTAGGCCTTGCAGGCCTCGGTGGTGATGGTGAAGCCCGGCGGGACGGGCAGGCCGATGCGGGTCATCTCGGCCAGGTTGGCGCCCTTGCCGCCCAGGAGGGCCCGGCCGGCCCCCGCTCCCTCGTCGAAGAAGTAGACCCACCGCCGCGGCGCCGCCTGGGGCTGGGCCGCGGGCTCAGCGGTCCCCGTGCTCATGGCGCTCCCCCTTCGCCAGGATCTGCAGCACCGTGTTGGCCGTCTCCTCCACGGCCTTGTTGGTCACGTCGATGACGGGGCAGCCCAGCTCCCGGAAGATCCGCTGGGCATAGGCCAGTTCTTCCTGGATCCGTTGCAGGCTGCCGTAGCTGGAGTCCTCATCCAGGCCGATGGCCTTGAGCCGCTCCCGCCGGATCCGCTGCAGGGCATCGGGCCGGATGATCAGGCCCACCAGCCGGTTTCGCGGTACTTTATACAATTCCGGCGGCGGCTCTACCTCCGGGATCAGGGGCACATTGGCCACTTTGTACATGCGGTGGGCCAGGTACATGCTGACTGGCGTTTTGGAGGTCCGGGAGACGCCCAGCAACACGATGTCCGCCTGGAGCAGGCCGCGGGGATCCTTGCCGTCGTCGTACTTGACGGCGAACTCCACGGCTTCCACCCGCCGGAAGTACTCCTCGTCCAGGCGGTGGCGCAGGCCGGGCTGCAGCCGCGGCGGGCGCTCCGCCACCCGCATCCAGGCCGCCATCATCGGCCCCATGATGTCGACCACGGGGATCCCCGCCGCCTCGGCCTTTTCGTTCAGCGCCCGGCGCAGGTCTTCCAGGATCAGGGTGTGGACGATCAGGCTGCGCTGTTCGCGGCGAGCCCGCTCCACGATCTCGTCGACGGTCTCCATGCGATCCACGTAGGGGAAGCGGTAGAAGGTCGCGCGATGACCGTTGAACTGGCTGGCCGCCGCCCGGGCCACCAGCTCGGCGGTCTCGCCCAGGGAATCGGAGACGATGAACACCACCGGTTCTGCCACCAGGTTCCCCCTCCCCCGGCCATCGGGTGTCAGGATTGGACATCCTGGCGCCAATCCCTGGTGCCGGCAGCCCGGGCTCCAGCGGCTGGCGGCCGGGCCGGGCTAGACGCCGGCCGCCAGCTCCCCGAGGGCCGCCACCCGGCCGGCCAGGCCGGCCACCCGCTTCAGCAAGGCGAGGCGGTTGGCCCGGAGGGCCGGATCTTCCGCCATCACCAGCACCCGGTCGAGGAAGGCGTCGACGGCGGGCCGCAGCCCGGCGATGGCCTGGAAGTAGGCGCCATAATCCCGGGCCGCCAGGGCCTCCTCCACCTGCCCGGCGGCCGCCTGCACGGCGGCGTAGAGCGCCTGCTCCTCGGGCTCCCGGAACAGGGCCGGGTCGACGGCGTCCGCCTCCGCCCGCCCGGCCAGGTTGGCCGCCCGCCGGTGGACGGTCAGCACGTCGGCAGCCAGGGGCGAGGCCACCAGTTCCGCCACCGCCCGGGCCCGCGCCCAGACCCCGGGCACGTCGCGGGCGTCGACCGCCAGCACCGCCTGGATGACGTCGTGGGCGTAACCTGCCTCGGCCAGCAGCCCGCGCAGCCGCGCCACCAGGAAGTCCAGCAGCCTGGCCCTGACCTCGCCCGGGTCGAACCGCACTTCCACCGCCGGCGACGCCACGGGCGGCAGGTAGCCGGCCAGGGCCTGATCCAGCAGGACATCTAGAGGGGGCAGCGACGGGTGGCCCGATCCGGTTGCGCCCGTGCCGGCGGGCGTTCCGGCGCCGCCTCCCGTCCGGCCCGCCGGCCCTTGCGCCGCGGGCCCGGCCAGCAGTCGGAGCAGGCCCACCCCCGCCCGGCGCAGGCCGTAGGGGTCCTGGGAGCCCGTGGGTTCCAGGCCCGCGGCGAAGCAACCGGCCAGGGTGTCGGCCCGGTCGGCGATGGCTAACAAGAGCCCCGGCCGAGTGGACGGCAGCGGCTCGTCGTCCCCGCCCCGCGGCAGGTACTGCTCGGCCAGGGCCTCGGCGACCGCCGCCGGCTCGCCGTCCAGCAGAGCGTACTGCCGCCCCATGCGGCCCGCCAGCTCGGTGAACTCGTAGACCAGGGCGGCGACCAGGTCGGCCTTGGCCAGGTGGGCCGCCCGGGCCGCCTGCTCCCGCTCCGGCGCCGGCAGGTCCAGTCGCTCCGCCAGCCATCCCACCAGCCGCTCCAGCCGCCGCGTCTTGTCCAGCAAGGTGCCCAGGCCCGGGAGGAAGGAGACCCGCTCCAGGTCTGCCACCCGGTCCGCCAGCCGCCGCTGCCGGTCCTGCTGGAAGAAGAACCGGGCGTCGGCCAGCCGGGCGCGGATCACCCGCTCGTTCCCCTGCCGCACCGTCTGAAGGTGCCGCTCGTCGCCGTTGCGGACGGCGATGAAGTAGGGCATCAGGCGGCTCTCCCCCGGCTGCCGCACGGGGAAGTAGCGCTGGTGGACCTTCATGGTGGTGACCAGCACGTCCCGCGGCAGCTCCAGCATCTCGGCGGCGAAGGAGCCTGCAAAAGCCGTCGGGTACTCCACCAGGTCGACCACCTCATCCAGCAGCTCGGGGTCGATCTCCGCCTCGCCCCCCACGGCCGCAGCCACCGCCTGCGCCTGCTCCACGATCCGCTGCCGCCGCTCCTCGGGATCGACCACCACGTAGGCTTGCGCCAGCCGGCGGCGGTACTCGTCTTCCGCCGCCGAGGCCAGTTCCACCGCCTCCGGATGGAGGAACCGGTGACCGTAACTCACCCGCCCTGCCCGCACCCCGGCGAAGGAGACCGGCAGCACCTCCTCGCCCAGCAGGGCCACCAGCCAGTGGACGGGGCGGATGAACCGGTGCTCGCCGGCCCCCCAGCGCATGGTGCGGCGGAACTCAAGGCCGCCCAGGACGGCCGGCAGCAACTCCGCCAGCACCTCCGCCGCAGGCCGCCCCTGGTGGACCTTGCGGGCGAAGACGTACTCGCCCTGGGGGGTCTGGCGCACCACCAGCTGGCTCACCTCAACCCCCTGGCTGCGGGCAAAGCCCAGGGCCGCCGGCGCCGGCTCGCCGCCCGGACCGAAGGCCGCGGCCCGGGACGGCCCCCGGACCCACTCCTCCCGGGCCTCCTGCCGCGGTGACAGCCCCTGCACCACCAGGGTGAGCCGGCGCGGGGTTCCCAGGGACCGCACCACCTCATACGTCAGGCCCGCCTCCGCCAGGGCCGTGCCGGCCCGCTCCGCCAGCTGGCGGCGAGCCTCCCCGCAGTCGCCGGCAGGGATCTCCTCGCACCCCACCTCGACCAGAAGATCGAGACGCTGGTCCATCTCAGACTGGTCCATCTCACGCTGGTCCATCGTCCTGGCTCCTTCCCCCGACGATTTGCGCTGTCAACCCCGGGCCCTTCCCGGATCAGCCCGCCGCCGGACCGGAGGCCGGTTCGTCCCCGGGGGCGGAGCCGGCACCCCAGGCTCCGGCTTGCAGCAGCGGGTAGCCCAGCCGCTCCCGCTGGGCCAGGTAGGCCTCGGCCGCCTTGCGGGCCAGGGCCCGCACCCGCCCCAGCAGCGCGGTGCGCTCGCTGGCGCTGACGGCATTGCGGGCCTCCAGCACGTTGAACAGGTGGGAGCACTTGAGCACGTAGTCGTAACCGGGCAGGGCGAGGCCCTGGTCCAGGGCGCGGGCGGCCTCCCGGGCGGCATCGTCGAACCAGCGGCGGAGCATGTCCACGTCGGCATGCTCGAAGCTGTAGGCCGAGTGCTCGTACTCCGCCATGCGGAACATCTCGCCGTAGGTCACGCCGTCGACCCAGCGGATGTCGAAGACGGTGTCCACCCCCTGCAGGTAGGTGGCGATGCGCTCCAGGCCGTAGGTGAGCTCGACCGACACGGGCTTGCACTCGAAACCCGCCACCTGCTGGAAGTAGGTGAACTGGGTGATCTCCATGCCGTCCAGCCAGACCTCCCAGCCCAGGCCCCAGGCGCCGCCGCTGGGCCACTCCCAGTTGTCCTCGACGAAGCGGATGTCGTGCTCCAGGGGCTCGATGCCCAGGGCCCTCAGGCTGCCCAGGTAGAGCTCCTGCACGTCCGGCGGGGACGGCTTGAGGATCACCTGGTACTGCCAGTGCTGGTAGAGCCGGTTGGGATTCTCGCCGTAACGCCCGTCGGCGGGCCGGCGGGACGGCTCCACGTAGGCCACCCGCCACGGCTCGGGACCCAGGGCGCGGAAGAAGGTCAGGGGGTTCATGGTGCCGGCCCCCGTCTCCACGTCGTAGGGCATGGCCAGCACGCACCCCTGCTCGGCCCAGTACTGGTTGAGCCGGAGGATCATCTGCTGGAAGTCCACCGGGACATCCCTCCTGTGGCACGAAAATTAAATGTGGCACGAAAATCAAAGGCCGCCCGCCCCCTCAGGGACGGGCGGCCCCTGGCCCCCGCGGTTCCACCCTGATTGGTCCACCGGCGCCCCCCGCCGGCGGCGGCTGCGGACGAACCCGGCCCCGGGCCCGCCACGCCCCTCGACGGGCACCGCACCGGCCGCCGCTTCCCGCCCCGCAGGCGAGCAGCCCGGCAAACCCACCTCACTCCGTGCGGGCTTTACTCGGCAGAGGACGGCCTCCGCAGCCCCGGGGCACCGCCATGATCCCGATGGTCCTGCCCCGCCTCCGGGATGCTGCTCTCATGCGCCGCCTCCGCCTTTCCTCCCGCGGGCTCAGGGGCGCCTTCCCCCGGGGTCCGGGCCGGCCTTCCACCCTCGCCGGCTCGCTGCCACCAGAAGGACCGGGGTACTCCTCCCCTTCATCGCCTCACAACGACCGGCCGGCCGCCGGCAGCCTGGCTGCCGGCATGCCCGCCGGCCGGACGGTCAAGGTCCATTCCGCCGGTCTCGGCAAAACAGGCACCGTATGGCGATTCCGCCCGGAAGTTCCCTCATTCGGCGACGCCGGGTGGAATCCTCCCGGCGGTGGGGCTCGCTCGGGCCGGCGCGCCCATCAGTGGCGGGGTCCCGGATCCTGGGTCCCGCCCGCCGCCCCGTCGCCCGGGGAATCCCAGCCGGCGCTGCCCCCGTAGGTGCCGCCCTCACCGTAGCCGCCCGCCGGGCCGCCGGCCGCACCCGGGCCCGTGCCGGTCTCGCCCCAGCCGCCGGCCCCGGCCGGGCCCGCACCCCCGGTGCCGACCGTTCCCTGGCCGGCTCCGGCGGTGCCGTCGTTGCGGCGTTCCACCACGATGGTCGCCCGGGTGACCAGGGCCGCGATGACGCCCACCACCGCCAGCATGGGCGCCAGCAGCGCCCCCAGGGCACCCACGGTGACGGGCAGCTCCACCAGGGTCTGCCCGTCCTGGTTGCGGATGACGATGCGGCGCACGTTACCCTCGTTGATCAGCTGCCGCACCCGGTCAACCAGCTCGGCCCCCTGGACCTGGATCCGCTCCTGCCAGGTGTTGCGGCGGGACTCCTCCTCCAGGCGGATCAGGGCCTCCACCACGTCCCCGCCGCACTGGTCCAGAAGCTCCTTGGCCCGGCGGTAGCTGACCCCGGCCCGCTCCCTCAGGATATCGATCTTCTCCAGCTCGCTCACCCGCTTCACCCCCTTGGGTCACGACCGGCTAGCGGTCTGCGCTCGCCCCGGGTGCCGGCGGCCCCGCCGGCGGCTGCACCGGTGGGGCCGCCCGCGGCGCCGCCGGCGGCTCTCCCGCCGGCAGCATCGTTGCTTCATCCAGTATTGCCAAAATGCCGGCCGATCGAAAGGGCCGGCCCAGGTGGTAGACCAGGTGGGTCTGGGTCACCTCCGCCGCCCGGGCCAGGGTCGCCGGCGCCGGCCGCAGCCGGGCCGCCAGCTGGGGGTTCAGCCGCCCGGCCAGGCGCAGCACCTGCCAGGTGGCGGGGTCCAGGGACAGGGCCGCCGGCCGGCCCGGCCGGCACCTTCGGCAGAGGGCGCCGCCCATCTCGGCGCTGTAACCCGCGGGCATGGCTCCTTCTCCAGGCGCCGACGGCGGGCCTCCACCGGCGCCGCGCCCGCCCGGCAGCACCAGCGGCCGCCCGCAGTCCTGGCAGGCCTCCAGCTGGATGCCCAGGCCGGCCAGATCGAGCAGCCTGAGCTCCGCATAGCGCAGCCAGAGCCCCTGGGCCACGCGGTCGGCCGGGGCCGCCGCCAGCCCCCGCAGCACCGCCAGCAGCACGGGGAAGACCCCGGGGCTCGGTGCCCCTTCATGGGTGAACGCCTCGGCCAGCTCGGCCACGTAGGCGGCGGCCGCCAGGGCCTCCAGGCTCCCCCGCAGGCCGGCGTGGGCGTCCAGCACCTGGACCTGGCTTACCCCGTCCAGGGAGCGCCCTTTCCACAGGAGGAACCGGCTGTAGGTGTAGGGCTGCACCCCGGCCGCCAGGGAACTGCGCGGGCGGCGCACCCCCTTGGCCAGCACGGTGCGGCGGGTCCCGTCCCGGTCCACCAGGGTGACCAGGCGGTCCCGCTCGCCGTACTCCCTGGTCCTGAGCACGATCCCTTCCACGCTGTAGAGGGGCATGCCGCCCACCTCCCCGGCCCGGGCGGGCTGCGTGGGGCCCGGTTGGGATGGCACCACGAGGGCCGCTCCGCGCCTGGTCGCCCGGCGGCGCTATCAGCCCGCGACGCGGAACAGCAGCCACGTGGCGGTGAGAAAGTACACCAGGGTGCCCACCACGTCCAGGGTGGTGGTGACGAAGGGGCCCGACGCCACGGCCGGGTCGACCCGCAGCCCGTGCAGGGCCAGGGGCACCACCACGCCGATGGCCGCCGCCACCAGGGTGTTGAGCCCCATGGCCGTCCCCACCGTCACCGCCACCGCGCCGTTGCCCAGCACCGCGTAGACCAGGCCGGTGCTGGTCAGCGCCAGCACCAGCGCCAGGAGCAACCCCACCTGCAGCTCCCGCCCCAGGACCCGCAGCGCTTCGCCGCGGGCGATCTCCCCCGTGGCCAGCCCCCGCACCGCCGTGGCCAGGGACTGGGTGCCCACGTTGCCCGCGGTGGCCGCCAGCAGGGGGATGAAGTAGGCCAGCTCCGCCACCCGCTCCAGGGTGCCCTCAAACCCCTGGATCACCTTCGCCACCACCAGCTCGCCCAGCAAGAGGCCGACCAGCCAGGGCAGGCGCAGGCGGGCCCGCAGCCAGGAGGTGCCGGCCGCCGCCCCCTCGGGCGTGGCGGTCAGCCGGTAGATGTCCTCGCTGGCCTCCTCCTCCAGCACGTCGACCACGTCGTCCACGGTGACGATGCCCAGGATCCGCCCCTCGGCATCGACCACCGGCACCGCCAGCAGGTCGTACTTGGCCACCACCCGGGCGACCTCTTCCTGGTCCATGTCCGGCGGCACCGTCACCACGCGGGTGCGCATGATGCGGCGGATGGGGGTGTCTGGCGGCGCCACGATGAGCTCCCGCAGGGAGAGGACTCCCTGCAGCCGCTCCTCCCGGTCCACCACGTAGACGTAATAGATCGTTTCCGCGTCGGGAGCCAGCCGGCGCAGGGCGTCGATAGCCTCGGCGGCGGTAAGGTCGTCCTGCAGGGCAACGAACTCGGTGGTCATCAAGCCGCCGGCGGTGTCGTCCAGGTATGCCAGCAGGGACCGCACGTCCGCCGCTTCCCGGTCGCGGAGCAGCCTCAGCAGGTCGACCGCCCGCTGGGGCGGCAGCTCGCCCAGCAGGTCCGCCACCTCGTCGCTGGACATCTCCTCCAGGACGGCCCCGGCCCGCTGGCGGTCCAGGACCGCCAGGATCTCCGACTGGACCGGCGCCGGCAGCTCCTCCACCACCAGGGCGGCCTGCTCCGGCCGAAGCCACCCCAGCAGCCGGGCCCGGAGGGCCGGCTCCTGGCTCAGGACGAACTCGGCCAGGTCCGCCGGGTGCAGCTCGCCGGCCAGCCGTGCCGCCGCCGCCGCATCGCCGTCCTGTACGGCCCGGGCCAGCTGCTCCTGCCAGGGAGCTGCCGCACCGGCGGTGGCGGGGCCGGCCGGTGCGTTCCGGCGTCTCCGCTGCCCGTTCCCTTCCGCCTGCGCCACCGGACCACCTCACTGGTGGAAGCCGAAGTTGCTCAGGGCGCCCTGCTTGTTCCTCCAGTCGGGCTTGACCTTGACCCACAGGTCCAGGTAGATCCGGGAGCCCAGCAGGGCCTCGATCTCGAGCCGCGCCAGGCGCCCGATCTCCTTCAGCATGCGGCCCTGCTCCCCGATCAGGATGCGCTTCTGCCCCTCCCGCTCCACGTAGATGGTGGCGGGCACGTAGACCACCCCGTTGGGCCGGCGTTCCACCTTTTCGATCTGCACCGCCACCGCGTGGGGCACCTCTTCCCGGGTCAGGTGAAGGATCTGCTCCCGGATGAGCTCCGCCATGATCTGAGCCTCGGGCTGGTCGGTCACCATATCCTCGGGGAAGAACCGGGGCCCCTCCGGCAGCAGGCCCTCCAGGGTCCCAACCAGCTCGGCGACGCCGACCCCGTGCAGGGCGGAGACGGGGTGGACCGCGGCAAAGGTACCCAGCTCCGCAAAGCGGGCTGCGATGGCCGGCACCTCCCCCGGGGCCACCTGGTCGATCTTGTTGACCACCAGGACCCGCGGCGTCTTGAGACCGGCCAGCTGCTCGGCGATGAACCGGTCACCCGGCCCCGGTTCCCGGTCCGGAGCCTCCACCAGCCAGCAGACGGCCTCCACCTCCTGGAGAGTGCGGCGGGCGATCTGGACCATGTGCTCGCCCAGCAGGTGCTGGGGCTTGTGGATGCCCGGCGTGTCGACGAAGACCAGCTGGGCCCCGGGCCGGTTGAGCACCCCCAGGATCCGGGTCCGGGTGGTCTGGGGCTTGTCGGACATGATGGCGATCTTCCGCCCGATCAGCTGGTTGAGCAGGGTCGACTTGCCCACGTTGGGCCGGCCGATCAGGGCGACGAAGCCCGAACGGAAACCCTGGACGCGGGCACCCGGAGCGGGATGGGCGCCCGGCCCGCCCGGAGCGCCGGGCGGGTCCGGCCGGCGCTCGTGGGGCTCGTGGGGCGACTCGCCGGCTCCGGCCCGGCCAGGGGCCGGCGACTCCTGCCCCGGTCCACCGGTTGTCATGCGCCATCCCTCCTCTCTGCCCGGGCTAGTTGCCCGCCGGCGCCTGGCGGTTGTCCGTTTCGCCGGCGGCGTCCGGCCCCTGGTCCGGCCCCTGGATCTCCACCCGGGTGGACGTGGGAACCAGGTGGACCCAGACCGGACCGGGCACCAGGGTCACGGGCTGGCCGCCGGCCTCCAGCCAGCGGGTAGGTGCGGCAGCAGACGGCTTCTCCCAGCGCCCCTCCCGCCACCGCCCGCCGGTGGCGATGAGCAGGCGCCCGGAACCGGTCACCTCCACGTCCAGCCGCCCGGCCGCATCGCCGGCGATGGGCCGGGACGGGACGTACTGGATCAGCAGGCTCGCCGGCGCCAGGGGCTGCCCGGTCTCCTCGGCCGTATGGGGGCCGAAGGCGGTCTCCCGCCGGAAGCCTTGCCCCGTCCACCGGTAGCGCACCCACCCCTGGCGCCAGCCGGGCCAGTGGATGACCAGTTCCTCTACCTCCTGGCCCGCCGGACGGGCTCCGGGGTCCAGGAAGGTGAAGGGGGCGGCCGGCGGCTGCGCCGTGACGGCCCAGCCGCGTTCTTCCGCGGCCGCCACGGCCACCGGCAAGGATGCATAAAGATTATGGGGCATCGCCCGGCCGTTGTCCCGGGTGAAGACCCGCCGTCCCCCGCCCCGGGGATCGGAGCGGACGCCGTCCAGGTCATCCAGGCCGCTGGCCCCGATGCGGGCATAGTGCTGGGGGCTGCCGCCGGCGTGGACGTACAGGGCATCCCATTCGGCCGCCAGGTCCAGAAAATAGTGGCGCGAGCTGCGCACGGGCCCCACCCGCTCCGGCCGCTGGGTGACGAACAGGGCCAGCAGGCGGGTGATGCCGCCTTCCGCGGGCACCTCATACACCAGATCGGCCGCCGCCAGTCCCGCCTGGGGGCGGGCGTCAGGATGGTTGTCGATGCTGGCCAGGATCGGGCGCTGCTCCAGGAGGGCCGGGTCGTCGAGCGGCAGGCCCGTCAGCGGGTTCACCGCCGCCGGCGGCGTTGGGGCGGGTTCGGCCGGTCCGGGGGGTGGTGGCGATGGCGGGGCCGTGGCCGGCCCCGACCGGCTGCACGCGGGAAGGACCAGCGCCACGCCGGCCAGGATCAGCATGGCCAGGGCCAGGACCGGGCCCGGGACGAGCCTCCGGCCGGGGTGAAGGTGCGGGACGGCGGGCCGGCGACCGGCCCGCTCCGGCGACGGCGGCAGGGATGGCTCGCGCGGTGACGGCGGCAAGGGTGTCTCCTCCTCCCGTCAGGCTGGAATGGGATGGCCGCTTTGCGGCTCCGCCGGCGCGTCCCCCTGGCACCCGCGGTGGTCCCAGGCAGGTCCCGGCGGCGACCGGCGAACGGCGGGGGACGGCCCGGCCGGGCCAGCCTACCGGGCCGGCCGGCGGGCACCTGCCCGCCGCCGGTCCCGTGCAGGGGGGCGGGGGACCGGTTCGTCCCGGGTCGCCCGGCGAACGCCCAGGGAGCTCACGGCGAAATACAGCGCAGGGAGCAGGGGCAAGAGCCGCCAGGGCGCTTCCCGGGCGTGGGCCAGGAACAGGCCGGGGAGCTGCAGCAGCCCCTCACCCAGCACCACCACCCCCGTCAGGGTGGCCAGCAGGGCGGCCGCCAGCACGGCCCCCGCGGCCACATCCTTGACCCGGCCGGCCAGAGGCCGGAACTCCTCCGTGGCCAGGTCCACCGCCCCTTCGATGGCCGTGTTGAGCCACTCCAGCAGGATGACCATCCCGGCCGCCAGGATCAGGACGGCCCACTGCCAGGACGCGGCCCCGAGCCACCAGGCGGCGGTGAAGAGCAGCGTGGCGGCAGCGAAGTGCAGGCGCATGTTGGCCTCGGTGGCCCAGATCCAGCGGAAGCCGGCCCACGCGTAGCGGAAGGACTCGGCCAGGGTGCCGGCCCGGCCGAAGCTGGGCCGCCGGCCGCCCGTCATGGCCGGCTCAGCCCGCAGGCGGCCAGCGCCGCTTCCGCCTTCTCGTGCATGCGCCGCTCGCCCTCCGCGTCGGGGTGGTCGTAGCCCAGCAGGTGGAGCACACCGTGGGCCAGCAGGTAGGCCACCTCCCGGTCCAGGGAGTGGCCGTAATCCCGGGCCTGGGCCGCCGCCCGCTCCAGGGAGATCACCACGTCACCCAGGGGCACCGGCTCCGGCCCGGGCGCCACCTGGGCGGGGACGGCCGGCTCCCGCACCAGCGCGGCCACCTCGTCCGAGTCCAGCTGAGGAAAGGAGAGCACGTCGGTGGGCGCGTCCTTGCCTCGGTAACGCCGGTTGAGTTCCTGAATGGCCACGTCGTCGACGAAGGTGAGGGAGACCTCCACGGGGACCCCAAGGCCCTCGGCCGCCAGCAGGCGGCCCACCACCGCCGGCAGGAGGCGATCCCAGTGGGGTGGCACGGCCAGCCGGTCCTGGTGGTTGTCCATCGCCAGCACGGGCTGGGACGGCACGGCGCCGCCATCCTGGTGCATCCCGTTCCCTCCTGCTTCGTTGCCTCCGGCCGGGCCGCCCCAGGCCGGCCGGACTCCCCTCTCCTTCGATCTCAGCTGCCCGGTCTCAGTCGCCGCCGTCCGGGGGGCGGTGGCTGCCGGGGCCGCCGGCTCCCGCGGCCGGTCCCGGCGGCTCATCCGCTCCCGTCCCGGCCCGCTCCGGCCCGGCCGGCTCCGGGGCCTGGGGTGGCCGGGACCCGGTCCGGGAGGGCGGCCCTTCCTTGCGCCGGGCCCGCTCCATCTCCTTGAGCACCACCTCAGGGTACTCGATGCGGTGATGGAAGATCCCCGTCAGGACCCGGACGAAGGTGCTGGCGATCCGGTCCAGGTCGCGGAAGGTGAGGTCGGCCCGGTCCAGCTGGCCGTCGTTGAGGCGGTCCTTGATGATCTTGCGCACTACCTGCTCGATGCGGCCCGGGGTCAGATGTCCCAGGGACCGGACTGTCGCCTCCACCCCGTCGGCCAGCATCACCACCGCCGTCTCGCGGGTGGTGGGGGGCGGGCCGTCGTAGCGGAAGTTGCCCTCCAGCACCTGGTCCGGCTCACCCATCTCCTGCGCGCGCCGCAGGAAGTATTCCACCCTGGTGGTCCCGTGGTGCTCCCGGATGAACCGGATGATCTCTTCCGGCAGGCCGTGCTGCCGTGCCAGCTCGATGCCGTCCTTGACGTGGGCGGTGATGATCAGGGCGCTGAGGTTAGGCGACAGCTTGTCATGGGGGTTCTCGCCCCCGAACTGGTTCTCGATGAAGAAGTAGGGGCGCCGGATCTTGCCCACGTCGTGGTAGTAGGCTCCCACCCGCGCCAGCAGGGAGTTCCCGCCGATCTCCTCCACCGCCGCCTCGGCCAGGTTGGCCACCATCAGGCTGTGGTGGTAGGTGCCGGGCGCCTCCACCAGCAGCCGGCGCAGCAGCGGCTGGTTGGGGTTCGCCAGTTCGATCAGGCGGACCGGCGTGACAAGGCCGAAAAAGCTCTCCAGGAAGGGCAGCAGGCCGATGGTGAGAATGGCCGCCAGCAGCCCGCCGAAGGCCGACCAGCCCACCTGCTTCCAGACCTCGAGCCCGGTGAGGGGCGGGCTGCCGAACATCAGGGCCAGGGCCAGGGTCGACGCCGCGTTGACGCCCGCGATGATGGCCCCGGCCCGGATGAAGTCGGACCGGTGCCCCAGGCGGGAGACGGAAAAGGCCGCCGCCGCCCCTCCGAGGAAGGTCACGATGCCGAACCGCAGGCCGTCGCCGGCCATCACCCCCACCGCCACGGAGAGCAGCATGGCCGCCACCAGGGCCGTGCGAGGGTTCAGCAAGACCGCCAGCAACATGGGTCCCGTGGCCACCGGCATCAGGTAGGGCGACACGGGCTGGAGCAGGCGGGCAAAGACCAAGGTGATCACCGGCACCAGGCCGAACAGGACGAACCGCGGTTCGTCCTCGTAAACCCGGCGATCAAAGGTAGCCAGGTACGCGCCCCCGGCCGCCATGCCCAGCAGCACCAGCAGGCCCGTGCCCGCCCAGATGCCCGCCAGGTCCCAGGGGTCTTCCTGCAGCAGGCCCGCGTCCCGCAGGCGGACCATGTCCTCTTCCGTCACCTTCTCCCCGGCTTCCACGATGACCTCGCCGGGGACGATGACCACCGGATCAACCTGTTCCATGGCCCTGCGCCGGGCCTCTTCGGTGCCTTCCCGGTCGAAGATCAGGTTGGGCCGCAGCACGCGGCTGCCCACCTGGCGCATGAACTGCCGCAGGGGCTGGGGGTAGTCCAGGTTCTCGATCTCCTCGCCCAGCCGCAGCCGGGTGGCGGCCAGCTGGTCTTCCTTGATCCCCTGGTCCAGCTCCCGCCGCACCAGCGTCCACAGGTCGCGGCGCATGGCCTCCAGCGTGCCCTTGCCGGCCGCCAGGACGGCGTCCGCCACCTCCGCCGGAAGAGAAAAGCCCAGCCGCTCTTCCAGGCGGCTGCGATCCGCAGCCGTGGGGGCGGCCTCCGCAGGCGCGCCCTGGCCGTCCGCCTGGCCCCGCCGGGCCATGGCGTCCTGCACGGCAGCCACGGCGGCAAAGGCGGCCTCCAGGTCCCGCCGGGCCTGCTCGGCGGCCGAATCGTCCTCCTGGTACTGGTCGGGGACGGCCCGGGCCGCCTCCTGGCGGAGGCGTTCCGTCGCCGGGCGGTCGATGAGCTGCTTGGGCGCCACCAGATCCCGGGGTGCCGCCTGGCCGGGCCGCACCCGCACCTGGGCCGGCGCCACCGCCGTGGCCAGCAGCAGCGTGAAACACAGGAAGAACAGGCCACTCCACATGAAGCGCCGCACCTGGGGCTCCCGCCACTGCTCGCCCAGGTGGCGATCAAGCCACCGCCCCAGGCCGGCAAAACCTCCGTCCATCTTGTCCACTCCCGGCACAGGCGTCGCTCGAGGTGGCCGGGCGGGAGCTCACCGCCCGGCTTGCTGGGCCGGCATCCCGGCGCCAGGACGGCCGGCCGCCTCGCCCGCACCCTGCCCACCGTTGGGGCGCCCTTCCCCGGGGCCACCGGCCGGCGGCACCGCTCCACCCTCCCGGTGCGTCCCGTCGCGGCCGGCCGCAGCCTGTTCTTCCTGGCGCTCGTACGCCTCGTACGCGAGGATGATCTGCTGCACCAGGGGGTGGCGCACCACGTCCCGCTCCGTCAGGTAGACGAACTGGATGCCCTCGATGCCCTTGAGGACCTGCTGGACGTGGGCCAGGCCCGAGTGGCGCCCCCGGGGCAGGTCGACCTGGGTCACGTCGCCCGTCACCACCGCCTTGGAGCCAAAGCCCAGGCGGGTGAGGAACATCTTCATCTGTTCGGGGGTGGTGTTCTGCGCCTCGTCCAGGATGATGAACGAATCGTCCAGGGTACGCCCGCGCATGTAGGCCAGGGGGGCCACCTCGATCAGGCCCCGGTTCATGTACTTCTGGAAGGTCTCGACGCCCAGCATGTCCCACAGCGCATCGTACAGGGGCCGCAGGTAGGGGTCGACCTTCTCCTGGAGATCGCCCGGGAGGAAGCCCAGCTTCTCGCCGGCCTCTACGGCGGGCCGGGTCAGGATGATGCGGGCCACCTGGTGGGCCTTGAGACTGGCGATGGCCACGGCCATGGCCAGATAGGTCTTGCCCGTCCCTGCGGGCCCGATGCCGAAGACGATGCCGTTCTCGCGGATGGCCTCGACGTAACGACGCTGGCCCAGGGTTTTGGGGCGAATCGGCTTGCCCCGGGCCGTGGTCACGATGACGTCGTCGGTCACCTCGGGGATGCGCTCGGCCCGCCCCTCCCGCGCCAGCTGGATGGCGTAACGCACGTCTTCGGGCCCCAGGGCTACCCCGCGCCGCACCTGCTGCAGAAGGCCCTCGAACAGCGTGGCGACCTGCCGCACCTCCTCGGGGCGGCCGCGCAGGCGGATGTGATCACCCCGGGACACGATCTGCACGGGAAAGCTGTCCTGGATCAGGCGCAGGTTCTGGTCCCCGCGCCCGAAGAGCTGCAGCGCTTCGCTGTGGTCCGCCAGGTCGATCACGGCCACGTGGCCTTCGGCGGCCGGCGGCGCCGCACCGTTGGGCTGCCGCGCATCGGGCAAGGAGCCCATCGCCCTCCTTCGTGCGCCGGGTGAGGTCCTCCCGCGCCCCGGGCCCGGCAGGCTGCGCCCCGCGGCGGTGGCGGGTCGAGACCGGCCCGCCACCCCGGCCGCAGGATGAGCGGCCGGCCCTCGCTCACCAACCGGTCCCGCCGCGGGACCGGTTCCGCTTCCGGGAGGGCAGCCGGACAGGGAGCCTCGGGCCTGCGCCCCGAGCCCAGCCCCGGGGCCCATCCCGCCGGAGTCCGCGCCGCCTACCGCGGCTGAAAGGGGCGCTGGACGCCGATGTCCTCGATCACCTCGACGGTGGTGCGGACCCCGGCGAACCCGGCGCCCTGCTGCACCACCTGGCTGCGCACCGCCACCACCCGGCTTCCCGGCGGCAGGCCGGCGGTCACCCGGGCCACCACCTGCCGCTCCACCCGCCGCACCGCCTGCTGAGGTGTCAGCACGTGCCGGGCCAGCACCACCTGGTGGCGCGTTTCCCTGAGCAGTTCGACAGGCGGCGGGCCATCCCTCCAGCCGGGGATGGCCACCAGGACCCGGCGCTCGACCTCGTAGCGTCCTGGATACCCTCGCTGCCAGTATACCGGCAGGCGCCAGGATCCGATACGCAGGACGATTCGGGTCGACGAGCGTCCCGTGCGCACGGGCTGGGTCTGCTCCAGGGATACCTCGCGGTACTCGCTGTACCAGGTCCGGGCCAGCACCCGGCCCAGGGCGGCCACCGGCTTGCCCTGGCTGGGGGACGGGGACGGGCTGCCGCCGCGGCCGGGATCGGGGGGAGGCGGCGGCAGGTAGGCGCCGCGAATCAGGATCTGCCCGGCCTTCACCACCTGGCCGGGCTGGACCACCGGCTCACCCCGCAAGGCCATGACCTGGACGACGACGCCCGGCCGGCGGGCGACCACGTGGGCCGGCCGGTCGGCGGGCATGGCGGGCGGGGGATCCTTTTCCACCACATCCAGCACGACCTTGACGCCGTAACGGGTGATGCCCACCCAGGCCACCCCCGGCACCTCGAGGGGCAGCCGCTCGGCCAGCTGGCGGAGGTCGATGGCATCCTGGCGCACCCCGGGGCGGAGGCCGGCCCGGGCCAGCTCCTGCCGCAACACGGCCTCCGGCAGGTGCTCAAGGCCCCGGATCTCGATGAACCAGATGGCACCGGAGAGGTAATGGACCAGCAGCGCGGTCACCAGGGCGCCCCCCAGCAGCACCTTTCGCCGCTGCAGGCGGCGCCACAAAAAGGGCCAGCCCACCCGCCGGCCGAAGCGCACCCGGCAGCGGGCGGCCCGGGCCACCGGCCGCAGGCCACCCACCTGGCCGGCGGCCACCCAGCCCCGCAGGGACCCGTCTTCCCGCCGGCGCACTCGCCAGAGGACCAGCCCCCGGGCGGCCGCCAGGTTGAGAAAGGCCTCGGGCCCGGTTCGGGGCAGGCCGGGATCGTCACCCGGTGCCGGGGCGGGATCCCCCGGCCGGCGCTTGGACAGGGGGACGAACCGGCGGCCCCGGGGCGAGGGGCTGACGGTCACCTCCACCGCGCCCAGCAAAAACTGCCACAGCCCTCGGGTCACCGGGCCTTCCCTCCCGGACGGGAGGCGCCTCTGCCGGAGAAGCCGCCCGTCCTGCGGGGCCCGGCCCTGCCGCTTTCTTCCCCGCCGCCGGACACCGGCAGGAAGCGCAGCTGTTCCACCTGGCCCTGCAGGCGCAGCTGTTCCCGGTCGATCCGGCCGATGGCCAGCTCCCGGCCCGTGACCTCCAGGCGGCCGCCGGGCACGGCCACCAGCACCCGGCCCGGAGCGAAGAAGAGGACTCCCCGGTGATTCTCAACCACCAGCTCGAGCCCGCCCAGCAAGGTGATGCGGGGAAGGTTGCGTACCGCATCCCGCGGCAGCTCCAGGGCACCGGCAAGGGAGTCCTCCAGGCCCGCCAGCCACTGGCGCCACCCCTCCCCACCGGCGACCCCTCCGCCTGCTCCGCCCCCGCGCCCGTCCCGCGCCAAGGCGCTGCCTCCTTCGTGCACAAGCCTCCGCTGAAGGTTACGGCGGGGGACGGAGGGATATGATGGGCAGGTCATGGCCCCGCACCGGGGTCGGGGGCCTTGCCGGCGGCCACCGGCTCTCCCCGGGCAACGCGGCAGGGGCCGCGGCGTTACCGCGGCCCCTGCCGGACCTGAGTCGTTCGCGGAAGTTCGGGCGTCACGGCTTGCGGCGAAGAGGGGGTTCCGGCGTCCACGGGCGCAGGGCGCGGGGCCGGCCCAGCACCTCCGTCCAGACCCAGGCGGTGCGCAGGGCTTCCCGGCGGGCCGCCGGCGCCATCAGGGCGACCGCGGCCGCCGGCGGCAGGGGTCCCTGCCGGCCGGGAGCGGCCGGGCCCGGCGCGGCACCCCCATCCCCCGTGGCGGCGGCCGCCTGGCCGCCCGGGGCAGCCGTGGCCCCGGCGCCGGCCCGGACGCCTGCCCGGGCGGGAGCCGCGTGCCTTCCGGCAGGCCCCTCCCGGGTGAGCCGGCCCTCGCGGCCCGGCCCGCCCTCCCGGCCGGGGCTTCCCTCTCCGCCGGGAAGGCCCTCCCCGCCGGGGCCGCCCTCGCCGCCCCAGAGGCCCTCACCGCCGGGCACCCCCTCCCGGCCGGCCCGTCCTTCGCCACCCGCCCGCCCTGGACCTCTGCCGCCGGTGCCCGCCCGGCCGGTCAACGGCCGATGTTCCGGCGCCGCCTCGCCCGCCTCCGGGCGGCTGCGGGCCGGCGGCCGGGCTCGCCCGGGTTCGTCGCGGGGCAGCGCGATGTCGGTCTCCCGTAGCAGATCTTCCAGCTGGGACAGGAGGTCACCCCAGAGGTCGCCCCAAAGGTCCCGCCGGGGACCGGTCCGGGGCCCCCGGGCCGGCACCTGCGGGCGGCCGGCCCGCGGCCGCGGGGCCTCTGCTGCAGCGGGGGGACGGTGCCCTGGAGACCTACCGTCCGGGCCGTCCCCTCGGCCCTGAGCAGCCGGGAATCCTGGGGCTTCCGCCCGGCCCGGTTCCCCGAACCCGCGGGGCCGCGCCGACTGCGGGCCGGGCGGCGCCAGCTCCCGCCCGGGCTCCTTGTGCGCTGGGGGCTCCCGCCGTCCGGCCGCGGGGCGGTCCGGTGCCGGCCCGGCCCCTTGACCCGGCCGTTTCCGGTAGAAATCGGCCAGGCCCCGGGCGACGCTGGCCAGGACCCCGAGCAGGATGGCCAGATTGATTCCCGATTCCAGCAGCCACTCCAACCAGCCGTTCACCACCGCCCACCTCCCGGCGCCCGAACCCGGAGGAACCGGCGCGGCGTCGAGCCCTGCCGGCAGCGGCAGCCCCGGGCGCCGGGGAAGCCGCCGGCGCCCGGGCCGCCGCCCGGCTCACGTCTCCTGCCGCGGCGGCACCCCTTCGTCCTGGCCCGGACCGCCCGCCAGGGAGGCACGCATCTCGGTGTCGGCCTGGAGGTTGCGCAGGTTGTAGTAGTCGAACACGCCCAGGCGGCCCTGCCGGAAGGCTTCGGCAATGGCCAGGGGAATCTGGGCCTCGGCCTCGACCACCTTGGCCCGCATTTCCTGGACCCTGGCCCGCATCTCCTGCTCGGCGGCCACCGCCATGGCGCGGCGTTCCTCCGCCTTGGCCTGGGCGATGTTCTTGTCGGCCTCCGCCCGGTCCATCTGCAGCTGGGCGCCGATGTTGCGGCCGACGTCCACGTCGGCGATGTCAATGGACAGGATCTCGAAGGCCGTGCCCGCGTCCAGCCCCTTGCTGAGCACCACCCGGGAGATGGAGTCGGGATTCTCCAGCACCGCCTTGTGGTCTTCGGCGGAGCCGACGGTGGTGACGATGCCCTCGCCCACTCGGGCGATGATGGTCTCCTCGCCGGCGCCGCCCACCAGCCGGTCGATGTTGGCCCTCACGGTGACCCGGGCCTTGACCCGAAGCTCGATGCCGTCCTTGGCCACGGCGGCCACCACGGGCGTCTCCACCACCCGCGGGTTGACGCTGACCTGCACCGCCTGCAGCACGTCACGCCCCGCCAGGTCGATGGCCGCCGCCCGCTCGAAGGTCAGCGGGATCTCCGCCCGCTGGGCGGCGATCAGGGCGTCGACCACCCGGTCCACGTTGCCGCCGGCCAGGTAATGGGCCTCCAGCTTGTCCAGGCTGACGTCGATGCCGGCCTTGTCCGCCTTGATCAGCGGGTTGATGATCCGGTGGGGTGGAACGCGGCGCAGCCGCATCCCGATCAGGGTGATGATGGGCACCCGCACCCCTGCCGCCAGGGCCGAGATCCAGAGCCCCACGGGAATGAAGCTGAACAGGACCGTCAGGCCCACCAGGATGAGGCCGATGCTCACCAGAAGAACCGGCCAGGAAAGATCCATGGTCGTCCCCTCCCCTTGCCTCGCCCTTGCCGCCGCCCGGCGGCTTCGCCCCTCGCACCCGCGGCCCTGGCCGCCGGTCTCCCGCCCTCGTCGACTGCCTGCTGCCGCTGGCCTGGCCCTCGACCGGGGGCCGGCGCCAGGTGACGTCCCGGGCACAGGTGCAGAGGCTGCTTGCCCGGTGGCGCCAGGGGCGCCGCCAGAGCCTGCAGCGGCACCGCCCGGGATCCCGGCACCCTAGTCCCCATGGGACCCCTCTCCGGCCCCCGAGCCGGCAGCGGTGCTGCCACCGGAACCGGCGGCGGGGCCGGAACCGGCCGCGGCGCCAGGGGCCGCCTCCCCGGAACCCCCCGGACCGGTCTCGGGTCCGGCCGCCCGCACCACCACCCGGCGCCCTTCCACCCGGATCACCTCCACCCGCGTCCCGGCGGCCAGGTACTCCCCTTCCGTCACCACATCCACGCGCCGCCCGGCGATGGCCGCCGTCCCCGCCGGCCGCAGCGGAGTGAGGGCCGTTCCTGCCATCCCCACCAGCGCCGGGTCTTCCGCCGTGGCGCGAAAGCCCTCGGCCTCCCCCAGGCGGGTGGGCAGGGCCAGCCGGCGCCAGAGGCCCCTGCGGCCGGCCACCCGGGCCAGGACGATCAGCACCCCGGCGGTCACGGCAAGGCCGATCAAAAGGGATTGCAACCCCCGCACGGGGTCCCCGGTCACCAGCACGATGGCCGCGCCGATGGCCAGCAGCCCGGCCACCCCGAACACGCCGAAGCCCGGCATCAGCAGCTCCACCGCCAGCAACAGCACGCCGACCAGGAAGAGCAGGAGGATCTCCCACCCGGCGATGCCGGCCAGCAGATGGCCGCCGAAGAACAGGGCCAGGCTCAACAGGCCCACGATGCCGGGGAAGCCGAAACCGGGGACGTAGAACTCGGCCACCAGCCCCGCCATGCCGAGGGACAGCAGGATCGGCGCCACCACGGGGTCGGTGACGAACCGGGCCACCCGCTCGGCGGCCGTGGGGGCCAGTTCGTCCACGGGCAGGCCGCTCCACCCTGCTGCCTCCAGGGCGGCTTGGCGGCTGGCCGCCACCCCCTCGATGAAGCCGATCTCCCGCGCCCGCTCGCCGGTGAGGGTGAGGATGTGGCCGCGCTCCACCAGGCCGGGGACGGCCACGTCCTTGTCCACCATGGCGGCGGCCACCTGGGGGTCGCGGCCGCGGCTGCGGGCGGCGGCTTCGAATTCGGCGCGGACGTAGGAGATGGTCTTCTCGTCGGCGGGACGCGGCTCGGCGGCGCCCAGGGTGGCGTCGGGCGCCATGTAGAGGGAGGGAGCGGCGATGGCGATCAGCGCCCCGGCGGAGATGGCGCGGTCGGGAACCCAGGCAGCCACGGGCACCCCGGCCGCGGCTGCGGCGTTGATGGCGTCGCGGATGTCGGTGGCCCCGTCCACCCGGCCGCCGAAGGTGCTGATCTCCAGCAGGACCGCCGCCCGGTCGCGACGGGCTTGTTCCAGCCCCCGGCGGACGAAGCGGGCCAGACCGGGTTCGATGTTGCCGCGCACGGGGATGACCAGCACCCGCTGGGGCGGGCCGCTGGCGGGCGACGCCTCCTGGGCTGCCGCCGGCGGGCCGCCGCCCAGCCCGTGGCCCACCAGGGCGGCCAGCAGGGCCAGCAGGCCGGCCAGCCGCAAAAGGACCGTCCGGAACCGGTTCGGGTTCACCACCTGAGCCTGCCTCCCCCGGTCTCCCCCATGCGATGGGGCCGGCCGAGCCCTGCCGGCCCGGCGGGCCCGTGACCTGTGCGGGCCAGGGTCCTGGCGACCAAGACACCGGGCCCGGCTAGTTCATCCGGCCCAACAGTTCCCGCACGATCCGGCTGGCGTCGCTGCCCTCGGCCCGGCCGCGGATGCGGGGCATCAGCTGGCCCATGACCTTGCCCATGTCCTGCGGCCCCCGGGCGCCCACCTGGGCGATGACCTCTTCCGCCAGCAGGGTGAGCTCGGCCTCGGTCAGCGGCTCGGGCAGGTAGGACGCCAGGACCTGGATCTCTTCCTCCATCTGCTCGACCAGGTCCTGCCGGCCCGCCCGGCGGTACTCCTCCAGGGCCTCCTGGCGCTGGCGCTTCTCCCGCGCCAGGACCTGCAACACCTCGTCATCGCTGAGGGGATGTCCCCGCTCGATCTCCTCGTTCTTGATGGCAGCCCGGGCCATGCGAATGACCGAGAGGCGGGTCTTGCCCGCCTCCCGCGCCTTCATGGCCTCCTTCATGTCCTGTTCCAGGCGCTCCTTCAGGGACATGGGAAGACCTCCCCCGCCGCCCCGTCGCCCCGGTGCCCCAAGTGCCCGCCCCGGGCCCCTCGCCGTGGCGTCTCCCTCCGAGGCACCACCGGTCTTGGGGGACCCGGCCGTCACGGCGCGACCCGGCCGTCACGGCCGTCCCGGGCGGAGCGTCCGGGCGCTCGGCGACCCTAGCGGCTCCGCCGGCGACGGCGGGCGGCATCGCTCTTCTTCTTCCTGCGCACGCTGGGCTTGTCGTAGTGCTCGCGCCGGCGCACCTCGCCGAGAATGCCGGCTTTGCGCAAAGCCTGGCGGAACCGGCGCAGGGCGTCGTCCAGGGTTTCGTTTTCCCGGCGCTTGATCTCGGCCACCCCGGATCCCTCCTTCCCAGCCACGACCTCCGGCCACCGGGGTGGCCGCAGGGAGCCATCAGCCGGGTGGCCACTGCAGGGTGCGACCGCCCAGCACGTGGTAGTGCACGTGGAAGACGGTCTGCAGGGCATCGCGCCCGGTGTTGACCACCACCCGGTACCCGCTCTCGGCCACGCCCACCCGGCGGGCCACCTCGGGGATCACCCGCTGCAGGTGCCCGAGCACGGGGACGTCGTCGTCCCCCGCCTCGTTCAGGGAGGCGATGTGCCGCTTGGGGATCACCAGGACGTGTTGCGGCGCCTGGGGGTTAATGTCCCGGAAGGCGAGGACGTGCTCGTCTTCGTAGACCTTGTCGGCGGGCAACTGCCCCTCGACGATCCGGCAGAACAGGCAATCCGCCACGGGCTTCACCTCCCTGTCCTTGCTCCCGCCGGCGGGATCAAAGCCAGTTTCGCCACACGGGGGCCGGGGTCCTTCAGGTGCCTGGAGGAGCCTCCCGGGCGCCCCCTGCCCGTCTCCCGGGGCGCCTCATGCCCCGTCTCCATAGGTTGTCCGGAGGCGGGCCCGTTCACCATGCCGCTCCAGCGCCAGTTCGATGAGGCGGGTGATCTGGTCGCGATAGGGCAGGCCCGCCGCCTCCCACAGCTTGGGGTACATGCTCAGGGCGGTGAAGCCGGGGATGGTGTTGATCTCGTTGACCAGCAGCCGGCCGGTGGCCCGCTCGAGGAAGAAGTCCACCCGGGCCAGGCCGGCGGCGTCGATGGCCTGGAAGGCCGCGATGGCCAGCCGCTGCATCTCCTCCACCACCCGGGGAGGAAGCTGGGCCGGCACGATCAGGTCCGATCCGCCCTCGGTGTACTTGGCCTGGTAGGTGTAGAACGCGTCCCGGGGCCGGATCTCGCCCGGCACCGAGGCCACGGGGTCGTCGTTGCCCAGCACGCTGATCTCCAGTTCCCGGGCGTCGACGCCGCGCTCGACCACCACCTTGCGGTCGTAGGCGAAGGCCTCGGCCAGGCCGGCCTCCAGGGTGGCCCGGTCGGGACAGCGGGTGATGCCCACGCTGGACCCCAGGTTGGCGGGCTTGGTGAAGCAGGGGTAGCCCAGGGACTGCTCGATGGCGTCCAGCACCGCCGCCGGCTCCCGGCGCCAGCGGGCGGCCGTCACCACCAGGAAGGGCACCACGGGCAGGCCCCGAGCCCGGAAAAGCTCCTTCATGACGGCCTTGTCCATGCCGACGGCCGACGCCATGACGCCGGCCCCCACGTAGGGGATGCCGGCCAGCTCCAGAAGCCCCTGGACGGTGCCGTCTTCACCGAAGGTGCCGTGCAGCACGGGGAAGACCACGTCCAGCGGCTCGAGCCGGCGCCCCTGCACGGGCGCCCCGTCCTCCCCGGCCCCTCCGGCTGCGGACGAACCGGCTCCGCCGCCGGCCTCCAGCAGCAGCAGGCGGGCACCCTGCGGGCCGGGCACCACGGCCAGGGGGATGCCGTCGCCGGGTTCGACCCCCCGCCCTGCCTTCAGCAGGCCCGGCGCATCGTGGGGCAGGATCCAGAGGCCTTCCCGGGTGATCCCGATGGGCACGGGCTCGAACCGCCGCCGATCCATGGCCTCGAAGACGGACCGGGCCGACATCAGGGAGACCTCGTGCTCCCCCGACCGGCCGCCGAACAGGATGCCCACCCGCAGCCGGCGCGGCCCGGGCGCGGCCCCCGGGCCCGCCGCGGCCGGTCCGGTGGCCCTTCCGCCGTCCTCGCGGCGCGGGGCCGGCGTGGGCCCGCCGGCCTGGGGGGCCGCCGCGTGTTCTTTCATGATTTCCCCGCCTTTCCGCAGCCTGCCGTGGCCGCATGGTGTCCGGCAGGCGCCGCCGGCCGGAAGGCCTTCCGGGCGGCGCCACCGGTGCCCGGCCGGCCGGGCACCGCGGCCTGTCACCGGCCCTGCGGCTTCTCATCGATGGTATCTATTCGATGGTATCTATGCAGCAGAGCGCCGGCCATCGCCTGCCGGGGGCCCGGCCCGGAGAGCATCGCGGCCTTCGCCGGCCCATCCCGCGGCGGCCCAGCGGGCCTAACCCAGATCGCCCAGCACGTGCAGCACCAGGCCGGCCACCAGGACCCCCGCCGTCTCGGTGCGCAGGATGCGGGGCCCCAGGGTGACCACCCGGGCGCCGGCCCGCCGGGCAGCCTCGACCTCCCCGGCGTCCCAGCCGCCCTCCGGCCCCACCAGGATCAGCACCCGCCGGCCGGCGGCCGGGCGTCCCCAGGCAGCGGCCGCGGCCTGCAGCTCCTCCCGCAGGCCCCGGGCCTCCTCTTCCTCCCAGGGCATGAGGATCAGGTCCCATGCCTCCCCCCGGGAGAGCAGCCCGTCCAGAGAACAGGGCGGTTCGACCTGCGGCACGGCGGAGCGCTGGGACTGGCGGGCCGCTTCCCGGGCGATGCGCTGCCAGCGCTGGACCCGCTGGGCGGCGCCTGCCTCCCCGGGGCGGCTCACCGAGCGGGCGGCCAGGACGGGCACGAAGCGGGCGACCCCCACCTCCGTGCCGTGCCGTACCACCTCTTCCATTTTTGGTCCCTTGGGCAGGCCCTGTCCCAGGGTGACGGTGACGGGCGGCTCGCTGGAGGGCAGCTCTTCCCGGGCCTCCAGTTGAGGCGGGGAGCCCGGCGCCAGCCGGCCCAGCCACCGCCGGCCGGCGGGCGTGACGGCCACCACGGGATCGCCGGGACGGCGGCGCAGGACGCGCAGCAGGTGGTGGGCGTCGTCGGCAGCCAGAGGCGCCGCGGCACCAGGGGCCAGCTCGCGGTCGACAAAGACGTGGGGGACGAACATGCCCTTTCCTTCCGCCTTCCCGCTCCTACTGCGCCCCGGAGGGCGAACCGGCCGGCGTCCCGTCAATCTTTTCTGGCGCCGTGGCGCCGGGCCGCCGCAGCCGCCAGGCCTCCCAGCCCTCCGCCCGGCGCCGCTCCTCCAGCTGCCAGCCGCGGTCGTGGCAGCGTTCTTCCAGGGCGGCCGTGCCGGCCGCGCCCTCCAGCAGCCCCGAAAGGATGATGGTGCCGCCCGGCCGGGTCAGGGCATCCAGGTCGTCCACCATGCCGGCCAGCACCTCGGCGGTGATGTTGGCCACGGTCAAGGCGGCGGGCAGGTGGCCGGCCCACCCGGCGGGTGGCGCCTGGCGAAGGCCGGCCGGCGTCGCGCAAGCCAGGCCGATCCGCTCCGCGACCCCGTTGGCCGCGGCGTTCTCCCCGGCCACCCGCACGGCCACCGGGTCGATGTCGATGGCCAGCACCCGGGGGGCACCCAGCCGAGCGGCGGCGATGGCCAGGATGCCCGACCCCGTGCCCACGTCCAGCACGCTATCCCGGAGGGAAGCGGGCTCCGGGCCTGCTGCCGGCGCGCCGGCGGCACCCGCGGCATGGGACGGGGCCGCCGGACCGGCGGGGGCTTCCTGGCTCCCGTCTCCCCCCGGCGGCACCAGCACCTCCTCCAGCAGCTCCAGCGCCAGGCGGGTGGAGGCATGCTGCCCCGTGCCAAAGGCCATCCCCGGATCCAGAACCAGGGGCAGCCGGGGACCCGGGTCCACCTGATCCCGCAGCCAGCCGGGGACCACCAGGAGGTGCCGGCCCACGGGCAAGGGCTTGAAGTAGGCCTTCCAGGCATCCGCCCATTCGGCCTCGTCCCGGGCCCGTACCGCCGGCGCCCAGGGCCCGACGGCCGGGAAGACCTGCCGCACCCGCCGCCAGCGCTCCCCCAGCTGCCGGTACCGCTCCTCGAAGCCCTCCTCGGGCAGGTATGCCCGCAGGCGCACGCCACCGTCGCGATCTTCCCAGATCAGGCCGGAGCCCGCGATCTCCACCAGGGCAGCGGCGGCGGCCTCGGCCGCCTGGGCGGGCACGTCGATCACCATCTCCAGCCAGCGCACCGGCAACCCCCCGTCTGGTCCTGCCTACAGGTTGAAGGCGTCCCGCATGCGCTGGAACAGGCCGCGTTCGTCCGATACGGTCTCGCCCCGCAGCCGGGCCAGCTCCAGCAAAAGCTCCCGTTCCCGGTCGGAAAGCCGCCGCGGGATCTCCACCCGCACCCGGACCAGCTGGTCGCCCCGGCCGGTCCCCCTCAGCCGCGGCATGCCCTTGCCCTTGAGCCGGATCACCTCGCCGGGCTGGGTGCCGGGCGGCACCAGCAGCTCCTCTTCGCCGTCCAGGGTGGGGACCCGCAGCCGGGCGCCCAGGGCGGCCTGCGCCATGCCGACGGCCACCTCGGCCACGATGTCGTCGCCCTCCCGCCGGAAGACGGGATGGGGCTTGATGCGGATGCGCACGTACAGGTCACCCGGCGGGCCGCCGCGGCGCCCGGGCTGCCCCTGACCCCGCAGGCGCAGGCGCATGCCGTCGTCGACCCCGGCCGGGATGTCGATCTCCAGGGTGCGGCGCTGGGGCACCTCGCCCCGGCCGCCGCAGGCCCGGCACGCCGCCGCCGCCAGCCGGCCCGCCCCGCCGCAGCGCGGGCAGGTCTGGACGGTGACGAACTGGCCGAAGGGCGTGGTCCGGGCGGTACGCACCTGCCCGCTGCCGCCGCACTGGGGGCAGCTCACCAGCCGGCCGCCCTCGGCGCCCGTGCCGCGGCAGGAGGCGCATTCTTCCGGCCGCTCGACCCGGATCTCCCGGCGGCCGCCGCGGGCGGCCTCTTCCAGGGTGAGCTCCAGCTCCATCTCCAGGTCGGTACCCCGCGCGGGACCGCCCCGCCGGGCCGCCCGCCCGCCGCCGAAGACCGCGTCGAACAGGTCGCCGAGGCCGAAGTTGCCGAAGCCGTCAAAGTCACCGAAGCCGCCGAAGGGACCGAAGCCGCCGCCCGGGCCGCCGGCGGTGCCGAAGCCACCGGCGCCGCCCGGCCAGCCGCCGGCCGCCGGCCCCTCGGCGGTACCGAAGCGGTCGTAGGCCGCTCGCTTCTCGGGGTCGCTCAGGACCTGGTACGCCTCGTTGATCTCCTTGAACCGGCGCTCTGCCTCGGGGTCGCCGGGGTTGGCGTCCGGGTGGTAGCGGCGGGCCAGCCGCCGGTAGGCTTTTTTGATCTCCTCCTGGGAGGCGTCCCGGGACACGCCCAGGATCGCGTAGTAGTCCTTTGCCACGCCGCACCTCCTCCCTCACCGGGCAGGCGCCCGGGCCGGTGCCCCGTCCGGCCGGGAAGCCACACCGCCCCTACCCCGGCCCGGCCCCCAGCCGGCTCCATGGCCTGGGGCGAAAGCCGGCTGCAGCGGCCCCCGGCGGCTGTTCAGTCGCCGCCGGTACCGGTCCGCTCGTCGTCCCTGGACCGGAAGCCCGTGTCGTACACATCGCCCGCCGCGCCGGTGCCGCTGGTCGCCCCGCCGCCCGAACCGGCCCCGTCGCCGGCTGCCGCGGCGCCGCTGCCGGTCGCGGCCGCCTGCTGCTCGTAGATGCGCCGGCCCACCTCCAGCACCGCCTCGGAGAGCTCCTCCGCCCGGCGCCGGATGGTGCTGAGGTCGTCGCCCTGAGCGACCTCTTCCAGCGCCTTGATGCGCTCCTCGATGCGCTGCTTGAGGGCCTCGTCCAGCTTGCCCTCGTTGTCCTTGAGGGTCTTGCGCGCCTGGTAGAGCATGCCGTCCGCCTGGTTGCGCGCCTCGATGAGCTCCTTGCGCTTGCGGTCCTCTTCGGCGTGCTGCTCGGCTTCCCTGATCATCCGCTGGATCTCGTCCTCGGACAGGCCGCCCTGGGACTGGATGGTGATCTTCTGCTCGCGGCCCGTGCCCAGGTCCTTGGCCCGCACGTGGACGATGCCGTTGACGTCGATGTCAAAGGTCACCTCGATCTGCGGCACGCCCCGCGGCGCCGGCGGGATCCCGTCCAGGATGAACCGGCCCAGGGTCTTGTTGTCCCGGGCCAGGGGCCGCTCGCCCTGGACCACGTGGATCTCCACCCGGGTCTGCCCGTCGGCGGCGGTGGAGAAGATCTTCGACTTGGAGGTGGGGATGGCGGTGTTGCGCGGGATCATGGGCTCCACCACGCCGCCCAGCACCTCCACGCCCAGGGTCAGCGGCGTCACGTCGACCAGCACCAGGTCCTTGACCTCGCCGGCCAGCACCCCGGCCTGGATGGCGGCGCCCATGGCCACCACCTCGTCGGGGTTGACGCCCTTGTGGGGCTCCTTGCCGAAGAACTCCCGGATGGCCCGCTGCACCGCGGGGATGCGGGTGGAGCCGCCCACCAGGATGATCTTGTCGATGTCCCCGGGCTTCAGACCGGCGTCCTCCAGGGCACGGCGCGTCGGCCCCATGGTGGCCTCCACCAGGTCCGCCGTCAGCTCCTCGAACTTGGCCCGGGTCAGGGTCATGTCCAGGTGCTTGGGGCCGCTGGCGTCGGCCGTGATGAAGGGCAGGTTGATGTTGGTGCTCAGGGTCGACGACAGCTCGATCTTGGCCTTCTCCGCCGCCTCCTTGAGCCGCTGCAGCGCCATGCGATCCTGGCGCAGATCGATGCCGTGCTCCTTCTTGAACTCCTCGGCCAGCCAGTCGATGATCCGCTGGTCGAAGTCGTCGCCGCCCAGGTGGTTGTTGCCGCTGGTGGCCCGGACCTCGAAGACGCCGTCCCCCAGCTCCAGGATGGACACGTCGAAGGTGCCGCCGCCCAGGTCGAAGACCAGGATCTTCTGGTCTTCCTCCTTGTCCAGGCCGTAGGCCAGGGCGGCCGCCGTGGGCTCGTTGATGATGCGCAGCACCTCGAGGCCGGCGATGCGGCCGGCGTTCTTGGTCGCCTGGCGCTGGGCGTCGTTGAAGTAGGCGGGAACGGTGATCACCGCCTGGGTCACCGGCTCGCCCAGGTAGGCCTCGGCGTCCTGCTTGAGCTTGCGCAGGATCATGGCCGAGATCTCCTCGGGGGAGTAGAGCTTGCCGTCCACCTCCACCCGGGCGTCCCCGTTGGGCCCTTCCACCACCTTGTACGGCACCCGCCCGGCCTCGTCCCGCACCTCGGCGAAGCGCCGCCCCATGAAGCGCTTGATGGAGAAGATGGTCCGCTCGGGGTTGGTCACGGCCTGCCGCTTGGCCACCTGGCCCACCAGCAGCTCGCCGCCCTTGGACCAGCCCACCACGGAAGGAGTCAGGCGGCTCCCCTCGGCGTTGGTGATCACCGTGGGCTCGCCGCCCTCCAGCACCGCCACCACGGAGTTGGTGGTGCCCAGGTCGATGCCCACCACCTTGCCCATGCTACGTCGCCTCCTCCAGCACTCAACCTGCGACCGGTGCCCCGGCTCAGGTTCATCCGGACGAACCGGCCGTCCCCGCGCCCGGGGCCGGCCCCGGCGGCGCCACGGCCACCTTCACCATGGCCGGGCGCAGGGTTCGTCCCCGGTACAGGTAGCCCTTCCGGAACACTTCGATGACGGTCCCGTCGGGATGCTCGGCCGTTTCCTCCCGCGCCACCGCCTCGTGCCGGTAGGGGTCGAAGGGCTGCCCCTGGGCCGCGATGGGTTCCACCCCGGCCTGGCGCAGCACCTCGAGGAACTGCCGGTGGACCATGGCGACCCCCTGCACCACCGGGTGGTCGTCCTCGCCGGCGGCCGCCAGGGCCCGCTCCAGGTTGTCGACCACCGGCAGCAGCGCGCGGGCCAGCTCGGCCTCCGCCTCCTGCCGCCACCGGGACTGCTCTTCCATCATGCGCCGGCGGTAGTTGGTGAAGTCGGCCTGCAGCCGGCGCAGCTGATCCAGGGTCTCCTGGGCCTGCCGCCGGGCCGCCTCGGCCTCCGCCCGGGCCGCAGCAGCCTCGGCCCGCGCCGCCTCGGCTTCCGCCCGGGCCTGATCCAGCTGGCGCCGCGCATCGGCCAGGGCCGCCTCGGCCGCACCCAGGTCCCCCGCCGGCTCGCCCGCGGAGCCGGGGCCAGATTCACCGGACCCTTCCGGCACTGCGTCGAGCCCGGCCGCAGGGCCGCCCGCGGCGTCCCGGCCGGCCGCCTCGACCTCCAGGCTCCCGCCCGGGGCCCCACCGGCAGCGGCCGTCCCGGCCCGGGGCTCGCCGCCGGACTCGCCCGCGGCGGCCCCGCGGGCCTCAGGGACCGGATGACCCGCGCCCCCTGGAGTATTCGTCACCGCCTCACCCGTCACGATGGGCCCTGCCTCCTTCCCAGCGCCCCGCACCGGTCCCGGGTCCCGGACAAAAAAGCCCCGCCACCGGCTGGCAGGGACAAGCTTTCCCGTCCGGCGGCGGGCCCGGTCACCGAACCGACCGCTCGAGGGCTTCGGTCAGCAGCTGGGCCAGCAGCTCCATCAAGCTGGTGATCCGAGGGTAGTGCATCCGCTTGGGGCCGAGCACGGCAATGCGACCGGCCACCTCGCCACCAAGACGGTACGTGGCGCTGACCACGCTGCAGTCGTACAGATCGGGGTACGGATTCTCGTGTCCGATGGTGATGACCAGCTCGTCGTTCCCCTGCCGGCCCAGCAGGTCCCGCACCAGCTCCTGCCGCTCCACCAGCCCCAGCACGGCCTGGGCCCGCTCCAGGTCCTGGAACTCCGGCTGGCGGAACAGGCGGCGCGTGCCCATGACGAAGACCGGGTGGTCGTCGTCCGAGGCCGAAGGCCGCAAGGCCTCCAGCGCCACCTCCAGCAGCGCCCCGCAGGCCGCCAGCTCGTCGTAGAGCTCGCGCAGCACCGTGTGCCCCACCCGGTCCAGGGTCAGGCCGGCCAGGCGCCGGGTCAGGGCCGCCGAGATGCGCTGCAGGTCCGCCTCGCTGGCGGGCTCGGGCAGCTCCAGAAGCCGCTGCTGGACCAGCCCCTCGTCGGTCACCAGGACCAGCACCGCGCGCCGCTCGCTGAGGGGGAGCACCTGCAGGTGCCGGAAGGTCACGGGCTCCACCCGCGGAGCCTCGACCAGAGCCAGGCAGTCCGTGGCCTCGCTGAGGACCTGGGCCGTCTGCCGCAGCAGGCGACCCACCTGGTCGACCCGCTCGGCGTAAAGCCGGCGCAGGCGTTCGACCAGCTCCGGCGGCGGGACCACGGCCTCCATCAGCATGTCGACGAAGAAGCGGTACCCGCGGTCCGACGGGATGCGCCCGGCCGAGGTGTGGGGTTGCTCGAGGAAACCCATCTCCTCCAGATCCGCCATCTCGTTGCGGATGGTGGCCGGGCTGACCCCCAGCCCGTACTTGCGGGCAAGGGTCCGGGAGCCCACGGGCTCCGCCGTGTCGACGTAGTCTTCCACCACCGCTTTGAGGACCTGCTGCTTGCGCCGGTCCATGGTGATTCCCCCCTCGGCTCCGGACCCCGCTTCCCCACCGGGAACCTGCACCTGCCGCAAGCCGGCGGACCCGGGACCCTTCCAGCCCCGGGCTTGCCGCGGCCAACAGGGCCGGCAGGCTGCCCGCCGGCCCGGCGCCCGAGGCCGGACCGGCGGCCGCGACCCGCGCCGCCCGGCGGGCCCTCTCCGGAGACCGAGTCGACGCCCGCTACCGGAGCCGGCTGCCGCCTGCCCGATGGCCTCACGGACCCGGAGCCGGCGCCCGGATGCGGGCCGGTTAGCACTCGATATCAGAGAGTGCTAATGATCCTCTTAACAAGGTAGCACCGGCGGCGCTGCCCGTCAACGGGACTGGTCCGCGCCGACGAACTCGGCCAGCACGCTGTTGGCCACGGGCACCGCCTGAAGGCTGAGGCGCAGGTGCCCTCCCTCCCGCAGGAGCCAGCCCCCGGCCAGCAACCGGGCCACCGCCTCCGGGAAGGCTTCGGCCGGGGTCAGGCCGAACCGCCGGGCGAAGCAAGCCTCCTCAACCCCCTCGGCCAGGCGCAGCCCCAGGATCATGGTCTCCTCCATCGCCTGGCGCCGGCCGACGGGTTCCCGCAGGTCGACGGCCGGCTCGCCTTGCTCCAGGCTGGCGGCGTAGGCCAGGGGGTGCAGCCGGTTGCGCCGGCGCTCCCCCTGCCAGCAAGACCAGGCGCCGGGCCCCGCCCCCAGATAGGAGCCGTTCAGCCAGTAGACCCGGTTGTGGACCGACTCCCGCCCCGGCCGGGCGAAGTTCGAGATCTCATACCGGACGAACCCGGCCGCGCCCAGCACCTCGTACGCCCGGTCGAACATGGCCCGCTCCGCGTCCTCCCCCGGCAGGTCCAGAAGGCCGGCCTCCCAGCGGCGGTGGAAGGGCGTGCCCGGGTGCAGCTCCAGGCCGTAGCAGGAGACGTGCTCGGGCTCCAGCGCCACCACGGCCCGGAGGGATTCCTCCCACTGGGCCAGGGTTTGCCCGGGCAGGCCGAAGATCAAGTCGACGTTCACGTTGTCGAACCCGGCCCGCCGCACCCGGGCGTAGGTCGCCTGAAAGTCCGCCCAGGTGTGGTCTCGGCCGATGGCCTGGAGCAGCTCGTCCTGCACCGCCTGCAGCCCCAGGCTCAGCCGGGTGACCCCGCCGCCGCGCAGGGCCCGCAGCCGGCCTTCGTCCAGCGTGCCGGGATTGCACTCCACGGTGATCTCCGCCCCGGGGGCCAGGGCGAAGCGGCGGTGCACCGCCTCCAGCAGCCGCTCCAGTTCGGCGGGCTCCAGGATGGACGGCGTGCCGCCGCCCACGAAGACCGAGACCAGGGGCCGGGTCAGGCCGGGATCGGCCGCCAGAAGGTCGAGTTCCCGCTCCAGGGCGGCCAGGTAGCGGCGCTTGCCTTCGGGGTCGAGCAGGTAGGTGTTGAAATCGCAGTAGTAGCACCGCTGGCGGCAATAGGGGACGTGGATGTAGAGGGCGGGTCCGGCATCCCAATCGGGCCAGGTCCCGGCCGCGGGCGGGTCCGGGTCGGGGCGGGCGGCCGCCGGGGCCGGGGTCCCTACGCCGGTGGTGGCGCCCGGCCGCATCACCTGCCCCCGCCTCCCCGGGGCTCGTCCACCCGCAGCACGGCCATGAAGGCCTCCTGGGGGATCTCCACCCGGCCCACCTGCTTCATGCGCTTCTTGCCTTCCTTCTGCTTCTCCAGCAGCTTCCGCTTCCGGGTCACGTCGCCGCCGTAGCACTTGGCCAGCACGTTCTTCTTCAGGGCGCGGATGGTCTCGCGGGCAATGACCCGTGATCCCACCGCCGCCTGGATGGGCACCTCGAAGAGCTGGCGCGGGATCAGCTCCTTGAGCCGCTCCACCAGGGCGCGGCCGCGGGCGTAAGCCTTGTCCCGGTGGACGATGACCGACAGGGCGTCCACCAGCTCCCCCGCCACCAGCACGTCCAGCCGCACCAGGTCCGACTCCCGGTACCCTTCCAGGTGGTAGTCCAGCGTGGCGTAGCCCTTGGAGCGCGACTTCATCTGGTCGAAGAAGTCGTACATGATCTCCGCCAGGGGCATCAGGTACTCAAGGCGGACCCGCCGCGGGTCCAGGTATTCCATGTTGATGAACTCGCCCCGGCGCTCCTGGCAGAGCTCCATGATGGAGCCCACGTAGTCCTTCGGCGTGAAGATGGAGACCCGCACGTAGGGCTCCAGGAACGCCTCGATCCGGTCCCGGGGCGGCAGGTCGGCCGGGTTCTGGATCTCGACCTCGCTCCCGTCCCGCAAGCGGATCCGGTAGACCACGCTGGGCGCGGTGGTGATCAGGTCCAGGTCGTACTCGCGCTCCAGGCGCTCCTGGACGATCTCCATGTGCAGCAGGCCGAGGAACCCGCAGCGGAAGCCGAAGCCCAGGGCCTCGGAGGTCTCCGGCTCGAACACCAGCGCCGCATCGTTGAGGTGCAGCTTCTCCAGCGCCTCCCGCAGCCGGTCGTAATCGCCGGGGTCCACCGGGTAGAGGCCGGTGAAGACCATGGGCTTGGCGGGCTGGTAGCCGGGCAGGGGCTCCGCCGCCGGGCGGTCGACCAGGGTGATGGTGTCGCCCACCCGGCAGTCCCGCACGTTCTTGATGCCCGCGGCGACAAAGCCCACCTCCCCGGCGGCCAGCTCGTCCACGGGAACCAGCATGGGGCGAAAGGTGCCCAGCTGGTCGACCTCAAACTCCGTGCCCGTGGCCATCAGGCGGATGCGGTCGCCGGGGCGCAACCGGCCGTCCCGCACCCGGACATAGGCGATGACGCCGCGGTAGGGGTCGTAGTGGCTGTCGAAGACCAGGGCCCGCAGGGGCGCCTCGGGGTCGCCGGCCGGGGGCGGGATCCGCCGGACCACCGCCTCCAGCAAGGCTTCGACGCCGGTGCCTTCCTTGGCGGACACCAGGAGCACCTCGTCGGGATCGAAGCCCAGGTCGGCCAGCTGCTGGCGCACCTCATCGGGCCGGGCCGCGGGCAGGTCGATCTTGTTGATCACCGGGATCAGCACCAGGCCGGCGTCCAGCGCCAGGTAGAGGTTGGCGACCGTCTGGGCCTCCACCCCCTGGGTGGCGTCGACCAGCAGGATGGCGCCCTCACAGGCCGCCAGGGCGCGGGAGACCTCGTAGCTGAAGTCCACATGGCCGGGCGTGTCGATCAGGTGCAGGGTGTATTCCTGGCCGTCGGCGGCGCGGTAGAACATGCGGACCGCCTGGGCCTTGATGGTGATGCCCCGCTCCCGCTCCAGGTCCAGCATGTCCAGCACCTGGTCCCGGCGCTCCCGCTCGCTGATGGTGCCGGTTCGCTCCAGCAACCGGTCGGCCAGGGTGGACTTGCCGTGATCGATATGGGCGATGATGCAGAAGTTGCGGATCCGGGCCTGGCGGCCCCCTCCGGCAGCCTGGTTCATCCTGCACCGAGACCTCGCCGTTTGCGGAATCGGAATGGCGCGCAATGCCCGGGCCGTTCACCGGGCCCTGGAAGCCCGGTCCCGGGCGTCCACGGCTTAACCCGGGCCCGGAATCCCGCCGCCTGCTCAGGCCGGCGGGATTCCTAGAACCTGGGCAATCGCCGACCACAGCATCTCATCACCCACGGCCCCGTCCAGGGCCACCCGGTCGTTGACCACCGTCTTGGGTACGGCCCAGACCTGGTACTGCCGCGCCAGCTGCGGGAAGGAGCTGGCCTCCACCGCCTCGGCGATCACCCGGGGGCTGGCCAGGGCCAGTTGCATGGCGGAGCGCACGGCCCGCGGGCAATGGGGTCAGGTGGGGGTGAAGAACACCCGCAGGTGGACGGTTTCCCCCGCCTGTTCCAGCAGGGCGAGGCGGTGGGCGTCCAGCACCCCGTCCGGCGCGGAGGAACCGGCCCCGGGGCCGCCCTCCGCCGGGCCCTGGGTCTCCGCGGCTCCGCCCGGAGCCACGGCCTCGCTGCCCGTGCCGCCCCGGTCCTCGCTGCCCGGGGCGCCGGGCGCCGCCCCGTGGCCTTCCCCACGGCCTGCTTCCACCAGCGCCTCCAGCAGGGTGGCGAACTCGTAGCCCATCGGCGGCCCCACGAAGCGGATGCGGCCGCCGGCCCGCCCGTGGATCACCAGGGTGGGGGTGCGCTCCACGCCCAGCTGGCGACCCCGCTCGCTCTCCCGGTCGAGGTCGCGCACGGCAAGCGCCAGCTGGGGGCTGAGGGCACAGACCTCTTCCAGCAGCTGCACCGTCTCCTCGCAGCGCGGGCACTCCCGGCCGGGGATGATCAGGCGGGTATCGCGGACGAAGAGTTCAAGCTCCACGGGAGCGTCGACCGCCGCCAGCCGCTCGGCCACCGCCCGCCGCTGGGACTCGGCGAGGATCGCCACGGGCCCATCGCCTCCTCACGCCGGCGGCAGTTCCCGGCCGCCCCCGGCCGGGAACTGCCGCTACCGTTGAGGATACCGGCGAGGGCCCGCCGTCACAAGCCCGGCCATCCCCGGGCCGGAGGCACCGCCCGGCGGGCCCGAGCCCCCCGGAACCGCCCGCATCCCGCGACCCGGCCCGCCCGGGGCTCCACCCGGACCCGCCGCGACCCGCCGGACCGGGTCCCCGGAGCCGGACCTCAGCGGGGTGGCGCCACCCCCGGCGGGCACTGAAAGGGACGGTCCGCCTGGGGCACCTTGCCCGCTTCGATGACCGCCGCCAGCGCCTCGGCGAACATCCGGGCGCTGCGGTCCGCTTCCTCGGGCGTGTTGCCGTAGCCGCCGATCTCCACCAGCACCGCACCGGGCCGGACATGCTGGTTGTAGCGGTTGTCCGACAACAGCACGCCCTTGACCAGGCCGGGGTAGCGGGCGTTGAGCTCCGCCACGATCCACTGCACGAAACAGAAGTTCTTCTTCCAGTGGGGGTGCTCCAGCCGGCGGTCGGTCCCCACGACGAAGAGGATGCCGGCGGCCGGCCGCCCGCCCACCTTCACCAGGGTCGAATCCCGCGGGATCCCGTCGCGGTGGACGTCCAGCACCACGTCGACCGTGGGATAGCGGTCCAGAAGGCCGGGTTCCTCCTTGCTGCCGGCCAGGGCCGCCAGTGAACGCTGGTAATTGCCGATGCGCGTCACCCGCTGGCCGTCCCGGTCGAACACCTGGCGCAGGTGGACCGCGCCGATGCCGTGTTCCTCCAGCACCTGCTGGATCACCGCCCCGGCCCCCACCACGCTGGCCCCTGGGTCGCTGGTGAACGCCTCCACCGCCGGGTCGAACCCGGCCCCCGCCGGCACGGCGCCCACGTACGCCTCGCTGGTGTGGGTATGGTAGATCAGCACCCGCGGCCGGTGGCCGGTGACCGCCACCTCCCCGCCGCCCTGGGCCGGCGCCGGCGGGCGGAAGCGGGGCAGGCCGCCGGCCAGCACGTCGGGAGGCGCCAGCCGGCCTACCACCGGCCCGCCCTCTTCCTCGAAGAGTTCCAGATGGTGCTCCCCCGGGAACTGGGCGGCCACCAGGGTAAGGGGCTCGTCCAGCCGGACGCCGCTGGCCTTCTCGACCAGCAGGTAAGCCAAGCGGCGGCCCAGCTCGCCGGCGTCGCCCGCACCCGCGCCGGCGTCCCCCGCACCCTCGCCTTCACCGGCGGGCGAACCCGGCCACACCGCACGCAGGACGGCACGCCAGCCCCAGAGGCGCTCGCCCAGGGCCTGCCAGAGATCGGGCTCCTCCCCGCTGCCGTCTGCGGCCGGGGCACCGGAATCCTCCCTGCCGGAGGCCTCGCCGCCCGCAGCACCGGGGGCAGCGCCGCCCTCACCACCGGGAGCAGCACCGCTTGCAGCACCGGGAGCAGCGCCCCTTGCACCACCGGGGGGAGCGCTGCCCTCCTGCCCTGGTCGGGGAGCCCGACCGCCGGCCCCGCTCAGGGCCGGAACGGCCGGTTCCTCCAGATCCTGGCCCGGACGGGCTGGTGCGGTGAAGGCTCCGCCGCCCGCCAGCCGGGCGGGTGCCTCCGCCCGGTCCCAGGGCAACCCTCCCCCCAGCCCGGCCAGGAAGAGGAACACCGCGACCACCAGACCGGCGTAGGTGGCCACCAGGGACCAGGCGTCGGGACGCCCGCCGCCGCCTTGCGGCCGGGCGCCGTCCTTCCCGCCGGGCCCCGGCCTGCCGGGCGGCCCCCCGGGTCCCGAGGCGTCCTGGGCGCCGCCATCGCCGGAGGAACCGGCGCCCGTTTCCTCCTGGGCCCCGGGCGCGCCGCCACGCGGGCCTGCGACGTCCGGCGCCCCGGGGTCCCCGGTGCCGGCGGTACCGGTTCGTCGGGAAGCATCCTCCCCCGGCGTCCCGCCCGCCCGCACCCCGCCGGCCAGGACCGGTCCGGCCGGTCGCCCCCCGGGCTGGCGCGCCCCGGCCGCCGCCGGGTACATCCCCGGCAGGCCGGATCCCGGCGGCACACCGGGACCCGTCGCCGCGCCGGGTTCTGCCGCGGCGACGGCCTCGCGGGCCCCGGTCCGGGACGGGACGGCAGGCCGGGAGCGATCGGGCACCACCGCGCCAGGGGACGGGCGGCGGCGCCCGGCAGCCGGCCGGCCCAGGGCCGGCGGCACGGGAGCCGGGGCGAGAGGGCCTGTCCCATCGCCGGGCTGCAGCCCCGGCGGGGGCGCGGCCCGGCTCGCGCTCCCTCCCGCGGCCTCACCGGGCGGTGGGGCCGCGTCGTCGCCCGCGGCACGCCCTGCCTCCCGGTCACCTCCCGGTGCCGGGTCGCCGCCCGCCCCCCGCCCCGTGCTGGGCCCGTCGCCGGCCGGCGGGGCGTATCCGCCGGAGGCATGCTCCAGGGCCGGCCCGCCGGCCGGTTCGTCCCGGTGGGAGGCTCGGGCCCGGTCCGGCTGGGACCGGCCCGCGGTGGGCGGGAGCGACGGGTCGCCGAAAGGCCGGGCGGCCGGTGCAGGCGCGCCGGGTGTGCCGTGACCCGGAGGCCGGTTTACGGACATGGCTGTCCCTCCATTCGCCTCCGCTGCACACCTATGCGCTAGGTCAGGTGGTCATGCCGGGGGCCGGCCGGCAGGGCACCGGCCCGAGGGCCGCAGCCCCGCGAGGTACCGGTACGGGGTCCGCCTGGAGGTCGAGACAGCGCAGAAAGCCAGAGCAGAGAGCAGGACGTCGAGCGGGGCGAGGAAGAGAGCGGGGAGCGGAGCGTTCAGCCTATGGCGACAAATTGCGGAAGGCCGGCGTGGCCTTGCGCGGAGAGCCGGGCGTGCAGGGCACGGGGTGGCGGAGAGGGCAGGGTGCAGAAGGCAGGGAGCGGAGAACACCGGTCCCGGCGCACGGCAGGGCGGGCTCCCGCCGGAGCCCGCACCCGCATCCGGCCCGGGCCACCGGCCGGGCGTGCAGCCGGAACCGGTGGGTCCCCAACCGCTCCCTCTTCACCTGAGTTCCGTCGGGACGAAGGCGTCGATGATGCCGATGATCAGCGAGGCCAGTAGCGCGCCCAGAATGGAGACGCTCATGCCGGGCACGATGAACTGCACCGCGTAGATCACCACCGCGGCGGTCAAGAAGCCGACCAGGCCACGGGCCTGCGGGGAGATGTTCTTCCCCAGGAGCGCCTCGACGAGCCAGCCGATGGCGGCGATGGCCACCGCTGCCAGCAGGGCGTTGACGAAGCCCATGATCCGGAACCCGGGCACCAGGAAACCCACCAGCAAGAGGACGATGGCGGAGACGATGAAGCGAATGATGGCCCCAATCACCACCAGGGTCACTCCTTCCAGGCGCTAGCTCCTTCACCGGCTGTAGGCTAACCCTCCGGGAGAGCCGCTATTCCCCGCCGGCAGGAAGAGCTGGTGCCGGGAGGCGCCGTCCCCTTGCTACGCCCGGCCCCGTGGATTAACATGAAAGTCTGGCACGGAGGTGAAGACGGTGCCCAACACCCGTTCGGCGCGCAAGCGGGTCCGGATTGCGGAGCGCAACCGCCTGCGCAACAAGATGTACAAGACCCGGATCAAGACGGCCATCCGGCGCCTCGAGGATGCCCTCTCCGGAGGCGATGACGACGCCATCAGGGCGGCCCTGCGGCGGGCCCTGAGCGCCATCGACCGGGCCGCGGTGCGGGGTGCGATCCACCGCAACACCGCAGCGCGCAAGAAGTCTCGCCTGATGCAGCGGCTGAAGAAGCTCGGGCGCGCTTCCTGACGGCGTGCCCCGCAGCCTGGAGCCGGCTGCTCGCCTGCTGCCAGCGCCGTCGTGCTGCCGGTACGCTCCTGCCGCGGCCTGCTCTCTGGGGGCTGCGCCCATGCTGCTGGTGCATGCTGGTGCCGGGGCTGCTTTTTTGCTGTTGGTGCTGCGGGCCGCCGGACAACGGCCTGATCGCTAGAACTGGTTGGTGCTACGGCCGCTTCTGTCGGGAAGCGGCTTCTTTTTTGGCAGAGGGTTGCGGGGCTTTTGTGGTCGCGGGTTCCGCCGCCTGCAGCCCGGCCAGAAACCAGACCAGGCGCTCCAGGCCGATGCGGGCCGGCCACCGTCCCTGCTTGATGCCCACATCGGCCTCCAAAACCGCCTCCAGGGCCGCCATCGCCCGGTCCGGCGCCAGCCGGCGGGACTGCTGCCAGGCCTTGCGCGCCACGAAGGGGTGAAGTTGCAACCACGCTTGCAGGTCGGCCACATCGCCCCCTTGCCGGCGGAGGCTGGCCGCATAGGCCAGGATGCGGTACTGCCGGGCGATCAGGGCCAGCAGGCGCAGGGGCGGCTCGCTGGCGTCCAGCAACCGCCCCACCAGTTCCATGGCCTGCCGGCGCCGCCCGGCCACGATGGCATCAACCAGCTCGAACACCCCGGCCGTCGCCACCGCCACCCCCACCTGGCGCAGGTCGGCAGCCGTGATCCGCCGGCGGTCGCCCACGTAGGTTGCGACCTTGGCCAGCTCGCTGGCCAGCCGCCGCAGGTCGGGTTCGCCGGATTCCACCAGCCAGGCCACCGCCTCCGGGTCGAGCTCCTTTCCCCAGGCGGCCGCCTGCCGGGCCAGCCACTGCCCGAGGGCCTCGTCCCGCAGGGGCTGGCAGGCCACCGCCCAGCCTCGCTGCCGCAGGCGCCGGACTGCGGCGCGCCGGCCGTCCAGCTCCGGGGGATGGCTGATGACCAGTACGGCGCTGGGCGACGGGTCGTCCAGATAGGCCAGCAGCGCCCCTTCGGCGGGGTCGGTGCTCCGGCCCGTTCCGGCGGACGAACCGGACCCCGCGCCGCCCGCCTCCGGTTGGTCCGCACCGCCTTGCGATCCCGCGCCGCCGGCGTGCCCGCCGGCGTCCCCACCGGTGCTCCGGCCGCCTCCGCCTTGCGCACTGCCCCCCGTCCCGCGACCGCTGCTGGCGGCAGCACCCCGCGGGGCCAGCCAGGCTGCCTCCCGGACCACCACCAGCCGCCGTTCCGCCAGGAACGGGACCGTCCGGGCCTGTTCCACCGCTTGCGCCGGCGCGGCCGACCGGCCGTCCAGCTGGGTGAGGTTCAGCACATCGCCGTCGGGCAGCAACGTCCTGCGCAACGCCTGGATGATGGCGTCGTGCCAGTAGGTCTCCGGGCCGTGCAGCACGTAGACCGGCTGGATCTGGCCCTGCTCAATGGCGGCCAGCACGGTGGCGGCAGGTTGCGACTCCAAGGGCAGGCGGACCTCCTCCCTCGCGTGCCTCCAGCCAGCATCCTACCGGACATCCTACCGGACCGTCGCGCCCTTCACGACCCCCTGAACGCCCGGGAGGCCTCGGAGTCCCCGCCGCCGGGAAGCATGACCCGGACCTCCAGGCGCTGGCCCGGTCCTGCCCGAACCGACACCGCACCCAGCCGGTCGGTCCGCAGCACGGGGATGCCGGCACGCTGCAGGCGGGCCAGGGTCTCCACATGGGGCAGCCCGTAAGGGTTCGGACCGGCGGAAACCACCGCCAGTCGCGGCCTTACCGCCGCCAGGAAGGCGGCGGTGGTCGCCCCGCGCGAGCCGTGGTGGGAGACCTTGAGCACCTCGGCGCGCAGGTCCACTCCCCGGCGCAGGAGCTCTTCCTCGCCGGCTCGCTCCAGGTCGCCGGTCAGGAGCAGGCGCGGTCCGCCGCAATCGAGTCGCAGGACCAGCGACCGGTCGTTTTCGCTGCCGGCCGGCCCGCCGCCGCGGCCGCTTCCCCTGGCGCCATCTGCCGCCGCGGCGCCGGTCCCGGCCGCGCCACCCGGCTCCTGGGGATGCAGAACGTCGACCCGGCAACCGGGCGCCGGCTGCCACCGCCATCCGGCCGCCGGCCGCACCAGGGGCACGCCGCGCCGGGCAGCGGCCGCCTGGAGGGCCTCGTCGAGCCGCACGCCCGGAATGCCGCCCAGCCAGACCATCTGGGTCCCCAGCTGCTCGATGACGGCCCCTGCCCCGCCGGCGTGGTCCCGGTCTCCGTGGGTGACGACCAGCAGGTCCGGCCCCCGGCCCAGCAGCCGCCGCACCACCGGCACCGTAACCTGCTCCCCGACGGCGTCGGCCACGGCCGGCGGCGGCCCGGGCCAGTACCGCCCGGATTCGGCTTGCAGGGCTTTGCCGCCGGCGTCCACCAGGGCGCTCCGGCCCCCCGGGAACTGCACCAGGATGGCGTCACCCTGCCCCACGTCGAGAAACCAGGCCACCCATATCCCCGGGGCGGGCGGCCGGAGCAGCCAGGCGGACAGGGCTACCGCCGCGACCAGCCCCGCAGCGGCCGGGGCCAGCTGCTGCAGAGGGGGCAGGGGGCGGGGACGCCGGCGCCGGGCGTAGGCCGGGCGCCCGTCGCCCAGGCACCAGAGGATCCAGGCGGTGGCCAGGGCCAGGCAGCCCGCGGCCGCCGGCGCCAGCCCGCCGGCGGCACCCGGCACCCGCCCCGCCACCATGGCCGTCTTCACCATGAGCGCCAGGCTGGCAGCTGCTGGCCACCCCGCCAGCCTGGCCAGCAGGGCGGCCGGTTCCTGCCAGCCGGAGGGCAAGGGGAGAGCATGGAGCGTCGCGCCCAGCCCCGCCGCCGCGGCGGCCGCCACCAGGGCCACGGCGGAGACGGGCACCACGGCTAGGTTGGCCACCAGGGCGAGCAGGGGCGCCCGGCCGAAGAGGGCAACCTGCACGGGCAGGACGGCCAGCTGCGCCGCCAGGGTGACCGCCAGGGCATCGCCGGCCCAGCCGGCGACGTGCCAGAAGGCCCCCCGTACCCGGCCGGCCGTTCCTTCCCGGCAGGGCGGCTCGGGGGGTCGCGTGGCCCAGCGGCTCGCAGCAGCGCAACCGGCCGTCACCCCGGCGGCGGAGGTGCCGGCCCGGGACCGGCCGCGGGGTACGAGGGCACCCTGGGGCTGTCCCGGCGCCGCTCGCGGTGGAACCGGACCGGCGCCGAGCCAGGGCCTTCTTTCCGCGACGGATTCGCGCGGGTTCGCCAGGAGTGGCGCCAGGAAGCCCAGCGCCGGTTCCGGAAAGGCGGGCTCCAGGCGGGTCGCAGCGAGCCCTGCCGGCGCCGCGTGCTCCCCTCCGGGCCGTCGCGGTCTCACCGGCGCCACGAGGGCCTGGTAGCGGTTCCACCACCGCCGCCAGGCCCGCTGCAGGGGGCTTCCCAGCAGGATCAGTCCCGCCGTCGCCGCGAAGGACAGCTGGAACCCCGGATCCAGGAGGACCAGGGGCCGCCAGGCTGCCTGCAGAAATCCCGACCATACCAGAATGGTGAGGGGGCTCACCGGGCGGGCCAGGGCCCGAGCAAGCTCCGCGAGCAGAAAGGTTGCGGTGGCCCGCAGCACCGACGGCGGCCCGCCGGTCAGGCCTGCATACAGGACCACCACCGCCATGGCACCCGCCCGCCGCCGGCGCGGCAGCCAGCGGGCCCTGCCGGCCGTCCAGGTCGCAAGGGCCGCGGCCATGGCCACATGCTGGCCCGACACGGCCAGGGCGTGAATCAGTCCCGTTTCGGCCAGGGCGTTCCGCGCCGTCACGGAAAGGCCCTGGCGCTGATCGAGGAGCAGGGCTGCGGCCACGCCCCGGGGGCCCGGCGGCAAAGCGAGGGCCAGGCCCGCTTCCAGGGCATGCCTGAGCCGGGCCAGACCCCGGCCGGCCCAACTGAAGGGTCCCGGCACGACCTGCACCCGGGGCGGCCCGTCGGCCTGGAGCTCATAGGCATAGCCCTGGCGCAGCCCGGCCGCCCGGTCGTCGTAGCCGCCGGGATTGGTAGCCGGGCGCAGCCGCCGCAGGGTGCCCGTCACCTGGACCACCGCCCCCGGCGGGATCCCCTGGCCTGGGCCCGCACCCATGGTCCGGGGCCAGCGGACCCGGAGCCGAGTGCGCACCGGGGTGTCGCCGATGGCCGTCACGGCCAGCCGCTCGGCTCCCTCCAGGCGCCCCGTCACCACCACCGGCCGCACCCCTTCCCATGGGGCCGGCCGCCAGGCGTCACGGGTCCAGGTGTCGGCCGCCAGCCAGGCGGAGCCGGCGGCCAGCGCCACCAGCAGCGAGCCGGCCATGCGCTCCGGAACCCGCCACGGCCGGCGACCGCCCCGGCCGTCTCCGGCCGCCCCGTTCCACAGCATGGTGACCAGGGCGGCCCCCAGCCCGAGCAGCGCCGCCTCCGCCGCGGGTGCGCCCGGCGGCGGCGGGCCGGCCTGGTAGCCCGGCCAGCGCAGCAGGGCCCACAAGCCGACGGTGGCCGCGTAAGCCAGCATCCAGCCGGTGCGGTAGACCACCCTGCCCTCTCTCCTTCAACCGGGCGCCGGGAGCATCAGGGGCCGGCGGTGATGTGCGGGAGCAGCTGGGCCAGGGTCTTCTCCCCAATGCCCGGCACCCGGGTCAGGTCCTCGGGACGGCGGAAGGGGCCGTTGACCTCCCGGTCCGCCACAATGCGCTGGGCCAGGGCAGGCCCGATGCCCGGCAGAGCCTCCAGCTCGGCCGCCGTGGCGCGGTTGATGTCGATCCGGCCCTGGGGCCCGCCGGCGGCGCCGGCTCCCCCGCCGGTGGCGATGCCGGCCGCGGCCCCCGGAGCGGCGGCGGTGACGCCGTCCCGGGCCGGAACGAAGGTTCCGGCCGCCAGCTCCTTCTGGGTGGGCACCAGGACGCGCGTGCCGTCGGCCAGGGGAGCCGCCAGATTCAGAGCATGCGGCGCCGCTGCCGGCGCCGGGCCGCCGGCAGCGGTGATGGCATCGACCACCCGGGCGCCGGCCGGGAGGAGGTACACGCCGGGCTGGGCCACGGCCCCGGCCACGTGCACGGTGAGGACCGGCCCGGAGGGTCCGCCCGCTGCGCCCGGCCTCACCGGCCTGCCGGCGGCACCGGCTGCACCCGGGTAGGGCTGGGCCCAGACGGCGGGGGAGGCAGGGTCACCGGATTCCCCGGCCCCTGCCTGACGCTCACCGGCCGCCTCCGGCCCCTGGAGCGCGGGGTCGCCGGGTGGGGACGGGGCATCCCCGGGCGCCGTTCCTGGCGTCGCCCCGGCCGGTAGGGGCCCGGGCTGGTTGCCCGTCGAAGCAGCGCCTGTCTCGCTCCCTGCTACCTCGGGCTCCCCCGGCGGCGCGGTGGCGGAGACCTCCGGCCGGCCAGGCCCTGGAGCCGGCCCCGGCTCCACCAGCAGCGGTGCCGACGCACTGCCGGCCATGGCGCGCCACGACCAGACGGCGGCCAGGAAACAGAGCCCCAGCAGCGGCGCCACCGTTCCGGCCCGGCGCCTCCGGGAGGCCGGAGCGGGAACCACCGGAGGCCGGGGTGGCGGCGTGAAATCCGCCCTCGGGGGCGGGCCCGGCTGGGCTCGCCCCGGGCCCCTCCGCGGGCCTGGCACCCGGGCACCGGCTACGGATCCGGGGGGGCGGCTTTCGCCAGGGGCAACCCGCTCCGGCGGCTGGAAGAACACCACGCCGGCACGCTCGCCGTGGTGCGTCGCATGGGGCGGGTGGAACGACCCCGGATCCATGTCCCATGCCTCCCCGCGCAATAAAGGGTCCCGCCCTCCGCGATCCGGCCAGGCCCTGCAACCGGCCGGATGCCCCTCGCCACCCCTACCCCGGGGACAGGCAGCAAAGCCCGCGGTGATGGCGGGCTTCCGGCTCGGGCACCGAAGCGCCAAGGACGGCAACCGCAACTACCAATTTATTACACCAAACCGGGGGACGATGTCAAATACTGGATGAACGGGCGACCGGCGTGCGGGCGCCGGACCGGCCACTCTCGCCGATGAACAACGAGGACGGGTGCACCCGCACCCGTCCTCCGGTGGCTGCGAACCGCAGGCGACCGCGAACCACAGTCCGTGCCTTAAGCATCCCTTGCGCGTCCTGAGAATCCCTGGGAATGAATCACCTTGCATCACCGTGCCGGCGCCCCGGGCCCGTGCCGCCGCACAAGGCCGGCAGCCGGTCCTGCATCCTTCCCCCCGGCGCCGGTACCGCGTCCCTGTCCCCGGAGCGCCGGCCCGTGGCCCGGCCGCGCCTTCGCCCGGGGGCCGTCCCCCGGCGCCTGCGGGGCCCCATTGCCCCACCTACCGGACCACGATGTTCACCAGGCGACCCGGCACGGTGACCACCCGCGCCACGGTCTTGCCGTCAATCCACTCCCGGACCCGCGGGCTGGCCAGGGCCTGCTGGCGCAGGTCTTCCTCACCCAGGCCCGCCGGGACCTGCAGCCGGTCCCGCACCTTGCCGTTGACCTGGACCACGATCTCCACGGTGCCGGCCTCCAGCACCGACGGATCCCACTGGGGCCAGGGCTGCCGGTGCACGCTGCCCCGCGTCTCCCGCCAGCCCAGCAGTTCCCAGGCTTCTTCCGCCAGGTACGGGGTAAAGGGTGCCAGCATCCGCAAGAGGCGGTCCAGCGCCGCGGCCAGCAGGTCGGCCCGCTGCGCCGCCGGTTCGACCCGGTCCCGGTAGCCGTAGATGGCGTTGACCAGCTCCATCAGAGCGGCCACCGCCGTGTTGTACTGCATGCGCTCGGCCATGTCGGTGGTCACCCGGGCGATGGCGCGGTGGACCTCCCGCCACAGGGCGTGTTCTTCCGGCCCCCAGCCTTCCGGCACGGGCATCACGCCAGCGGCTGCCGTGGCCGCCTCCCGGCCTCCGGCCGGCGGCTGCGGGGCCTCCGGCCGGGGTGCCGCCACCGCCCCGTCCCGGGCTGCGGCCACCTGCCCCGCGGCGCCGCGGATCGCACCGGCACACCCCGCCACCAGCCGCCAGACCCGGTGGACGAACCGGCTGGCGCCCTCGATGCCGTGCTCGGACCACTCCAGGTCGCGCTCGGGCGGCGCGGCGAAGAGGATGAACAGGCGGGTGGCGTCGGCCCCGTACTCCTCCAGGATGTCCTCGGGGCTGACCACGTTGCCCTTGGACTTGGACATCTTGGCGCCGTCCTTGATCACCATGCCCTGGGTCAAAAGGCGCTGGAAGGGCTCGGGGCTGGGCACCAGGCCCTCGTCGTAGAGCACCTTGGTGATGAACCGGGAATAGAGCAGGTGCAGCACGGCGTGCTCGATGCCGCCGATGTACTGGTCGACCGGCAGCCAGTAGAACACCTTCTCCCGGTCGAAGGGCTGGTGCTCGTCCCGGGGCGACGTGTAGCGGTAGTAGTACCAGGACGAGTCAACGAAGGTGTCCATGGTGTCCGTCTCCCGCCGGGCCGGGCCGCCGCAGGCCGGGCAGGTGGTGCGCACGAAGGACTCGGAGGTGGCCAGGGGCGAAGCGCCCACCTCAAAGCGCACGTCGTCGGGCAGGAGGACGGGCAGCTGTTCTTCCGGCACCGGCACGATGCCGCAGCGGTCACAGTAGATGATGGGAATCGGCGCACCCCAGTAGCGCTGGCGGGAGATCAGCCAGTCCCGCAGGCGGTAGTTCACCGTCCGCCGGCCGATGCCCCGGCGCTCGAAATCCTCGGCCATGCGCCGGTAGGCTTCCCGGCTGTCCATGCCGTCGTAGGGGCCCGAATGGACCATCCGGCCCGGGCCGGTGTACGCCTCCTCCAGCCGGTCGCCATCGGCCGGCACGCCCTCGCCCTGGATCACCACCCGGACCGGCAGGCCGTACTGGCGGGCGAACTCGAAGTCCCGCTCGTCGTGGGCAGGCACCGCCTGGATCGCCCCGGTGCCGTAGTCCATCAGCACGTAGTTGGCCGTCCAGATGGGAATCCGTTCCCCGGTGGCCGGGTTAATGGCATAGGCACCGGTGAAGACCCCCTCCTTGGCGTCCACCGCCTCCGCCCGGTCCCGGACCGTCAGGCGCGTCACCCTTTCCACGAAGGCGCGCACCGCCTCTTCCTGCGGGGTCCCGCGGGCGAGCTCCAGGGTGAGGGGGTGATCGGGGGCCAGCACCATGAAGGTCGCCCCGTAGATCGTGTCGTGGCGGGTGGTGAAGACGGTGAGCTTCTCATCCCGCCCGGCGATGGGGAAGTCCAGCTCCATGCCCTCGCTGCGGCCGATCCAGTTGCGCTGCATCACCTTGACCCGCTCCGGCCAGCCCTCCAGCAGGTCCAGGTCGGCCAGCAGCCGGTCGGCATAGGCGGTAATCTTGAAAAACCACTGTTCCAGCTCGCGCTTTTCCACCGGCGTGCCGCAGCGCCAGCAGGTCCCGTCCTCCACCTGCTCGTTGGCCAGCACCGTGGCGCAGCGCGGGCACCAGTTCACCGGCGCCTTCTTCCGCTCCACCAGGCCGCGCTTGTAAAGAAGCAGGAACAGCCACTGGGTCCACTTGTAATACCCCGGGTGGGAGCAGGCGATCTCGCGCCGCCAGTCGTAGCTAAGGCCGAGGCGCTGCATCTGCTCCCGCATGGCGGCGATGTTGGCGTAGGTCCAGCGGGCGGGGTGGGTCTGGTTGGCGATGGCCGCGTTCTCGGCCGGCAGCCCGAAGGAGTCCCACCCCATGGGATAGAGGACGTTGAACCCGCGCATGCGGTAGAACCGGGCCGTGGCGTCGCCGATGGAGTAGTTGCGCACGTGGCCCATGTGGAGCTTGCCCGACGGGTAGGGGTACATCTCCAGGCAGTAGTACTTGGGGCGCGACGGGTCGGCCTCCACGTGGTAGAGGCCTTCCTCGGCCCAGCGCTGCCGCCATTTCTTTTCCGCAGCATGGAAGTTGTACCGGTCGTCGAAGGCCATGGCCATAGCCTCCTCCTGGCTCCTCGCTGGTCGCGGCGGGGCCCAGGGCGCCGTGGGATCCCCCGGGCCAATACGCCGGGAGCCTCCCGCCCTCAAGGGACGGGAGGCTCCCGCGGTACCACCCTTCTTGATCAGTGTGGAGCGGATGGGACTCGAACCCACGACCTCGTCAATGCCATTGACGCGCTCTCCCAACTGAGCTACCGCCCCACGCCTCTGACCCACTCGCGCCCTTAACGCGGGCCACGTCACCGGCTCCGGCGGAAACCCGCCGCCCGTCCTTCGCCGGTGCGGCTCCCGGGCGAGTTCCCCTGCCGCGCGCCGCCGGTTTGCACCCCCACCGGCTCTCTGTAGGCCGCCTGCAGGGTACTGCTCCCGTTCACGGCCTTTGCCTTTCCGGTTGTCGAACCGCGTAGCCCATTATAGAGAGGGTCCCGCAGCAGTGTCAAGGCAGGTGGCCGGCGACCGGTCCGGGGCGCCGGCGGGGCCCATGATGCGGCCGCTGCACCGCGCGGGGCCGCCCCGCAGCCGCGCCGCGGCCACGGCACGCTACGGCCCGCCCGCCGAACGCCGGCATCACCCCTCGGGCAGCGCCTCCAGTTCCAGGCGCCGCGCATCGCCCCACAGGCGCTCCAGGGCGTAATATTCCCGCTCGGCCGCCAGGAACACGTGCAGCACCACGTCGTCGAAGTCCACCAGCACCCAACGTGCCGCGTCATACCCTTCGCGGTGGCTGGGCACCTGCCCTTTTTCGGCCAGATCCTCTTCGACCCCGTCGGCGATGGCCCGCACGTGGATGGCGTTCTGGCCGTGGCAGATGACAAAGTAGTCAGCAATCAGGGTGATCCCTTCCATGTCCAGGACCACCACGTTGCCCGCCTTCTTCGCCTCGGCAGCGCGGGCGATGGCCAGCGCCTTCTCCCGGCTGGTCAAGCGCCTCATCCCTCCCTGCCGGCCGCGGCCGTTGCCGTTCCCGCGGCCGTGCCGGTGAAGTCCTCCCCCACCACGATGCGCGCGTCGATGCCTTCCGGCAGGTCCTCGGCCGTTTCCACCCGCACCGTCACGGCCGATCCGGCCAGGGCCTGGCGCAGGCGGTCCGCCACCGCCGTATCCTCGGGACGAACCACCACCACGGTGGTGGCGAAGTCGAAGCGCTCGGCGTTGCCCACGGTCACCACCCGAAAGCCCAGGCTGCGCAGCAGGTCGGCGGCCTGGCCAGCGGCCCCCCGCCGGCCGTTCCCGTTCAGCACTTCCAGCCGCACCTGGGCGTTGGCCTCCACGTCGACCCCCGCCAGGATCTTCATGGCTTCGCGGCGAGCGGCCGACTCGTCCACCAGCCAGTAGCTGAGGCCGTCCACGTAACCCGGCCGGCCCGGCAGGATGCCCATCTCCAGCCGGTCCAGGTCGAACCGGGGCAGCAGGGCCGCCAGGCCCAGCATGCGGGAAGCCGGCATGTTGGTGGTGATCTGGCTGCCCAGGGTGCTGGCCAGCTGGGGCAGCTTCAGGACCCCCTGCATGCTCAGCACCTTGTCCGCCAGCGCCCGGAGGAACTGCTGCTGCCGCTGGATCCGGAAGATGTCCCCGTCCTGCCGGTAGCGGACGTAGTGCAGCGCCTTCTCGCCGTCCAGCACCTGGCACCCCGGCTTCAGGTCGATGCGCAGGTTCTGGCTGCGCGCCGTGTAGCGCATGGGCTTGTCGATGCAGACCTCGACGCCGCCCACGGCATCCACCAGGGCCCGGAAGGCATCGAAGTCGATTTCCACAAAGTAGTCGATCCAGATGCCGAGGAAGTCTTCGACGGTTTCCTCCACCCGCTGCGCTCCCGCGCCGGGACCGCCTTCGGCCTGGCCGTAGGCGTGGGCATGAGCGATCTTCTCCGGGTGAGGCCGGCCGGGGATGGCGACCCGCGTGTCGCGGGGGATCGACAGCAAGCCGACCCGCCCCGTGGTGGGGTTGACGTTGACCACCATGATGGTGTCCGACCGCTGGGGTGCCGACGGCTCTCCCGCACCCGCGCCGGCGTCGACCCCCAGCACCAGGATGTTCAGGGGCCGGTCGGCGGCGGCCGCATGCTGGGAGCCCGGGTCCGCGTCCTGCGGCACCTGCTGCACGTGGCTGAAAAACCCGTACAGGGTCGACCCCAGCCAGAAGGCGCCCGTCACGCCGGCCACCAGCAGGACGCCCGCCAGCACGGCCAGCACGCGGGCCGCCCTGCGCCGCGGGCGCTTGGGTTCCTGTTCCACCGGTCCAATCAAGGGCATGCTCACCGTCAAGACGCTCCTTTACGGCCCTCGCGGCGCAGGGGTTCGGCGCTCCTGCTCGCGGCCGCCTCCTGCCATGGTAGCGGCCGGCCTGCCAGGCTGCCAGGTCGACCGGTACCAGCCCGGGGCGGGTACCGGAGCCGCCGGGCCGTTCCTGGCCCCTGGACGCCCGCCCCGGCCGGGTCCCGTTCGCCGTCCCGGCGCCGCCAGGGACGTGCGTCCTCGCGGCCCTCCCGTGCCCCGTGCTCAAGACTTCGCGTCTCCGCCGGCGGTTCCCGCCCCGCGGCGCAACCACCGGTTGCGGGCGGCCACCGTGGCCTCGGGCAGCCACAGGCCGCGATCCAGGCAATAGCGGATCAGGTCGTCCAGGACGGCGGCCATGGCCTGGTCCAGGTCGCGGAAGGCCAAGCGCCGCAGGTCCTCCACACCAGGGTACGTGCGGCCGGGCTCCAACTTGTCCGCCAGGAACAGCAGGCAACCGGTCCGGCCCAGGCCTGGGCGAGCCGTGGTGTGCCAGCGGACGGCTTCCAGGACCTCGGGATCGCGGGTGAGCCCCTCCCGCATCGCTTCCCAGGCCGCCACAGGGCCGTGCAGCAGGATGGGGTCGGCTCGCTCCGCCGCATCGGGTTCCCACCCCGCCTGGCGGGCCAGGCGCAGCAATTCGCCGGGGGGGCGCTCCCGGGCCAGGTCGTGGATCCAGGCGGCCAGCTCCACCGGCCGGGGATCGGTGGCATGGTGTCCCGCCAGCCGGCGCGCCATCTCCACCACCCGCACCACGTGCCGGTACCGGCCGGGGCTGAGGGTGGCCTGGGCCTTCAACTGGGCGCGGCGCAGCGCCTCTTCCAGGGGCAAGGCTTGCGGCAGCTGTCCCGGCGTTTCGGGCAGCGATCCCGGCATGCCGATTCCCCCTCCGGGCTCACAGGGCGACGCCGGACGAACCCGGCCGCGCGGCCGGGTTCCCGACGGCGGGAGGCCACGCCCTGGCGGCGCCTCCTCCCGCGGGTCCTTCGGCCGCGTTCCGCGCCCGGCCTTCGACCGCCGCATCGCCCCCCGGGCTCGGGGGTGCCTGCTCCCCGCCCTGGCCGGCCCCCCCTGCCGGCCCGCGCTCCGGCCCGCCCCCGGCGGGCGCGGGCCGGGCCGCGGGCTCCGGCGCGGCGGGGCGGTAAAGCCCATATTTCTCCACGTAGTCCTCCACCGCCGCCGGAACCAGGTACCGGATGGACTGCCCTGCGGCCACCCGCTCGCGCAGTTCCGTGGACGAGATGCCGATCTCCGGGATGGGCAGCACATGGACCCGGGCGCGACGCACCGCCGGCAACCCGTCGAGAAAGTTCTGCAGCACCGCGCCCGGCAGCCCCGGCCGCGTCACCACGATCAGGTGGCAGATATCCAGCAACCCGAGGCCGCCTCGCCAGGACGGCAGGGTCACCACCGAATCCGCCCCTGCGATGAAGTAAAGGGATGCGCCGGGCCCCGCCATGGCGGACAGCTGGGTCAGGGTGTCGATGGTGTAGGAAGGTCCCTCCCGGTCCAGTTCCAGCCGGGTCGTGTAGAAGTGGGGGTTGCCGGCGGTGGCCAGCACCGTCATGCGGTACCGGTGCTCGGCATCGCTAACCCCGGCCGGGTCCTTGTGGGGCGGCCTTCCCGCCGGCACGAACAGCACCCGGTCCAGACGGAAGTGGACCCGCGCTGCTTCCGCTGCTACCAGGTGCCCGATGTGAATGGGATCGAAGGTGCCGCCGAGCACCCCCAGCTGCAGCGGCCGGCCGTCCCGGCGCGGCTTCAGCCACTCCTCCAGCCCTCTGGCCACCGGAATCCTCCTTCGGACCCGCCGCGCTTCCCCTGCATCCTTCATGGGGCGTCGCCTTCGCCGCCGGTCTCATGCCCCGACGGGTTCCGGCCCTCCCCGGCCCCGGCGGCTTCCACCGAACCCGTCTCATCGCCCAGAACCAGCTCCATGGGTCCCAGCCGCACGGTGTCACCGGTTTCGGCCCCCGCCGCGCGCAAGGTCTGTTCGGCCCCCAGGCGCTCCAGGCGCCGCAGCAGCCAGCGGACCGCTTCCTCGTTGTCGAAGTCCGTCATGGCGACCCAGCGCTCCACCAGCGGGCTGGTGATGATCCAGGTTCCGTCGGGCTCGCGGCGGACCTCCAGCCGGCGCGGGTCCGGTCCCGGCCGGTACACTTTGCGACCGGCCGCCACCAGGGGCTGGGGCACGGGTGCCCGGGCCAGCAGCCCTTCCACCCGGTCCAGCAGCCGGTCCACGCCCTCCCCCGTGGCCGCTGAGATGGGAACCAGCTCCAGGCCGGCCGCCCGCGCCGCCTCTTCCAGGGCGGGCAGGTGCTGGGCGGCCTGGGGCAGGTCCATCTTGTTGGCCGCCACCACCCCCGGCCGGTCCAGCAGGGCAGGCTCGTATGCTTCCAGTTCGTCCTGCAAGGTGGCCAGGTCCTGCTGGGGATCGCGCCCTTCCGTCGCCGCGGCGTCGACGACATAAATCAGGACCCGGGTGCGCTGGATGTGGCGGAGGAACTCGTGTCCCAAGCCCACGCCCTGGTGGGCCCCCTCGATCAGTCCGGGGATGTCCGCCACCACGAAGCTGCGCCCGGGCCCCCGCTGCACCACACCCAGGTTGGGCGCCAGGGTGGTGAAGGGATAGGCCGCCACCTTGGGCCGGGCGGCGGAAATCCGGGCCAGCAGGCTCGACTTGCCGGCGTTCGGCCAGCCCACCAGCCCCACATCGGCCAGCAACCGCAGCTCCAGCTTGAGCCAGCGCCGCTCCCCCGGCTCTCCCTTCTCCGCCAGGCGCGGCGCCTTGCGCTGGGGGGTGGCAAAGCGGGCGTTGCCCCGGCCGCCGCGCCCGCCGCGGGCCACCACCACCTGCTGGCCGGGCTCGGCCAGGTCGGCCAGCACGTCCCCCGTGTCCCGGTCCCGGACCACCGTACCCGGCGGCACCCGCACGTGGAGGTCGTCCCCGCGGCGGCCGTGCCGGTTGCCGCCCTCCCCGTGGGTACCGCGCCCCGCCCGGTAGTGACGGCGGTAACGCAGGTCGGCCAGGGTGGTCAGGGCCGGGTCGACCACCAGGATCACGTCCCCGCCCCGGCCGCCGTCACCGCCGTCGGGACCGCCCCGGGGCACGTACTTCTCCCGCCGGAAGCTGACGGCCCCGTTACCGCCCGTACCGCCTTCCACATAGATCTCCGCTTCGTCGACGAAATCGGACAAGGACGTCACCCCGTGGTGCTGCCTCGGCTCCCCGTGGCGGCTGGGGGGCCGCCGCCTTCCAGGCCCCACCGCAACCGGCCATCCCGGCCGTCCCACTGCAGCCAGATGCGCCGGCCCGGCTCCCGCCGGGCCGCTTCCAGGGCCGCTTCCAGCGCAGGCCCCACCGCGGCTGCGGCGTTCCCCTGTCCCGGTCCTGGCGGGGTAGACTCCGGCGAGGACGATGCGTCGCTCGCGGCTGGCCGCCCCAGCCCCCGGCCCCCGCGGGCCCGCCCGGCCGCCGCGCCCGGGGCGGAACCGGGTACCGGCGCCCGCCACGCCACCTCCAACCCCATTTCCTCACAGCGGGCCCGCCAGACCAGGTAGAAGGAGGCCGCCTCCACCGGCCAGCAGCGCAGGGCGGCGCCCTCCCATTCCAGCTGGCGGCACCACTCGGCAAGGGCCGTGGCGGCCTGCTCCGGCCGCCCCAGCTGCAGCCAGCCGAGAGCCACCTGCAGCCGGTTGACTGCGCCGTGGCGCCATGCGCGGACCACGCTCACCAGCTGGGCGGGGCCGGCAGCCGTTGCATCGCCTTCCGTCATCAGGATCCCCCACGGGCTGGACCGGGCTCGCCACGGCCGCCGCCGCTGCAAGCAGCACCGCGGCCGCAGCAGGCCAGATAGCAAAAAGCCTCCGCCCAACCGGTACCGGCCGCAGCGGAGGCGCCTGGCATAGGGACAAGGTCAGTCGGCAGCAACCTGGGCGGGCTCTTCCGCCGCCAGCGGCATCACGTTGACCACCCGGCGGCCGCCCCGGGTGCCGAACTGGACCACGCCGTCGACGAGAGCAAACAGGGTGTCGTCGCCGCCCCGGCCCACGTGCTTGCCGGGGTGGAACCGGGTCCCGCGCTGCCGCACCAGGATGGTGCCCGCGCGCACCACCTGTCCCTCGTACCGCTTGACGCCCAGGTACTTGGGGTTGCTGTCGCGACCGTTGCGGGTGCTGCCGCCGCCCTTCTTGTGGGCGAACAGCTGCAGGTTGATCCGGCGCATGGACCTCACCTCCCTCCGGTCGACCGTTCTTCCACGCGCACGTACTCGTCGTAGTCGCTGGCGATGGCCTGGATCCCGACCCGGGCCGTCTCCAGGATCGCCTGGGCCGCCCGGTGCAGGTCCGCCGGCACGTCAGCGGGGAGCTGGCACACCAGCCGCCCCTCCTCGTCCAGCTCCACCTCGGGCACCAGGTGCAGCACTTCCTCCAGGCCGAGAATGGCCGCCTGCCCCAGGGCCGACACGGCGGCACAGACGATGTCGTCGCCGCGGTCGGCAAACCCCGCATGACCGGTGATCTCGAAGCGCGTGATGGCGCCCTGGCCATCGCGGAAGAACACGGCCCGGATCACGGCTCACGCCTCGATGCGGTCGATCTTCACCCGGGTGAAGGGCTGGCGGTGACCCCGCTTGCGACGGTAGTTCACCTTGTGCCGATACTTGAAGACGATGATCTTCCGGTCGCGGCCATGGCCCAGCACGTGGCCCGTGACCCGCGCGCCCTCCACCACCGGCGTGCCCAGGCGGAATTCCTCCCCCTGCTTCACGGCCAGCACCCGGTCGAAGACCACCGTCTCGTTCTCGTCCACGGGCAGCTTCTCCAGGCGCAGCACGTCGCCTTCCTGCACCCGGTACTGCTTGCCCCCCGTCTCGATGATGGCGTACATGGCGTCACCCCGCCTCCACCTGGCTGCGTTCAGCATCCGTGCCGGTCATCGGCATCCGTTCCGGTCGATCGCCGCGGCATCATCGCCGTGCCCTTGTCCGAGGGGAAAAAGGCAGAAAGAGGGGCCCCCGCGGCGCCGGGGCCTTCACAGCGCTAGTATTCTAGTCGCCCGGCCGCAGGGGTGTCAAGGTAAGCGGCGGACATAACGTGGTGGTGCCGTGCCGGGCGGTGTCGGGCCGGGTGGGGGGCCCGCGGCCGGCGGCGTGCGCGGGAACACCCGCCGGCGCGGGCCGGGCCACGATCTTGGCCGGGCCTTACGAGACCACCCGGGCCCGGGCATAGGTGCGGTAGGCCCGGGTGATCTCCACCACCACCCGCTGCCCCACCCGGTCGCCCGCTCCCTGGATGTCGATGACGTACCCCTCCAGGCGCGCGATGCCGTCCGCCTGGTTGCTGGCGTGGCGCTCCTCGACCTCCAGCTCCAGGCGCTGGCCGGCATGGACGGGCAGCGCCTGGCGTTCCACTTCCTCCCGGCTGCCCAGGGCCACCAGGTGCATGGCTTCCAGGTGGACGTCTTCCCGGCCCCGGATGAACACGCTCCGGCCCGTCTCCCGTTCCAGCTCCCGCAGGTTGGCCCCGCCGGCGCCGATGAGCAGCGACGCCACCGACGGGTGCACCTCGACCAGGATGGCCTCGCTGGGCGAATGGCGCAGGATGCGTTTGATCTCGCGGCGAACGCGGCGCGCCGCGCTTTCCTCGCTGAGCACCCGGCCCCGCCCCTCGCAGTAGGGGCATTCCCGCGTCAGCTGTTCCAGCAGGCTGCGCCGGCCCTTCTTCCGGGTCATCTCCACCAGGCCCAGGGCCGTGATGCCCAGCACCGTGGCCTTGGTGTGGTCCCGGGCCAGGTGCCGCTCCAGCTCCTGGACGACCCGGTGGCGGTGGGCGGGTTCTTCCATGTCGATGAAGTCGATGACGATGATGCCGCCGATGTCGCGCAGGCGCAGCTGGCGCGCAATCTCCGCCGCCGCCTCCATGTTGGTCCGGAACACCGTGTCGGCCAGGTTCTTGCTGCCGACGAACTTGCCCGTGTTGACGTCGATGGCCGTCAGCGCCTCGGTCTGGTCGATGACCAGGTAGCCGCCGCTCTTGAGCCACACCCGCCGCTTGAGGGCCCGCTCGATCTCCTCGTTGACCCCGAATTGTTCGAACAGGCCGGTTTCCCGGTTCTGGTAGAGTTGAACCCGATCCCGCAGCGGCGTGGCGAAGGCGGCCATCAGGTCCAGCACCCGCCGGTACTCGGCGGGGTCATCGATCAGCACCTGGTCGACCTCCGGCGTCAGCATGTCCCGGACCACCCGGAAGACCAGGCCCAGGTCCCGGTAGAGCAGCACGGGCGCCCGCTGCCGCCGGGCCCGCTGCTGGATGTCCGCCCACAGGCGGGTCAGGTACTCCACGTCACCGCGCAGCTCCGCCTCGCTGCGGCCTTCGGCGGCGGTGCGGACGATCAGCCCGGCGCCCACGGGCTGCAGTTCCTGAGCCAGCTGCTTCAGGCGCTGGCGTTCCTTCTCGTCGTGGATGCGCCGGGAGACGCCCACGTAGTTCACGCCGGGCATGAGCACCAGGAGCCGCCCGGGCAAGGTCAGGTGGCGGGTGACCCGGGCCCCTTTGGTGCCCGTCGGCTCCTTGGTGATCTGGACGATGATCTCCTGGCCCGGCCGGAGGATGTCGGTGATGGCGGCGTGGCGGATGTCGTCGGGCAGGTCGTCGGCGTCGTCGGCCTCGTCGCCCCGGGGAACGGCGTCGGCGACGTAGAGGAAGGCGTTGCGCTCGAGTCCGATGTTGACAAAGGCGGCCTGCATGCCGGGGAGGACGTTCTCGACCCGTCCCTTGTAAATGTTGCCAACGACCCGCTGGGTGGAGGGGCGCTCGTGGTAGATCTCCACCAGCCGGCCGTCTTCCAGCACGGCGACCCGCGTCTCGTCGGGTTCCACCGTGACCAGGATGGACTTGTTCATGAAAAACCACTCCAAACTTGTAGATAAGCTCAGTTTAATCCATCGGCAGGCCTTTGATCCACGGTACCGGCCCCGGCCCGCGCACCGGGCCGGGTGGCTCCACCGCCCTGCCGGCTTGCCTGGGATCCCGCCCAACGGGCCGGCAGGCGCTGGTTCTTACCATGGATGAATATGGCGGGGCGGGGCACCGGCAATACGGCCGGGCGGCCGTCGAAGCCAAACCGGGACCGGCCTGAACGGCCACCACGGGAGACGCCTGGTGGGCTGGCGAGGGGCGCCGCCAGGGGCATCCGGCGGCGTACCTGGAGCTGGAATAATTGGAGGTGCAAGCGGCTTCTTGGGGGTCGAAGGGGGTTCTTCGGACCGAAGGGCGGTGGACGCCGTGCCGGTGCACGCCGTGCCGGACCCCGCTGGGGACGGCTTTTGCCCGCCGTTCCGCGCGACCAGGCGGCCGCGACCCGCCCACTTCCGGCAAGCGCCGCGGCCGGGCCGGCCTCGGGGGCCGAATCCACCCCACCCTGCGGTCTTGACCGGTTCCGGCGACCGCCGGGGACGGAGCCGCCGCCGGAACCGGGCCCGCAGCACCCTAGCACCCTGCGGCCCCGCCCGGCCCGCCAGGGGCGGCGGCCGTCAGGCGCGCCATTCCAGCAGGTCCCGCACGGGCGCATCCAGCCCCAGCTGGAGGATGCCGCGCAGCAACCGCCCCTCGTCCACTTCCCCCAGGGGGCGCTCCTGGATGTCGACCACCACGATCTCGTGGTAGCTCCCCGGCCGCAGGGCTTCCGCCACCTGACGCAGGCTGGTGGTCTCCAGTGCCACCAGGCGGTGCACGGGCAGCAGGCCTATGCGGCGCAGGCGGCCGCGCTTGGTCCACAAGCCCCGCAGGGCGGTGACGCCCACCCACTGCTCTTCCCGCGCCGTGCCCACCCAGATGGTCAGGGCCGCCGCCAGCAGGTGGGGGGCCAGGACCTGCCAGTAGAACGCGAGAAGGGTCGCCGCCGCCAGGGCCAGGGCCACGGACCGGCCCAGCCGGCCCAGCATCATGACCGCCTGGCGCGGCCCGCGGGTCCGCTTGAGGAAAGCCAGGAGGATGCGGCCGCCGTCCAGCGGCAGGGCCGGCAGCAGGTTGAACAGGGCCATGGCCAGGTTGGCGGCCTGAAAAGGAGCGACCCACGGCCCCAGAAGCCACCCTGCCTGGTGGAGGGCGATGCTGATGGCCAGCAGCAGCAGGTTGTTGAGCGGGCCGGCCAGGGCCACCACCGCTTCCACCAGGGGTTCCCGGCGGCCCGGCCCGCGGATGTCGGCCACGGCGCCGTAAGGTAGAAGCTCGAGGCGCGCGATCTCCAGCCCGCAGAGCCGGGCCGCGACCAGGTGGGCCAGCTCATGGGTGGCCAGGACGGCCAGGAGCAACAGCAACTGGCCCGGCAAGCCCAGCAGAGCCGCCAGGGCCACCAGGACCAGCAGCAGCGGATGGACGAACACGGCCACGCCCAGGATGCTGCCCAGCTGCAGGGGCCCTCGCCTCCTTGCGCCCGGGCCGCCCCCCGGGCCCCGAGGGTGCCATGGCGAGGGCGCCTGGCGACCGCCGCCCTAGCGACCGCCTTCCGGCGGCAGGTGCAACTCGGGGTCGACGGCCTGCCCCCGGCGCCGCATTTCAAAGTGCAGGTGGGGTCCGCCGCCCTCGCCTTCGGCGGCCACCGCCGCCAGGAGCTGGCCCGCCGTCACCGCGTCCCGGTCCCGGACCACCACGTGGTCGACGACCGCATAGCGGGTCACCCAGCCCCCGCCGTGGTCCACCTCCACCATCCAGCCCAGGCCTGCCCGGTCGTACCACACCCGCGTGACCACGCCGGCCGCCGCCGCCCGGACGGCCGTTCCGGCCCGGGCGGCGATGTCGATGCCCTCGTGAAAGCGCGGGGCATCCCCTTCGTCCAGCTGCCAGCCGAAGGGTTCCGTCACCCGGCCTTCCAGAGGCCAGGCCCATCGCGGCTCCCAGCTTCCTCCCCCGGAGGAACCGGCCCCGGAACCGCTGCCGGCCGCGCCGTCGCCCGCTGAACCGCCGGCCCCCCCATCGCGATCGCCGGTGAACCCGGCGGAACCGGGGCCGGAGCTTTGCGCGCCGCCATCCTGCTCCGGCGACCCGCCGGCCGGCTCCGTCCCGGACGGGCTGGGGCCGGTTCCCCCGCCAGCCCCCAGGCCCGGCTCCTCGCCGCCGGCACCCCGAAGGGCCCGGCCGGTAGCGCTGCCCGGTGCGGCACCGTCCCCCGCGGGGCCGGCTGTGACGCCCCCCGGGCCGCCTCCGGGCGGGGAGCCGCCCGTGGAGCCCCCGGCCGGGGCGCCGCCTGTGGAGAGGCTCCCGGCGGCCTGCCCCCCGCTGGCTCCGGACCCGGCGGGGTCCGGAGCCAGCGGAGCCAGCGGGGCCAGCGCAGGCACGCTGCCGCCGGTGACGCCGGCGCCCCCGGCGCCGGCGTCACCGGCTTCCTGGCGCCCCAGGACGGCCACCTGGAGCCAGCCGCCGGCGGGCAGCCCGGAGAGCCAGCGGGCCACCTGGGGCCGGTCGAGCCAGTTGGCGCTGACCATGCGCCCGGCCGCCCGCGCCCAGGCCTCGCCCGCATCACCGGGCAGCCACCGGCCGGCCACCAGGGCCAGCGCCAGGAGCAGGGGCACCCACAGGGCCGGGCCTTGCCGCGCTCCCGGCATCCAGCCCCCCGGTGGCGGCTGCAGGCCGCCTGTGACGGGGCCGGCGGGGCCGGCGCCGGGTCCAGGGTCCGGGCCCGGCAACGGCTGCCCGCCCGCATCGCCCGCAGGGACGGGCCGGTCACCGCCGTGGCCGGCCCCGGCCACCGGCCCGCCGGCCGAAGAGGCCGCTTCACCACCGACAATAGCGCCACCGGCGGCCGGGGCGCCGGCCGCGCCGTCCCTGGCCGCGCTCTCCCCGGCCGGACCCTTCTCGCCCGCTTCCCCGCCTGCACCTGGAGGCACCATGGGCCGTCCCTCCCGGCGCAGTATATGGATCGCCCAGCCATCCCTATGCTGGCCACCGGGCCACCCCGGTGGGGGCTGGGCACGCCGCGGCGGCCGCGGTCTTCCCGGGCGGTCCGGACCCTAGGATCAGGATCCAGGATCAGGATCCAGCGCAGGATTCAGGATTCAGAACAGGATCTTGTGCCGGCGGGCGTAGGCGCTCATCAGGAGGCCCAGGCTGATGCAGTTGGTGAGGAGGTTGCTGCCCCCGTAGCTGATGAAGGGCAGGGGCAGGCCGGTGATGGGCATCAGGCCGACGGTCATCCCGGCATTGATGATGAAGTGGGTGGCCAGCATGGACACCACGCCGGCCCCCAGCAGCATGCCGTAGGTGTCCCCGGCCTGGGTGGTGTCGTGCAGGGCGCGCAGGAGCAGAGCCAGCAGCAGCAGGACCAGCAGGGTGATCCCCACGAAGCCCAGGGTCTCGGCGGCCACGGCGAAGATGAAGTCGGTCTGGGGCTCGGGCAGGAAGCTGGTGGCCGTCTGGCTGGTGCCGGTCAGCCCCTGGCCGAACAGCCGGCCGTTGCCCACGGCCAGGCGGGACTGCAGCACGTGATACCCCGCACCCAGGCCGTTCTGCCCGTCGTTGTACGGGTTGATGAACACCACCAGCCGCATCAGCTGGTGGGGCTCAAGGAGCGAGATCTTGTCAGGGAAGCGCAGCTGGGCCCACACCAGGCCGGTGGCCGCGGCCAGGCCGGCCGTGGCCAGGCCGAAGAGGCGCCAGACCGGGTAACCGGCCATGAGCAGCATGCCGCCGGTGATTCCGAAGAAGACCAGCACCGTCCCCAGGTCCGGCTGTTTGAGCACCAGCAGGGCCAGGGGAGCCACCATGGCCCCCACCGGCACCAGGTCCAGCCACGTCCAGGGCCGGTCCTCGTGGCGGGCGAGCCGGTCGGCCAGGACCAGGATCAGGATGGGCTTGACGAACTCGGCCGGCTGCAGGCTGACCGGGCCGGCCTGGATCCAGCACCGGCACCCGTTGATCTCGGGCGCCACCACCAGCATGGCCGCCAGGCCGGCAGTGGCCGCGCCGTACAGGTACCACTGCACCCGCGGCAGGGTACGGTAGTCGACCCACAGGGTGACGGCCAGCATGGTGGCCAGCCCGGCGACGGCGAAGACGGCCTGCTTCTCCACCAGGTCCAGCATCCCCCGGGCCCGCACGGCCACGGAGATCAGGACCAGCCCGCAAGCCATGAGGACCATGACCAGGGCGATCAGCGGCAGATCCAGGGTTTTGAGCAAGCGCCGGTCCAGCAAGCCCACGGGCCTTCCCTCCCGCGCCGGCCGCCCCGCCGGCGTCGACGCCCGGACAGGCATCGGCGTCCCGGCGGCCGCTTGCCGGCGCCATCACCCTCCCATGATAGCAGCCGTCCGGGCGGTGCGGGGGTGGGGCTCGCTGCCGCCGCTGGCGGGGCGGCCCAATGGCCGCTGCCTTCCGGGCCGCTGCTTTCCGCCCAGTGGCCGCCACTTTCCGCCCGTGATCGCCGCCTCCCGCCCGCCCGGCGCGATCGTCGCCGGCGCGCCTGTCAGTCCTCTCCTTCGGCCGCCGCCAGCGGTCGCCGCCGGACGGCTCGCACCGGGATGCTGGCCACCAGGGCCACCGCCGCCGCCTCCCGGTGCAGGCTGACCTCCATCCCCGCCCGGTCCACCTCCAGATAACGGGAAATGGCACGGATCAGATCGTCCTTGAGGGCCTCCATCAACTCCGGCTCCATGTCGACCCGGTCGTGGACCAGCATGAGCTTGAGCCGCTCCCGGGCGATGTCCTTGCTGGCCACCCTGGCCGTCCCCCAGCCCGGGGTTCCCCCGGCACGGGGTCCGGCCGTCCCTCCGTTCCCGGGCGCCCCGCCCCCGCCGCGTCCCAGGACGCGCGCCAGAAGCTGGATCACCCCACATCCCTCCCCATGGTCCCCGGTTGCGGCCGCTCCTCAGGCCCCGCCCAGAAGCCGCCGCAGCCGCCCGAGCAGGCCGTGTTCTTCCTTGAAATCGGGGAAGGGGACCTGCTCGCCCAGCAAGCGCCGCACGATGTCCCGGTAGGCGCGGCCCGCCCGGCTGCGCTCGTGGGCCACCACCGGCTCGCCGCGGTTGGTGGAGTCGACCACCTGCTCGTCCTCGGGCACCACTCCGATGAGCTCGATGGCCAGGACGTCCAGCACGTCCTCCACGCCCATCTGGCGCCCCTGCTGGACCATGTCGGGGCGCAGCTTGTTGATGATCAGCCGCGGCGCGGCCAGGCCCTCCGCCTCCAGCAGGCCGATCACCCGGTCGGCATCGCGCACCGACGACACGTCGGGGGTGCACACCACCAGCGCCTCCTGGGCCCCGGCGATGGCGTTGCGGAACCCCTGCTCGATGCCCGCCGGGCTGTCCACCAGCACGTAATCGAACTCGGCTGCCAGCTCCTCGCACAGCGCCTTGAACTGTTCGGGCCGTACGGCGGTCTTGTCCTTGGTCTGGGCCGCCGGCAGGAGGAACAGGCCGTCGTAGCGCTTGTCCTTGATCAAGGCCTGTCGCAGCCGGCAAAAGCCCTCCACCACGTCCACCAGGTCGTAGACGATGCGGTTCTCCAGGCCCATGACCACGTCCAGGTTGCGCAGGCCGATGTCGGCGTCGACCAGCACGACGCGCTTGCCGGTCAGGGCCAGGGCCGTGCCCAGGTTGGCGGTGGTGGTGGTCTTGCCCACGCCGCCCTTGCCCGAGGTGACGACCAGCGTGGTGCCCAAGGCGTCCCCTCCTCCGTGGCTACCGTCGGTGATGCCTGCTTCGCCCCTCACAGGCGCAGGGGAGCCGGCCGGCGCGGGCGCGCCCGTGCTGTTGCGCGCTCCCGGTTCCCCGCACCTGTATTCGTTCCTTCCTGCTAGGGGTGGGCGGCCTGCGCGCGGTCCCGGTCGTCCCGCTCCGCGGCGCGCTCCCGCTGCCGCTGCCAGAACCAGCGGGCCGGGTCAAAGGGTTCGATCAGCACCTGCCCGTCCCGGACGCAGGCGATCTCCGGGCTGCGCCCGCCTGCGGGTCCGGCGACGGCCCGGCCTGCCGCGCCGGGCGGCGGCTCCCCGTCGGGGGCGCGGCCGATCCAGCGGGCGATGCGGAGCTGCACCGGCTCCATCACCAGGGCGGCCACCACCGCCTGCTCGTCGCCTTTGAAACCGGCGTGGACCGTACCCCGCAGCCGCCCGAAGACCACCACGTCGCCGGCCGCCAGCACCTCGGCGCCGGGGTTGACGTCGCCCAGGATCACCACGTCGCCGTCGTAGACCAGGCGGTGGCCCGAGCGCAAGGTCCGCCGCACCACCACGCCAGCGCGCGCCCGCCCCGCCCCCCGGGACGAACCGGCCCCCGCCGGGGGTGCAGCCGCTGGCTGGCGCCAGCGCGGATCCGTTTCGCCCCACGCCGTGACGGCGATGCCGGGGGCTCCGCCGGCGGAGCCTGGGGATCCAGTGGCGGCCCCGCGGGCGCCAGGGCGCTCCTCACTGCCTTGCTCCCTGGGCGTCCCGGGCCGGCCCCGCGGAGCCTGTGGGCGGTGATCCCCGCCGCCCGGGCCATCCGGCGGCCCACCCTGCCGGCCCCGGCGACGGACCCTGGCGGCCCGAACCGCTTCACCGGCCGCACCGGCCCGGTTCCCCTCGCCGGCCGGTGCCGGGTCCACCGGCCTCGGGACGGTCGCCGGGAAAGCAGGTGGGGCACCGGGACGCGGCGCATCCGGGGCCTGCTCCAGGCAGGCCTCCGGGACCGGTTCCCGGCGGCCGTGACAGTGGCCATCGGGCCCTGGCCTGCCCGCCCCCGCCGGCCACGCGAAGCCGTTGAACCGGTCGCGGACCGGGTGCCGGGAACGCGTCTCGTCCACCTGCTCGGTGATGACGTGCAACAGGCGGGTTCCACCGTAGCGGCTGACCAGGCCTTCAATGGCCATCACCTGGTCGGCGGTCAGTTGCAGCCGGCCCGTATCCAGCACCAGGGCGGGACAGTCCCGCAGGGTAGGGTCACCGGCCAGCATCCGTTCCAGGGTGGAGCACAAGGTGGGGAAATCCAGGTCGGCGGTCACGGAGACGACCACCTCGTCTCCGACCCGCGTCACCAGCGGTGATCCTTTCACCGCGGCCCCCCCTTCCAAACCGGCGCTGACCCGGTCCTTCGCTCCATGGGGGACAAGTCCTGCCGCGAAGGGTGTCGGACGAACCCGCCGGGCCGCCGCAAAGTTCGGCACGGTGCCGCCGCCCGGCGGCGCCGGCGGCCCGGCAACGGCGGCCGCCGGGGCGCCCCCGGCGGGTCCGCCTGTCCCCGGCTTCCCCAGGATCCCATGAGCACCGGGTCCGGTCAGTCGGAAGGGACCACCGCCGCGCTGCGGGCCGCGTCTTCGTGGGCCTCTTCCGCAGCCGTCTCGGGATTGGCCGGCAGCCCGTACCGGCCGGCAAAGTAGGCGTCCAGCATGGCGCGGGCCACCGGACCGGCGGCCAGCGAGCCGCCGCCACCGGCCCGGACGACGACGGCCACGGCGATCTCAGGTTGCTCGCCCGGGCCCGCGGGTGCGAAGGCGATGAACCAGCCGTGGTTTTCGTACTCGGGATCGCGGGTACCTCCCTGGGCCGTGCCCGTCTTGCCCGCGGCTACGTAGGGCGCGTCCCGGAACACACCGTAGGCTGTGCCGTACCAGCCGCCGTTGTCCTGGGTCACTGTCACCATGGCTTCCCGCACCTTTTCCAGGAACGCCGTCGGAACGTCCACCGTGTTCAGCGGGTCGGGCTTCGCTTCCCACAGCACCCGGCCCGTCTGCGGATCCCGGATCTCCTGGACCAGGTACGGGCGGTAGCGGGTGCCGCCGTTGGCCAGGGCGGCGGTGTAGACGGCCATCTGCAGGGGCGTGAAGGCATGGAACCCCTGGCCGATGGAGGCATTCAGGGTATCCCCGGCGTACCAGCGGCGCTCGGATTCGGTGCTGTTCGGGTCGGCACGAGCCACCAGCTCGGCCTTCACTGCCGGCGTGGCCAGCGAACCCTGAACCTCCCCGGCCAGGTCCCGGAGACCGGTCAACTGTCCGAGCCCGAACTGCGTGGCGACGTCGGCGATGGCGTCGATCCCGGCGTTGAGACCCGTCTGGTAGAAGTAAACGTTGCATGAGCGCCCGATCGCCTTGTCAAAGTCGACGTGACCGTGGACACCCCAGTCCTGCCAGGCCCGGCCGGCAAAATAGAACTCACCGCCGCAGTAGGCGGAGGCGGGCAGGACACCGCGCAGCATGGCCGCCAGCCCCGTGATGGGCTTGAAAGTGGAGCCCGGCGGCAAGGCGTCGGCGATGGCCAGGTTCCGTGTTGGCCCCTCGACCCGCTTGCCGCGGTACCGCTCGTTCCAATGGACGTACTGGTAAACCTTGCGGTTCACCGCATCGTAGCGCGGGTCGCTGGGCTCCATGAAAGCCTGGCGGGCGAAATCGTTGGGGTCAAAGGTCGGATAAGAGGTCATGGCCAGGATGGCCCCGGTCCGCACGTCGATGGCCACGGCGGCACCGTTGCGGGCCGGGCAGGGGCACGGCCTCGTCTTCAGTTCCCGCAGTTCCTGAATCCGCCGGGCCAGCGCCTCTTCCGCCGCCTTCTGCACCCGGGCATCCAGCGTCAGCACCAGGGTGCTCCCGGGCTTGGGCGGCACCGCATACCGGTCGGCATCGCCGCCCAGCAGCAGGTGGCGGGATTCGTCGCTGAGGGGCCGGCCGCGGGCGTCCACCTCCACCAGCCGCTGGCCGTCAACCCCCGTCAGGCCGCGCACCGTCCGCCCGTCGGGCAGCTGCACCGGGCCGTTGTAGGTGGCTTCGATGCCTGACTCCCCTTTTAGCTCCCACGGGCGGTTCCCCTCACGCACATAGCCCAGCACGTGGGCCGCCAGGGTGCTGCCCGGGTAGTAGCGCAGGGGCTGGGGCTCGACCACCACCCCGGGCAAGCGGTCGCGGTTCTCCGCCAGGGCGGTGATCTCCGCCGGAGTGAGCTCCGCCTTGAGGCGCACGGGGATCTCCGGCACCGGCCGGACACGCAGTTCGGCCTCCGCCTCCTCGATGGCCTCGACGGGAATGTCGAGGATCCGGCTCAGCAGCCGGCGCGCCTCCGGGTCAAGGCCCTCCCGGGTGTAGACCAGGTAGGCGGAATAGGCAGGCAGGTTTGTGGCCAGGACCTGGCCGCGCCGGTCCAGGATCTGCCCCCGCGGTGCGGGCACGTACACCTTGCGCAGCCGCTGGCCAGCGGCGTACTCGCTGAGCTCGTCGCCCATGACCACCTGCAGCATGTACAGGCGGCCCAGCAGGATCACCGTCCAGGCCACCAGCAGTCCCATCAGGATGTTGCGCCGGCGCAGGCGCTGCCGGCGGGCCAGTTCTTCCGGGTTCATGGCCATCCTCCCCGCCAGCCGCCCGGGATCTCCGCCTCCCGGGCCTCCCGCTCCCGCCGCTCGATGCCCACCACCAGCCGCAGGAGCAGCGGCGCCGCCACCGCCGCCGCCGCCAGCTCCGGCCAGAGAGCCCGGGACCAGACCACCAGGTCGGCCGTGGCCAGGGGCAGGCCTGCGGCGGCCGACACAAGGAGGCCGCGCACCAGCTCCGCCACCCAGGTGGCGGTCACCCCCAGGGCCGTGGCCAGGCCGGGCACGTCTCGGTACAGGCTCTCGCCGGCCTTGCCCCCGGCCCAGCCGGCCAGGGCGTGGAGCAGGGTCCAGGACCCCACAAGCCGTCCCGTCCAGAGATCGAGCCAGAGGCCGGCCACCGCCCCCGCGGCCATCCCCTGCCGCGGCCCGTAGACGACGCCGGTGGCCAGGGCCAGCAAAAGGGGCAGGTGGAACCGGGGCAGGCCCAGGGCGGGAATCGGCCCCACCTCAAGCCAGAGCAGGAGCAGGCTCAGCAGGGTCCAGCGCAGGGGGCGCCTCACGGCGCCTCACCCTGCCGCGCCGGCTCCAGCAGCAGCACGGCCGCCAGGCGGTTGAGGGGCGCGCTGGGTTCCACCGTCACCTGGATGCCCAGGCCCGTGGGATCGCGGCCCACCGAGGTCACGGTGCCGATGGGCAGTCCCGGCGGGAAGACCGGTCCCAGCCCCGAGGTCACCACATCGTCGCCCACCTTCACGTCGGCGCTGGCGGCAAAGAGGGTCATGACCAGCTCGGGCAGGTCGCCCCCCCGGCCATAGGCGACGCCGGCCTCCCCGCTGCGGCCGATCAGGGCCCCGATGCCGCTCTCGGGATCGGTGATCAGGAGGACCCGGGCGCTGTGGGGGGTGACGGATACCACCCGGCCCACCACGCCGCCGGGCACCACGGCCACCATGTCCGGGCGAACCCCGTCCGCCGAGCCCTGGTCCAGGATGATCTCCTGGTACCAGCGGTCCGGGGTCCGCCCGCTCACCCGGGCAGCCAGGACGGCGTCGGGCCGGGCCTGCTTGAGGCCTAGCAGCTCCTCCAGCTGGCGGTTCTCCCGTTCCAGCTGGCGCACCTGCGCCTCCACGCCCCGCAGGCGCTCCAGTTCTTCCCGCAGGGTCTGGTTTTCCGCCTCCAGCCGCCCCAGGGTCGCCAGGGTCCGCCCGATCTCGCCGGCCCCCCGCGCCATGCGGGCCGTAACGCCACTGAGGGGCGCCAGGACCTCCTGCAGCGCCCCTTCCAGCAACGCGGGCCGTGGCCGCAGGTTGCGGGTGGCCGCCATCACGCTCCCCGCCACGGCCAGGACCAGGGCCACGGCCAGCAGCCTGCGGAGCCACGGCACCATCGCCCTTCCGCCCCCCTCTGCCCTCAGCCGGATGAACCGGCCTCAGGCCAGGCGGCGCGAGGTCGCCAGGCTCCGCTGGACGTTGTCGATCACATCCAGGTACTTGCCCGCACCCAGGGCCACCGAGAGCAGGGGGTCTTCGGCGATGTGCACGGGCATGCCCGTCTCCTCGGCCACCCGGCGATCGAGGCCGCGCAGCAGGGAACCGCCGCCGGTCATCACGATGCCCCGGTCCATGATGTCCGAGGCCAGTTCGGGCGGCGTCCGCTCCAGGGTCACCTTGATGGCGTCGACGATGGCCGCCACCGTTTCGGACAAGGCCTCGCGGATCTCCGCCGCCGTCACCTCGATGGTCTTGGGCAGGCCCGTGACCAGGTCGCGCCCGCGGATCTCCACCGAGCCCTCGTCCTCCATGGGGTAGGCGGAGCCGATGGCGATCTTGACCTCTTCCGCCGTCCGCTCGCCGATCAGCAGGTTGTAGTTGCGCTTGACGTAGTTGACGATGGCCTCGTCCATCTCGTCGCCGCCGATGCGGATGGACCGGTGGGTGACGATGCCGCCCAGGGAGATGATCGCCACCTCGGTGGTGCCGCCGCCGATGTCCACGATCATGTTGCCGGTGGGCTCGTGGACCGGCAGCCCGGCGCCGATGGCCGCCGCCATGGGCTCCTCGATGGGGTACGCCTTGCGCGCCCCCGCCTGCTCGGTGGCGTCGACCACCGCCCGCTTCTCCACCTCGGTGACCCCGGACGGCAGGCAGATCACCACCCGGGGACGAACCAGCGACCGACCCCGCAGCGCCTTGGCGATGAAATGCCGCAGCATGGCCTGGGTGATCTCGAAGTCGGCGATGACGCCGTCCTTCATCGGCCGCACGGCGATGATGTTGCCGGGGGTGCGGCCGATCATGCGCTTGGCCTCCTCGCCGACGGCCAGCACCTGCTTGGTTTCCGCCTGGACGGCCACCACCGAGGGTTCCTGGATCACGATCCCCCGGCCCCGCACGTAGACCAGCGTGTTGGCCGTCCCCAGGTCGATGCCCATGTCGCGGGAGAAGTAACGGTATACCGATTCAAGCACCACCAACGCCCCCTGACCGTGCCACCTCTTGACCTTCCTTCGCCTGACCTGGCCGGCGCCTCCCCTGGAACGGAGCGCATCAAAGCCGCCGGCCAGGCGCCTTCCCCCGGGTCCGTGCAGCCTCCCGCTGCCCGTGCCGCGCCTTCCCGCGGGAGCGCCCTCACGCCTCCCACACCAGGCCGGCCTCGCGCAAGCTGGCGTAACGCTGGTTGCCGATGATCACGTGGTCCAGCACATCGATCCCCATGATCCGCCCGGCCTCCACCAGGCGGCGCGTCACCTGGACGTCTTCCGGGCTTGGCGTGGGATCGCCGCTCGGGTGGTTGTGCACCAGGACCAGCGCGGCCGCTCCCCTGCGGACGGCGGCCCGGAAGACCTCCCGCGGGTGCACCAGGGACCCGTTCAGCGTCCCGATCGAAATCAAGTCCACACCTAGTACATAATGTTTCGTGTTCAACTGAACCACGTATAAATGTTCCCTATCCAGGTCTTTCATGCCGGCCATCAGCAGCCGGCTGACGTCCTCCGGACCCCGGACCCGCGGCCGAACCGGCCACGCCGTGGCCAGGCGCCGCCCGAGCTCTACCCCAGCCACAATCTGGGCGGCACGGGCGGGTCCGATGCCCGGGATCTGGCGGAGCTCCTCCGCCCGGGCCGACGCCAGCCATTGCAGCGCATCCCACTCCCCGCCAGGCTCCGGCGCTCCCGCCCTTTCCTCCGGTGGTTGGGCGGGCGCCGTGCCTCCGGCTGCCGGCCCGTCGGCCACGGCCCGGCAGCCGGCAACGCTACCGGTGGCGGCCGCTGCGCCGGCCCGCCGGTCACGGCGGTCCGGATCGTCCCGCTGGAGCCGGCGGGTGGAGCCCCGGCTGCCCCAGGCCAGCACCCGGCGCGCCAGATCCAGGGCCGATTCGCCCCGACCCGTCCCCGAACCGATGAGAATGGCCAGGAGGTCGACGGTGCTCAGGGAGGCGGCGCCGCCCGCCAGGAGCCGCTCCCGCGGGCGGTCCGACGGGGGCAAGTCTTTGACCCGCAAGGACTCGGGCCGCCGGACCCGCCTCATCGCCCGGAAGCCCCCGGGCCCGGGTGGGCCAGGATCCTCTCGGGTCCCAGCACCCGCACGCCGAAGAGGGAGAGCAGATCGGCCAGCAGGGGCAAGGGCAGGCCAACGACGTTAAAGTAACACCCCTCGATGCGGGGAACAAGGGTCGCGCCCAGCCCCTGGATGGCATAGGCGCCCGCCTTGTCCATGGGCTCTCCCGTCGCCACGTAGGCCTCGATCTCCGTCCGGGTCAGGGGGCGCATCCAGACCCGCGTCAGGCGGGTCCCCGTGGCCGCGCGGCCGGTGGAGGCGTCCACCACCGCCACGCCGGAGGCGACCCGGTGTTCCCGACCGGCCAGGGCGCCCAAGATGGCCATGGCTTCCTGCCGGTCCCGGGGCTTGCCCAGAAGCCGGCCGTCCAGCTCCACCACGGTATCGGCACCGATGACCAGCGCTCCGGGGTGGCGCCGGGCCACGTCCTTGGCCTTGCGCAGCGCCTGCCGCAGGGCCCAGTCCTCCGGGTCCAGGGTTCCGACCGGCCCTGCGGGCAGGGGTTCTTCCGCCCGGGACGGGTCCTGGACGAAGGGCAGGCCGAGCATGGCCAGGAGCTGCACCCGCCGCGGCGAGGACGATGCCAGGACCAGCCTGCGGTGCGAGCTTGTCCCCTTCATCGGCCCTCCCCCCGCATCACGCCGCGACGGGATCCCGGACAAGGCCGGCGGCTGCCCGCAGGGCCCATCCCCGCAACGGCGCCGCCCGGCGCGCCTACCGGCGGCGCTGCAGCCAGAACAGTGCAGCCAGGATGCCCAGCAAGCCTCCCGCCGTGATGTCGAGGCGCAGGCCCAGGGTCACCGCGCCCAGGTACGGCACCGCCAGGGTGGTGGGCTCCAGGGAAGGGCCCAGCCCCTGGGACAGCCAGGGCAGCCACCCCGCCAGCCCATGGCGTGCCGCCAGGTTGCCCAGGGCATTGCCCACCAGCACCGCGGCCAGCACGCCCCATCCTCCGCCGTTGCGTCGCATGAACTCCCGTCCTTTCCTGGACGGTGGCTCTTTTCGGTACCGGCACGCTGTTGCCTCCCTTTTGTCGAAAAGTGATGTGGATCACCATTATTTGGTGGGGTGCCATTATTTTACATCATGCTCCAGTCCCCCGCCAGCTGCTCCCAGCGGCCGGCACCCGGCGGTTCCGGCCGGATCCAACGGCTCGGGGGCAGCAAAGAAGGGCGGGCGGCTCTGCCGCCCGCCCCTGGCCGGTGGCCTAGGGTACCCCTTCGGCTTGACCCGTCGCCCCCTGGACCAGACCCTGGGGGCCGGACCCCTGCCGGGCCGGGGCACCTGCCGGCACGCCCGTCCCGGCCTGCCGGCCTGCCGCCCTGGCCGCGCTGCCCGCGCTGGAGGCAGCGCCGGTGGCGTTCAACCCAGCTCCGCCAGTCGCTGGGCCAGGAGTTCCAGCCGCGCCGCCAGCTCCTGCTCCCGCTGGCGCTCCTGTTCGACCACCTCCGCCGGTGCCCGGGTCACGAACCCCTGGTTCTGCAGTTTGTCCCGCACCCTTCCCAGCGCCGCCTCGGCGTGCTCCCGTTCCCGCTCAAGGCGCCTCCGTTCCGCCTCCAGATCGATCAGGCCGGCCAGGGGCATGTAGGCGACCACGCCCGGCCCGACATAGGCGGCAGCCTGCGCGGGCCGCTCCCCGCTCCCCGTGGCGATCTCCAGCCGGTCGACCCCGGCCAGGCGGCGAATGGCTTCGGCCTGCTCGCGGAACGCCTCGGCCTGGGCGGGTTCCTCCGCGTAGATCAGGACGTGGGCCTTGCGCCCGGGCGGCACCCGGAACTCCGCCCGGATGCTGCGCAGGCCGTGGATGGTGTCGATCACCCGCTGGAACCGCGCGATGCGGCCGTCGTCGCCGGCGGCCGCCTCCGGCCACGCCTCGCCCGCCCGCGGCCAGGGGGCCAGGGCCAGGGTCCGGGGCCCGCCGCCGGGGCGCGGCAGCTTCTGCCAGATGGCCTCGCTGATGAAGGGCATGAAGGGATGGAGCAGGCGCAGGGTCTGCTCCAGGACCTGCCAGAGGGTGTACTGGGCGGCGTAGCGGCTGGCGGCGGCCCCGGCCTCCGCGACGCGGCCCTCTCCAGGGGTGCGGGCTTCAGGACTGCGGGCCGCACCCGCCGGGTCGCCGGCCGGCCGCCCACCGGCATCCGCCCGTCCCGGCGCCGCCCCGTCACCCGCCAGCCGCGGCTTGACCAGCTCGATGTACCAGTCGCAGAACTCGTCCCAGATGAAGTTGTATAGGGCGCGAGCCGCCTCCCCCAGCTCGAAGCCTTCCAGCAGGCGCTGCACGTCGGCCGTCACCGCCTCCAGCCGGGCCAGGATCCAGCGGTCGGCGGCGTTCTCGCGCCGCGGCTCGCCCCGGGCGGGGTCGAAGTCCTGGAGGTTCATCAGCACGAAGCGGGCCGCGTTCCACAGCTTGTTGGCGAAGTTCCGGCTGGCCTCGGCCCGCTCCCAGGAGAAGCGGGCGTCGTTGCCCGGCGCCAGGCCCGTCACCAGGGTGAAGCGCAGGGCGTCGGCCCCGTACTTGTCGATCACTTCCAGCGGGTCGACCACGTTGCCGCGGGATTTCGACATCTTCTGCCCCTGGGCGTCCCGCACCAGGCCGTGGAGGAGCACCGTGCGGAAGGGCACGTCCCCCATGAACTCGAGGCCCATCACCATCATCCGGGCGACCCAGAAGAACAGGATGTCATAGCCCGTCACCAGCACCGAGGTGGGGTAGAACCGGCGCAGATCGGGGCTGTCCGCGTCGGGCCAGCCCAGGGTGGAGAAGGGCCAGAGGGCCGAGCTGAACCAGGTGTCCAGCACGTCCTCGTCCTGGTGCAGGGCGTCGCTGCCGCAACGCGGGCAGCGGTCGGGGTCCTCCCGCGCCACCACGGTCTCGCCGCACTGCCGGCAGTACCAGGCCGGAATCCGGTGACCCCACCAGATCTGCCGGGAGATGCACCAGTCGCGGATGTTCTCCAGCCAGTGCAGGTACACGCGGGTGAACCGCTCGGGCACGATGCGGGTGCGGCCGCTGAGGACCGCCTCCATGGCCGGTTCGGCCAGGGGCTTCATGCGGACGAACCACTGGCGCGAGATCAGGGGCTCGATCACCGTCCCGCAGCGGTAGCAGACCCCCACGTTGTGGCGATGGGTCTCCACCTTGACCAGGTAGCCGCCCTCCTCCAGGTCGGCCACCACCCGGCGGCGCGCCTCCTGGCGGTCGAGCCCGGCGTAGCGGCTGCCGGCGGCATCGGTCATGCGCCCGTCGAAGCCCACCACCTGCACGGCCTCCAGGCCATGGCGCCGCCCCATCTCGAAGTCGTTGGGGTCGTGGGCCGGCGTCACCTTGACGGCGCCGGTACCGAACTCCGGGTCCACCAGGGGGTCCGCAATGATGGGGATCTCCCGGCCCACCAGGGGCAGGCGGACCCGCCGGCCCACCAGGTGGCGGTAGCGCTCGTCCTCGGGGTGGACGGCCACCGCCGTGTCGCCCAGCATGGTCTCCGGCCGCGTGGTGGCCACCTCGACCGCCCCTTCGCCGTCCACCAGCGGGTAGCGCAGGTGGTAGAGCCGGCCCTCGCGCTCCTCGTGCTCCACCTCGATGTCCGCCAGGGCCGTATGGCATTCCGGGCACCAGTTCACCATGTAGTCGCCCCGGTAGATCAGGCCCTTCTCGTACAGCCGGACGAAGACCTCGCGCACGGCGCGGCTGCAGCCCTCGTCCATGGTGAAGCGCACCCGGTCCCAGTCCACCGAGGCGCCCAGCCGGCGCAGCTGGCCCAGGATGTTCGCCTCGTACTGGTTCTTCCACGCCCAGACCCGTTCCAGGAACCGCTCCCGGCCCAGGTCCTGCCGGCGCAGGCCCTCCTCCCGGGCCAGCCGCACCTCCACCACGTGCTGGGTGGCGATGCCCGCATGGTCCGTGCCGGGCACCCAGAGGGTGACGTCGCCCAGCATGCGGTGCCAGCGGGCCAGGATGTCCTGCATGGTGTTGTTCAGCGCGTGGCCGATGTGCAGGTTCCCGGTCACGTTGGGCGGAGGGATCACCATGGAGAAGACGGGCCCGGGCGCGTCCCGGTCGGCGTGAAAGGCCCGCTCCTCCAGCCAGAAGCGATAGATGTCCTCCTCGAAGTCCTGCGGCCGGTAGCGCGTCGGCAGTTCTGGCGCCACCGCCTGGTGCACCGGCTCTCCGCTTGCCATGCTCCCTCTCCTTCCACCGGCGCGGCATCTTCGGCCCGCGCGCCGGCACCAGGCTGTCGTCCCCTGGCCGCCCGCCCCCGCCCGGGCCAGCGGCAGGGCACCCGCGGCACCCGGAGGGAGGAACCGGCCCCTGGCGCCGTCCCAGCAGCGTCCAACCCGGGCGGCTCCCGCCCGGCGGCCCATGAAAAAGGCCCCTCGCCCCAAGGGGCGAGAGGCCTTGCTCTCGCGGTACCACCCTTCTTCCGCCCCGCCCGGCAGCGCCGCCATGGCCCAGCCGCCACGGACCGGCAACGGGCACCCGCCGGGTGCGGGACGCTCACGGCGCGTTCACGGGCGCCACCCGCCCGGCCTACGCCCCCCTGCCATCCCCCGCCCCCGGGGTCCGGCCCGGGCCGGGGGTCACACCGGCAGGCGAGTTGGGACCGGGAGCTCCGGGGCGACTTCGGGCCCGCCTTACCGGAAGGCGCCTTCCAGCCGCCGGGCGCCTCTCTCTGGCCGGGGTTGCGGCCCCTACTCCTCCCCGTCATCGCCCTCTGCCGCTGCCCCGCGGGCCGGCAGCGGGACACGCGCGCCGGCTGCGGGGCGAGCTGGATTGGGTTGACTGTAGTGTAAAAGAAGGAAAGGCAGCCCTGTCAAGGCCCGCGGCGCGGCAGAACCGGCGGCCGGCGATAAAGCGGGACCCGTAAAGGCGGGACCCCTTGCGCCGAGTCCGGCAGGCTGCCGCGCAGCCTCCTCCCACCCGCAGGGCCGGCGTGGAAGAACCCTGACCCGGGGGGCGAAGGGGCCGGCCCCCGGCGAAGGAACCCTCACCCGGGGGACCGGCCGCGGCTAGTCGGCGGCTGCGGCCCGCGGGTCCGCCGCGGCAGGGCCGATCCCCGCGCTCCCGCCCGGCCTGGCGTCCAGGGCCCGGACCATCAGGTACATGTCGGCCAGCCCGTCCGCCTTGCGGCGTCCGGCCGTGAACCGTCCCAGGGAGCGAAACCCCGCCGCCCGGTAACAGCGCAGGGCGGCCACGTTGCGCACGTCGACCCGCAGGAACAGCTGCTTGAGACCGATCCCGGCGGCATACCGGGCGGCCGCCCGGACGGCGTCGCGGCCCAGGCCCCTGCCCCGGTAGCGGGGGTCGCCGATGCGGATGCGCAGCTCGGCTTCCCGCCGCACCCAGTTGATTTCCACCAGCTCCACATCGCCGATGACCTGCCCCGACGGCAGGCGCACCGCCAGCACCACGTGCCGCGGGTCGGCCTGCGCCGCCTGCCACCAGGTGCAGGCCCCGGCCAGGCTGTCGAAGCGCTGCCCGGCGAAGCGGGCGACCGCCGGATCCCGTTCCCAGCGCACCAGCCAGGCGAGATCGGCGGGGGTCAGGGGTGTCAGGACCACCCGCTGCCCCCGGATTTGTACCGTCATCGTCCCGGTTCCCCTCGTCCCCAACTGGCGTGGCGGCCGGGGCATCCCAGCCACCGCGGGTCACAGCCCAGGGGGTTCGGGGAACGGGGGGCGTTTTCCTACCTCGCCGGGACAAGCACTTTCCGGCAGGCCCGTCAGTCCTGGGCACCGGGTGCCCGGCGGGCCCGGCACCCGGTCCTGGGGGCCGGGGTGCGCTAGGCGTTGGGCTGCGGGGCGGCCGTCAGCACCTCGGCGCCCACTTCCTGACCGGCCCGCGGCGCGGCCGGTTCTTCCCGCACCAGGGCGGCCCGGAGCACCTCCTCCACGGTGTTCACCGGCACCACCTCCAGGCCGCAGCGGCCCAGCGACTCCTGCCAGTTCTCCCGGGGCAGGACGACCCGGCGGGCGCCGGCCTGGCGCGCCGCCGCCACCTTCGCCTGGATGCCGCCCACCGCCCGGACCAGGCCCCGGGCGCTTACCTCGCCGGTGATGGCCACCTGGTTGTCCACCGGGATGCCTGTCAGGGCCGAGTAGATGGCCGCCGCCAGGCACGCCCCGGCGGAGGGGCCGTCCAGGGGAATGCCCCCCGGGAAGTTGATGTGCAGGTCGTAGTCGGCGGGATGAACCGGCAACAGCCGCCGCAGGGCGGTGAGGACGTTCTCCACCGAGCCGCGGGCGGTGCTCTTGCGCCGCTTCACAGGGCGACCGCCGCCGCCGAATTCCTCCTCGTCGATGACCCCCGTCAGGGTGATGCGCCCCTGCCCTGCAACGGCAGCCCGGGAAGCGACCACCTCGATCTCGATCAACGTGCCCAGGTTGGGCCCGTACACGGCCAGGCCGTGGGCCACACCCACCTGGGGCCGGTCCGCCACCCGGCGCTCGGGGCGGGGCGTGTACTGCCCGGTGTTGACCACCCACTCCACGTCGGCGGTGGTTACCCGCTGGCGCCCCTCGGTCTCCGCCAGCCCCGCGGCGATCTGGACGATGTTGACGGCTTCCCGGCCGTTGCGGGCGTACCGCTCGATGACCCGCACCGCCCCTTCGTCCATGGGCAGGTCCAGGCGGGCCGCCGCCCGGCGGGCGATGAGGCCGACCTCTTCCGGCGTCAGGGGGCGGAAGAAGATCTCCACGCACCGCGAGCGGATGGCGGGCGGGATCTCGTCCGGCATCCGGGTGGTGGCGCCCACCAGGCGGAAGTCGGCCGGCAGCCCGTTCTCGAACACGTCCCTGATGTGGGCCGGCAGGTTGGGATCGTCGGGATTGTAGTAAGCGCTCTCCAGCAGCACCTTGCGGTCTTCCAGGACCTTGAGCAGCTTGTTCATCTGCACCGGGTGCAGCTCGCCGATCTCGTCGATGAACAGGATGCCCCCGTGGGCGCGGGTCACCGCGCCCGGCTTGGGCTGGGGGATGCCGGCCACCCCCAGCGGGCCGGCCCCCTGGTAGATGGGGTCGTGGACCGACCCGATGAGGGGGTCTGCAATGCCCCGCTCGTCGAAGCGAGCGGTGGTGGCGTCGATCTCCACGAAGGCCGCGTCGGGCCGGAAGGGCGAGCGCGGGTTGCGCTTGGCTTCCTCCAGCACCAGCCGGGCCGCCGCCGTCTTGCCGACGCCCGGCGGGCCGTAGATCAGCACGTGCTGCGGGTTCGGGCCGCAAAGGGCGGCCCTCAGGGCACGCAACCCCTCTTCCTGGCCGACGATGTCTTCAAAGCGCTGGGGCCGGGTTCGCTCCGCGAGGGGCTCGGTCAGGGCGATGGCCCGCAGCTGGGCCAGGCGGTCCTGCTCCTTGCGAGATTCCTTGCGCACGGCCACCTTGCTGCCTTGCTGGGCCTTCAGCAGGTTCCAGAAGTAGAGGCCGATCACCACGGCAAAGAAGAACTGAACGAAGGTGATGATGCTCCCGTAGTCCATGGCCGGCGGGCTCCCCTCACGCTTGGTGGGCGGAACGGCGGCGCAGGTGGAGGGCGCCGGCGTTCCGGGAATCGGTCCTAGTATCTGCCCGGGCGCCCGCCTTCACCCCGAGACCGGTGGGCAATGGCCGGTAGCAGCACCAAGGCACCTGGTGCGACCCCGGGCAGGGGCCGGCAGGCGGGGGGCACGGCGGGTGGCAGGGCGGGGTGACAAGTCGGGACCGCTGGTCAGGCAACGGACCCGCGGGAGGTGCCGGCTGAAGATAAAGCGCGAGGATAAAGCCGCTGGTAAAAGGCGACTGCCGGCGCGGAGGTGGCGGGGCATGATGCCCCTCCTAGGGCATGGTGCCCCTTCTTCCCACCGCCGTACCGGCAGTCCGGCCGGAGGACTTCAGGCCCGCCGCCCCTGGCGAGGCGGCCCTGACCGGCCCGCCCTACGGGCCGGCCCTCTTTGCGGTCGCCCGGCTCTGGCCGTCCGGCGCCTCAGGCCGATTCTTCCTGCTTCTTGACGCGCTCGCGGGTGACCATGATGGGTTCCCGCCGCTGGCGCACCGTCTCCTCGGTGATGACCACCCGGGCCACATCGTCGCGGCCGGGCAGCTCGTACATGAGATCCAGCATCAGCTCCTCCACGATGGCCCGCAGGCCACGGGCGCCGGTGTTCCGCTTCAGCGCCTCCTGGGCGATGGCCCGCAGCGCTTCGGGCTCGAACTCCAGCTCCACGTTGTCCAGCGCCAGGAGCTTCTGGTACTGCTTGACCAGCGCGTTCTTCGGCTCTGTCAGGATCCGCACCAGGGCGTCCTCATCGAGGGCGTCCAGGGTGGCGATGACGGGCAGGCGCCCGACGAACTCGGGGATGAGCCCGAACTTCAACAGGTCTTCGGGCATGATGTGGCGCAGGATGTCACCCACGTTGGTCTCCTGCTTGCTGCGCACCTCGGCACCAAACCCCATGACCCGGCGCCCGATGCGGCTGGCGATGATCTTGTCCAGGCCCTCGAAGGCGCCGCCGCAGATGAAGAGGATGTTGGTGGTGTCGATCTGGATGAACTCCTGGTGGGGGTGCTTGCGCCCGCCCTGGGGCGGTACGCTGGCCACCGTTCCCTCCAGGATCTTGAGCAGGGCCTGCTGGACGCCTTCGCCCGACACGTCACGGGTGATGGACGGGTTTTCCGCCTTGCGGGCGATCTTGTCAATCTCGTCGATGTACACGATCCCGCGTTCCGCCCGCTCGATGTCGTAATCGGCGGCCTGGATGAGCTTCAGCAGGATGTTCTCCACGTCCTCGCCCACGTAACCCGCCTCGGTGAGGGAGGTGGCGTCGGCGATGGCGAAGGGCACGTTCAGCAGCTTGGCCAGGGTCTGCGCCAGCAGGGTCTTGCCCGAGCCCGTGGGGCCGATCATCAGGATGTTGCTCTTCTGGAGCTCCACGTCGTCGATGCGGCCGCCCAGGTGGATCCGCTTGTAGTGGTTGTACACCGCCACGGAGAGGATCTTCTTGGCCCGCTCCTGGCCGATGACATACTGGTCCAGGAAGGCCTTGATCTCCGCCGGCTTGGGCAGGTCCTTGAGCTCGACGTCGGCCTCCTCGCTGAGCTCCTCTTCGATGATGTCATTGCAGAGCTCGATGCACTCGTCGCAAATGTACACTCCCGGCCCCGCCACCAGGCGCTTCACCTGGTCCTGGTACTTGCCGCAGAACGAGCACTTCAGCTGGCCCTTCTCGTCGGTGAATTTGAACATGACGACCCCTCTCTCGCCGGGTGGCTACCCGTCCGACCGCTTGGACCGAGGCTCGAGGACGTGGTCGATGAGACCGTACTCCTTGGCCTCCTCCGCGGTCATGAAGAAGTCCCGCTCGGTGTCCCGCTCGATGCGCTCCAGGGGCTGGCCGGTGTGCTTGGCCAGGATCTCGTTGGCCACCTGGCGCAGCTTGAGCAGTTGATCGGCGTAGATCTTGACGTCCGACGCCGTGCCGCCGACCTGGGAGTGGGGCTGGTGGATCATGATGCGGGAGTGGGGCAGGGCGTAGCGCTTGCCCTTGGTCCCGCCGGCCAGCAGGATCGCCCCCATGCTGGCCGCCAGGCCCACGCAGTAGGTGGCGACGTCGGGCTTGATGTGCTGCATCGTGTCGTAGATGGCCAACCCCGAGTCGACGCTCCCGCCGGGGCTGTTGATGTAGATCGAGATGTCCCGGTCGGGATCGTCGGTCTGGAGAAACAGCAGCTGGGCGATCACCGAGTTGGCCACCACGTCATCGATGGGGGTGCCGATGAAGACGATGCGGTCCTTCAGCAGCCGCGAGTAGATGTCGTAGGCCCGCTCGCCCCGGTTGGTCTGCTCGATGACGTACGGAACCAGGTTCATTCCAGCCCACCTCGCCCTCGCCCACCGAAGCCGGCGGCGCACCCGCAGGGGGCCGGCCGGTCTCCGGCCCGGCCGGACCCCCCAGGGGGACGAACCGGCCGCCCGGAGGCGCGGCTTCGGTGTCTATTATATTGGCCCGATTCTCCGGCCGCCTGCACCTGCCAGGGAATCCGAACCGGCCCGGGACCTTCCGGCGGTACGCCCGGTCCCCGCGGCCGGCTTTCCGTCACACCCTTGCAGTTTGTCATTCCGTGGTCCCGGTTGATGCGCCGGCCGCCTCCGGCGTGTCCGGCGTCCGGGCACCTTCTGCGACCGGCCCTTCTTGGCCCTGCCGCCCGGGACCGGCGGGGGCCCCCGTCACCGCAGCTTCGGTGGCAGCTGCTTCCACGGGTTGACCTTCAGCGGCCTCGCCGCCGGTGGCCGCCGCCCCGGCCGCCTGGCCCGTGGCCTGTTCCACCAGCCAGTCGATGGTCTTGCGCCGCCGGATGTTCTCCGCCACGTCCAGGACCAGGCCGCTACGGGCGAATTGCTGGCGCACCCGCTGATAGGGCTGGCCCATGGCCGCAGCCAGGCTGCGCAGTTCCGCCTGAATCTCGGCGTCGGTGGCCTCGATCCCCTCCGCTTTGGCCACGGCATCCAGCACCAGATCGGTGCGGACGTCTTCCACCGCCTGCGGCCGCAGGGATTCGGCCAGTTGCTCGCGGGTCTGGTTGGTCGCCTGCAGGTACGACTCCAGGCTGTCGCCCTGGCGGCGCAGCCGGTTCTCCAGGCTGTTGATGCGGTCCTCCACCTGGCGGCGCACCAGCGTTTCCGGCACCTCCAGGCGAGCCCCTTCCACCACCTTCTGCACCACTTGCCGGCGCAGGTCCGCCCGGGCTTGCTCCTGGGCAATTCGGGTCAGTTCTTTCTCGACCTGGGCGCGCAACTCCTGCAGGCTGGAAAGTCCCGCCACGTCCTGGGCGAACTCGTCGTCCAGCGGCGGCAGCACCTTGCGCTTGAGCTCCTTCAGGCGAATGTGGAAGGTGGCCGTCTTGCCGCGCAGGGACTCCTCCGGGTGGTCGGCGGGGAAGGTCACCGGGACGTCCTTCTCCTCGCCCGGCCGCATGCCCAGGATCTGCTCCTCCACGCCGTCCAGCAGGCGGCCGGCGCCCAGCTCGACGGTGTAATCCTCGGCCTGGCCGTTGGGGATGGGCTGGCCGTCCAGGGTTCCTTCCAGGTCCAGGACCGCCACCATGCCCTTCTCGGCAACCGCATCCTCGCCGGCGGGTTCCAGGGTCGCCCGCAACTCGCGCCAGCGCTCCAGTTCCTGCTGGACATCCTCCTCGGTGACGGTGGCCACCGGCACTTCGACCCGCAGGGAGCGGTAGTCGCCCAGGTCGACCTCGGGCTTCACCTCCACCTCGGCGGTGAAGCGCAGTCCCTGCTCTTCACTGAAGGTTTCAATGTTGAGCTGGGGCCGGTCGATGGGTTCGATGCCCGTTTCCGCCACGGCCTGGCTGTAGGCCTCGGGCAGGAGGTGATCCAGGGCTTCCTCGTAGAGGGCCGCCTTGCCCAGATGCCGCTCCACCAGGAACCGCGGCGCGCGACCCTTGCGAAAACCCGGGATCTGGACCCGCTGGACCAGATGGCGGTAGGCGTGGTCCAGGGCCCGGGCCACCGTCTCCGGTTCGACCTCAACGGTGAGGGTCGCCCGGCGATTTTCGATCTTTTCCACGGTCGCCTTCAAATCAGCCCATCCTCCCCGGCTCGCCCCGGCGCAAGCAAAAGGAGCAAGCCTTCGCCGTACTGCACGCATGCTGCACGCCAGAGCAGGATCCGATCCGCAGGACCCGAAAAGTTTAGCATACCAGGCAACGACCGGCCAAGGGATGGCACCGGCGCCTGCCCTGTACGTGACCGGTGCCCGCTACGTGCGACCGCTTCCCTTCGCCTGCGTCACCGGTGCCCGCCACCTGCATGTCAACGTACCCGGACCGCTGGCGGGACGGCAGGGATCGGGCCAGTTCCTGGGAACGGGTTCTTGCGGTGAACGCCTTCTCGTGAGAGCCTTCTGGCTTCATGCGCAGGTGGCGCCCTTCGGCACCGGGATACGACCCGGCACCCGAGGGCGCCACCGTGGAGCGGGAGACGGGATTCGAACCCGCGGCCTTCTGCATGGCAAGCAGACGCTCTACCCCTGAGCTACTCCCGCGCGCTAGCTCGAATCACCCAAGCCTGCTTCGCGAAGCGCTTGGGCCGACCTGGTGTGGACGGCTTTGGGCCGCCCGACAGCACCTGACTATAACACGAAACCTGTGACGGCGCAACCCGCACCCACCGCCAGCCGCACCCCACCCCGCCCCCGCCGGGCTGCCCGGGGCAGGCGCAGCGTCCTGAGCCCGGCTTAGCCCCTGCATCTTCACGCCGGCTCAGCAGCCGGCGGCAGGTTGCGGGGCGGCCGGCCGGACCTGCTGGCCGCGGCCGGGATGGCCGTCCCTGTGCGGGCGGGGAGACTCGAACTCCCACGGGACGAACCCACCAGATCCTAAGTCTGGCGCGTCTGCCGTTCCGCCACGCCCGCCTGCCAGCGGGATCCGGGGTCGCAGCACCGCTCATTTTAGCATCCCGCTCCAGCGAGTGTCCACGCCGCACCCGGGCCGTGGGCCGCGCTTGCGCCTGGCAACCGGGCGGCGGCCGGGAGGGTTCCCACAGCCCGTGGCAAAGTGGCAAAGTGTTGGATTGCAGGACCGCTCCCCGGCCGCGCGCCGCGGGCCGCAGCTGCGCGGGCCCGGGGCGGAGCCCGGCAGACGGCACCGCACGAACCTGACCTCGACCACAAGCACCCTCATGGCAAAGGAGTGGACGGTAGAGTGGGAGTCAACGAGCTCACCCAGGCCGGCTGGCAGGTGGACCCCGAATCGGGCTGGCTCGTGGAGAACCAGACGGTGGGCTTTCAGGTCCGGTGGCGCCTGCAGCGCCTGCTCCACCACGAGCGGTCCCCCTACCAGGACATCGTGGTGGCGGAGCTGGAGCGGTTCGGGCGTGCCCTCTTCCTGGACCGGATCCTGCAGGTGGCCGAGCTGGACGAGTTCATCTACCACGAGATGCTGGTTCACGTGCCCCTGGCGTCGCTGCCCCGGGCGCGCCGGGTCCTGATCATCGGCGGCGGCGACGGCGGCACCTTGCGGGAGGTGACCCGCTGGCCCGAGGTGGAGGCCATCCACATGGTGGAGATCGATGAAGCGGTGGTCCGCGTCTGCCGCCAGTGGCTCCCCCAGGTGGGCGGCACCGCCTGGTCGGACCCGCGACTCCAGATCCACTACGCCGACGGCTTCGCGTTCCTCCAGGAGGCCGAGCCGGGCCGGTACGACGCCATCCTGGTCGACTGCAGCGACCCGGGCACGCCGGCCGACACCCTGTACGGCGAGACCTTCTACCGGCTGGCTTACCGGGCCCTGGCCGAAGGCGGCCTGCTGGTCCAGCAGGCCCTCTCTCCCTTCATCCACCGGGAGGCCCTGACCACCATCACCGGCCGGCTGGGAACGGTGTTCCCCAACAGCGGGGTGTACTATTGCCCTTCCATTGCGTACCTCATCGGCCTGCAGGCCTTCGTCTGGGGGGCGCGCGGGACGGACCCGGGCGCCGGGCCGGTGCGCGGCGCCCCGCAGGGGACCCGGTGGTACACTCCGGAGGTGCACCGGGCGGCCTTCGTCACCCCGCCGGCCCTGGCGGCGCTGCGGCCAGCCAGCGCCGGATGACGGGATCGCGGGCGTGATCACCGGGGGTGCGCTGGCGGGCATCGCGGGCCCGCGGGTCGGCGCCCCGGTCGAGCAGCCAGCGCACGGCCTCCCGCTGTCCCGCCAGGGCCGCCACGTGCAGGAGCGTCCCCTGCCAGTCGTTGCGTGCCGAGAGCCACCCCGGGTCCCGCTCCACCCAGGCGGCCAGTCGTGCCACGTCGCCCAGGCCGGCGGCCGCGAAGGGCCCGATGGCGGCCCCCCGCTCGACCAGAAGGCGAGCCACCTGCGGGTGCCCGAAGACGATGGCCCAGTCCAGGGGCGTCTGCCCCCCTGCCGCGGCCACGTCCGGCCGGGCGCCGCGGTCCAGCAGCAGCTCCACCACGGCACCGTGGCCGTACCGGGCGGCGTAATGCAGGGGGACCAGGCCCCAGCGGTTCACCGCATCGGGGTCGGCCCCCAGGTCCAGCAGCCGCTGCGCCACGCCGGCCCAGCCGTGGCGCGCGGCATGGTGGAGCGGCGTCATGCCGGTGGCCGCCGTCACCCGGGCCAGTCCGGGCCGAGCGGCCAGCAGCGCCAGCACCTCCTCCCTCCGCCCGTCCCGCCCGGCCCGGAGCAGGCGGGCAGCCGGTTCGTCCTTATCCTGTGCATGTCCTGCCGGCCGCGTTCCGCCGTATCCGGCCCCGCCCTGTGCGCTCCCTTGCGGCCCGGCCCCGCCCGGACGGTCTCCGCCCGGGCCGCCCCTGTCCTGCCGGGCCCAGGCCGTTTCGGCCCTCCCCTGCCGGGTGGCGTCCTGTTCCGGCACGGCGGGCTCCTGCCCGTCCCGGCGACGGCCTTGTGGAGATGGAATGGCACCCTGACCCTCCATCCGGCTCACCTCACCGCCATGACTTCCAGTTTGGGCCTTGGTGGGCTCCCGGCGCCAGCTCCTGCACCGCCCCGGGCGCCGGCCCTAGCCCGCCGGCCCCCTCCTGGCGGCGTCCCTGGCCAGGATGAGTCCCCTGCCCGGGTCCCATGCTAAAACCCGGGCGGTGCCGCGCGCCACCAGGTGGCGGTGCAGCACCGCGCGACGCCACGCAAGGGGGAGTCGCCATGGCCAGGCGCGAGGGGCTGACGGCCGGCCAGCTGACCATGCTGGCCCTGGGCAGTGCCATCGGAGGAGCTTTCTTCCTGGGTTCCGCCGTGGCCATCCGCAGCGCCGGGCCCGCCGTCCTGCTGGGGTTTGCCGCAGGCGGCGCCCTCGTCTATGTGGTCCTGATGGCGCTGGCCGACCTCACCCTGGACGACCCGGCCCCCGGATCCTTTCGCGACTACGCCCAGCGCGCCTTCGGCCCCCTGGCCGGCTTCGTGGTGGGGTGGGTGTACTGGGCCGGGCTCACCCTGGCCATGTCCAGCGAGGCAACGGCGGCGGCCGTGTTCCTGCGGGCGTGGTGGCCCGGCCTGTCCGGTCCCGTGCTGGCGACCCTGATCGTGCTGGTGGTAACGGGGTTGAACCTGCTGGGCGCTCGCCAGCAGGCCCGGCTGGAAGGCGCGCTGGCCGGCGTCAAGGTGCTGGCGGTGGCGGGGTTCGTCCTGGTGGCCCTGAGCCTGATCACGGGGCTCTGGCCCGGCAAGGCCCCGGTGGGGCTGGGCGCCCTGGCGCGCGAGCCCTGGCAGGCCGCAGGCTGGCGCGGGCTGCTGGGGGCCATGCTGGTGGTGATGTTCACCTACGCCGGGACGGAGATCATCGGGCTGGCGGCCCCCTCGGCCCGGGATCCCCGGCGGAACGTGGTCCGGGCGGCGCGGTGGACGGCTGTGGTGCTGGCCGGGCTCTACGTGCTGGCCGTGGGGGTGCTCTTGGCCCTGATCCCCACCCGCAGCCTGAGCGTTTCCGCCAGCCCCCTGGTGACGGCCCTGGCCGCCCACGGGCTGGGGACCGCCGCCCGCGCGGTCAACGGGGTCCTGGTGACGGCCATCCTGTCGACCATGCTGGCGGTGATGTTCAGCCTGGGCCGGGTGGTGCGCTCCCTGGCCGAAGACGGCATGGGGCCGGCCTGGCTGGTGGACCGCAGCCCCGTCCCGCGCCGCGGGATCCTGTTTTCTGGTGCGGTGATGCTGGCCGGGGTGGCCCTGGCCTACCTGGTGCCCCGGCAGGTATACCTGTTCCTGGTCAGCGCGGGCGGCTTCGCCCTGCTGCTGGTGTACGCCAGCATCGTGGCAGCCCACTGGCGGCTCCGGGCGGCACAGGCCCGGCTCCACGCCGCCGGTGGCCCACCCACCGGGCACCGGCCCACCCTGGTGCCCTGGTTCCCCTGGAGCAACGCCCTGGTCCTGGCCATCGTGGTGGCGGTGCTGGCGGGCATGCCCCTGGTGCCGGGCCAGGGCGCCGGGCTGGGGGCGGGCCTGGCCATGACCGCCCTGGCCGCAGGGATTTACGCCTGGCGGGCCCGGAGGCGCCCCCGGACCCCGGCGGAGGTCTGGAGTCCCGGACGGGAAGCAGCGGCCCGGGGCGAGCAGGCCCACGCGGCCCCTGCCTCCTCCGCGCCCCACCGCGCTCCGTCCCCGCCCCGGCGGCTCCGGCCGGAACCGGCCAGGGCGCCCCTTCAGGCGCCGGCACCCCTTCCCGCGCCCGCCCTGGAGTGGGAGGTGGCCCCCGAGATCGCGCCGGACGAACCCGCCACCAGCAGGACGCCGCCCCAGGCCTCCGGTCCCCAGGCGGCCGGCGGGCCGCGGCAAGCCCGCGAGCGGCGACGGCCGGGCCGGTCCCACCACCCCGGCCACCCCGGGAGGAAAGACAAAGGGCCCGCCGGATGACGCCTCCGGCCGGGCCCTGCAGGGTGGGCCATGAGGGAGTCGAACCCCCAACACCCCGGTTAAAAGCCGGGTGCTCTGCCAGTTGAGCTAATGGCCCCTCTTCTGCTGGGGCGGCAGGATTCGAACCTGCGATCGAGGATCCAAAGTCCCCTGCCTTGCCGCTTGGCTACGCCCCACCGAGGCCGGCATAAGGCCAATGGGCGGCTCAAAGCCTGTTCGGCTCGGAGCCGCCGCGCTGGGTGACTGAGGGGATTCGAACCCCCGACCTCCAGGGCCACAACCTGGCGCTCTAACCAGCTGAGCTACAGCCACCACGTTTCGTACCGCTGCGTTGCCTTGGCCCGGTGGTGCCCTGGCCGTCCCGGGGAACCGTCCCGGGGGACCTTCCCGGGGCTGCGCGCCGGGCGAGCAGGCTGGCCCCCATGCCGGCAGCAACCTGGGCAGTAGCCTGCCGCCGTCCGGACGGGCCTGGCGCTGCCCTGGCGGGGGCGGCGCCCGCACCGCGCGGCCCGGTCACCGCCGGATCGCGCCGCCGGGTCCCGGCACCACACCGGCTTCCCTATGATAGCACACCGGGCGTGCCCCGTGGACCCACCGGGCGTACCGGTTCCTCCCACTCCCGGCACCGCGCCGGCTGGCGCGCCCGGAGGGATTTGAACCCCCGACCCACCGCTTAGAAGGCGGTTGCTCTTCCGCTGAGCTACGGGCGCGGGTGGAAGCGCCGGCAAACGCCGCGCGCCCGCTGAGCGGGAGACGGGAATCGAACCCGCGTCACCGGCTTGGAAGGCCGGCGCTCTACCATTGAGCTACTCCCGCGTGTGAGCTCCTGCCCCGTGACGGGCCGGCTCTTCAAGCGGCCCGCTTCCGTGCCCGGGCGCGGGGGGCGCCGGGTTGTCGGGGCGGGCGGATTCGAACCGCCGACCTCTTGCTCCCAAAGCAAGCGTGCTGCCCCTGCACCACGCCCCGCCGGTCCACGCCGTCAATTAACTATACCGTCCACCAGCCAGGCGCGCAACGCCGGCAGCAGCGCGCGCAGCGCCCGGGACCGGTGGCTGACGCGATTCTTCGCCCCCGTGCCCGCTTCGGCGAAGGTCATGCCCAGCTCGTCCGAGTAGAAGAGCGGGTCATAGCCGAAGCCGCCCTGGCCCCGGGGAGCTTCCAGGATCCGCCCGGGGGCCTCCCCTTCCGCCCATGTCCAGCGGCCGCCCGGCAGCGCCAGTACCACCACGCAGCGGAAGCGCGCCGTGCGGCGCGCAGCGGGCACACCGGCCAGTTCCGCCAGCAGGCGGGCGTTGTTGGCCGCGTCGCTGGCGCCGGGACCGGCGAACCGGGCCGAGTGGACCCCGGGCCGCCCGCCCAGGGCATCGACGCACAGGCCGGAATCGTCGGCCAGGGCCGGCAGGCCCGCCTGCCGGGCCACGGCCTCGGCCTTCAACCGGGCATTCTCCAGAAAGGTGGAACCCGTCTCTTCCGGCAGGTGCACGGGCCCCACCTGATCCAGGGTGAGGACCTGAATGGGCAGTCCCGCCGCCTCCAGGAGCTCTTCCAGCTCCCGCACCTTGCCCGGGTTGTGGGTGGCCAGCACCAGCCGGGCCGGCAGCCGGCCGGATCCTCCCGCTGGCGGACACTTCCCATCCCGCTGCATCTCCATCACACCTTTTCGGCTTGCTGGCGCCTTGCCGGGCCCGGCCCAGCGCGGGCGGGGCACGGTCCATGGGCGCGCTCCTGCGCCTTCTCCGCCGGCCGCCCGGCGACCGCCAACGGGCCCCGGCCTGCGCGCGGCCGGCAACTCAGGCCTGGCCCACGGGGACCAGGCCGGCCTTCAGCAGCTTCAGGGCGGCCGCCGGGTCGACCGCGGCCAGCAGGCCGGCGTGGCTCAACAGGTAATCCCCGTCGACCCAGAGGCGGGCCTGCCGAGGCCGCAGGACCGGCCCTTCGCCCTGGAGGTCCAGGGCCGCCGCCAGGATCCCGGCCGGGTCGGGGGCGTGGCGGAAGATGCCCCCCGTGCCGATGACATGGCGGATGCCGCGCAGGTCTTTGCCCCGCTGGATCCAGCGGCGGCCGTGGGGCGTGGCCAGGGTCTCACGGCGGCCGGCGTGGCGTTCCACCGCCAGCCGCACCGCCGCCCGCGCCAGTTCCTGGTCGGCCAGTCGCTCCTCGGTCTCCTGGGGACCCGGCACAAAGGCCGGGTCGGCGGCGCGCCGCCGGACCCGCTGCAGCCAGGGGCTCGGACCGCCGCCCGCAGGGATGAACCCGGCCGCCTCGGCGAGGGACGGTGCTCCATGGCGCAGGCCCAGGTCGCCCTCCACGGTGCGCTGGCTGCGGGGCGGCGGCAGGCCGCGGAGCACGGTCTTGCCGTCGGTGGGCAGCCCGTCGGCCACCGAATGGACGTCGGTGGTGGCCCCGCCGATGTCCACCACCAGCACATCCCCCAGGCCTTCTTCCGGCCCGGCGCCAGCGGCCAGAAGCTCCGCTCCGCGCAGGGCGGCGGCCGGGGTCGGCATCAGGATGGAGCCCAGGCGGGACTCCACCTCTTTCCAGCCCCGGGCCACCACGATGCGCTCCATGAAGACCCGCCGAATGGCCTCCCGCGCCGGTTCGACCTGCAGGGTGTCCAGGCGCGGCAGCACGTTCTCGACCACCACCACCGCCTTCCCCGCCGCCTCCAGGATGGCGGCCGCATCAGGGCTGGCCTCCCGGTTCCCGGCCACCACCACGGTGGCCCCGGTGGGGCAGCGGGCCAGGGCGCGGGCGAAGTCCAGCAGCGCGGTGCGGTTTCCCCCGTCGGTGCCACCCGCCAGCAGGATGATGTCGGGCTCCAGCTCCGCCAGCCGGTCAAGGTCGGCAGGGCGCAGCACACCGCTGAAGGTGGCCAGCACCCTTGCTCCCGCTCCCAGGGCGGCGCGGCGGGCCGCCTCGGCGGTCAGGCCGGGAACCAGCCCTACGGCCACCATGCGCAGGCCGCCGCCGGCGCTGGAGCACGCCAGCCGGTGACGAAAGGCGGGCAGGCGCCCGCCCAGGGCCTCCCGGAGGGCCTCCAGGGCCCCCTCCAGCCCCTGTTCCAGGCCGGTGGCGTAGGTGGTGGGCGCCTGGGCGCGGGCCAGAAGGCGCGGCGGGTCCAGGTCGACGGCCGAAACCTTGGTAAAGGTGCTGCCGAAATCGACCAGCAGGGCGACGTTCATCGGACCCTCCCCATCCCGGTCCCCCGGTCCTCGTCCCGCTCCCCCGGAGCGAATCCCGGGTTCCAACACGGCGCACCCCGGCTACTTCCCCTTGCGCACGCGGGGGAAGACGCCGCCGATGGCGCGCCGGGTATCCAGCACGGTCACGAAGGCCTGGGGCTCTCGCTCCCGCAGGGTCGCCAGCAGCTGGGGTAGCCGCTTGCGTTCCACGGTGATCAGCAGCACGGTGCGGTGGCCTTCCCGGCCCTGGCCCTCCAGCTCCGTCACGCCGTAGCCCTGCTGCCGCAGGTCACCGGCCAGGATCCGGCCCCCCGACCCGTGGGGGATCACCTGCACCATCTCGACGCCCAGGGCCAGCCGCTCCTCCAGCACGCCGCCCAGGTAACTGCCGCTGGCGAAACCCAGGGCGTAAAACAGCAGGGTGATGGGATCCTCGTGCAGCCGTTCCACCACAAAGCCCAGGGCCACGATGTAGATGCTGACTTCGAACAGGCCGACTAGGGATCCCAGCAGCCGCTGGCCCCGGAAGACCAGCATCAGGCGCAGCGTGCTCAGGCTGACGTCCGCGACCCGGGCCAGGAAAACCAGGACGTAGCTGAAACCGTCGCTCACCGCTGGGCGCCTCCCCGCGGCCGGCGGCCGGGGGCCGGTTCCACCGGCGCGCCTCGCGCCCCGAGGGCGGGGTCGGCCGGCTGGACGGGCCGGCCCCCGCCGGGCGAACCGGCCGGGCCATGCTCCGGCGGGACGCGGCGGCCGCCCTGCTCGCCCTGGCGCAGCCACCGGGCCGCCAGGCCGATGGCGCTGGGGCCGAAGCGCCCGCGCACCCGGTCGACGGCCTCCGCCAGCCTCTGGGCCCGCTGGTCGCCAGGCCAGAGGTGCAGCTGCAGCGGGTCATGGCGGTGGATCAGGCCGCCGGCGGCCACCCCCACCAGCCGCAGCCAGCGGCCGGCGGGCACGTGCCGCTCCAGCAGCTCCCGGGCCACGGCAAGCAGCTCCCCGTCCCCGCAGATGGGCTGCTCCAGGCTGCGGCTGCGGGTGATGGTGGTGAAGTCGGCGAAGCGCACCTTGAGGGTCACCTGGGTCGCCCGGTAGCCGTGGCGGCGCAGCCGGCTGCCCAGTTCCTCACAAAGTTCGGCCAGCACCGGCAGGACCTGCCCCGCCCGCCGGTCCCGGGCCAGGGTGCGCTCCTCGCTGAAGGACCGCACCGGCGCGCCGGCTCCCACCGGGCGCGGATCCCAGCCCCGCGCCCGCGCCTGCACTTCGGCCACCCGGCTCTTCAGGACGGGATGCAACCGGGCCGGATGGGCCGTGGCGAGCTGGCCCAGGGTCTCGATGCCCAGGCGGCGCAGGCGGGCGGCCGTCACCGGACCCAGGCCGGGCAGAGCGTCCACCGGCTGGGGAGCCAGCCACCGCTCCACCGCGTCCGGCGGCACCACCAAAAGCCCGTCGGGCTTGGCCATCTGGCATGCCATCTTGGCCACCAGCCGGTTGGGCCCCACGCCCACGGTCATGGCCAGCCCCACCTCCCGCCGCACGGCCTCCCGCAGCCGGTGCGCGGTCGCCGGGCCGTCGCCCCGCACCTCCAGGTACGCCTCGTCGATGGACACCGGCTCGAGCACCGGGCTCTCCCGGGCCAGGATCGCCATGACCCGGCGGGACACTTCCTCATACCGTTCCCGGCGCACGGGGAGGAACACGGCCTGGGGGCACAGGCGGCGCGCCTGGGCCAGGGGCATGGCGGAGCGCACCCCGAAGGCCCGGGCTTCGTAGGAGCAGGTGGCCACCACGCCACGGGACGCGGGATCGCCGCCCACGACCACCGGGCGGCCCGCAAGCTCGGGCCGGTCCAGCTGCTCCACGGCGGCAAAGAAGGCATCCAGATCGCAATGGAGGACCCAGCGGTCCATCAGGTTCCTCCTCGGACAAACCGGCCCGCGCCCGCCCGGCCCGGGCCGGGCGGGCATGCCACCGCAGCCCGGCCATCGGCGGCCGGGCCACGCCACGACGGTGCCACCGGGCCGCAGCCAGCCGGCGCCGCGCGCCGGCTTCCGCCCACAAGCACGCCGGCGCCCCGGGCGGCCGGGATCACCGGCCACCCGGGGCGCCCCGGTGGAGGTGCGGGGATTTGCACCCCGGTCCGCCGGCGGGCCAGCCGGAGCCTCTACGAGCGTAGCCCCTGGATGGGTCTCGCCCTCCCGTCCCCCAGGGGCAGGGTCCGGGACGGGCCAGCCCGCTTGGATCTCACCGCCCGCCCCGCGGGCCGGGCAGGCGGCCAGCCTGCTGCATGAAACCGCGCCCGCCCCGCAGGCAGGGGCTCACGCGGCTTGGCCGCTAGCGATTAAGCAGCCAGAGCGAGCTCTTCGTTGGCACTTATTGGCCGTTCCGCTGTTTAACGAGGGGCGGAACCTCGGCTCGCTTCTCCAACCCACCCTACCGGCGTCGAATCTAAATCACCCCCGCAGGATGCCGTAGCCCGCCGCGCCGCTGCGGCCCGTCCGGCCGCAGCCGGCCCGCCGTTCCCCGGGGCCGGCTCGCGGGCCGGCGGGCATACGACGGCTAGCTACATTATAGCGCAATAGCGCAACGGTTTAGGCGGCGCTTGGGGCCGGCTGCCATTGTAGCGTAGCGGCCGTCCCCACGCAGCGGTCACGCCGGCCCGGCTCCCGGCCCGCACCACCGGCGGCAGTGCCACCGCCGGTCCGCCCCCGTCCCGGCCCCCGCTCACCGGCGGGCGCGCAGGGCCTGGGCGATCCGCCGCTGGGCTTCCCGCTGGGCAATGGTGGCCCGCTTGTCGTAGCTCTTCTTGCCCCGGGCCAGGGCCAGTTCGACCTTCGCCCAGCCGCCCTTGAGGTACAGCTTGAGTGGTACCAGAGTGTAGCCCCGCTCCCGCACCCGGCCCGCCAGGTAATCGATTTCCCGGCGGTGCAGCAGGAGCTTGCGCGGCCGGTCCGGCTCGTGGTTGAACCGGTTGCCGTGCTCGTAGGGCGCGATGTGGACGCCGTAAAGCCACACCTCGCCCCGCTCCACCCGGGCGTGGCTGTCCCGCAGGTTGACCCGGCCCGCGCGGATGGACTTGATCTCGGTACCGGTCAGCACCAGCCCCGCCTCGAAGGTCTCGTCGACAAAGTAGTCATGGCGCGCCTTGCGATTTTCGGCCACCAGGCGCACTCCGTCGCCCCGTGCCGCCATGGGCTCTCCTCTCCCGGCCCTTGCCGCTGTTGCTCCGGGCCGCGGCCGGCGCCGCCGCCGCGGCGCCGCGGGCCGCGTTCTTCCCTCGCTCAGCCTGGGTGGTCGCGGTGCCGCCCCTCCGGCGCCCGGCGCGCGCCGGCCGGCCGGCATAGTCCTCCAGCTCGCCGGCCAGCTCCGCCAGCACCAGGTCGATGGTGCGGGTCTCCGGATGGACCCCGGCCACCACCACCTCCACCTCGTCGCCCAGGCGGAAGGTGCGGCGGGTGCGCTCGCCCACCAGGCTGTAGAGCTTCTCCTCGTAGTGATAATAGTCGTCGGTCAGCGTGCTGACATGGACGAGCCCTTCCACCAGGTTCGGCAGGGTGACGAACAAGCCGAAGGAGGTGACCCCCGAGATGATGCCCCGGTAGGTCTCCCCCACCTTGTCCGCCATGAACTGGACCTTCTTCAGGTCGACGCTCTCCCGCTCGGCCTCCTCGGCCACCCGCTCCTGCTGGGAGCAGTGGTCGGCGATCTCGGGCAGGAGGGCCTCCAGCTGGTCGACCCTGGCCGCAGGCAGCGTGCCCCGCGCCACCAGCTCCTTCACGATGCGGTGCACCACCAGGTCGGGATAGCGCCGGATGGGCGAGGTGAAGTGGCAGTAGAACCGGGCCGCCAACCCGAAGTGGCCCAGGGCCTCGGTGGCGTAGCGGGCCCGCTTCATGGTGCGCAGCACCACGGCATTGACCAGGTATTCCTCGGGGCGGCCTTCCACCTGCTTGAGCACCTGCTGGAAGAGCCGCGGGTGCAGCTTGCGCCGGGGCGGCAGGTGATAGCCCAGGATGGTGAGGAAGGCAGCCAGTTCCTCCACCTCGTCGGGGTCGGGCTCCTCGTGGACCCGGTAGAGGAAGGGCGCCTGCCGCCAGTGACAGTGCTCCGCCACCGTCTCGTTGGCGGCGATCATGAACTCCTCGATGATCCGGGTGGCCACGGTGCGCTCCCGGCGCAGAAGCTCCCGGGGCATGCCCTGCTCGTCCAGGACCACCTTGACTTCGGCGATGTCGAAGTCGATGCTGCCCCGCCGCTCCCGGCGCGCCGCCAGCCGGGCCGAGAGTCGCGCCATGTCTTCCAGCATGGGCAGCACGTCGGCGTGCTGCTCCCGCAGCGCCCGCACCTCGGGGTCGGCGGAATCCCCCTCCAGCATCCGCTGCACGCCCTCATAGGTCAGCCGGTGACGGGTGCGGATGACGCTGGGGAAGATCTCGTACCCAACCCGCCGCCCCTGGGCGTCGAAGTCCATCAGCACCGTGACGGTCAGCCGGTCGACCCGCGGGTTCAGGCTGCAGATGCCGTTGGAAAGACGGGGCGGCAGCATGGGCACCACCCGGTCCACCAGGTAGACGCTGGTGGCCCGGCGGCGCGCCTCCAGGTCCAGCGGGCTGCCCTCGGGGACGTAGTGGGACACGTCGGCGATGTGGACGCCCAGCCGCCAGACCGCCTCGCCCCCCTCGGGCAACCGCTCCAGAGAGACGGCGTCGTCCAGGTCCTTGGCGTCGGCGCCGTCGATGGTGACGATCAGCCAGTCGCGCAGGTCGCGCCGGCCCCGGCGGTCGCGGGCGGTGACCTTCTCCGGCACCTGCTCCGCCTGGGCCAGGGCCGCCGGCGGGAAGTCGACCCGCAGGCCCGCCTTGGCGACGATGGCCGCCACGTCGACGCCCGGCGCATCGGCCGGGCCCAGCACCCGCACCACCCGGCCTTCGGGGCCGCGCCGCTTCTCCGGCCAGCGGGTGATCTCCACCACCACCATGTCGCCGGCCCGCGCGCCGCCCAGCTGGCCCTGGGGGATGAAGACGTCCCAGAACAGCCGCTGGTCCACGGGGGTGACAAAGCCGTAGCCTGCCTCGTCCCCGCGCCACTCCAGGCGGCCCACCAGCTCGCGGTTGGCCCGCTCCAGGATCCGGATGACCTCGCCCTCGGCCTTGCGCCCGCCCCGGGCGCGGCCCACCAGCCGCACCACCACCCGGTCCCGGTGCATGGCCCCGTTGAGGTTCTCCGCCGGGATGAAGACGTCATCCCCGTCGGGCTGGATGAGGAAGGCGTAGCCTTTGGGGTGTCCCTGTAGCACGCCCACGGCCAGGTTCATCCGCTCGGGGACGCCGTAGCGCCGGGTGCGGGTGCGGACAACCCGGCCCCCGGCCTCCAGCCGCTCCAGGGCGGCGCGGAAGGCGGCATCCGCCTCGGGATCTTCCACGCCCATGGCCGCGGCCAGCTGGCCTGCCGTCAGGGGGCGGTAGGCCTTTTCCCGCATGAAGGCGACGATGCGCTCTTCCCAGCGGGCCACCGCCGCCGGGGCGGCCGAGGGCGCACCGGCGGCCGCGGTGGCACCGGCGGCCGGCGCGCCCGCAGGCCCAGGCGCTTCCCCGGCGGCAGCCCGCTCGGGCTGCTCTTGGCCGGCGCCGGCCGCCGAGCCGGCCGGGGCTCGTTCGTCCCGGCCGGCAGCCTCGGCCGCGGGGCCGGTGGTGGTCTCGCCCTGCTTCCTTCTCCGCCTTGCCAAAGTACGGTCCCTCCCGGGCCCGGGAACGGCCCGGGACCCGCAGTCCGGCAGGCGCCGGTCCCCCGGGGGACCGGGCCGGGGCCGGCTGGCCCGGCCCTGGCACGCCCTGCCTGTCCCCATGATACACGGCCGGCGGCCGCCGGCCTACGCCCGCCGGGCTGCGGTCCTGGCGCCTAGCCGCCCAGCCGCAGGAAGAGGGGCGCGAAGACCAGGGCCACCACGGACATCAGCTTGATCAGGATGTTCAGGGACGGGCCCGCCGTGTCCTTGAAGGGGTCGCCCACGGTGTCACCCACCACCGCCGCCCGGTGGGGGTCGGAGCCCTTGCCTCCCAGGGCGCCCCCCTCGATGAACTTCTTGGCGTTGTCCCAGGCGCCGCCCGCGTTGGCCATGAAGATGGCCACCAGCACGCCGGTCACCATGGCCCCCGCCAGGAGGCCGCCCACCGCCTCGGGCCCCAGGATCAGGCCCACGGCCAGGGGCGCGGCCACCGCCAGCAGGCCCGGCAGCACCATCTGGGCCAGGGCCGAACGGGTGCTGATGTCCACGCAGCGGGCGTAATCGGGCCGCTCCTGCCCCGTTAGGATGCCCGGCTTCTGGCGGAACTGGCGCCGGACCTCCTCGATCATGGCAAAGGCCGCCCGGCCCACGGCCTCGACGGCCAGGGCGGAGAACAGCATGGGCAGCATGCCGCCCACCAGGGCGCCGGCAATCACTCGCGGGTCCAGCAGGTCGATGGCGCCCAGCCCCGTGGTGGTGGCGTAAGCGGAGAAGAGCCCCAGGGCCGTCAGGGCGGCGGAACCGATGGCAAAGCCCTTCCCCATGGCGGCGGTGGTGTTGCCCACGGCGTCCAGCCGGTCGGTGACGGCCCGCACCTCTGCCGGCAGGCCGGCCATCTGGGCGATGCCGCCGGCGTTGTCGGCGATGGGGCCGTAGGCGTCAACGGCTACGGTGATGCCCGTGGTCGCCAGCATGCCCACGGCGGCCACGGCGATGCCGTACAGGCCGGCGTAGTGGTGGGCCACCAGGGTGGCCACGCCCACCATCAGGACGGGCAGGGCGGTGCTCTTCATGCCCACCGCCAGGCCGGCCAGGATGTTGGTGGCGGTGCCGGTGGCGGAAGAACGGGCCACCTGCTGCACCGGCGGCCGGTCGCCGGACGTGTAGTACTCCGTCACCAGGCCGATGAGGACGCCGGCCAGCAGGCCGGCCACCATGGCCGCCGCCGCCCGGGGCAGCCCGAGCCAGCCCGCCGCCAGACCCCCGCCTGCCGCCAGCAAGAAGGCCGCGGCCAGGGTACCCCGGCGCAGGGCGGCGGCAGGATCGCCACCCGCCCCGGCCCGGGTGATGGCGATGCCCAGCAGGGAGGCCACCACGCCGACGGCGGCCAGCACCAGGGGAAAGAGCACCTGGGCCGGCCCGGCTGCCGCAGCGCCCGCCAGCGGCCCCGCGCCGCCGCTTCCGGCCAGCCCCCCGGCGGCCCCGCCGGCTGCCGCCCCCCCGGCCGCCGCCACCACCACGGCCGCCACCACCGACCCCACGTAGGATTCGAAGAGGTCTGCCCCCATGCCGGCCACGTCGCCCACGTTGTCGCCCACGTTGTCGGCGATCACCGCAGGATTGCGCGGGTCGTCCTCCGGGATCCCGGCCTCCAGCTTGCCCACCAGGTCCGCGCCCATGTCGGCCGCCTTGGTGTAGATGCCCCCGCCGACCCGGGCGAAGAGGGCAACGGAACTGGCGCCCATGGCAAAGCCGTTGAGGACCGCCAGGGTCGCCGGCCGGGCCGGGTCGACCCACGCCAGGTACAGGACGCCCAGGCCCAGCAGGCCCAGGCCCACCACCGCCAGCCCCATCACCGCCCCGCCGCTGAAGGCCACGGCCAGGCCCGCCGGCAACCCACCCTGCTGGGCCATCCGGGCGGTGCGCACGTTGGCGGTGGTAGCGACCCGCATGCCCCCAAAGCCGGCCGCCAGGGATGCCGTGGCCCCGATCAAGTAGGCAGCGGCCGCCGCCGGGCCGAAGCCGGCGCCCGGTGCCCAGCGACCGGCCACCGCCAGCACGCCCGCCATCACCAGCACGAAGGCCACCAGCGCCCGGTATTCCCGGGCCAGGAAGGCCATGGCCCCCTCCTGGATGGCCCGGGCCACCTCGACCATCTTGCCCTCGCCGGCGTCGACCCGCGCCACCGAGCGGGCCAGGGACACGGCCACCACCAGCGCCAGGAGGCCGACGGCCGGGACCAGCAGGGCCAGTTCCCGCTCCACCACGGCATGACCCCTCCCTCGGTCGCCCGCGGTCCGGGGACCCGCCCCCGCGGGCTCCTGGGAAGTCCTATGCCGGTGGGCGGCTTGTCATCCCGGCCGCCGGGACCGGAGGGGGCCGAACCAAGGGACCCGGGAGAAGGGGGACCGGAGGAAAGGGGGAAGAACGCAGCGGCCCGCATCCTCTGGGGATGCGGGCCCCGTGGTCGAGACTCGGCGCCGGCCCCTGCGGCCCTCCCGGCGGCCCAGGCCGTGCCCCGGCTGGCAGGTCCGGCCGCGGCGTAGCCGCGGCGGCCCATTCCCGGCGGCCTATCCCCCGGCGGTGGGGCCCCCGGCGCTGCGGTCCCCGGCCGGCAGGGATCCCTGCGCCGCCAGCAGCTCACTTCATGAAATAGCCCAGCACGAAGGAGGTGACGAAGAACACGACGGCCAGGATCACCGTCATGCGGCTGAGAAAATCGTCCAGCCCCCGCCGCTTGCCGAAGAAGGCCTCGGCCCCGCCGGCGATGGCCCCCGAGAGGCCGGCGCTGCGGCCCGACTGCAAGATGACCGCGGCAATCAGGCCGATCACCGCCAGGATGTGCAGGATCAGCATCACCGTCTCCAAGGCATCCACCCCAATCCCGCCGCCGGCCGCTGCCACCCTGCGGCCGGCGGTGGCTGTGCGGTGCCATGCTACCACAGCCGGCGGGGACCGGCAACGATGGCGGCCAGAGCCCTAGCGGCGGCCGAAGGCGGCCCAGCCGGCGTACTGGGCGCTCTCGCCCAGCTGCTCCTCGATGCGCAGCAGCTGGTTGTACTTGGCGACCCGCTCCGAGCGGGACGGAGCGCCGGTCTTGATCTGGCCGGCCCGGGTGGCGACGGCCAGATCGGCAATGGTCACGTCCTCCGTTTCGCCCGAACGGTGGGAGATGATGTTGCGGTACCCTGCCCGGGCCGCCGTGTCCATGGTGAGCAGGGTCTCCGTCAGGGTGCCGATCTGGTTCACCTTGACCAGCACCGCATTGGCCGCCCCGGCAGCAATGCCCCGCTGGACCCGCTCCACATTGGTGACGAACAGGTCGTCGCCCACCAGCTGCAGGCGGCCGCCCAGCTGGGCCGTGAGCCGGCGCCAGCCTTCCCAGTCTTCTTCGGCCAGCCCGTCTTCCAGGGAAACCAGCGGGTAGCGTTCGAGCCAGCGGGCGTACATGGCGATCAGCTCGTCGGCATCCAGCCGCTGGCCTTGTCCCTCCAGCACGTAGACGCCTTCCTCCGGCCGGTACCACTCGCTGGCCGCGGCGTCGATGGCCAGGGCCACGTCCTCCCCGGGCCGGTAACCCGCCCGCTGGATCGCCTCCATGAGCACGTCCAGGGCCGCCTCGTTGGACTGGAGGTCGGGGGCGAAGCCGCCCTCATCCCCCACGCCGGTGGCCAGCCCCCGCTCGCTCAGCACCCGGTGCAGGGCGTGGAAGATCTCTGCGCCCATGCGCAGGGCGTCGCCAAAGGTGGGCGCACCCGCCGGCACCACCATGAACTCCTGCACGTCCACGTTGTTGTCGGCATGGCGCCCGCCGTTGAGGATGTTCATCAGAGGAACCGGCAGCAGCCGGGCGTTGACCCCACCCAGGTACCGGTACAGGGGCAGGCCCACGGAAGAGGCCGCGGCCCGGGCCACCGCCAGGGACACCCCCAGGATGGCGTTGGCGCCCAGCCGCCCCTTGTTGGGGGTGCCGTCCAGCTCGACCAGGGTGCGGTCGATGGCGGCCTGGTCCAGGGCGTCCATCCCCACCACCTCGGGGGCGATGACCTCCACCACGTTCTCCACCGCCTTGAGGACGCCCTTGCCCCCGTACGCCTCGCCGCCGTCCCGCAGTTCCACCGCCTCAAAGGTGCCCGTCGACGCCCCCGACGGCACGGCCGCCCGGCCGAAGGCGCCGTCTTCCAGCCAGACGTCCACCTCCACCGTGGGGTTGCCCCGGGAGTCCAGGATCTGGCGGGCTTCGACCCCCGCGATCAGCGTGCTCACCGGGCTCGGTTCCTCCCTTCCGATTGCTCTGCCGCTTTCCTGGAGTCGGTTCTACCACTTCCTGGTTGTCGAGGAGTCCCCGGGCGCCCGGGCCGCCGCCCGGGACCGGTGCCCTGGCCCGCCGCGCCGGGCCGGCCCATGGCCATCCCGCCCCCGCCGGCACCGCCCGCCTCCGGCCGGGGGGGAGCCGTTAGCCCCCGACGATCAGGGACCGGCCGGTCATGGCCCCCGGCGGCTCCAGCCCCAGAAGCTCCAGCAGCGTCGGCGCGGCGTCGGCCAGGATCCCGTCCCGCAGCCGCACGTGCCGGCGCCGCCGGTCGACCAGCACGCAGGGCACGGGGCTGGTGGTGTGGGCCGTGTGCGGCTCGCCCGTGGCCGGGTCGACCATGATCTCGGCGTTGCCGTGGTCCGCCAGCACCAGGGCGGCCCCGTCCTGGCGGCGGATGGCCTCCAGCACCCGGCCAAGGCAGCGGTCCACGGTGGCACACGCTTTGATGGCCGCTTCCAGCACGCCCGTGTGCCCCACCATGTCGGGGTTGGCGAAGTTGAGGACCACGGCGTCGAAGCGGCCGCTGTCGATGGCGGCCACCACCTGCTCCGTCACCTCGGGGGCGCTCATCTCCGGCTTGAGGTCGTAGGTGGCCACCTTGGGGGAGGGGACCAGCACCCGCTCCTCCCCGGGGAACGGCGTCTCCTCCCGGCCGTTGAAGAAGTAGGTCACGTGGGCGTACTTCTCCGTCTCGGCGATGCGCAGCTGGGAGAGCCCGGCCCGGGACACCACCTCGCCGAAGGTTTCCTTCAGGTACACCGGCGGGAACGCGGTGGGCAGGGGGAATTCCTCGTCGTATTCGACCATCTGGGTCAGCGGCACCGGGCCCACCCCCTGGGGCCGGGCAAAGGCGTTGAAGGCCGGATCGGCCAGGGCACGGGCCAGCTGCCGCGCCCGGTCGGCCCGGAAGTTGAAGAAGACCGTCTCGTCCCGGGCGGTGATCCGGGGCAGGGGCTGCCCATCCTCGCCGGTGATCACCACGGGCTCGATGAACTCGTCGGTCTGCCCGGCAGCGTAAGCCTGTTCCACCGCCGCCTCGGGCGAGGGGGCGCGGCGGCCCTCCCCCAGCACCAGCGCCCGGTAGGCGCGCTCGGTGCGGTCCCAGCGCTTGTCCCGGTCCATGGCGAAATAGCGGCCCACCACGGTGGCGATGCGGCCCCCGGCCGCCGCCACCCGCCGCAGGTACTCGGGTGCGCTGGTGGGCGGCGTGTCCCGGCCGTCGGTGAAGGCGTGGACCACCGTCTCGACCCCCTCCCGCCGGCCCAGTTCCAGCAGGGCCAGCAGGTGCTCCAGGTCGGAGTGGACCCCGCCGTCGGACACCAGCCCGATCAGGTGGAGCCGGCCGCCCCGCTGCCGGGCCCGCCGCGCCGCTCCCACCAGGGCCTCGTTGGCGAAGAAGGACCCGTCGGCGATGGCGCGGCTGATGCGGACGATGTCCTGGTAGACGATGCGCCCGGCCCCCAGGTTGAGGTGGCCCACGTTGGAGTTGCCCATCAGGCCGCGGGGCAGGCCTACCGCCTCGCCGCTGGCCTCCAGCTGGCTGTGGGGCCAGTGGGCCCAGAGCTCGTCCATCACCGGGGTCTCGGCCAGGGCGACGGCGTTGTTCTCCCGCTCGGCCCGCAGCCCCCAGCCGTCGAGGATGATCAGGGCCACGGGGCGGGGCCGGTTGATCCCGGCGATGGTCATGGCCGGCCTCCCTCCGGGACACCGCCGGTCCGGGCCGCCGCGCCTTCCCGGACCAGCCGGGCGAAGGCCGCCCCGTCCAGGGAGGCGCCGCCCACCAGGGCGCCGTCCACATCGGGCTGCGCCATGAAGCCGGCGATGTTGTCGGGCTTGACGCTGCCGCCGTACAGCACCCGCACCGCAGCGGCCGCGGCGGGGCCGTGCAGCCGCGCCACCAGCTGGCGGATGGCCGCTGCCACCGCCTGGGCGTCGCCGGGGGTGGCCGGGGTGCCGCTGCCGATGGCCCACACGGGCTCGTAGGCGATGACCACCTGGGCGGCCTGGCCCGGCTCGAGGCCCGCCAAGGCGAAGGCCACCTGCCCCAGCACCACCGCCGCCGTGCGGCCCTCCCGGCGCTGGGCGGCATCCTCGCCGACGCACAGGATCGGGGTGAGCCCGCCCGCCAGGGCCGCTTCCAGCTTGCGCTGGATCAGGGCGTCGGTCTCGCCCAGCAGCTGGCGCCGCTCCGAGTGGCCGACGATGACGTAGCGGCAGCCCAGCTCCCGCAGCATGGGGGCCGAGATGGCCCCGGTGAAGGCACCGAACTCGCCCCAGACCAGGTCCTGGGCCCCAAGGGCGATGGAACTGCCGGCCAGCGCCCGGCCCGCCGCCGCCAGCGAGGTGAAGGGCGGGCAGAGCACCACCTCGGCGGACGGGGTCTGCCCTTCCAGGCCCTGGCGGACCGCCGCGGCCAGCTCCGCGGCCTCCGCAGGCAGGGTGTGCATCTTCCAGTTGCCGGCCAGCAGGGGCCTGCGCCCCGCCGGCCCGCCGGAGGCCGCCGGGTTCATCCCGCCATCCCCCCGCCCGGCCCGGCCGGGCCGCCGCGCTCGCTGGCGCCACCGGCCGCACCCGCACCGCCCGGCCCGCTCCCGTTTCCGCGGGGCGCGGGCGCCTCGGGTAAGACCGCCACCCCGGGCAGCTCCTTGCCTTCCAGCAGTTCCAGCGACGCCCCGCCCCCCGTGGAGATGTGGTCGATCCGGCCGGCCACACCGGTGCGCTGGACCGCCGCCACGCTGTCGCCGCCTCCCACCACCGTCACCGCCTCCAGCCCCGCCAGGAACTCCGCCAGGGCAAAGGTTCCCCGGTGGAAGGGCTCCACCTCGAACACCCCCAGGGGACCGTTCCAGAACACGGTGCCCGCCCCCCGCAGCCGCTCCTGCCAGGCCGCCAGGGTGGCCGGTCCCACGTCCACGGCCATGGCCCCGGCGGGGATCCGGTCCACGGGCACCACCCGGCTGGGCGCCCCCGGCTCGAGCTTCTCGGTCACCACCACGTCGGCGGGCAGCAGCAGGCGATCGCCGGCGGTCTCCAGCCACCGCCGGGCCGGTTCGACCTGCTCGGGTTCGTAGATGGAGCGGCCCACGTCGAAGCCCCGCGCCGCGAGCAGCGTGTTGGCCATGGCGCCGCCGATGGCCAGGCCGTCGCACACCTCCAGGAGCCGCTCGATGACCCCGATCTTGTCCGACACCTTGGCGCCGCCCAGCACAGCCCAGAAGGGCCGCCGGGGGCGTTCCAGCAGATCGCCCAGCACCTGCAGCTCCCTCTCCAGGAGGAACCCGGCCGCCGCGGGCAGGCGCTCCGCCACGCCGACCACCGAGGCATGGGCCCGGTGGGCGGCGCCAAAGGCATCGTTCACATACGCATCGGCCAGGCGGGCCAGGGCAGCGGCAAACTCCGGGTCGTTGGCCGTCTCCCCCGGATGGAAGCGCAGGTTCTCCAGCAAAACCACCTCACCGGGCTGGAGACCGGCCACTTCCCGCTCCACCTGGGGCCCCACCACCTCCGGCAGGGCCCGCACCGGCCGGCCCAAAAGCTCCTCCAGGCGCCGGGCCACGGGGGCCAGCCTGAGCTCCTCCACCACCTTGCCCTTGGGCCGGCCCAGGTGGGAGCAGAGGATGACCGCCGCGCCCTGCTCCAGCAGGTAGCGGATGGTGGGAAGGGCGGCGCGGATGCGGGTGTCGTCGGTGATGCGGCCGCCTTCCAGGGGAACGTTGAAGTCGGCGCGGACCAGCACCCGCCGGCCGCGCACATCCAGATCGCGCACCGAGCGCTTGCGCAAGGCCGGGCCTCCTTTCCAGGCCCGGGGCGCCCGGCCGCTCCCGGCCGGGCGCCCCGGCTTCCTGCCAGCTACCCCATGCGCCGCTCTTCACAGGCCCTTCTCGCCGATGAAGGCCACCAGGTCGACCAGGCGGGCGGCATAGCCCCACTCGTTGTCGTACCAGGCCACCACCTTGACCATATTCCCCTCCATCACCATGGTGGAGAGGGCGTCGACCACCGACGAGTAGGTGGAGCCGCGGAAGTCGCTGGAAACCAGGGGCTCCTCGGTGTAACCCAGGATGCCCTTCAGCGGGCCGGCGGCCGCCTCGGCGAAGGCCTGGTTGACCTGTTCCACCGTCACCGGCTGCTTGAGCTCGGCTACCAGGTCGACGATGGACACCGTGGACACCGGCACCCGCAGGGCGAAGCCGTTGAGCCGGCCCTGCAGGTGGGGCAGCACCAGGCCCACGGCCTTGGCCGCGCCGGTGGTGGTGGGGATGATGTTCATCGCCCCGGCCCGCGCCCGCCGGAGGTCCTTGTGGGGCAGGTCCAGGATGCGCTGGTCGTTGGTGTAGGCGTGGACGGTGGTCATCAGCCCGCGGACGATGCCGAAGCGGTCGTCCAGGACCTTGGCCACGGGGGCCAGGCAGTTGGTGGTGCAGGAGGCGTTGGAGATCACCCGGTGCCGGGCGGGATCATACCGGTCGTGGTTGACGCCCAGGACGATGGTGATGTCCTCGTTCTTGGCCGGGGCGGAGATGATCACCTTCTTCGCCCCGCCGCCCTCGATGTGGGCCACCGCCTTGGTGGCGTCGGTGAACACGCCGGTGGACTCGATGACCACCTCGGCCCCCGCCTGGTCCCAGGCCAGCTGGGCCGGGTCCTTGATGGCGGTGAAGCGGATGCGCTTGCCGTCGACGATCAGGGCGTCGTCCTCTGCCCGGACGTCGGCGTCGAAGATGCCGTAGTTGGAGTCGTACTTGAGCAGGTGGGCGAAGGTGGCCGCCGGCGCCAGGTCATTGACGGCCACGATCTCGATGTCGTCCCGGCGCCAGGCTTGCCGGAAGAACCGGCGGCCGATGCTGCCGAACCCGTTGATGCCAACCCGAACGGCCATGACATCCCGCTCCTTTCCAGCCCGTGCCTACGGGTCCATCATAGCAGTTTCCCCTGATGATTCCTTGAGGGGCGCCGCCGTGGCCGGGGGAGGTGCCGCCGTCCCCGCACCCTGCCCTCCCGCACCCTGCCCCCCCGCGCCCTGCCTTCCCGCGCCGGCCACGCCGGCCGCCCCCACGCCCTCCGCCCCGGATGGGCCGCCCTCGCCGGGATCAACGCCCTGGGCCGAACCGCCCCGGGTCGAACCCGCCGCCGGGCCGCGGCCCTCCGCCGGGCCGGCGCCGCCCCCGGCCAGCCGGCGGGCCACCACGTCCAGGGCGATCACGTTCAGGGCCGTCATGTGCTCCACCGCCTGCAGCGCCTGGCGCTGGGCCGAGGCCAGCACGGCCCGCAGGGGGCGCCCCGGTTCCACGGCCACCTCCAGGGTGATGGCCACCCCCTCCTCCCGGTCCGTAACGCCGGCCCGCAACACCTCGGCCACCCCCGTCACCCGGGCGGCCGCGTAGGCCGCGATGCTGCCCACCACCTGGCGGGTGATGAAGAAGCGGCCCAGGGAGCTGTAGGTGGGGCGCACCATGGTCTTCTCGATCACCTGGCCGGAGCCCGCCGGCCGGTTCTTCCCGCGGTAGAACAGGCGCAGCGGGTCCAGCAGGTAACCGGAGAAGCTGCGCTTCACCTCGAAGGTGGGCGCCGGGATCACGTGCCGGCCCTGGGTCCGGCGGATGAGCTGGGCCCGCCGGATCCCCGCCGGCGTGGCCACCTCTTCGATCCCGATGTAGCGCGCTGGAGCCGGCAGCCCCAGGGTGGCGGCGATCCGGTCCACCATGTCCCGGGAGGTGCCCAGGATCAGCACCCGGCGGGGCCGGAGGGCCTCCAGGGCCCGGCGGACCTCGTCCCGGTGGGCCGGGTCGACGAACAGGGCGCGGCGGATGGCGCCGATCTTGGTCGCCTCCCGCTTGGCCGACACGCCGGCGACGATGCGGCTCTCCCGGATGAGCAGCCCGTCGTCGATCAGGGCGTCGGCCTCCACCTCCCGCGCCACGGCGGCGGCGCGGTGGCTCTTGCCGGTTCCGCTCGGCCCCACCAGGGCGATGACTTCCATGAGGGCCTCCCTCGTGGTCGCAGCCGGGGCCGGTGCCCTTGCCGCTGGCACCGGCCTGTCACTGCCGGGCGCGGCGCAGGGCACGGGCGTGGGCCTCCACGGTGAACTCGATGTCCTGGTCCGTGTGGGCCAGGGAGACGAAGGCCGCCTCGAAGGCCGAAGGCGGCAGGTACACGCCCTCCCGCAGCATGCCGTGGAAGTAGCGGGCGTAAAAGGCCGTGTCGGAACGGCGCACCTCCTCCAGGTTCCGCAGCGGCCCCGGATGGAAGAACCCGGTCCACATGGACCCCACCCGCTGCACGCAGTAGGGCACGTCCTGCGCCCGGGCCTCGGCCAGCAGGCCTTCCGCCAGCCGCGCCGCCTGGCGTTCCAGGCGCTCGTAGGTGCCGGGCTGGCTCAGCACCTCCAGGGTGGCCAGCCCCGCCGCCATGGCCAGGGGATTGCCCGAGAGGGTCCCCGCCTGGTAGACGGGCCCCGCAGGGGCCACCCGCTCCATGATGTCGGCCCGGCCGCCGTAGGCGCCCACCGGCAGGCCGCCGCCGATGATCTTGCCCAGGCAGGTCAGGTCGGGGACGATGCCCAGCAGGCCCTGGGCGCCGCCCAGGCCCACCCGGAAGCCCGTGATCACCTCGTCGAAGATCAGCAGGGCCCCCGCCTCCCGGGTCAGGCGGCGCAGGGCGGGCAAGAACCCCGGTTCGGGCGGCACCACCCCCATGTTGCCGGCGATGGGCTCGACGATCACCGCGGCGATTTGCTCGCCGTGCCGGGCGAACAGTTCTTCGACGGCTGCCACGTCGTTGTACGGCAGCACCCAGGTATCCCCGGCCGCCCCCGCCGTCACCCCCGGCGACCCCGGCAGGCCCAGGGTCAGCACGCCCGAACCCGCCTCCACCAGCAGGCTGTCGGCATGGCCGTGGTAGCAGCCGGCGAACTTGACGATCTTGTCCCGCCCGGTGAAGGCGCGGGCCAGGCGCAGGGCGCTCATGGCGGCCTCGGTGCCCGAGTTGACGAACCGGACCCGTTCCATGGAGGGCATGGCGGCGGTGATGGCCTCGGCCAGGGCCAGTTCCACCTCGGTGGGGGCGCCGTAGGCGGTGCCCTGCTCCGCCTGGCGCTGGACGGCCTGGACCACGGCCGGGTGGGCATGGCCCAGGATCAGAGGACCCCAGGCCATGACGTAGTCCACGTAGCGGATGCCGTCCACGTCGGTCACGTAGGGCCCCTTGGCCCGGTCGATGAACCGCGGCGTGCCGCCGACGGCCGCAAAGGCCCGGACGGGGCTGCTCACCCCGCCCGGGAGCAATTGTCGCGCCCGCTCCCAGAGCTCCCGGGACCGGGCGGCGCGGCGCTCTTCCCCGCTGTCCATGGGCGTCCCCTTTCTGCTCCTGGGGCCTGGCCGGGCCTGGCTGCCAGGCCTCATGGGCGGCCTTGTTTCGCTGGGCCGCAGCCGGTGACCCGGCCGGCGGCCTTGCCGCCACCGGGGCTGCGGCGGCTGCCGGACCCGCAGTCGCCCGGCCGCAGCCGGCGGCATGGCACCGGCGGTTGGCGGGCCGGCCCATGCCGCCGGACCTCGGGTGATTTCAGGTTGAATGGTACAATGAACCGGCAAGGAAGACGAGGAGGGCGCGCCGTGGAAGTCAACTGGGACCCCGTATTGATTCAGATCGGCCCCCTGGCCATCCGCTGGTACGGGTTCTTCATGGCGGTGTCCATGGCCGCGGGCCTGTACGTGCTGGTGCGGGACGGTATCCGGCGGGGCTACGACGAGGAGTTCCTCTACAACGTCAGCGCGCTGATCATCGTCGGCGGGATCGTGGGCGCCCGCCTGGTCTACGTGCTGACCAATCCGGGCGATTACTTCGCTCCCGGCCGCTACGGCGAGATCATCCGGGTCGACCACGGCGGGCTCTCCCTGCACGGCGCCCTGCTGGGCGGCGGCCTGGCCGGCTGGTGGTACATCCGTCGCCGGCTGCCGGGGCCGGCCTGGCCCCATTTCCAGCGCCTGCTGGACCTGGCGGTGCCGGGCGTGGCCATCGGCTACATGCTGGTGCGCATCGGCAACCTGTTCAACGGCGAGGTGCTGGGCAACTTCACCACCGCCCTGCCCTTTCCCCGCCACCCCGTCCAGCTCTACGCCTCGGCGGCAGGGCTCGGGCTCCTGCTCCTGCACCACCGGCTGGCGCGCCGCCGGCCTCCCGCCGGTTACCTCTTCTGGAGCTTTCTCTACTACTACCAGTGGTGGCGGGTGGCGGTGGAAGAAACGGTGCGGGACGCCCCCATCGCCTGGCCCGTCTACGCCAACCCGGCCTACGGCATCGAAATCCTGACCGTCACCCAGGTGACCACCTGGCCGCTGCTGGTCCTGGCCTGGTGGCTGCGCAAGCGGTCCCTGGAACAGGACATCGATCCGGCCTGGGAGCCCGGAGAAGGGGCGGGGCTGGATTACGGCACGGAAGACGGCAGGGAAGGCGAGCGGTAGACCCCCGCAGCCAGGGGCCAGGCCCTCGGCAGGCCCCAGTCACCGCGCTCCCCGGGACTGCCCGGCCGAGGCCGGCTCCGGCGGGCCCCAGGTGCGGGAGCAGCCTGGCCGGAATCCCGGGGGTCACCCCGCCGGCCCCGAGGTAGCCGTCGCTTCCGGCTTCAGCCGGAGGGACCGGGTTCTTCGCCCGGTGCCCCGCCCGGAGACGAGCCGCCCGGCATCCCGCCCGGCGCCGGGCCGCCCGGTGGCGGGGGCGGGGCGCCCGGTGGTGAGGGCTGGCCCGCTCCCGGCGCAGCTTCCGCCGGCTCCGCTTCCGCCGCCGTGTCCGCCTCCGGGGCTCCATGTGCCTCCGGGCCGGAAGGGGCGAGCGAACGGGAGTCGCCGCTCAGGCGGGGTCCGCCCCGCGGGCGCGGGTACAGGGTGCCTCCCCGGCGGCGGCCGCCGGTGGTCCCGCGCCCCCGCCCGGTGAGTCCCACCCGGTCGAGAAACTCCGCCACCGCCTCCAGCTGCTGGTCCTCCAGGGTGGCGAGCCGCTGGCACGCCTCGGCCAGGGCCGGCCGGTCCAGCAACTGGAGCGCCAGTCCCGCCAGCGGCTGAGGCAGCAGGGTCTCCAGCGCCAGCCGGTCCGTCAGGAAGACCGAAACGGGCACTTCGTAGAGGGCCGCCAGCTCCCGCAGCACGTCCAGGCTGGGTTGCCGTTCGTTGCGCTCGTATTTGCTGATGGTCGAGAAATGCATCCCCGTCCGCCGCTCCACCTCGTAGATGCTGAGGTTGCGGCTCTCGCGGATGCGGCGCAAGCGGCCTCCCAGGTCGTCCACGCTGGTCACTCCAGGCGGTGGTGAATGGTCCACCCCGCGGGCCCATGCCCGGCACTCCCTGCCATGCATTCCGGCTGGGCGGGAGGCTTCCTATAGCCACAGCGGACATACACCGGCGTGATGTAGCCACTGTGTCGACACCGGGTGCGGGAGGTCCCGAACGAACCCGCCGCCAGGGCGCGGGTTCGTCCGGCGGGTGGCACCCGGTTGGGCCGGTCGCGCGGGCGGTGCAGGGGGAACGGCAGGGATGTGGGCGGCGGCTGTCTAAGGGTTGGCGCGGCCGGCACCGGACTGGTGAGGACTTCCACAGCCCTGGCCGCCCCCTGGGGTGTATCGGGTGCGCCGCGCCATTGGCAAGGTATCGGCGGAAGGAGGATGCGTAGATGCCCGTGCCGGAATTCCGCAACGAGCCGCTCACGGACTTTACCCAGCCGGCCGCGCACCAGGCCATGACCGAGGCCCTGGCCCGGGTGCGGGCGGAGTTCGGCCGCCACTATCCCCTCTGGATCGGCGGCCGGGCGGTCGACACGCCGGAGCGCATCGTCTCGTACAACCCGGGCCGCAAGACGGAAGTGGTGGGGACGGTGGCCCGGGCCAGCCGCGAGCATGCCGAGCAGGCCCTGGCCGCCGCCTGGGAAGCCTTCGGACCCTGGAGCCGCCTCTCGGCGGCCGCCCGGGCGGCCGTGCTCTTCCGGGCCGCCGCCATCATGCGCCGGCGCAAGCTGGAGCTGGCGGCGTGGGAGGTCTACGAGGCCGGCAAGACCTGGCCGGAGGCCGACGCCGACGTGGCCGAGGCCATCGACTTCCTCGAGTACTACGGGCGGCAAGCCTTGCGGCTGGAGGAACCGCAGCCCCTGACGCCCCTGGCCGGGGAGTTCAACGAGGCCTTCTACATCCCCCTGGGAGCCGGCCTGGTGGTGCCGCCGTGGAACTTCCCCCTGGCCATCCTGACCGGCACCACCGTGGGTCCGGTGGTGGCGGGCAACACGGTCGTCCTCAAGCCGGCCAGCAACACCCCCATCATCGCGGCCAAGTTCATGGAGATCATGATCGAGGCCGGCATCCCGGCCGGGGTGATCAACTTCCTGCCGGGCCCCGGCCCGGAGGTGGGCGACTACCTGGTGGCCCACCCGCGCACCCGGTTCATCAACTTCACGGGCTCCATGGAGGTCGGCCTGCGCATCTACGAGCAGGCGGCGCGCCGCCAGCCCGGCCAGATCTGGCTGAAGCGGGTCGTGGCCGAGATGGGCGGCAAGGACGCCATCATCGTGGACGACAGCGCCGACCTGGAGGACGCGGCCAGCGGCATCGTGACGTCGGCCTTCGGCTTCCAGGGCCAGAAGTGCTCGGCCTGCTCGCGGGCCATCGTGGTCGACCGCGTCTACGATGAGGTCCTGCGCCGGGTGGTGGAAAAGACCCAGCAGCTGCGGGTCGGCCAGGCGGACGACCCGGCCACCCAGGTGGGTCCCGTCATCGACCACGCGGCCTTCCAGAAGATCATGCGCTACATCGAGATCGGCCGCGGCGAGGGCCGGCTGGTGGCCGGCGGCCAGGGCGACGACCGCGAGGGCTACTTCATCCAGCCCACCGTCTTCGCCGACGTGGACGGCCGCGCCACCATCGCCCAGGAGGAGATCTTCGGGCCCGTGGTGGCCTTCATCCGCGCCCGCGACTTCGACCACGCCCTGGCCCTGGCCAACGACACCATGTACGGGCTGACGGGCTCCGTCTACGCCCGCGACCGGTACAAGCTGGAGCGCGCCAAGCGGGAGTTCCACGTGGGCAACCTGTACTTCAACCGCAAGTGCACCGGCGCCCTGGTGGGCGTGCACCCCTTCGGCGGCTGGAACATGTCCGGCACCGACGCCAAGGCCGGCGGGCCGGACTACCTGCTCTGGTTCCTGCAGCCCAAGGCGGTCTCGGAAAGGCTGTAGGACGCCGGCACCGGAACAGCGGGGAGGCCTGAAGCCCGCGGGACGGGCACCCCGGGCAGGGATCAGGGAGGGCGCCCGCCGGCCTTACCGGCTCCCCCCGGCCCTGCCCGGCGGCCCCGGTCGGGGCGGGTGAACCGGCGGACCCGGAGCCCGCGAGGCCGGGTGGACCTGCGAGCACCGGGGGCCCGGTCGACCACAAGCCGGGTCAAGGGGCCGGCGGGGCAGGTGGAAGCAGGTATGGCATCGGGGGGTACCGCCGGGGCAGCCGTGGCTGCGGCGGTGCCGCCCGGCCCGTGCCGGCCTGTAGCCGCCGGGCGGGCGTCAGCCCGCCCGGCGGTCACCTGGCCCCGGCGGAGTCTTTGACGCTGGCAGCCGGTTCCGCCTATAATGGCGATAACGGTTGTATTTTTAGAACCGGTATCGAGTAGTTGGCCGAGCCGGGGGTGGCGGCGCCCCCGCCCGTTCCGTGGGGTGAGCCCGGTGACCATCCGCAGGATCCTGGAGACCCTGGCCCAGCACGAGTACCGCCTGACCTGGCAGCGGTGGGCGGTGGCGGCAGCGGTGGTCCTCAATCAGGACCGCCTGCTGACGGCGGAAGAGCTCTACTCCCAGCTCAAAAAGGATTGGCCGGACATCGGCCTGGCCACGGTCTACCGCACCCTGGACCTGCTGGTCGAGCTGGGGCTGGTGGACCGGGTGCAGGTGGGTGAAGGGCCGACGAAATACGGGCTCCGCAACGCCAACCTGGAGATCCGCCAGCAGCTGGTGTGCGAGTGCTGCGGAGAGGTCGCCCCCGTCGACGACCGCCAGCTGGAGCCGCTGTTCAAGCACCTGGCCCACACCAGCGGCTATCAGATCTCCGAGATCGAAATCAAGGTGACCGGCATCTGCCCGCGCTGCCGCAGCGCCGCGCGCTCTGGCCCAGCTTCCGGGGCCCCCGCTTCCCGGTCCCCCGGAGGCGGCAACGCGGGAGCCGCCGCGGAGGGCGGGGAGCAGGCCACCGCCACCCTGCCGCGCCCCACAGGAAGCCCGGCGCCGGTTCTTCCCGAAGACCCCGGCGCGGGGCGCGCCCAGGCGGGGGACGGCGCCTAGCGCGCCCGCACCTGCGGGATGGCCGGTCGCACGACCTGCCACAGGTGCCGTGGCAGCGCCGTGGCCAAGTGCTCCTGCCGCACCTCCCCGTGGACCCCCAACCGGGTGGCCCCCCAACGGGGCCACCGGCCGCACCCACCGCCTGGCCTGCCGGCCGGGTCCTCCGGCCGACCTTGCCGTCCGGTGGTGAAGCTCCCGGCGAACAATGGCGGCGGCCGCCTCCCGGCGGCCGCCGTCGCATTGTCGGGCAGCTTCCAAGACGCCTCGGGGAGGCGCCTTCTGAGGCGAGATGCCTTCAAGACGCCGACGCCAGGCGCGGGATCTCCTCCACCGGGAACTCCAGCTCGATCAGCTCGCCGCCCCGCAGCACCGTCAGCCGGGCCCGGTCGCCCGGCCGCCGGTAAGCCAGCACCTTGCGGATGGTCCCGGCGTGGGTCACCGGCTGGTCGTCGGCGCGCACCACCATGTCGAAGGGCTTGATGCCCGCCCGCTTGCCCGGCCCGTTGTCGGCCACGTGGCCGACCACCAGGCCGCGGTCCACCGGCAGGGCGAAGAGCTGGGCCAGGGCGGGGTCCACCACGTCGGGCTGGCCCGAGAAGCCCAACCAGGGGTGGGTGGCACGGCCGAACTCGATGATCTGGTTCACCACCCGGCGCACCACGTCGCCCTGCACCGCCAGGCTCATGCCGTGGGACCAGGGGATGCCGTTGACCCCGGCCACGGCGCCGTCCAGGGTGACCAGGGGCCCGCCGGTGTTGCCGGGGTGCATGGGCGCCTGGGTGACGATCAACCCGTCCACAGGAATGCGGTCGGGACGGTACAGGGTCATGTCCACGGTGCTGACGATGCCGAAGGTGGCGTTGAGCTGCAGGTTGAGAGGGTAGCCCGCGGCCACCACGAAGTGGCCCACCCGCAGCTCGGCCGTGGGCCGCCAGGTGGGAAGGGGCCCCGGGAACCGCTCGGCGAGCCGCAACACGGCGATGAAGTACACCGGATCCGACCCGACGACGGTGGCATCCACCTTGGTTCCGCCGGGCAGGGTCACCACCACCTCGGCGGCGTCGTCCACCGTCTGGGCGTTGCAGATCACGTGCCAGTGGTCGAAGAGGATCCCCGTGCCAAAGGCCGTGGTCTGGCGCTTGCGGTCGGTCCCTGCCACGTGGCAGAGGAACGGCCGCACCCGCTCCAGGGTTTCGACAATGGCCGTCTCCCAGCCGAACGGTTGCATCATGGCGATCGCCCCAAGCCGTTGAGCCCGGCGCGCGCCGGGCTTTCGCGAAGTAACCGGCCTTGGAAGGGAAGAAGCGCTACCGGCCCCAATGAACCAAGGGGCGGCGCCGGCCTGTCTTGCACCGGTCACCGCCCCTGATGTGCGCCCGGCAGGAATCGAACCTGCGCAAGACGTGGCTCCGGAGGCCACCGCTCTATCCGCTGAGCTACGGGCGCATGCGCGAGCGCCGGTGGCGCCCGCCGCGCTACTCATTATACCCCGCTCCGGGCATCATGCCAAGGGCTCCCCGGGGCAAGCCGGGCTGCCGGAGCACCGGGCGCTCCGGAAGCCGAGGGCCGCGCGGCCTGGCGGTCGGCGCACCGCGCGCTCCGGCGGCCGGCTTGCCTCGCCGCCCCGCGGGGGCACCGAGCGGCCCGCGGGCGGCGGCCCGGCGGGCCTCGCCCTGCGGGGAGGCGGGTGGCAAGCGTGGCCGGATACGCCCCGTTTCCACCGGGAGGGCGGCTTCAACCTCCGGCGGCTCGCCGGCGCAAGGAAGGTGGGGACCGGCGCCGCCCTTGACGTGGCCCGGCCTGGTCCCGTCCGGGGATGGGCGTCCCGGGCAGGGACCGCGGTGGTGGGCGCCGAATCCTCTTGCCAGGCCTGGTTCAAGGCGCGCGCGGGGTGGATCGCCCCGCAGGGTCGGGCCGGCTCAGCCCGGCGGCCCGCGGCGGGCACCGATCCCCGCCGGCAACCTGCCCGGCAAGGAGGATTGAGCTCATGGTACCCGCAAGCGGGTTGCCGGTTCAACCGGCGCATCCCGGCCGCCACGATGCCGGTGCAGCGCAGGGTAGCGCGCCAGCCGGCCAACATCACCACGGCACCGGTCATCAGCACGGTGATCCGCTGTTGCGCCGGCACGGCCAGCCCCAGGTCCACAGCTGGCTGGCCCAGCGGCCCACCACCTTCTGGGGAAAGGTCAAGCAGTTCGTCTGGGGCTTCCTCTTTTTCGACTGGTATCACGAGCTTCAGCATGCCCGCTCCCAGTACAACGACGTGATGAACCTGGTGCTGTTTGGCGAGCTCTTGGGGATCCCGCTGATGAACTCGTCCATCGGGCTGCGGCTGCTGCCCTATGTCCTGCCCGACCTGGGCGCCTGGAAGCACCGGCAGCTGGAAGAGCACCTGGTCGAGGAGCATGCGCCCCACATCCATTAGGCGTCAGGCCTTGGGGGTTTGGAGGCATGCGCCCCATAAGGGCGCCCCGGGGAACACGGCCCCGGGTGGAACCGGCGGGTGAGGTGAACCCCGTGCCCGAACCGCTTCTGGACCGCATCGCGCTGGCCGTGGCCGTCCTGCTGGTCCTGTGGTGGGTGGCCGGCCGGCAGTGGAACCGGCACCGGGCGGTACAGCTCGCCCGGGTGGCCCGGGAAGCCATGGCCACGCTGGGCGGCGACGTCACGCTGCGCGCCCTGGGTGGCGGCACCAGCGGCTTCATCATGGAAGTGGGCCGCCCCGGGCCGGGCATCCGCTCCGCCCAGATGCTGTGCCTCCTGGAGCCCCGCGATTTTCCCCTGGCCTGGGCCTGGACCCGCTGGCGCGGCCGGCGGGACCAGTTCATCCTGAAGATTGAGGCCACGGCGTCCTTGCGCCCGGCGCGCCTGGAGGGCCGGAGCGGGCCGGCGGGCGGGTTCGGCCTGCGCCGGCTGGTGCTGGCCGCCACCCAGGCCCAAAGTCCCCATGTTCAGGTGAGCTTTGGTGTGGGACCGGGCGAGGAAAGCGACATCCCGCGGGCCGTCCAGCTGGCGGCCGGGCTTGCCCGGGGCGAGCTGCAACTGGCGGCCCGGGGACAGGATTCGGCTTGAGATGCCACTGCTCTTATCCCGCGGCCTGGTCTTCGCCCAGGCACGATGCCAGGAGGCGGTCTATGGCCTCGTAGCCTTCATCCAGCCGCACGCAGCGGCCCGCGGCCACCAGGGCCACTTGGCCGGTGCCGATGCCGTACCGGGTGGCCAGCCACATGCCCCTTAGGGAAGTAAGGGGAACGGTGACCACCTGCAGCCGCCAGCCGAAACGGGCCGCCAGGTGAGCCACAAGGGACTCCAGCTGCCGCTGCCGCGCCTGTTCCTCCGGCGGATAGTCCTGGGTCTGGTCCGCAGGCCACTCCAGGCCACAGCCCGCACCCCAGCCCATGCCGCGCGGGCACATCTTGTAGATGAGGGGAAACAGGCCGACGATCTCCACCCGCAGGGGACGTCGCCGGCTCTTCCTGCCCAGGGTCGCCACTTTCCCGTCCCTCCCTGGCGCACCGGCTTGGCCCCGCCCGCGCCGGATTCCTTAATGGCACCGCCACTCCGCCAGCAGGGCCTCCCAGGCAGCCTCCAGGTCGCCCGGCTCAACGCCTGGCACCGCTTCCAGGCGGATGTGCAGGCGGCGGCGAGTGAAGCCACACTCCAGCACCAGCGCGCGGGCCGGCCGCCACCGGCCGGGGAACCCGCGCCGTACGGCACCTGCGGCCCACCAGCCTGGGTGGCCGTCCAGCAGGCAGGTACCCGTGGCGTCGATCCGGCCGAGCCCCCAATCCCTGGTGGCGGGGCGGCCACCACCTCTCTTCCCTGATGCCCTTGCCTGCGGGACGCCCTTTCCGGTCCGGGGGCCAGCGTTCCGCCCGTCGCGCCCCGCTGCCGACACCGCCTCCGCCGCCGGCGTCCCGGGGCCGGCGGCCACCGCTCCAGCCGGCGTGACATGGAGGAAGAGCTCCGCCCGCAGTGCCGCCCTGCCCCCCGTACCGGTCCGGGCAGCCAGCCACCAGTGGCCACGACCCGCCGTGGCCCAGCTGACGCCATCCCGCACGTGCCAGCGGTCGACCTCGGGCGGGAAGGCTCCGTCCCCCAGGCGCCATCCGGCCGGCACCCCCAGCAGCAGCAGGTTGCACGTGCCGAAGACCACGCTGCGGACGGCCAGCAGGTGGGGCCGGGCGGCGTCCCGCCCGGCCCCCTGGGCCCCCGCGCTCACCCGGTCACCTGGGCCAGGGCCCAGTGCTGGTCGGGATCGAAGAGGTCATCCACCGCCTGCTTGAGGGCGTCCAGGCCGTGCACCTCGCTCTTGTACAGGGGCAGGAAGGCGCGGACCAGGTCGCCCAGTTCCCGCTGGATCCGCTCCAGATAGCCCGCCTGCTCCTGGTACTTGTTCAGAAGGTACTCGTCGCCGCTGGCTTTCTCCACCTCTTCGCCGCGAATGACACCGTTGACCAGGACCCCGCCCACGGGAATGTCATAGGCGCGCACCATCTTGATGAAGCGGGTGACCACGGAGATGGGCAACGCCAGGGGCAGGGTGACGAAGAAGAAGGCGGTCAGGTTGGGGTCGACCAGCAGCCGCTTGACCGCCTTAAACCGCTCGTCCATGGCGATCAGGTCGGCCAGCATGGGGTCCTTCTTGACTTCTTCCATCACCTTTTCCTTGCGGAAGCTCAGCTGCACCCGTAGCGAGAGCGCCTCCTTGCGCGACTCGATCATCCGCTGGAGCCACAGGCCGTAGATCTTGGACAACCCGATGAGCCGCACGGCGTTGGCCACCGCCGCCGTATCGAACACCAAGATGTCGTACTCCTGACCCTCCCGCAGCATGATGTCGACCATCTTGTCGAACATGGCCGACTCTTCGAAGGCAGGGTTCGTCACGGCAATGTCGACGAAGGGCTTGGCATCGACGGGGATGTCCGCATACTTGAGGAATTCCTTCACCCGCTGGCCGATGTTCTCCCGGTAGCGGGCCACCACGTCCGAGGCATCCACCTCGACGGCATGGAGGTTGGGTACGCCCTGTACCGGGCGCACCTGGCCGCCCGACAGGTCCTGGCCGAACACCGACGTCAGCGAATGCACGGGGTTCAGGCTGGCCAGCAGGGTGCGCTTGCCCTGCTCGGCAAAATGGTACGCCAGCACGGCGGCACAGATGGTCTTGCCCACACCACCCTTGCCGCCGGTGAACACGAATTTCAACTGGGGGTGCTCCTGCAAGAAGGCTCCGATATGCTGCACCCGTGGTCACTCCTTTGCGGCTCCCCAGGCCCCGCCCCGGACCCGTCCGTCAGGCCTCCAGGGCGATCTCGCAGTTCATCAGGTAGCGGGAAGCCTGCTCGATCATCTCCAGCCCCTTGGGCTCCCGGGTGAACATGGGCACCACCGACTGGACCCGGTCGCCGAACTTGCGGGCAATGTCGGCCAGGTGCTGCTGTTGCATCAGGACCCGGTTGCGCAGGTACTCCGACGTACCGGGGCGATCCAGCAGCTCCCGCGGGTACACCTGGTTGACCACCAGGCCGGACATCTCCATGCCCAGGGCGTGGAACATCGCCAAAGCCCGCTCGGTGTCGAGGATCGCCATCTTTTCCGGGATCAGCACCATGAAGAAGGCTGTGCGGCGGCGGTCGGTGATGAGGTCGGTGAAGGCCTTGATCTTGTTGCGGATGTCGATCAGTTCCTGCATGACCGCGTCCTCATGGCCCTTCTCGCCCTTGAGGGTCGCGGCAATGGCATCGTACTCGGCCACCTTGGAGCGAGCCTCGGTGATCTTCTCCACCCATTTGGAGAGAATGTCGGCCATGGCCACCATGCGCACCCCGTGGCCGAAGGGCGGCATGTCGAAGATGTAGATGTCGTATTCGTGGGCCGCCACCAGCTCGGCCATGGCATCGTAGGTGGCGGACTCGTACATGGCCGGCTCCGCGGAGGTGGAGTCGATGTACTCCTCGATCTCCCGCGGCACCTCGTCCAGGCCGTACATGTCCTTGATCTTCTGTTTCACCGACGCCTGGTAGTCGGCCACCCGGCGGTCCGCGTCGATCTCGACCACGAACAGGTTGGGGGCCACCTCGATCTCGCCCAGGCCGTAGAAGTTGCGCTCGAAGATATCGCTCAGCGAGGCCTGGGGATCGGTGCTGAAGAGCAGCGTCCGCTTCTTCTTCACCTGGGACATGTACCAGGCCAGGGACGAGCTGGACGTGGTCTTGCCCAGGCCGCCCTTTCCCGCGAAGATGACGATCTCCACGTCGGGGTGCTCGTTGAAGTACGACTCCAGTCCCCGGGGCCGTACCAGGGTGGGCATGCCTCCACTCCTCCCTTTCAGCGTCTCCGGCGGCACCGGCGCCAGGCCCTCTCCAGGAGACTCGCTCATCCTCAGTAGATGGCGTCGGTGAAGTCCCGCTCCCGGAAGACCCGCTGCTTCCACGACTCGATGTTGGGAACGGCGTACGGCAGGATGCGCAGGCTGTAATAGGGCGGCAGCACGGGGATGCCGAGCATGTCGCCCAGGGTGATGAACATGAACAGGTGCTCCAGGTGCATCCGGGTGCGCAGCGCCGCCGTGACGTTGCCGTGGCTCGCCATGCCGTACATGACGCCCCGGAGCTTGGTCAGGAACCCAGCCTTCTGCTCCTTGCGGGCTCCGTTGGCCGGCCCGTCCTTGCGACCCAACATGGGCATGCGCCTCCTTTGTCGACCTTGGCCCGGCCCGGTAGGTGGAACCGGCCCGGCCGCCGCCACGGATGGCGGATCCGGCGGCGGGCCCTGCCGCGGTGGCAGGGCCCGCCGCGACGGCCGCCTCGGTGCCGGTCAGTCGCCCGGTGCCGCCTGCGGCTGGGCCAGCAGGCCCGCCTTGGCGCGGCCGTACGCCTGCAGCGTCAGGATCGCCATCCGCAAGCCGAGGACGAAGAGCACCACGCCGATCAGCACCGACGCCCAGTCGATGATGTTGGCGACGGTGGGCGCCAGGGTCTTGAGCGGGTCCTGGGTCAGCGTCTTGGCGGGCCCCCCCAGGGCGGCCTGGAGGAAGCGCACCGTCTGGACGGCGATGGCCGCCAGGGTGGTGACGATCATGAACAGGGCCGGGACCAGGGTGTAGCGGCTGGGCGCCTTGACCCGGGCCAGGTGGATGGTAATCAGCATCAGGGCCAGGCCGGCCAGCAGCTGGTTCGACCCGCCGAAGAACAGCCAGATGTTGTTCCACGAGCCGCTGACCGCCATGATCCATGGCAGCAGCAGGCCGATGAAGGTGGCCACATGCTTCTGGGCCAGGATGCTCTCGCCGAACACCTCGACGGAGACCAGGCGCCAGAAGCGGGTGACCAGGGCCTGGACGGTGATGGCGTAGATGACCAGCACCGTACCGAAGAACACGCGAATGGCGTTGTCGGACATGAAGGCGCCAAGGATCGGCTTGGTGATCAGCGTCGCTCCGAACACCCAGGAACCGACGCTGGCGCCGCCCAGCTCGGCGATGCGCTCCGGGCTGAGCACCATGTAGGAGGCCAGGGACACCAGCGCCAGCAGGCCCTCGCCCAGCATGGCGCCGGCGCCCACGGGGTGGGCGTCGGGCTCGATGTCCAGCTGCTTGGCGGTGCTGGACGAGCTGACCAGGCTATGCCACCCCGAGATGGCACCGCAGGCGATGGCCGTGAACAGCACAGGCCACATGGGGTTGCCGCCAGCGGCAAAGCTGCCCTTGGGCCCCCAGAAGCCGACATACGCCGGCTGCGCCAGGGTGACCCCGGTCAGGGGGGTGATCAGCGCGCCCACCAGGATCACCAGCACCGCGAACATGGCGGGGAAGAAGGACACGTAGTTGAAGGGCTGGATGAAGGTGGGCAGCGGCAGGATCGAGCCCACGTACAGGATGACGCAGCACAGCGCCGCCCAGAGCCAGACGTTGAAGTTCAGCGCGCCCTGGGCCGTCAGGTTGAACTTCACCGCCTGGCCGATGCTGGTGGAACCCAGCCAGAAGGACAGGATCATCAGGGCGAAGGCGATCAGGGTCACCGCGCCCACGTTCATCCGGCGCTTGTACAGCAGCTGGCCGCAGATCACACCGGTGAGGATGATGCCGGCGGTGGCCACGAACGACCCCGCGAAGGTGTTCCAGAATACGGCGATCAGCTGGATGAAGGTGGCCGAGATGATCAGCAGGTAGAACAGGATGAAGCCCAGCAGGGTACTGCGTCCCGCGGCCCCGGTGAACTCGTAGGTGATCGGACCGAAGGACCGCCCCTGGTTGCGCACCGACAGCATGATGGCCCCGTAGTCCTGGAGCCAGCCGATGAAGAAGTTGCCGAAGATGATCCACAGCAGGGCGGGGACCCAGCCGTACTGGATGGCGATGAAGGGTCCCAGAATGGGCCCCAGGGCGGCGACGCTCTTGTACTGGTAGCCCCAGAGCACGTAGCGGCTGACGGGGAAGTACTCGACCCCGTCGGTGTACATGTGGGCCGGCGTGGTGCGGTTGGGGTCAGGCCGCCAGACCGTGCGGTCGTACCAGCGCCCGTATCCCCAGTAGGCGATGCCGTAGGCGATCAGCGCCAGCACCACGAACATCGCCGGCGAGTTGAGCATGGCCCTCTCCCCTTTCCCCTCGAGCGCGCGTCGCCAGGCGGGCGCGGCTCCTGCGGGCGATGCCGTCTTGCCACCCTTCCGCGGGCCGGGGATGATGACGGGCCATGACTCCTGTTGGGATCGACCGGCCCGCCGGCGACCCGGTGCGGGCCGCCCTGCCGGCGCTGGCCTGGAGCCGCAACCGGCGGCGGGACGGCGGCGGATCCCGGCCTGGGTGAGGGCCGGCGATGCCGCCCGGCGGCGATGAGCCCGCGGAAGGCGAAACTCCGGGCTCCGATACCGGCCTCCAGGGTGCATCCCGAAGGCATACCCCGGGTGGCCGGCGCGGGCCCGGACCTCAGACTGGTGGTCTCAGGCGCCGGTCAACCGCCCTGCACCCGCCGGACCGGCCCGAGGCCGGGCCCGCCCGCAGCCGGTGCCGGGCGACCTTCCACCTCCCTGCCTGGAGTCCCGGCCGGCGATCCCTCCCCCAGCGGGGACCGGCGGCGGGACGCCTTTCCCATCCCAGGGCCCGCCCGGTTTGTCCGAAACCGGTGGCGTGGTCCCGTTTAGCGGTGGATTTCGTCGAGCGGAAGGAAGTTCCTGCTCCCCGGCGGTCCGGGCAGCTCGCCGGCCCCGCCCCCCATTCAACTGAGGAGCCACCACACGGGCACGCCCGCCAGACCCGCCCCCGCCCGCTCCTGGGGGCCAAACCCGGCCAGGTTGGCCGGCAGAACCACCGGGGCAGGGACGGGTTCTTCCAGGTTCCGCAGGAGCTCCCGCCGCACCCGGGCCAGTTCCGCCGCCAGGCGCGACGGGACCTGGTGGTCCCCCTGGAGTCCTGCGGGCATGATGACCGGACCGGCCGCCGCCGGGGCCCACGCGGTCACCCGGGCCCAGGCCCGGGCCCATAGAGGCGGCGCCGTCAGGGCATCCCAGGGGAGCAGCACCCAGCGGGTGCCGGGCCACCGGCCGGCGACCTCCAGAAGGGCCTGCAGGTGCTCCGGGTCCCGGGCCGTCACGCCCTGGAGGACCGTGCCCCACAGGGGCGCCACGGCAGGAGCCGGCACCGGCGTCACCAGCACCCGGGGTGCCGGGTAGCGGCCGGCCGGTCCGCCTTCCGGCCTGCGGAGCTCGTCGCCGTCCAGTTCGTCAAGATCCGATAGGTAGGTTATGGTATAACGGTCCGGGACGAGCCGGACGCCGGGCCGGGGAGGGACCGGGCCGCCGCCCGGGGGACGCAGCCCCGCGGCCGGCAGCAGCCAGCGGTCCCCGGGCTCCCACGGTACGGCGGGACGGGGGGAAGCCTGACGATCGGCCATCATGCCATCATCCTTCCCGTTCTGTCATGGCGGTGCCGCCGCCCCTCGCCGCGGTGCCACCGCCCGGTTCCCTGGCCGGCAATGGCTCCGGCGAAGGGCCACCGCTGGGGCGGGCCGCTCCAGCCGGCAGCCGGGGCGATGGTCCCGGGCCGCAGGCCGCGCAGGCCGGCCGGCCACGGCTTCTTCACCCGCCGGCCGGGGCAACGTCGCCTGCCGGCACGGCGGGCGCCCACCGGCCGTCCCGGCTGCCCCCGGGGCGGCGGGGGCGCCCGGGGGCAGCCCGCCCGGCCGGGAACCTGCTTTCAGCATGGTGCCGGTCCGCGGCACAGGCAAGGACCGCGGAGCGCAGGAAACGCCGGCCCGGCTGCGAACCTTCACGGGGAGGTCGAGGCCATGTTCCAGAAGATTCTGATCGCCAACCGCGGCGAGATCGCCGTGCGCATCATCCGGGCGTGCCGGGAGCTGGGCATCCGCACCGTGGCGGTGTTCTCGGAGCCCGACGAGGACGCCCTGCACGTGGCCATGGCCGACGAAGCCTACTGCATCGGCCCGGCCCCGGCCACCCGCAGTTACCTGCACATCCCCAGCCTCATCGAGGCGGCCAGCAAGGCCGGCGTGGACGCCATCCACCCGGGCTACGGCTTCCTGTCGGAAAACGCCCACTTCGCGGCCGTTTGCAAGACGTGGGGGATCGAATTCATCGGCCCGCCCCCGGAGGCCATCGAGACCATGGGGCTCAAGTCCCTGGCCCGGGAGGCCATGCTGCGGGCCGGCGTGCCCGTGGTGCCCGGCAGCGAGGGTACGGTGGACGATGAAGACGAGGCCCTGGAGATCGCCCGGCGGATCGGCTACCCGGTCCTGGTCAAGGCGGCGGCGGGCGGCGGCGGCCGGGGCATCCGGGTGGCGCGGAACGAGCAGGAACTGGCCCAGGCCATAGCGTCGGCCCGCCGGGAGGCCGAATCAACCTTCGGCAACGGCGCCGTCTACCTGGAGAAGTTCCTGGAGGAACCCCGCCACATAGAGATCCAGGTGATGGCCGACAAGCACGGCCACACCCTGCACCTGGGCGAGCGGGAGTGCTCGGTGCAGCGGCGCCGGCAGAAGCTGATCGAAGAGGCGCCCTCGCCGGTGATGACGCCGGAGCTGCGCCAGCGGATGGCGGAGGCGGCCATCCGCGCTGCCGAGGCGGTGGAGTACGTGGGCGCAGGCACGGTGGAGTTCCTGGTGGACCGGGACGGCCACTTCTACTTCATCGAGATGAACACCCGGATCCAGGTGGAGCACCCCGTCACCGAGATGATCACGGGCATCGACCTGGTTAAGGAGCAGATCCGGGTGGCCGCCGGCGAACCCCTGTCCTTCACCCAGGACGACGTGGCCTTCCGGGGTTGGGCCATGGAATGCCGGATCAACGCGGAAGACCCCGGCAACCGCTTCCTGCCCTCCCCCGGCACCATCACCGCCTGGGAACCGCCGGCCGGTCCCGGCGTGCGCCTGGATGCCGGCTTCCGGGCCGGCTCGGTGGTCCAGCCCTTCTACGATTCCCTCGTAGGCAAGCTGATCGTCTGGGGTCGCGACCGGCAGGAGGCCATCGCGCGCATGCAGCGGGCCCTGGCGGAGTTCCACATCGACGGCATCCGGACCACCATCCCGCTTTACCAGGAGATCCTGCGCCGCGACGACTTCCGCCAGGGCCGGTTCCACACCCGCTGGCTGGAGGAAGAGGTGCTGGCCGGACCGGCAGGCTAGGAGGCCATCGGCCGGCAAAGGGAGCCGGCGCCCGGCGGGTTCGACCCGCCGGGCGCCGTGTTGCGACGGATACCGTGCCGTGAGTTTTCCCGGGCAATGGAATCCTGAAGAATCCGGCCGGCGGGCGTCCCCTGGCCGGCTCGGCCCCGCGGGCATGCAGCCCGGGGATCAGCGCTTGGAGAACTGCGGCGCCTTGCGGGCCTTCTTGAGGCCGTACTTGCGGCGCTCCTTGACCCGGGGATCCCGCGTCAGCAGCCCCGCCTGCTTCAGGGGCTTGCGGTAGGACTCGTCCACGCGGAGCAGGGCGCGGGCGATGCCGTGCCGCACGGCCCCCGCCTGGCCGGAGATGCCGCCGCCGCCCACCCGGGCAAGCACGTCGTACTTGCCCAGCGTCCCCGTCACCTTGAGGGGACGCTCCACTTCGGCCCGCTGGGCAATGGTAGGGAAATACTCCTCCATAGGGCGGCCGTTGATGATGATCCGCCCGTCTCCCGGGATCAGGCGGACCCGCGCCACGGCCTCCTTGCGCCGCCCGGTGCCCCAGTAAACGGCTGTGGTCGCCACCTTCTCACCTCGCTTCCCGCCGAACCTGTGCCGCACGCCAATGCCGTCCTCGTGCCGTGCTCGAAGCCGGTCGCACCGGGTCACCCCGGCGAGTGACGACCGGCCGGACCGGCTCCAGCCGTGGGCCCCGGCCGATTCCGCCCGCCCTGGCGGAGCACCGGCCGGCGGGCCCGCGGCCCGGCCTGCGCCGGCTAGCCGTCCTGGCCGGCAGCCGCGCCGCCGTCCCAGACCGGCGTGCCGTCGCTACGCAGGACCAGGGGGCGCGGCTGCTGCGCCTGATGAGGGTGCTCCGCCCCGGCGTAGACGTGCAGCTTGCGGAATTGCCGGCGCCCCAGGGCAGTGCGCGGCAACATGCGCCGCACGGCCAGTTCGACCATCCGCTCCGGCCGGGTCTCCAGCAGGCGCCGCGCCGTTACGGCGCGCAGGCCGCCGGGGTAGCCGGTGTGGCGGTAGTAGACCTTCTTGTGGAGCTTTTCGCCCGTCAGGCGCACCTTGGCAGCGTTGACGACGATGACGTGGTCCCCCGTGTCCACGTGGGGCGTATAGATGGGCTTGTGCTTGCCCCGCAGGATCTTGGCCACCTGGCTGGCCAGACGGCCAAGGGGTACGCCCGCAGCGTCGATCACGTACCACTGCTGCTGCACGTCCTGGGGGCGGGCCATGAAGGTGGTCCGCATGGTGTTGCCTCCCGTCGTTCCGGTCCCGGGGCGAAATCAAGAAAGGAGCCCGCGGCGCCGCCGGGGCCGTTATGACGCCAGGAACCCGATAAAAACAGCATTTTCTATGCTAGCCGGAGGTCTCCCGCCTGTCAAGGGAACACGACGCCGGGCGTATCAAGGCCGGGAAAGGCCGGGCGGGGCGCCGGGCCAGGGAGGCCCCTCGGCCACCCAGTCGTCGTACTCCACCCGCCAGAGGATCAGGCCGTGGGCCGGCGCCGTGGGTCCGGCCAGCTGCCGCCGGCCCGTGGCCAGCAGCGTGTCCACGTGGCCGGCGGGCCAGCGTCCCCGCCCAATCTCCACCAGGGTACCCACGATGCCGCGGGCCATATGCATCAGGAACCCGTCGGCTTCCAGCACGATCCGCAGCAGTGGGCCGTGTTCCTCCAGGCGGCAGCGATAGAGGGTGCGGCGGGTATTCCGTACCGGAGACCCCGCCGCCTTGAAGGCTGCAAAGTCGTGGTGGCCCTCCAGGCGCCGGGCCGCTTCAGCCATGGCCGCCACATCCAGAGCCAGCGGCAGGTGCCACTGCCACCGCCGGTGCAGGGGGTCCGCCACGGGCGCCCTCCACAGGTGGTACACGTAGGTCTTGCGCCGGGCGGCGTACCGGGCGTGGAACCCCGCCGGCGCCTCGCCGGCGGCGACGGCCGCCACGTCGGGCGGGAGCAGACCGCGCAAGGCCGGTACCAGGCGCTCCACCGGGAAGGGACGGGCGGTCTGCCAGTGGATGACCTGGGCCCGGGCATGCACGCCGGCGTCCGTGCGGCCGGCGGCGGTCACCCGCACGGGATGGCCCAGCAGCCGGGAGATGGCCTCTTCCACCACCTGCTGGACGGTGCGCCGGCCGGCCTGGCGCTGCCAGCCGGCGAAGTCGGTGCCGTCATAGGCCAGCACGGCCCGCAGCGTCCGCTGGCCGGCCGGTACCGGACGATACCCGGCGCCGGGGCCGGCGGGCGCCTTCCGGGCTCCGCCCGGTCCCGGCACGGACCCCCGCGGCGTGATGCCGGGATCAGCGGGTTCGCCGCGCCCCGCCCCGGGCGGGGGAGCCGCAGCGGCCTCCGCCCCTGCGGCACCGGGCAGGGCGCCGGGGCCGGCGGGGCCGGGCTCGGCGCGGCGGCGTTCGTCCTGGTCGTGCTGGTCCCAGGGTCCCGGCATGCCTCTACCGCCCCCACCACAGGGTAATCCCAAACAGGACGGCGGCCAGCGCCACGGCCATGGCGTCGGCCCGCCCCGGCCGCAGCTGCCGGTAGCGGGTGCGCCCCGCACCGCCGCGGTAGCCGCGCGCCTCCATGGCCAGTGCCAGGTCATCGGCGCGGCGGAAGGCGCTGACGAACAGGGGGACCAGCAGGGGAACCAGCGCCCGCAGCCGCTGCACCGGCCCGCCGCGGTGGAACCGGGCGCCCCGCGCCAGTTGGGCCTTCATGATGCGGTCCGCCTCTTCCGCCAGGGTGGGGATGAAGCGCAGGGCAATGGTCATCATCATGGCCAGCTCGTGGGCAGGCACCCTTCGGCCCAGGCGCCGCAACAGCGCCTCCAGCCCGTCGGTCAGGGCGATGGGCGAGGTGGTCAGGGTCAGCAGGGAGGCGGCCGCTACCAGCAGCAGCAGCCGGACCGCCAGGCGCAGGCCCAGCTCCAGCCCCTGGCGGGTCGCCGCCAGCGGTCCCAGATGGGCCAGGGGATCACCCGGCACGGCCACCAGATTGAGCACCAGGGTGAGCGCGGCCAGCCAGGCCATGGGCCTCAGGCCGGCCACCAGGTAAGCCAGCGGCAGCCCGGCCGCCAGGGTGCCGGCCAGAACCACGGCGGCCAGGAGCCCGTAGGCGGCCCACTCCCGGACCAGGAACAGCACCACGGTGTAGCCCGCCAGCAGGGCGATCTTGGTGCGGGGGTCCAGCCGGTGGACGGGGCTTTCGCCGGGGACGTACTGGCCGACCAGAGGCTCGGGGATCACGGGCTTCCCTCCTCCGGCACGGGCGGCCCGGGGATCGCGGCGGGCCCCGGGCCGCACCCACCGCCCTCCCCGGGAGCCCGCCGGTCGCCGGCCCCGGCCTGGCCCGGCAAGGCCCCCTGCGTCCCGCCATCTCCGCCCGTGGTCTGCGCGCCTGCAACGGGTGCGCCCGCCCCGTCAGGGGCGGAGGGGCGACCGTCCCGGCCGGCCACTGGCCCCAGCAGGTGCCCCACGGCCAGGAGCTCGGCTTCGGCTTCGTCCAGGCTCACGCGCCGGGGGTTCACCGGCAAGCCGCGCCGGGCCAGCTCGCCCAGCAGCCGGGCCGTGGCGGGGGGCCGCAGGCGGCACTCCGCCAGCAGGTCTTCGTCCGCCAGCACCTCGCCTGCAGGGCCGTCGGCCACCACCCGGCCGTCCCGCATCAAGACTACGCGCCGGGCCAGGGCGGCCACCTCGTCGACGTCATGGGATACCAGCACCACCGTCAGGCCCGCGTCCCGGTGGAGCCGGTCCAGCAGTTCCACCAGGGCCGCCCGTCCTTGAGGATCCAGGCCCGCCGTGGGTTCGTCCAGGACCAGGGTCCGGGGCATCATGGCCAGCACCCCGGCGATGGCCACTCGCCGCATCTGGCCGCCGCTCAGGCTGAAGGGCGAGCGGTGGGCCAGCTCCGGATCCAGGCCTGCCAGGGCCATGGCCCGCTGGACCCGGGCGGCCACCTCCTCCTCGGCCAACCCCAGGTTCCGCGGTGCAAAGGCGATGTCGTCCCACACCGTTTCGGCGAAGAGCTGCTGCTCGGGAAACTGGAAGACCAGGCCCACCCGGCGGCGCGCCTCGGCCAGGCGGTCGTCCCGGTCGCGCCCGGGCGCCCAGAGATCCAGGCCGTCCACCTCCACGCGCCCGCGGGTGGGGCGCAAGAGGCCGTTGAAGTGCTGGACCAGGGTGGACTTGCCGCTGCCGGTGGGCCCCATGATGGCCACCCTTTCCCCGTCGGCGATGGCCAGGCTGACCCCCTTGAGGGCCTCCCGGGCGGCATAGCCCGCGCCGCCGTAGACGTGAACCAGCCCCTCGACCCGAATGGCCATGGCCTCTCCGCCCGCCCCTCAGGGCCTTTCCCGGGCCGCGGCCGGGGACAGCCCCAGGGCGGCCAGGAAGTCGTCCACCGTGATGATGCCCGGCGGCAGGCGCCACCCGCGCCGGCGCAAGCGGGCGGCCAGCTGGCCCATGGGGGGCGGCACCAGGCCCAGCCGTTCCAGCCAGGCGGGCCGGCCGAAGAGGTCCCGGGGCGCGCCGGTCGCCACGATCCGGCCCCGGTCCATCACCGCCACCCGCTGGGCCCGGGCCGCTTCTTCGAGGAAGTGGGTGATGAGGACCACGCTGATGCCCTTCTCCCGGTGGAGCCGGCCCACGGTGCCCAGCACCTCCGCCCGGCCGGCGGGGTCCAGCATGGCCGTGGCTTCGTCCAGCACCAGGCAGGCGGGTTCCATGGCCAGCATGCCGGCCAGGGCCACCCTTTGCTTCTGCCCGCCGGACAGGCGGTGGGGCGGGTCGGTCCGCCGCTCCCAAAGGCCGACCGCCTCCAGGGCGGCCCGCACCCGGCGCCGGATCTCCTCCCGGGGCAGGCCCAGGTTCTCGGGTCCGAGGGCCACGTCTTCCTCCACCGTGGGGGCCACCAGCTGGTTGTCCGGGTTCTGGAAGACCAGGCCCACCAGCCGGCGGATCTCCCAGCGGGCCTCGGGATCCGCCGTGGAATGGCCTGCCACCCGCACCTCGCCCCGGGTGGGCAGGATCAACCCGTTGAGCAGCCGGGCCAGGGTCGACTTCCCGGATCCGTTGGCGCCGACCACCGCCAAAAACTCACCCCGGCGCACCTCGAGGTCGATGCCCCGCAGGGCTTCGACGGCGTCGGGTTGGCCGGGGTGGTACACGTAACTGACTTGCCGAACCTCGATCAGTGGTTCCCCCGTCACGGCGCCGGGCCCTCCACCGCCGCGCCGGGCCGGGCCACCGGGGCTCACACCAGCTCCAGAAGCGCCATGGGCGCGCCGTCGCCCCGGCGCGGCTCCAGCTTCAGGACGCGGGTGTAGCCGCCGGCCCGGTCGCTGTAGCGCGGTCCGATGACGTCAAACAGCTTCTTGACCACCTGCTTGTCGTAGAGCACCGCCAGCGCCTGGCGCCGGGCATGAAGGTCGCCGCGGCGGGCCAGGGTGATCAGGTGCTCGGCCAGCCGCTGGGCCTCCCGGGCCCGGGTCTCGGTGGTCTCGATCCGCTCGTGGATGAACAGCGACGTCACCAGGTTCCGGACCAGGGCCTGGCGCTGGTCCGTGGGCCGGTTCAACCGGGATTTGTGCGCCATGATCATTCCCTCCTGCTGCCTGCCCCCGGCCGGTCCCAGGGCCGGGCCGTCAGTCCTCAGGCTGCTTCAGCGACAGCCCCAGGGCAGCCAGCTTCTCCTCCACTTCCTCCAGCGACTTCTTGCCGAGGTTGCGCACCCGCATCATGTCCTCGGGGGTCTTCTCCACCAGCTCGCCGATGGTGTTGATGCCAGCCCGCTTCAGGCAGTTGTAGGAGCGCACCGAGAGGTCCAGCTCGTCGATGCTCATCTCCAGCAGCTTGGCGCGGGCATCGTCTTCCTTCTCGACGGCCGTCCCGGTGCCCCGCGCCTGGTCGGTCAGGGTGAGGAACAGGGCCAGGTGATCCGTCAGGATCTGGGCCGCCTGGCTGGCCGCCTCATCGGGCGCGATGGTGCCGTTGGTCCAGACCTCCAGGGTCAAACGGTCGTAGTCCGTCACCTTCCCCACCCGGGTGTTCTCCACCTGGAAGTTCACCTTACGGATGGGCGTGAAGATGGAATCGACGGGAATCACCCCGATGCTGCGGTCGGGGTCCTTGTTGCGGTCGGCCGGCACGTAACCGCGGCCCCTCTGCACGGTCATCTCCATGAAGAGCCGGCCGTCGGGTTCCAGCGTGGCGATCAGGTGATCGCCGTTGACGATCTCCACGTCCGGCGGCGTGATGATGTCGGCCGCCCGCACCTCCCCCTCGCCCTGGGCCTCGATGCGCAGGACCTGGGGTTCGTCGGTATACATCTTGATGGCCAGTTCCTTCAGGTTGAGGATGATCTCCGTCGTATCCTCGACCACGCCCGGCAGGGTGGAGAACTCGTGCAGCACCCCTTCGATGCGCACGCTGGTGACCGCCGCGCCGGGCAAGGACGAAAGCAGGACCCGGCGCAGGGCATTGCCGAGGGTAATGCCGTACCCGCGCTCCAGCGGCTCGACGACGAACCGGCCGTACGTCCCGTCGTCGCTGAGCTCCACCGTTTGGATGGTCGGCTTCTCCATCTCGCTCATGGCTCCGCCCCTCCTGTCGAGCCGCCGACAGCGGGCCTGCGCCGGATCAGACGCGGCGCCGCTTCGGCGGGCGGCACCCGTTGTGGGGGATGGGGGTGACGTCCTTGATGGCGGTCACTTCCAGACCCGTGGCCTGCAGGGAGCGGATCGCCGCCTCGCGACCCGGACCAGGGCCCTTCACCCAAACCTCCACCTCGCGCATGCCGTGCTCCATGGCCTCGCGGGCCGCCTGCTCGGCGGCCAGCTGGGCCGCATAGGGCGTGCCCTTCTTCGACCCGGTGAAGCCGTTGGTCCCGCCCGACCCGAAGGCGATGGCGTTGCCCTGCAGGTCGGTGATGGTGACAATGGTGTTGTTGAAGGTCGACCGGATGTGGGCGATACCCCGCTCCACGTTCTTCCGGTCCTTGCGGCGCAGCCGGGTTGCCGCCCCCCGGCGGCCACCCCGGCGCGGTGCGCCCGGTCGTGCCATGGGCCAGCCTCCTTAACCCTTACTTCTTGCCCGGCCGCTTCTTGCCGGCCACCGTGCGGCGCGGTCCCTTGCGCGTCCGGGCGTTGGTCTTGGTGCGCTGCCCGCGCACCGGCAGGCCACGGCGGTGACGCAAGCCGCGGTAGCAGCCGATGTCCATCAGGCGCTTGATGTTGCGCTGGACCTCGCTGCGCAGCTCGCCCTCCACCTTGTAGTCCCGCTCGATGATGGCGCGCAGGCGGTTGATCTCGTCTTCCGTCAGATCCCGCACCCGGGTGTCGGGGTTCACCTGGGCCTTGGCCAGGATCTCCCGGCTGCGGGACAGGCCGATGCCATAAATATAAGGAAGCGCGTACTCGACGCGCTTGTCGCGCGGCAGGTCGACGCCTGCGATGCGGGCCATCCGAACACCTCCAGGCTTAACCCTGCACCTGCTTGTGCTTGGGGTTCTCGCAGATCACCCGCACCTTCCCCTTGCGGCGAATGATCTTGCACTTGTCGCAGATGCGCTTGACCGACGGACGGACCTTCATCGTAAAAGCCTCCTCGCAACTCCGCCCCGCAGGCGCGGGACGGAGCCGGCCCGGGCTGCGGTTCCCTTGCGTCACGGGTCGCGGCTGGCCGGATCAACTCCGGTGGCGGTAGGTGATGCGCCCCCGGGTGAGATCGTATGGAGACAATTCCAGGGTTACGCGGTCGCCGGGCAAAATACGGATGAAATGCATGCGGATCTTGCCCGAGACATGGGCCATGACTTTATGGCCATTATCCAATTCTACACGAAACATCCCGTTAGGCAAGGGCTCCACCACGGTCCCCTGGACCTCCACCACGTTCTCCTTGCGTGCCACGGCCTCACCCCCCTTGCGCCTCCGGCTTCTCGTCCGCGCTGTCCTTCTCCCCGAAGTATTGGGCCACCAGGCCGCTTAGCGCCCGGCGGAGCTCGGAATTGCTGGGCCGCTGGCCGGCCTCCAGACGCTGGCGGATCTCTTCCGCCCAGGCGCGATGGAAGACCAGGTGGCGCACGTTCTTCCGCTTCGGCCGGTCCGCCGGGCGCAGGTCGCCGTCGGCCACCAGGACGAACCGGTCATCCAGGACGCCCACCACCAGGTACGGGCGCCCCTGGTCGCGCCCGGCGCGGGATGTGACCAGTTGCCCGATGGACTGGTGCACGGAGCCACCTCCGGCCACAATTTATAGTATGGCCAGGCCGTTGCCTCAAGATTCCGGTCCTGGCCGCCATTGTCGGTATGCGGTTCAGAAGGCACCGCCCGTCAGGACCTCCGGCTCGCCGCCGGTGATCAGCACCGTATGCTCGAAATGGGCGGACAGGCTGCCGTCGGCGGTGCGCACCGTCCAGCCGTCGGGGTCCGTCCGGACCGCGTGGCCACCGGCGTTGACCATGGGCTCGATGGCGATCACCAGGCCGGGCCGCAGGCGCAGGCCGGTGCCGGGCCGCCCGTAATTGGGCACCTGGGGATCTTCGTGCATGGCCCGCCCGATGCCGTGGCCGGCATAGTCCCGGACCACGGAGAAGCCCGCGGCCTCCACGTACTCCTGCACGGCATACCCGATGTCGCCCAGCCGGTTGCCGGCGCGGGCGGCGGCGATCCCCCGGGCCAGGGATTCCCGGGTGACCTCCAGCAGCCGCCGGGCTTCGGGGGAAACCTCTCCCACCGCGAAGGTGGCGGCCGAGTCGCCGTAGTAGCCGTGGTAGCGCGCGCCCACGTCGATGGAGACCAGGTCCCCTTCCCGGATCACCCGGTGGGGGCTGGGGATGCCGTGGACCACCTCATCGTTGATGGACGTGCAGATGCTGGCCGGAAAGCCCTGATAGCCCTTGAAGGCCGGCTCCGCCCCCGCCTCCCGGATCAGGCGCTCGGCCAGCCGGTCCAGCTCTGCCGTGGTGATCCCCGGGCGTAGGGCAGCCGCCAGTTCCCTCAGGACGGCGGCCACGACCCGCCCCGCCTCCCGCATGTACCGGATCTCCCGCTCCGACTTGAGCTCGATCATGCGCCAACCCCCGTGATCCGGGCGATCTCCGCTTCCACCGCGTCGATGGGCTGGCCCGCGTCCAAGGTGTGCAGAAGGCCGGCCTCCCGGTAGTAGCGGACCAGGGGTTCCGTCTGCTGGCGGTATACCGCCAGCCGCTGCCGCACCGTCTCCTCCCGGTCGTCGGAGCGCTGCACCAGCTCCGCACCGCAGCGATCGCAGCGCCCCTCCACCTGCGGCGGCTCGAAGCGGACGTGATAGGTCGCTCCACAGGCGGGGCAGACGCGCCGGCCGCTGAGGCGCTCCACCACCACCGCATCGGGCACGTCGAAGTACAGGACCCCGTCCAGGCGGACACCCAGCCCTGCCAGCACCTCGTTGAGGCCTTCCGCCTGGGGCACGGTGCGCGGGAACCCGTCCAGCAGGAACCCGTTGCGGCAGTCGGGCTGCGCCAGCCGCTCCCGGACCAGGCCCAGGGTCACCTCATCGGGCACCAGCTGGCCCGCCTCCATGTAGCGCTTGGCTTCCAGCCCCAGCGGCGTCCCTTCCCGCACCGCAGCGCGGAACATGTCCCCCGTGGCGATCTGGGGCACGCCGGCCCGCTGGGCCAGGCGCGCCGCCTGGGTTCCCTTCCCCGCGCCAGGCGGGCCCAGAAAGATCCAGCGCACGTTACCCCTCCCCACCAGGGCCCCTACCAGGCCCCGCCGGCGACCCGCCGGGTTCCCGCCGCCGGGCGCCGGGCGTCCTGCTTCAGCCGATCCCGGCCGGCTTCCAACCGGCCTTTCCTGCCCCAACCACCGCTCCACCGGACTCGTCACCCGCCGGGGGGACGGCGCCGCCCCCGGCCCCCGCCGGCGGGGTACCGCCGGCTACGGCCCCGCCGGCCCGCGCCACCCCGGCAGCGGCCACCGCGTCCGGCAAGGGCCGAGGCCCGGGCCGGTTCCACCGGCCGGCGGGCCTCAGCGCTTCATGAAGCCCTGGTACTGGCGCATCAGCAGGTGGGCTTCGATCTGCTTCATGGTCTCCAGAGCGACGCCCACCACGATGAGCAGGGCCGTTCCGCCAAAGTATATGGATGCGATGTTGGTCACGCCCCGCACCAGGAGGGGCAGGACGGAGATCAGCGCCAGGAACAGCGCGCCGAAGACGGTGATGCGGGTGACCACCCGGGCCAGGTACTCCGCCGTCGGCCGGCCCGGCCGCAGGCCGGGGATGTAACCGCCGTACTTGCGCAGGTTGTCGGCAATGTCCTGGGGGTTGAACGTGATGGCCGTGTAGAAGAACGTGAAGCCCACGATCAACCAGAAGTACACCGCGGTGTTGAGCGGCGTCCCCCAGTCGAACCACCGCGCCAGGAACTGGGCCCAGCCCGCCCGCGGGAAGAACCCGGCCACCGTCAGGGGCAGGCCGACCAGCGAGGCGGCGAAGATCACAGGGATCACCCCGGCCTGGTTCACCCGGATGGGGATGTGGGTGCTCTGGCCGCCGTAGATGCGCCGGCCCACCACCCGCTTGGCGTACTGCACGGGGATCCGCCGCTGGCCCTCGGTCACCCAGACCACGGCCACGATGACCACCAGCCCCAGGATCACCAGCAGGAGGATCTGGAACAGGTTGACGGACCCGGCCCGCCACATCTCGGCCAGGGTGACCAGCCCGTGGGGCAGGCGGGAGACGATGCCGGCAAAGATCAGCAGGCTGATCCCGTTGCCGATGCCCTTGTCGGTGATCTGCTCGCCGACCCACATCAAAAGGACGGTGCCGGCCGTCAGGGTGATGGCCACCACCGCCATGCCGGGCAGGCCCGGCCATTCCAGGGCCCCGGCCCGGTTGAGGTAGAAGGCGATGCCGCCGGCCTGCAGCAAGGCCATGACCACGGTGCCGTACCGGGTGAGCTGGGTGAGCTTGCGGCGACCCTCCTCGCCCTCCTTGGCCAGTTCCTCCAGCCGGGGGATCACCACCGTCAGCAGCTGGACGATGATGGACGAGTTGATGTAGGGCGTGATGCTCATGGCGAACACCGAGACGGTGGCCAGGGCGCCGCCCGCGAACAGGTCCAGCAGCTGGAAGATCGAGCCCGTGGCGAAGAGCGGCGCCACCCGCTCGGCAATCACGCCAGGGGTGGGCACGTGGACCCCCAGCCGGAAGACCAGCAGCATGGCCAGGGTGAACAGGATGCGCCCGCGCAGGTCCTCGATCTTGACGGCCCGGCCCAGGTTGGCCAGCATTTCAGATCACCTCGGCCCGGCCGCCCGCCTGCTCGATCTTGGCGCGAGCCGACGCGCTGAACTTGTGGACCCGCACCGTGAGGGCCACCTTGAGCTCGCCGTCACCCAGGATCTTGATGCCGTCCCGGGCATCCTTGACGATGCCCCGCTCCTGCAACAGCTCCGGGGTGACCTCGGTGCCCGGCTCGAACCGGTTCAGCGTCTCCACGTTCACCACGGCGTATTCCTTCTTGAAGGGCGCGTTGGTGAAGCCCCGCTTGGGGATGCGCCGCTGCAGGGGCATCTGGCCGCCTTCGAAGCCTGGCCCCTTGGCGCCGCCCGACCGGGCCTTCTGGCCCTTGGTACCGCGGCCCGCCGTCTTCCCATGGCCCGAACCGATCCCGCGGCCCACCCGCTTGGGGCGGTGCCGGGCGCCGGGTGCGGGCCTCAGCTCATGCAATCCCGCCATGCTTCCAACCCCCGTCGTCCGGACTCAAAGCCGGCCCGCGCCGGCCGGACGAACCGGCGCGGATCGCGGGTGAACCCCGGCTGCGCAAGCCTCAGCCGATCAGCTGCTCGACGGGCTTGCCCCGCAGCCGGGCCACTTCCTCGGCGCTGCGCAGGGACTTGAGACCTTCCATGGTGGCGTACACCACGTTGGCCGGGTTGCTGGAGCCCAGGGACTTGGTCAGCACATCGCGAATCCCCGCCAGCTCCAGCACCGCCCGCACGGCGCCGCCGGCGATGACCCCCGTGCCCGGGGCCGCCGGCTTCATCAGCACGCGCCCCGCGCCAAACTCGCCCACCACGGGATGCGGGATGGTGGTGCCGACCCGGGGCACTTCGATCATGCTCTTCTTCGCCTTCTGCACCGCCTTGCGGATGGCGTCGGGAATCTCGGCCGCCTTGCCCATGCCGACGCCCACCCGGCCGTTGCCGTCGCCGACCACCACCAGGGCGCTGAAGTTGAAGCGCCGGCCACCCTTGACCACCTTGGCCACGCGGTTGATGGCGACCAGCCGCTCCTGCAGCTCGTCCCCGTCCTGCTGCCGCCTGCGATGACGCGCCACGCCGTCCCCTCCTTTCCCTGCGGAGCCTTAGAAGTCCAGACCCGCTTCCCGGGCCGCCTCCGCCAGGGCCTTGACCCGGCCGTGATACTTGTAGCCGCCGCGATCGAAGACCACCTTGGTGATACCCCGGGCCAGGGCCCGCTGGGCGATGGCCCTCCCGACCACCTTGGCCGCCTCCACGTTGCCGCCGTAGCCTCCCACCGCTTCGCGGAGCTCCGGTTCCACCGTCGAAGCGGCGACCAGGGTGACGCCCGCTTCGTCGTCGATCACCTGGGCGTAGATGTGCTTCAGGCTCCGGAAGACGTTGAGGCGCGGGCGCTCGGCCGTTCCGAGGACCTTCTTGCGAACCCGCCGGTGCCGGCGGTCGCGGGCTTCCTCGCGCGTCTTGGGCTTCCGCGCCATTTCGGACACCCCGTTCCTTCAATTGCTGAGCCTCGTCGGCGTGAGCCTGCTGAACCTCGTCTGCATGGGCCCTTGGTGCCTGGGCAGCCTTACTTGCCGGTCTTCGCCGGCCGCAGGGCCACCCGCTCGTCGGTGTACCGGATGCCCCGGGGCCCGTCGGCGTACCGGAACCGGCTGAGAGGCCGCTTGGCCCGGATGGTGGCCGCCACGTTGCCCACCAGTTCCTTGTCGATGCCCCGGACCACCACGGTGTTGGCCGCCGGGACGTCGATCTCGATGCCCTCCGGCGGCGTGTACTCCACCGGGTGCGAGTAGCCCAGGCTCATGACCAGCTTCCGCCCCTGCTTGGTGGCGCGGTAGCCGGTCCCCTCCAGGGTGAGGGAACGCTCGTAACCCTGGGTCACGCCGGTCACCATGTTGGCCAGCAGGGTGCGGAAAAGGCCGTGCAGTGCCCGGCGCTCCCGCTCGTCGTCCTGGCGGCGCACCTCCACCGTGCCGTCTTCGATCACCACGTCCAGGCCGGCGGGGATGGTGCGCTCCAGTTCACCCTTGGGGCCCTTGACCCGCACCACGTTCCCCTGGACGGTCACCTGGACCCCCTGGGGAATGGGGATGGGCTTCTTGCCAACCCGCGACACGCAATCCACCTCCCGCTGCCAGATTCCCGCGCCGGGCCCTTACCAGATGTAGCACAGCACCTCGCCGCCGACGCCCTCCGCCCGGGCTTGCTTGTCGGTCATGATGCCCCGGGAGGTGGAGAGCACCGCGATGCCGAGCCCGCCCAGCACCCGCGGGATCTGGTCCTTGCGGGCATAGATCCGCCGCCCGGGCCGGGAGATGCGCTTGAGCCCCTGGATGACCCGCTTCTTGCCCGGACCGTACTTGAGGAAGATGCGGATCACCCCCTGCTTGCCGTCATCGATCCGCTGGTAGTCGTGGATGAACCCTTCCTGCTTCAAGATGTCCGCGATGGCTCGCTTGATCTTGGACCCCGGCACGTCGACCCGCTCATGCCCCACGGTGTACGCGTTGCGGATCCGCGCCAGCATATCCGCGATGGGGTCGGTCATGGTCATGGGCAGAACCCCCTTTCCCGCTACGCCGGGAGCTCACCAGCTGGCCTTCTTCACGCCCGGGATCTCGCCGCGGTGGGCCAGCTGCCGGAAGCAGTGCCGGCACAGGCCGAAGCGCCGCATGTAGCCGCGGGGCCGGCCGCAGATCCGGCAGCGGTTGCGCCGGCGCACGGCGAACTTGGGCTCGCGGCTGGCCTTGACGATCAGCGCCTTGCGCGCCATGAAGCCACCTCCTCACTGGCGGAATGGCAGGCCCAGCAGGCGCAGCAGCTCCCGCGCCTCCTCGTCGGTCTTGGCCGTGGTCACGATGGTCACGTCCATGCCCCGGACCTTTTCGATGTCGTCGTAGTCGATCTCGGGGAAGATCAGCTGCTCCCGCAGCCCCAGGGAGTAGTTCCCACGCCCGTCAAAGCTGTCGGGCGAGAGGCCGCGAAAGTCGCGCACCCGGGGCAGCGCCAAGAAGATCAGCCGGGTCAGGAAGTCCCACATCCGCTGCTTGCGCAGGGTCACCTTGCAGCCGATGGGCATCCCCGCCCGCACCTTGAAGGCGGAGATCGACTTCTTGGCCCGGGTCACCATGGGCCGCTGCCCCGTGATCAGGGCCAGCTCCTTCACTGCCGAGTCCAAGAGCTTCGGGTTCTGGATGGCGTCCCCCACGCCCATGTTGATGACGACCTTCTCGATGCGGGGGACCTCCATGATGCTCCTGTACCCGAAGCGCTGCATCAGCGCCGGGACGACTTCCTTCTCGTACTTCTCCTTCAGGTTGGTCACCACGGTGGCCATGGTCGTACCCTCCCGTGCCGGCGCCGCGCCGGTCCCTGCCGGCCGTTCGCGCCGGTCTCGCTGCTGCCCTTGCGGACGAAGCCGGCCGGGCCGGGGCAGGGCCTCAGCGGTCGATGACCTCGCCGCATTTCTTGCAGGCCCGGACCCGGCGGCCGTCGTCCAGCTGCTTCTTGGCCACGCGGGTGGGCTGGCCGCACCGGGGGCAGACCAGCATCACGTTGGAGCGGTGAATGGGCGCCTCGCGCTCGATGATGCCGCTCTGCACCACCCCGGGCCGCGGCCGCTGGTGGCGCTTGACGATGTTGACGCCCTCCACCACCACCCGCTCCTCGGCGGGCAGGGCCCGCAGCACCTTGCCCTTCTTGCCGGCGTCCTTGCCGGCGATGACCAGGACCGTATCGCCCTTGCGAATGGTCATCTTGCGCGCCATGGGGGACCCCCTTTCCGCGCGGCTCCCCTCCCGGGCACGCCCGCCGGATCACAACACCTCGGGCGCCAGGGAGATGATGCGCATGAACTGCTTATCCCGCAGCTCCCGGGCCACGGGGCCGAAGATGCGGGTTCCCCGCGGCTCGTGGGCGTCCCGCAGGATCACCGCCGCATTGTCGTCAAAGCGGATGTGGGTGCCGTCCTCCCGGCGCAGGCCGTGGCGGGTGCGCACCACCACCGCCCGCACCACGTCACCCTTCTTGACCACGCCCCCGGGCGTCGCGGCCTTGACCGATGCCACCACCACGTCGCCGATGTTGCCGTACCGCCGCGCGGAACCGCCCAGGACGCGAATCACCATCAGCTCTTTGGCGCCGGTGTTGTCGGCGACGACCAGGCGCGACTGCGGCTGGATCATCCGTCACCCCTCCTTGCCGGCGCGGCCAGCGGCTCAGGCTGGAGGCTGCTCTTCTTCCGGCAGGTCCTCCGCGGCCAGGGCCGCCAGCTGCGGCCGATCCAGGATCTCCACCACCCGCCACCGCTTGTGGCGGCTCAGGGGGCGGGTCTCCATGATCCGCACCTTGTCGCCCACCCGGCATTCGTTGTTCTCGTCGTGGGCCATGAACTTCTTGGTGCGGCGAATGCGCTTCCCGTAGAGCGGGTGGGGCACCAGCGACTCTACCGCCACCACCACGGTCTTGTCCATCTTGTCGCTGACCACCACGCCGACCCGCGTCTTGCGCTTGCCCCGTTCCTGGGCCATCGACCGGATTACCTCCCTTCGCTACCGGTGCCCCGCAGGGCAGCCAGCTCCCGCTGCCGCTGGATGGTCTGAACCCGGGCGATGTCCCGCCGCACCTGGCGCAGGCGCATGGGGTTGTCGAGCTGGCCGGTGGCGGCCTGGAACCGCAGGTTGAACAGCTCTTCCTTGAGGTCGCGGAGCTTCTTGTTCAGCTCCTCGTCGGACAGTTCCCGCAGCTCCTTAGCCTTCATGGGCCTCACCACCCACCGCGCGGGCGACGAACTTGGTCTTGATGGGCAGCTTGTGGGACGCCAGCCGCATGGCCTCCCGGGCCGTCTCTTCCGGCACGCCGGCGATCTCGAACAGGACGCGGCCGGGCTTCACCACCGCCACCCAGTACTCCGGGCTGCCCTTGCCGCTACCCATGCGGGTTTCGGCGGGCTTCTTGGTCACGGGCTTGTCGGGAAAGATCTTGATCCACACCTTGCCACCGCGGCGGATGTAACGGGTCATGGCCACGCGGGCCGCCTCGATCTGCCGGTCGGTGATCCAGCCCCGCTCCAGGGCCTGCAAACCGTACTCGCCGAAGGTCACGGTGTTGCCCCGCTGGGCCACACCCCGCATCCGGCCGCGGTGCTGCTTGCGCCACTTGACGCGCTTGGGCATCAACATGGCTTATCGGCCTCCCTGGGCGCCCTGCTCGGCGGCCTCTGCCGGCCGCTTGGCCTCGGGCAGGACCTCCCCGCGGTTGATCCATACCTTCACGCCGATCTGTCCGTAGGTGGTGAACGCCTCGGCCTGGCCGTAGTCGATGTCGGCCCGCAGGGTGTGCAGGGGCACCGACCCCTCCGCCGTCCACTCGCTGCGGGAGATCTCGGCGCCGCCCAGGCGGCCGGATACCCGGATCTTGCAGCCCTTGGCGCCCGCCCGCATGGTCCGCTGCAACGCCTGCTTCATGGCCCGCCGCCAGGCCACGCGCCGCTGGATCTGGGCGGCGATGCTCTCGGCCACCAGCTGGGCGTCCAGCTCGGGCTCCTTGACCTCGACCACGTTGATGGCCACCTGGCGGCCGGTCATCCGCTCCAGTTCCTGCCGGAGGCTCTCGACGCCGGTGCCGCCCTTGCCGATGACCATACCCGGCTTGCCGGCGTGGATGGTCAGGCGGATGCGGTTGGCAGCGCGCTCGATCTCCACCCGGGAGATGCCGGCGTCATACAGGCGCTTCTTGATGTACCGGCGGATGCGCTGGTCCTCCAGGAGCAGGTCGACGAACTCCTGCCGCCGGGCATACCAGCGGGAATCCCAGTCGCGAATGATACCCAGGCGAAACCCCTTCGGGTGCGTCTTCTGGCCCACCTTAACCCTCCTTTCTCTCCGCCACGATCACCGTCACGTGGCTGGTGGGCTTCAGGATGGGGAAAGCCCGCCCCCGCGCCCGCGGCCGCCAGCGCTTGAGCCGCGGCCCCTCGTCCACGTACGCCTTGACAATGTAAAGCCGGTCCTCGTCCAGGTCGTGGTTGTTGGTGGCGTTGGCCACTGCCGAGCGAACCACCTTTTCCACGATCCGCGCCGCCCGCTTGGGCGTGAAGCGCAGCAGGGTCAGAGCCTCGCCCACGGGCTTGCCGCGGACGAGGTCCACCACCTGGCGCGCCTTGCGCGGCGACAGCCGGACGAATCGAGCCACCGCCCGGGCCTCCATGGTGTTCCCTCCTTGGCGGCCCGCCCTCACCGCACCCGGGCCTGCCGCTCCGTCTTGTCGGCGTGGCCGCGGAAGGTGCGGGTGGGCGCGAACTCACCCAGCTTGTGACCGATCATGTCTTCGGTGATGTAGACAGGGACGTGCTTCCGCCCGTCATGCACGGCGATGGTGTGCCCCACCATCTCCGGCACGATGGTGCTGTCCCGCGACCAGGTCCGGATGACCCGGCGCTGGTTCTTCTCGTTCAGGGCCTGGACCTTCTTCAGCAGCTTCGGGTCGACGTACGGCCCCTTCTTCAGCGATCGCCCCATCCAGCCTGCACCTCCTTTACCCGGGCTGACGGCTTCCACCCCGGGCGGCGGGCCCGCCCCCGTTGCGGGGCGACCCGCCCTGCCGCCGGCCGCCGGGCCGCGGCCGGGCACCCGCACCTGACGAACCGGCCTACTTGCGGCGCCGGACGATCAGGCGATCCGAGGGCTTCTTCTTGCGCGTCTTCTTGCCCAGGGCCGGCTTGCCCCACGGCGTCACCGGATGGCGGCCGATGGGCGCCTTGCCTTCGCCACCGCCGTGGGGGTGGTCCACCGGGTTCATCACCGAACCGCGGACCGCGGGCCGGCGGCCCAGCCAACGGCTCCGGCCCGCCTTGCCGATGGTCACGTTCTCGTGGTCCAGGTTGCCAACCTGGCCGATGGTCGCCTTGCACTCCAGCCGGACCAACCGCACCTCGCCCGAGGGCAGGCGCAGGTGGGCATAGTCGCCCTCCTTGGCCGCCAGCTGGACCTCCGCACCGGCGGCCCGGGCCAGCTGCCCGCCCTTGCCCGGCTTGAGCTCCACGTTGTGGATCGTGGTGCCCACGGGGATGTTGCGCAGGGGCAGGGCGTTGCCCGGCCGGATGTCGGCGTCGGGACCGGACATCACGGTGTCGCCCACCTTGAGGCCGACGGGCGCCAGGATGTAGCGCTTCTCGCCGTCGGCGTAATGCAGCAGGGCGATGAAGGCCGTCCGGTTGGGATCGTACTCGATGGACGCCACCCTGGCCGGCACGCCGTCCTTGTCCCGCTTGAAGTCGATGATGCGGTACAGCCGCTTGTGCCCGCCGCCCCGGTGGCGCACGGTGATGCGCCCCTGGGCGTTGCGGCCCGCCTTCTTCTTCAGCGGCGCCACCAGCGACTTCTCCGGTTCGTCCCGGGTGACGATCTGCTTGTAGTCCAGCACCGTCATCTGGCGCCGGCCAGGGGACGTGGGCTTGTACTTGCGAACCGCCATGGTCAGAGCCCCCTTCGGGCGCCCGGCAGCGCCCGGCGCCCTCCACGCCTCACGGGTTCACCACCCGCGTCAGGACACGTCCTCGAAGAACTCCTTGATGCGGTGCCCTTCCGCCAGGGTGACGATGGCCTTCTTGGCGTCGGGCTGGTAGCCGGCGAACCGGCCGACCCGGCGCAGCTTGCCCCGCACCCGCACGGTGTTCACCTTGGCCACCCGCACCTTGAAGATCTGTTCCACGGCCCGCTTGATCTGGGTCTTGTTGGCCTTCGGGTGCACGAGAAAGGTGTACTTGTTGTCGGCCAGCTGCTGCATGCTCTTCTCCGTGATCACCGGGCGCAGGATGACATCATGGGGATCGGTGATCATGCCCCCAGCACCTCCTCCGCCCGCTCCACGGCTTCCCGGGCCAGGACCACGTGGCCGTGGCGCAGCACCTGATAGACGTTGAGCCGGTCCACCGTCTCGGTGTCGGCCCCCGGCAGGTTGCGCACCGACAGGTACAGCGTCTTGTTCGGTTCCGCCAGGACGAACAGGGGCCGCTTGCCCTCCAGGTCGAGGCGCCGGATCAGGGCCGCCATCTCGCGGGTTCGAGGCCGCTCCAGCCCCAGGCCATCGAGCCCCTCCAGCACGATCAGCTCGCCGTCGGCCACCTTGGCCGACAGGGCGGACCGCAACGCGGCCCGGCGCGCCTTCTTGGGCAGGTCCTGGGTGTAGTCCCGCGGCTGGGGGCCGAAGACGATGCCGCCCTTGCGCCAGTGGGGCGCCCGGATGCTGCCCTGCCGGGCACGGCCCGTGCCCTTCTGCCGCCAGGGCTTGCGGCCGCCTCCCGAGACCATGCCCCGGGTCTTGGTGGCCGCCGTTCCCCGGCGCTGGTTCGCCAGGTAGCGGACCACAGCCTGGTGCATCAGGGCCTCCCGCACCGGGGCGCCGAAGACCGCGTCGCTCAGCTCGATCTCCCCGACCCGCTCGCCCTGGGTGTTGTAAACCGCCACCCTCGGCATGGGGTTGTCCTCCTTTCGCCGCCCGCCGGGCCTCACGCCGGCCGCGTCTTGCGCGGGACGTTGGTCTTGCGGATGGCGACCACGCTACCCCGCGGCCCGGGTACGGCGCCCTTCACCAGCAGCAGGTTGCGTTCGGGATCCACCCGCACCACCTGCAGGCCCCGCACCGTGACCCGCCGGTTGCCGGTCCGGCCCGCCATCCGGCGCCCCTTGAACACCCGGCCGGGGAAGGTCGACGGCGCCAGGGAGCCGGGGCCGCGGTGGTACTTGGAGCCGTGGCTCATGGGTCCCCGGCCGAACCCGTGCCGGGCCACCGGGCCCAGGAAGCCCTTGCCCTTGGAGGTCCCGGTGACGTCCACGTACTCCCCGGCCTTGAACAGCTCCACCGTGAGCTGCTGGCCGACTTCGGGCATGGGCTCCCCCTCGCCCTCCAGCCGGAACTCCCGCAGCACGCGCACGGGATTCACCCCGGCCCGGGCGAAGTGGCCCGCCATCGGCTTGTTCACCTTGCGGGGCTTGATCTCGCCAAAGCCCAGCTGGACTGCCCGGTAACCGTCCCGCTCCGGAGTGCGGGTCTGCACCACCACGCAGGGCCCCGCCTGGATCACGGTGACCGGCACCGCCCGGCCCTCGTCGTCGTAGATCTGCGTCATGCCCAGCTTGCGACCCAACAGGCCGACGCCCATGGGTTGCACCTCCGTTTGCCGTCCTGCCCCTTGCCCAAACGCCTGGCCAAGCCAAGGACTCGGCTCAGAGCTTGATCTCGATGTCGACCCCGGCAGGCAGGTCGACCCGCCGCAGCGCATCGATGGTCTTGGGCGTCGGGTCGATGATGTCGATCAGGCGCTTGTGGGTGCGCATCTCGAACTGCTCGCGGTGGTCCTTCTCGCCGTTGGGTGCCGTCAGGACCGTGAACACGCTGCGTTCCGTGGGCAGCGGTACGGGCCCGGAGATCTTGGCCCCCGTGCGCCGCGCGGTCTCCACGATCTTGTCGGCCGACTGGTCGAGCACGCCGTGGTCGAACGCCCGCAGCTTGATCCGGATCTTTTGCCGGGCCATCGGTGGTCCCCCCTTGCGCTCTCGTCCCAACCGGACCTACTCCAGGATCTTGGTGACGACGCCGGCGCCCACGGTGCGGCCGCCCTCGCGGATGGCGAACCGCAGCCCTTCCTCGATGGCGATGGGGGTGATCAGTTCCACCGTCATCTCGATGTTGTCCCCGGGCATGCACATCTCCACGCCCTCGGGCAGCTTGATCTCCCCCGTCACGTCCGTCGTCCGGAAGTAGAACTGCGGCCGGTACCCGTTGAAGAACGGCGTGTGCCGCCCGCCCTCTTCCTTCTTCAGCACGTACACGTTCCCCATGAACTTCTTGTGCGGGTTGATCGTCCCCGGCTTGGCCAGCACCTGGCCCCGTTCCACCTCGTCCTTGTCGATCCCCCGCAGCAGGCACCCGATGTTGTCCCCCGCCACCGCCTCGTCCAGCACCTTCCGGAACATCTCCACGCCCGTCACGACCGTCTTCCGCGGCTTGTCGGTGAAGCCCACCAGCTCCACCTCGTCGCCCACCTTCACCCGGCCCCGCTCCACGCGGCCCGTCGCCACCGTGCCACGGCCCGTGATGGAGAACACGTCCTCCACCGGCATCAGGAACGGCTTATCCACGTCCCGCTGCGGCGTCGGAACGTACGTGTCCACCGCCTTCATCAGCTCCAAAATCGCCTGCTCCGCCTCCGCATCCCCTTCCAGCGCCTTCAGCGCCGACCCCTTGATCACCGGCACCTCATCGCCCGGAAAGTCATACTGGCTCAGAAGCTCCCGCACTTCCAGCTCCACTAGCTCCAAAAGCTCCGGATCATCCACCATGTCCACCTTGTTCAAAAACACCACGATGTACGGCACGCCCACCTGCCGCGCCAGCAAGATGTGCTCCCGTGTCTGCGGCATCGGCCCGTCCGCCGCCGACACCACCAGAATCGCGCCGTCCATCTGCGCCGCGCCCGTGATCATGTTCTTCACGTAGTCCGCGTGCCCCGGACAGTCCACGTGCGCATAGTGCCGGTTCTCCGTCTCGTACTCCACGTGCGACACCGAAATCGTGATCCCGCGTTCCTTCTCCTCCGGCGCCTTGTCAATCTGGTCGTAGGCCACAAACTGCGCCTTCCCCTGCTTCGCCAGCACCTTCGTGATCGCCGCCGTCAGCGTCGTCTTCCCGTGGTCCACGTGCCCGATGGTCCCCACGTTCACGTGCGGCTTCGTCCGCTCGAACTTGGCCTTGGCCATGGGGTGATCGCCTCCTTGCATCCTGTTCTGCTGCCGCTCGGCCGGTTCTGGCGCCCTTCGGCCGCCGGGCTACCGGGGTCAAGTTCGCCCAGCCGCCGCCGGTTGCGCCCGCCACCGCCGCCGGTCCGCGCCGGCCGCTAGCGGGCCGCCCGGGCCCGGTCGCCCCGAGCCTCGATGATCTGGTCGGCAATGTTGCGCGGCACCTGCTCGTAATGGCTGAACTGCATGGTGTAGGTGCCGCGCCCCTGGGTCTTGGACCGCAGGTCCGTGGCGTAGCCGAACATCTCCGCCAGCGGCACCAGGGCCCGGATCACCTGGAGCCCGCCGGCGTCGGGCTCCATGCCCTCGACCCGGCCGCGGCGGGCGTTGATGTCGCCGATGACGTCGCCCATGTACTGCTCGGGCACCACCACTTCGACCTTCATGATGGGCTCCAGCAGCACCGGGCCCGCCTGCTGGGCCGCGTTGCGCAGGCCCATGGAGCCCGCGATCTTGAAGGCCATCTCCGAGGAGTCCACCTCGTGGTACGAGCCGTCCACCAGGGTGACCCGCACGTCCAGCATGGGATAGCCGGCCAGGATGCCGTTCTCCAGCGCCTCCCGGACGCCGGCTTCCACCGCCGGGATGTACTCCTTGGGCACCACGCCACCGACGATCTTGTTGACGAACTCGAACCCGGAGCCGGGCTCCATGGGCTCGATCTCCAGCACCACGTGGCCGTACTGGCCGCGGCCGCCGGTCTGCCGGATGTACTTGCCCTCGGCCCGCGCCGGCCGGGTGATGGTCTCCTTGTAAGCCACCTGGGGCTTGCCCACGTTGGCCTGCACCTTGAACTCCCGCATCAGGCGGTCGACGATGATCTCCAGGTGCAGCTCGCCCATGCCGGAGATGATGGTCTGGCCCGTTTCCTCGTCGGTGTGGACCCGGAAGGTCGGGTCCTCCTCCGCCAGCTTGTTGAGCGACTCGCCCAGCTTGTCCTGATCGGCCTGGGTCTTGGGCTCGATGGCCACCGAGATCACCGGCTCGGGGAACTCCATGGACTCCAGCACGATGGGCGCGTTGGGGTCGCACAGGGTCTCGCCGGTGATGGTGTCCTTGAGGCCGACGGCGGCGGCGATGTCGCCGGTCCAGACCTCATCGACCTCTTCCCGGTGGTTGGCGTGCATCCGCACGATGCGGCCGATGCGCTCCTGCCGGCCCTTGTTGCTGTTGTACACGTAGCTGCCGGCCTTCAGGTGGCCCGAGTAGACCCGGAAGAAGGCCAGCTTGCCCACGTAGGGGTCGGTCATGATCTTGAAGACCAGCGCCGAGAAGGGCTCGTCGTCGCTGACCCTGCGCTCGATCTCCTGGCCGGTCTTGGGATCGGTGCCGCGCACCGCCGCGATGTCCAGGGGCGAGGGCAGGTAGTCGACCACCGCATCCAGCAGCAGCTGGACGCCCTTGTTCCGGTAAGCGGAGCCGCACAGCACCGGCACCAGCTGGAGGTTGACCGTGCCCTTGCGCAGGGCGGCGCGGATCTCGTCGGTGGAGATCGGCTCGCCCTCCAGGTACTTCATCATGAGTTCCTCGTCGACCTCGGCCACGGCCTCCAGCAGCTTCTCCCGGTACTCGGCGGCCTGCTCCTGCATCTCGGCCGGAATCTCCGCCGCCTCGTAGCGGGTCCCCAGGTCATCGCGGTAGAAGATGGCCTTCATCTCGACCAAGTCGACGATGCCCTGAAAACCGTCCTCGACGCCGATGGGCAGCTGGATGGCCACCGGGTTGGCGCCCAGCCGCTCCCGCATCTGGTCCAGGACGCGGTAGAAGTTGGCGCCGACCACGTCCATCTTGTTGACGAAGGCGATGCGGGGCACCCGGTACTTGTTGGCCTGGCGCCACACCGTCTCCGACTGGGGCTCCACGCCGCCGCGGGCGGCGAAGATGGCGATCACGCCGTCCAGAACGCGCAGGGAGCGCTCCACCTCGACGGTAAAGTCCACGTGGCCGGGCGTATCAATGATGTTGATCCGGTGATCCCGCCAGAAGCAGGTGGTGGCGGCGGAGGTGATGGTGATGCCGCGCTCCTGCTCCTGCACCATCCAGTCCATGGTGGCGGCGCCTTCGTGGACCTCGCCCATCCGGTGCACGCGCCCCGTGTAGTAGAGGATGCGTTCCGTGGTCGTGGTCTTGCCCGCGTCGATGTGGGCGGCGATCCCGATGTTGCGCGTGCGCTCCAGGGGATACTCCCGGGGCATGTCGTCCCTCCTTCCTCCGCCGCGCCCGGCCGCCGGCGCGGGCCGGCGGCCCGCCCGCCAGCCTGCTTACCAGCGGTAATGGGCAAAGGCGCGGTTGGCTTCCGCCATGCGATGGACCTCTTCCTTGCGGCGCACGGCGCCACCGGTATTGTTGGCGGCGTCGATCAGTTCATTGGCCAGACGCTCCACCATGGTCCGCTCGTTGCGCTGGCGGGCGTATTCCACCAGCCACCGGAGCGCCAGGGACAGGCGGCGCTCCGGCCGCACCTCCAGGGGCACCTGGTAGGTGGCACCACCCACGCGCCGGGGGCGGACCTCCAGCGCCGGCATGGTGTTGCGCACCGCCTGCTCGAAAACCTCGAGGGGATCCCGGCCGGTCTTGGCGGCGACGCGCTCGAAGGCCTGGTAGACGATGCGCTGGGCCAGGCTCTTCTTCCCGTCCCACATCACCTTGTTGATGAGCCGGGCCACCCGCTCGCTGCCGTAGACGGGATCCGGCTCCACCGGGCGCCGTGGCACCCTGCCTCGCCTGGGCATGCCCTTCCTCCCTCCATACCGTCCTGCTGGCCGGCTGCCGCCGGCCGGGCCTGGGCACCAGGGCCAGCCCGGCCCCTGACACGCCACGACGCCCGCTCCGGGCGTAAAAAATTCCTCGCCAGCTCCTGGGACGAACCCGCCCCGCGCCTGCAGGGCCACCGGCGGCGAGGATGCGCCCGGCAGCGGGCGCCCGCAGGGGCCGCCCGCCGGCCGCGAGCCCGTGATTCAGCCGACAGCCGTCAGGACTTGGGCCGCTTGGCCCCGTACTTGGACCGCCCCTGGCGGCGCTTCTCGACCCCGGCAGCATCCAGCGCGCCCCGGATGATCTGATAGCGCACGCCCGGCAGGTCCTTCACGCGACCGCCGTGGACCAGCACCACCGAATGCTCCTGGAGGTTGTGGCCCTCACCGGGGATGTAGGCCGTCACCTCGACGCCGTTGGTCAGGCGCACCCGGGCGATCTTCCGCAGGGCGGAATTGGGTTTCTTGGGCGTCGTGGTGCGCACCTGCAGGCACACGCCGCGCTTCTGGGGATTGCCCCGCAGCGCCGGCGCACCCGTCCGGCGGGTCACCCGCTCGCGCCCCTTGCGCACCAGCTGGTTGATCGTCGGCATCGAGCGTCACCTCCTTCCCGTCCCGGGCCAGGGGGCCGCCACCGCCTCATTCTTCGAGAATGGCGGCGGAGGCGGCCCCGACCTTGATCCGGCAAGCGCTTCCCAGTTCGCGCATGGTGTCGACGTATTCCACCGCGATGCCGCGCGCCTGGCAGGCCTGCACCAGGTCGCGCACCACGTGGGCTTCCGCGTCGCGGGCCACGTAAACCTGCAACGCCTCGCCCTTCAGGACCGCCTTCAGGGTCTGCTTGGTACCGACGGTGCGGCGCCGGGCCGCCCGCAGGCGATCCAGGGACATCCCTCACTGGCCCTCCTTCGTGCGACCGGCCTCCCGCCGCCCCCGATTCATCAGGCCAAAACACACTAGGTAAGTGTAGCACCGGCCCTTTTTCAGTGTCAACGCGAGCCGCCTCGCCGTCGGACCGCCTGGCGGGGCGGCGGGGTGGCGCCTCAGGGACGCACCGCCCGCCTCAGGGCGGGCCGGCCCGCTTCACGGCCGCAGTACCCGACTCAGGGCGGGCCTGCCCGCCCCACGACCGGCCCGCCGGGTCATTCCGCGGCGGGCTCGTCGCCGGCCACCCCGGCATCGCCGGCCTCCGGGCCTTCCCCGGCGCCGGGTTCCTCCGCCAGCGGGCCGTCGCACGCACCCGGACCGGCGGTGCCGGCAGCCTCCTCCAGCAGCGCGGCCCCGTCACTGCCCGCGGCCAGGGCCTGGGGGAGCACGTGCCCGTTGGCGGTGCCGTCCAGCGCCCCGTCGCCGGCGGCGGCCACCGCGCCGTCCTCGCCCAGGGCGCGGGCCGCCAGGGTCTCACTGCGGCGGGCCTGGGCCATGACCTCCCGCTCGGTCCTGCCTTCGACCAGGATCTGCATCCGGCGATAGCGGCTCATCCCGGTTCCGGCCGGGATCAGCTTGCCGATGATGACGTTCTCCTTGAGGCCCAGCAGGGGGTCGGTCTTCCCCTTGATGGCCGCCTCCGTCAGGACCCGGGTGGTTTCCTGGAAGGAGGCCGCGGAGAGGAAGGACTCCGTGGCCAGCGCCGCCTTGGTGATGCCGAGCAGCACCGGCCGGGCCGTGGCCGGCCGCGCTCCCTCGGGCAGCTGGGCGTTGGCCTCCTCCAGCTCAAAGACGTCGACCAGGCCGCCCGGCAAGAGGTCGGTGTCCCCGGCGTCCTCCACCTTCACCTTGCGCATCATCTGGCGGATGATGATCTCGATGTGCTTGTCGTTGATGTCCACGCCCTGCATGCGATAGACCTTCTGGACTTCCTGCAGCAGGTAGAGCTGGACGGCCTGCACGCCCCGCACCTTGAGGATGTCGTGGGGGTTGATAGGCCCCTCGGTCAGCACGTCGCCGGGTTCCACCCGGTCCCCGTCGCGGACCAGGAGGCGGGCACCGAAGGGCACGGTGTAGGCCTCCCAGGTGCCGTCGTCGCTGATGACCCGCACCTCGCGGCGCTGCTTGGTCTCAACTACCTTGACCGTGCCGCCGACCTCCGTCATCACCGCCTGGCCCTTGGGCTTGCGGGCCTCGAAGAGCTCCTCGACCCGCGGCAGGCCCTGGGTGATGTCCTCGCCGGCCACGCCGCCGGTGTGGAAGGTGCGCATGGTCAGCTGGGTGCCCGGCTCGCCGATGGACTGGGCGGCGATGGTCCCCACCGCCTCGCCGATGTTGACCATCTTGCCCGTCGCCAGGTCGCGCCCGTAGCAGCGGGCGCAGACGCCGTAGCGCGAGCGGCAGGCCAGGACCGAGCGGATCTCCACCTGCTCGATGCCGGCGTCCACGATGGCCTGGGCCCGGTCCTCGTCGATCTCCTCACCCGCAGGCACGATGACCTCGCCCGTCCCGGGGTGCACCACGTCGCGGACGGCGATGCGCCCCACGATGCGGTCCTGCAGGGATTCGATCACTTCCTCCCCGTCGCGGATCTCCGACACCGTGATGCCCTCGGTGGTGCCGCAGTCTTCCTCCCGGACGATGACGTCCTGGGACACGTCCACCAGGCGCCGGGTCAGGTAACCGGAGTCCGCCGTGCGCAGGGCCGTGTCGGCCAGGCCCTTGCGGGCGCCGTGGGTGGAGGTGAAGTACTCCAAGACCGTGAGGCCTTCCCGGAAGTTGGCCCGCACCGGCTGCTCGATGATCCGGCCCGAGGGGTCGGTCATCAGCCCGCGCATGCCGCCCAGCTGGGCGATCTGGGTCAGGTTGCCCCGGGCGCCGGAGATGGCCATCATGTAGACCGGGTTGAAGTAGTCCAGGACCTGGGTCAGCTCCTGGGTCACCTTGTCCTTCGTCCGGTTCCAGATGTCGATGATCTTCTGATAGCGCTCTTCGGCGCTGATCAGGCCCCGGCGGTACTGGCTCTCCACCTGCTCCACCTGGGCTTCGGCCTCGGCGATGTACTCGGCCTTGCGCTCGGGGATCTTCACGTCCCCGATGGCGATGGACGCCCCGGCCTGGGTGGCGAAGCGGAAGCCCAGTTCCTTGACGGCGTCCAGCATCTCCACCGTCTTGGCGTAACCCAGGCGCCGGAAGCTCTCGGCCACGATGTCGCCCAGCTTCTTCTTGTCGACCACCTCGTTGACGAACCGGAGTTCCACGGGCAGGGCCTCGTTGAAGATCACCCGGCCCACCGTGGTCTCCAGCAACCGCCGCCCCTGGGCCGTCTCCACCCGCGCCTTGATCCGGGCGTGGACCTCCACCTGCTTGAGCTGGTAGGCCAGCAGCACCTCATCGGCCGAGCTGAAGACCCGGCCCTCGCCCCGGGCGCCCTCCCGCTCCAGGGTCAGGTAGAAGGAACCCAGCACCATGTCCTGGGTGGGCGTCACCACGGGCTTGCCGTCCTTGGGGTTCAGCAGGTTGTGGATCGACATCATGAGGACCCGGGCCTCGGCCTGGGCCTCCGCCGACAGGGGCACGTGCACCGCCATCTGGTCGCCGTCGAAGTCGGCGTTGTACGCCGTGCAGACCAGCGGGTGGATCTGGATGGCGCGGCCCTCCACCAGCACCGGCTCGAAGGCCTGGATGCCCAGGCGGTGCAGGGTGGGCGCGCGGTTGAGCAGGACGGGGTGCTCCTTGATGACCTCCTCCAGGACGTCCCAGACCTCGTCCCGCACCCGCTCCACCATGCGCTTGGCGCTCTTGATGTTATGGGCGTAACCCAGCTGCACCAGCCGCTTCATGACGAAGGGCTTGAACAGCTCCAGCGCCATCTCCTTCGGCAAGCCGCACTGGTGCATCTTGAGCCGCGGGCCCACCACGATGACCGAGCGGCCCGAGTAGTCCACGCGCTTGCCCAGCAGGTTCTGGCGGAAGCGGCCCTGCTTGCCCTTGAGCATGTCGGACAGGGACTTGAGGGGCCGGTTACCCGGACCCGTGACCGGCCGGCCGCGCCGGCCGTTGTCGATCAGGGCGTCCACCGCCTCCTGCAGCATGCGCTTCTCGTTGCGGACGATGATGTCCGGCGCGCCCAGGTCCAGCAGCCGCTTGAGCCGGTTGTTGCGGTTGATCACCCGCCGGTAGAGGTCGTTGAGGTCGGAGGTGGCGAAGCGGCCGCCGTCCAGCTGGACCATGGGCCGCAGGTCGGGCGGGATGACCGGGATGGCCTCGAGGATCATCCAGGTCGGGTCGTTGCCCGACTTGCGGAAGGCTTCGACCACCTCCAGCCGCCGGACGGCCCGCAGGCGGCGCTGGCCGCTGGAGTTGCGGATCTCGGCCCGCAGCTCCTCGGCCAGTTCGTCCAGGTCGATGCGCTCCAGAAGCTCCTTGACCGCCTCGGCGCCCATGCCGGCGCGGAAGGCGTTGCCGTACTTCTCCCGGGCCTCCCGGTACTCCGTCTCCGTCAGCAGCTGCTTCTCCATCAGCGCCGTCTCGCCCGGGTCGATGACCACGTACGCGGCGAAGTAGAGCACCCGCTCCAGGGCCCGGGGCGACATGTCCAGAAGCAGGCCCAGCCGCGAGGGGATGCCCTTGAAGTACCAGATGTGGCAGACGGGCGCCGCCAGCTCGATGTGCCCCATGCGCTCGCGGCGGACCTTGGCCTGCGTCACCTCGACGCCGCAGCGGTCGCAGACGATGCCCTTGTAGCGGACGCGCTTGTACTTGCCGCAGTGGCACTCCCAGTCCTTGGTCGGGCCGAAGATGCGCTCGCAGAAGAGGCCGTCCCGCTCCGGCTTCAGGGTGCGGTAGTTGATGGTCTCGGGCTTCTTCACCTCGCCCTTGGACCACTCCCGGATCTTCTCGGGCGAGGCCAGGCTGATGCGGATGGCGTCAAAGTGGTTGACGTCCTGGGCAAGCCCGTCGCCGATGCGGTCCTGGAAGCTCTCGATGGTCTTCATGCCTCACTCGCCCCCTCCGCTGGCCCGCAGGTCGTCGTCGTCCTCGTCACCGGGCGCGCCCGCCTCGTCCTCCCCGTCGCCGGGTTCGTGCGCCGCGTCGTCGCCCACGTCAGCGAGGTCGAAGCCGGCATCCAGGTCGGTGTCGTCATAGGCGTCCGGGCTGTCCCCCCAGTCGCCCTCACCGGCCTCGTCGCCTTCCAGGCCTTCGTCGCCGGCCCCGTCATAATCGCCGTACCCGTCACCCTCGTCGTACGAACCGGCCTCGGCCGCCCGCCGGCCCGCCCGCACCCGGGCGCCGGCCCGGGCCAGCTCGCCCAGGTCCAGATCCAGCTCGCTGCCGGTGTCGGCGGCTTCCTCGTCCTCCCGCAACACGATCTCCCGGTTGTCCTCGCTCAGGATCTTCACGTCCAGACCCAGGCTCTGCATCTCCTTGATCAGGACCTTGAAGGACTCGGGCACGCCCGGCTCGGGCACGTTCTCGCCCTTGACGATGGCCTCGTACGTCTTCACACGGCCTACCACGTCGTCGGACTTGACGGTCAGCAGTTCCTGCAGGGTGTAGGCGGCGCCGTAGGCCTCGAGGGCCCACACCTCCATCTCGCCGAAGCGCTGGCCGCCGAACTGGGCCTTGCCGCCCAGGGGCTGCTGGGTGACCAGCGAGTACGGCCCGGTGGAGCGGGCGTGGATCTTGTCGTCCACCAGGTGGGCCAGCTTGAGCATGTACACGTAGCCCACCGTCACCTCGTTGTCGAAGGGCTCGCCGGTGCGGCCGTCATACAGCACGGTCTTGCCCGACTCGGGCAGGCCCGCCTTGCGCAGGAGCTCCCGGATGCTCTCCTCGTCCGTGCCGTCGAACACCGGGGTCGCCACCCACAGCCCCAGGGCCTTGGCCGCCCAGCCCAGGTGGCACTCCAGGATCTGGCCGATGTTCATGCGCGAGGGCACACCCAGAGGGTTAAGGACGATGTCGACCGGCGTGCCGTCGGGGAGGAAGGGCATGTCTTCCTCCGGCATGATGCGGGCGATGACGCCCTTGTTGCCGTGGCGGCCGGCCATCTTGTCGCCCTCGGAGATCTTGCGCTTCTGGGCCACGTAGACCTGGACCAGCTGGTTGACGCCCGGCGCCAGCTCGTCGCCGTTCTCGCGGGAGAACACCTTGACGTCGACGACGATGCCGCTCTCGCCGTGGGGCACCCGCAGGGAGGTATCCCGCACCTCCCGGGCCTTCTCGCCGAAGATGGCCCGCAACAGGCGCTCCTCCGCCGTCAACTCGGTCTCGCCCTTGGGCGTCACCTTGCCCACCAGGATGTCCCCTGCCCGGACCTCGGCCCCGATGCGGATGAGGCCGCGCTCGTCCAGGTCGCGCAGCTGGTCTTCGCCCACGTTGGGGATGTCGCGGGTGATCTCTTCCGGCCCCAGCTTGGTGTCGCGCGCCTCGCACTCGTACTCCTCGATGTGGATCGAGGTGAAGACGTCATCCTTGACCAGTCGCTCGCTGATCAGGATGGCATCCTCGTAGTTGTAGCCCTCCCAGGGCATGAAGGCCACCAGCACGTTGCGGCCCAGGGCCAGCTCGCCGTGGTCGGTGGAGGGGCCGTCGGCCAGGACGTCGCCCTTCTCCACCCGCTGGCCCTTGCGCACCAGCGGCCGCTGGTTGAAGCACGTGCCCTGGTTGGACCGCTCGAACTTCATCAGATGGTACGTGTCCCGCTGGCCGTCCTCGGTTTCGACCACGATCTCGCGGGCCGTCACCCGCCGCACGGTGCCCGCCCGGCGGGCGGTGATCACCACCCCCGAGTCCACGGCGGTGCGGTACTCGACGCCCGTGCCCACCAAGGGGGCCTCGGTCCGGATCAGGGGGACCGCCTGGCGCTGCATGTTGGCCCCCATCAGGGCGCGGTTGGCGTCGTCGTGCTCCAGGAACGGGATCAGCGCCGTCGCGATGGAGAACACCTGCTTGGGCGAGACGTCCATGTAGTCGATCTCTTCGGGCGCGGCCAGGCGCACCTCGTCGCGGAAGCGCACGGCCACCCGCTTCTCCTTGAAGTACCCGTTCTCATCCAGCTCGGCGTTGGCCTGGGCGATGACGCACTCGTCCTCCTCATCGGCCGTGAGGTAGACCACGTCGTCGGTCACCCGGCCCTTTTCCACCCGCCGGTAGGGCGTCTCGATGAAGCCGTACTCGTTCACCCGGGCATAGGTCGCCATGGCGCCGATCAAGCCGATGTTGGGACCTTCCGGCGTCTCGATGGGGCACATGCGCCCGTAGTGGGAGTGGTGCACGTCGCGCACGTCGAACCCGGCCCGCTCCCGGCTCAGGCCGCCGGGCCCCAGGGCCGACAGCCGGCGCTTGTGGGTGAGCTCGGAGAGCGGGTTCGTCTGGTCCATGAACTGGCTGAGCTGGCTGGAGCCGAAGAACTCCTTGACCGCCGCCACCACGGGCCGGATGTTGATCAGCGCCTGGGGCGTGATGGCGTCGGCGTCCTGGATGCTCATGCGCTCCTTGATGACCCGCTCCATCCGCGCCAGGCCGATGCGGAACTGGTTCTGCAGGAGCTCGCCCACCGAGCGCAGGCGGCGGTTGCCCAGATGGTCGATGTCGTCGGTGGTGCCGACGCCGGCAAACAGGCCGAAGGCGTAGTTGATGATGGCGGCGATGTCTTCCCGGGTCAGGGTACGGATCGTGGTGTCGGGCTGGCCGTTGCCCAGGACCACCACCTCGCGGTCCTCGGGGGTGCGCACCCGCACCCGGCGCACGCCGGCCGCCTGGATCCGCTGGGCCAGCTGGCGGTCGAACCGCTGGCCCGCCTCCACGATCCGCTCCCCCGTCTGGGGATCCACCACGTCTTCCGCGGCGTAAAGGCCGATGAGCCGCGCCCGCAGGTTGAGCTTCTTGTTCATCTTGTAGCGGCCCACGGCCGCCAGGTCGTAGCGCTTGGGGTCGAAGAACAGGTTGTCCAGAAGCTGGCGGGCGCTCTCGTCGGTGGGCGGTTCCCCGGGCCGCAGGCGCTTGTAGATCTCGATCAGGGCCTCGGCCTGGGAGTCGGTGTTGTCCTTGTCCAGGGTGGCCCGGACGTGTTCGGTATCGCCCAGCAGCTCCAGCAGCTCGGCATCGGTCTGGTAGCCCAGGGCCCGCAGCAGCACGGTGGCGGGCTGCTTCCGGGTGCGGTCGACCCGCACATACACCACGCCGCTGGCATCGGTTTCAAACTCCAGCCAGGCGCCGCGGTTGGGGATCACCGTGGCCGAATAGAGCGGGTTGCCGTTGGCGTCATAATCCACGCTGTAGTAGACGCCCGGCGAGCGGACCAGCTGGCTCACCACGACGCGCTCGGCGCCGTTGATCACGAAGGTGCCGTGCTCGGTCATCAGCGGGAAGTCTCCCATGAAGACCTCCTGCTCCTTGACCTCGCCCGTTTCCTTATTAATGAGGCGCACCCTCACCCGCATGGGCGCAGCGTAGGTGACGTCCCGGTCCTTGCACTCCTGGACGGAATACTTGGGCTCGCCCAGCGAATAGTCCACGAACTCCAGCACCAGGTTGCCCGTGAAGTCCTGAATGGGCGAGATGTCCTGGAAGGTCTCCTTCAGGCCTTCGTTGAGGAACCACCGGTAGGAGTTCAGCTGCACCTCGATCAGGTTGGGCAGGTCCAGGACTTCGTGGATGCGCCCGAAGCTCAGCCGCTCGCGCTTCCCGCTCTTGACCACGTGCGGCATGCCTTCACACCCCTTCGGCAGAGGATCCGCCATCGTTGCGCCCTTCCGCCCCTGCCACCCGGCACGGCAGGGCCAGCCGCTCTCCGGCGGCCCGGAGCGGCGCCGCCGGTTCGACCACCACCCGGCCCCGGCAACGCCCGGGCCGGTCCCTTCCCTGCGGTCACCTCCGGTTCATACCCTTTAAACAGGCGGCCCATCCCCAGAGGGATCAAGGCGGCAAGCAATTCGCCACAAGCATGGAGTCCACTTGCAGGAACTATGCGTCCCGGTGCCGAACCACCAGGCAAAGGATGGCGGCACCATGGTCGTGCGGGCTCCGGGAACCGTCCCGGGGTCGGTGGGTCTTTTGTGCATGGTCACCTGCCACTGACGGAAACCAATAACAGTGGCAAGGTATAATGCTAGCGCAAGGCCATACCCCTGTCAATGCCGCCAGCCTGTCCCACGGTTTCCCGCAGCAGCAAAAGGGTAAGGCCCATCCGGTTGGGGTGGGCTTCTTTGTTGGCGGCGTGTTGGCGGCACCCCGCCGGCAGCCTGCGGGCCAGCATGCGGGCCTGCAAAGGACAAGGCGCCGGTGCCGCCCCGCAGGACCGCACCGGCGCCGCAGCCCAGCGTCTCGCCGCAGCCCAGCGTCTTACTGGATCTCCACCGTGGCGCCCACTTCGGCCAGCTTGGCCTTGATCTGCTCCGCCTCTTCCTTGGAGGCGCCCTCCTTGATCGGCTTGGGCGCGTTGTCCACCAGGTCCTTGGCTTCCTTCAGGCCGAGACCCGTCAGCTCGCGCACGACCTTGATGACCTGGATCTTGTTGGCGCCCACGTCCTTGAGGATGACGTTGAACTCCGTCTTCTCCTCCTCGGCCGCCGGAGCCGCGGCGCCCGCCGCGGCCGCGGGCGCGGCCACCGCCACCGGAGCCGCCGCGGAGACGCCGAACTCCTCCTCGAACTTCTTGACCAGCTCCGCCAGCTCCAGGACGGTCATACCCTTCACGATGTCCAGCACTTCCTGCACCTTGGACACCGCAATCCCTCCTCGTGGGGTCATGTTGGGGTGGCCGGAATTCCGTCCGGCTACCGGTCTTGAGCGGGGCGCGGCGGCTCAGGCCTGCGCCTCCCGCTGGCGCCGCAGCGCGTCGACGGCGTAGACGAAGGACCGCAGAGTGGCCGCCAGGACGCCGGCCAGGCCGTACAGGGGCGCCTGCATGCCGCCCATGACCTTGGCCAGCAACTCCTCCCGGGAGGGCAGGTCGGCCAGCTGCTGGACCTCCTTGACACCGATGATCCGGCCGTCCAGGAGGCCGCCCTTGATCTGCAGCTGGTTGTACTCCCGGGCAAAGCGCGAAAGCTCCTTGGCCGCCACCACCGGATCGTCGAAGCCGAAGGCCAGGGCCGTGGGCCCCTCCAGCAAGGGATCCAGGCCCTCGATGCCTGCCTTCTCCGCCGCCCGGCGGATCAGGGTGTTCTTGATGACCCGGTACTCCACGCCCTGGGCGCGCAGGCGCCGGCGCAGCTCCGTGGTCGCGGCCACGTTCAGCCCGCGGAAATCCGTAAGGATCACGCCCTGGGCACGCTGCAACTTGCCTGCCAGGTCTTCCACCAGCGCTTCCTTCTGGGCCCTGTTGAGCAAGGTGTCACCCCCTTCCGGGCCGGACCGCCCGGTGCCGGGGAACAAGAAACCCCGGCGGCTCCCGCCGGGGTACGGTTGCAGCACTGGTTCGAGTCAGGACCGGGCGGGTCGAACCCGTCCCCGCGGTACGAGGCCGCGGCCACCGGGCACGGCGCCCCGCCGCGGTCGCCCGCCGGCCGCACGGCCGGCAGCAGGCATGACCGGAAGTGACCGGGGCGCCTCCATCGTCCGATGGGGCCTGTCCTGACCGGCTGTCACCGTTACCTCGGCAGGCGGGCCCGGACGGCCCTTTAAGCACAAGCACCTGCTGTCTCCGGTAACGCTTTGCGGCGCACGGGCCTGGCGGCCCGCCCGCCGTGCTCACCGTGAAGAAAAGAAACCAGAACTTCGGCCCCAGAGCAAGCCCTCGGGCCGAAAGATGTCAGGCCACCTGCCCGACGGCCGTCGGGCGGATCCGGATGCCCGGACCCATGGTGGACGACACCGTGACCGAGCGGATGTACTGGCCCTTCGCTGCCGCGGGGCGGGCCCGCACCACGGCCTCGATCAGGGCATCCAGGTTCTCCTTGAGCTGCTCGACGGTGAAGGACACCTTGCCGATGGGGACGTGGACGTTGCCCGCCTTGTCGGTGCGGAACTCCACCTTACCGGCCTTGAACTCCCGCACCGCGTCGGCCACCTCGAAGGTCACGGTCCCCGTCTTGGGGTTGGGCATCAGCCCGCGCGGGCCCAGGATGCGGCCCAAACGCCCCACCACGCCCATCATGTCGGGGGTGGCGATGGCCACGTCGAAGTCCAGCCAGCCCTGCTGGATGCGCTCGGCCAGCTCTTCCGCCCCCACCACGTCAGCGCCGGCCGCCTCGGCTGCCTTGGCCGGCTCGCCCTTGGCAAAGACCAGCACCCGCACGGTCCGGCCGGTACCGTGGGGCAGGGTGACGGTGCCGCGCACCACCTGGTCCGCGTGGCGCGGATCCACGCCCAGGCGCAGGGCCACCTCCACCGTCTCGTCAAAGCGGGCCGAGGCCAGTTCCTTCACCTTGGCCAGGGCCTCTTCGGGCTCGTAGAGGCGCTGGCGGTCCACCTGGGCTGCCGCACCCCGATACCGCTTGCCGTGCTTCGGCATGGAAGATCCACCTCCGTGGTCCGGACGACGGCCTTGCAGCCGTCTCCCACAGGTGATTCATGGAACAGGCCGATCAGGCTCGGGTTAGGCCCGCGTCAGGCTTCGACCACTTCGATGCCCATGCTGCGGGCGGTGCCCTCGATCAGCCGCATGGCGGCTTCCACGTCCGCCGCGTTCAGATCGGGCATCTTGAGCTCCGCGATCTCCCGGATCTGCTTCCGGGTGACGCGGCCGACCTTGTTCTTGTTGGGCGTGCCAGACCCCTTTTCGACGCCCGCCGCCCGGGCCAGCAGGATGGAGGCCGGGGGCGTCTTGGTGATGAAGGTAAAGGACCGGTCCTGGTAGACCGTAATCTCCACGGGGATGATCAAGCCCACCTGGTCCTTGGTGCGCTCGTTGAACTCCTTGGTGAAGGCCATGATGTTGACGCCATGCTGGCCCAAGGCCGGACCGACCGGCGGCGCCGGTGTGGCCTTGCCGGCCGGAATCTGCAGCTTGATCTTGCCGATGACCTTCTTGGCCACGTCGCCTCTCCTCCCGCTCCCGCAGCGTCCCGCCCGCCGGCCGCGGGTCCCGCGGCCGGCGCCTGCACCAGGGCCCGGCCCACCGAACCGCACGGAAGCCGCCGGCCGGCACCGGGCGGGCGGCCACGGTCACTGCACCATTAAAGCTTCTCGACCTGGGTGAAGTCCAGCTCCACCGGAGTTTCCCGGCCGAACATGGAGACCAGGACCCGCAGCTTGCCCTTTTGGTGGTCGATGGTCTCCACCTGGCCGATGAAGCCCTCGAAGGGCCCGTCTGCCACCTTGACGGACTCGCCCACCTCGAACCGGATGAGCGGCCGCGGTTCGTCGACGCCCATCTGCCGGCGGATCTGCTCAACCTCCGAGGGCAGCAGGGGCGTGGGCTTGCTCCCGGCCCCCACGAAGCCCGTAACCCCCGGCGTGTTGCGCACCACATACCAGGAGTCGTCGGTCATGATCATGTCGACCAGCACGTAGCCCGGGAAGACCTTGCGCTGCACGGTACGCCGCTTGCCGTCTTTGACCTCGATGGCCTCCTCGGTGGGAACAAGGACCTCGAAGATCTTGTCCTGCATGCCCATGGTGCGCACGCGCTTCTCGATGTTCGCCTTGACCTTGTTCTCGTATCCCGAGTAGGTGTGGATCACGTACCATTGCCGGCGGGGGTCCCTCGGGGTCGCCGGCTGGCCCGGGCTCCCCGGGGCCGTTTCCCGGTCGCCCGCCTCGGGGCCGTCACCCGCGGCGGCCCCTGCCGCTCCATCGCCGCGGCCTGCCGCGCCAGGCCCGTCCAGCTCCCCGCCGGTCCCCGGTTCGTCGGATAGGAATTCTTCCGCATGCCGCTCTCGCACCATGGTCGCGGGTTCCCGAGGAACCCGTCACCCCCTTCGCCTTGTGCCGGTACCGCCTGCCGCGCCTGCCCTGATCCCCCGGCTCTCCGGTACCCTTGCCCGGTCAGCCGCGCCCGCCCAGCCGCCGGTTCGCCCGGCGGTGCCGCCCTGGTTCAGGCGCCTGTAGCCGGCCGGGCTTGCTGCGGGCTCGGGCTGGCCGCCGGCGACGGCAGCAGGAATGGCTGCAGCGGAACCAGCCCGCCCCCTTACCACTTCGCCGGGCATATCGCATTGGCCGGCCCTTTCGCAACAAAGGCGGCGCCGCGTCGGCAGCGGCTGAGCCGTGAAGGCTTGCCCGGTCAAGCCAGGAAGGGGCGCCGGCGCACCGGCACCCACCGGCCGCACCGGCACCTACCGGCCCAGGCCCCGTGGCGCCGTGGACGCCCCGTGGCACGGTGGACCGGGCAATCCACCCGGCCGGGGCACGGGGCTTTCCGGCAGGCTGCCCGCGCAGCGCGCCCATGCTGGCCAGCCGGTGTGCCCATGCGGCCCATGGGGCCAGCCCCCGCACCCGCGGCCGGTAGCCGTACAGCCGTCCCCTGTAGGACCGGGCAGCCTGTGCGGCCGGGCGCACCAGGATCCGGCAGATCCGGCCAGGCCGGGGTACCGCCCCGGCGATCAGCGACGGACGAGCCGGGATGGTTCGCCCGGAGTCGACCCAGGATGGATCAACCCCGGGATCCACCCGGCATGGGTCAATCCCTGGATCAACCCGGCAAAACCAGCTGGATGACCTGCCGGATAACGAAATCCACAACCCAGATCAGGGCTGCCAGAAAGGCGACGGTGCCCAGCACCACCGCCGTGTAGGTCACGGTCTGCTGGCGGTTGGGCCAAACCACCCGGCGCAGCTCGGCTACGGTCTGGCGGAAGAACCGGGCGACCCTCTCCCCCGCCCCGCGCACAGATACCCGCCTGCCCATCGCTGCATCCCTTCCTGCCGTCCCGGCCGGCCGGCTGCCCGTCGCCGGCGGGGCGGCCGATCCGCGCTGCCGCGCCATGGCACCGTCACCTCACAAGGGCAAAAAAAGAAAGCCCTGACCATGATAAGTTTTGCAATCCACGTCCCCAGCCCACGCGCCTGTTCCTCCGCTGCGCGCAACAGCACCACAGGCACAGGGCGACATTGGGAAGGGGATAGAAAGATGGCAGGCCCGGAGGGATTCGAACCCCCAACCTGCGGATTTGGAGTCCGCCGCTCTAACCAGTTCGAGCTACGGGCCTGCGAATACGGCGCAAACTACGACCACAGCCCGGAACAGAAACCCGGAGCGCTTTGATTATACCTGCCCCCTGCACGGCGGTCAATCGCCGGCACCACGGCAAGGGGCTGGGGGGCCCTGTCATGCGGCCGGGACGTCTCCGGGAAGGGTGGGGTTCATCCGGCGGCACCGGGTCGGGGCCTGGCGCTGGCGTCACCGGCCTCGGGCACAGGCCGCCTGCCGCCAAGCTCCCGCTCCGGCGCTTCCGGACCTCGCCCCCACCGTCAAGGGTTAACGGGTCTCGCGGTGAACGGTGTGACGGCCGCACCACTTGCAGTACTTGCGCAGCTCCAGCCGCGAGGTGTGGGTGCGCTTGTTCTTGGTGGTGGCGTAGTTCCGCCGCTTGCACTCGCTGCATTCCAGGTTGATGACGACGCGCATGGCTCATTCCTCCACGGCCGCCCGCCCGGACCCGCCCCGCCCTGCCTTCACCGCGAGGATGCGATGACGGTGCACTGCACCAGGGAGGACAGGTACCGGTGCGGCCGGCAGGCTGAAAGAGCAGCGGGGCAGGCGGCCCTGCCGTTTGCCCCACTGAATGTAGCACGGGGCAGGACGCCTGTCAAAGACGGCCTGCCCCGTTCGCCGCCGGATGGCCTTGCCTGCTCGCCGGCAGCGACTTACTCCAGGATCTTGGTGACGACGCCGGCGCCCACGGTGCGGCCGCCCTCGCGGATGGCGAACCGCAGCCCTTCCTCGATGGCGATGGGGGTGATCAGTTCCACCGTCATCTCGATGTTGTCCCCGGGCATGCACATCTCCACGCCCTCGGGCAGCTTGATCTCCCCCGTCACGTCCGTCGTCCGGAAGTAGAACTGCGGCCGGTACCCGTTGAAGAACGGCGTGTGCCGCCCGCCCTCTTCCTTCTTCAGCACGTACACGTTCCCCATGAACTTCTTGTGCGGGTTGATCGTCCCCGGCTTGGCCAGCACCTGGCCCCGTTCCACCTCGTCCTTGTCGATCCCCCGCAGCAGGCACCCGATGTTGTCCCCGCCACCGCCTCGTCCAGCACCTTCCGGAACATCTCCACGCCCGTCACGACCGTCTTCCGCGGCTTGTCGGTGAAGCCCACCAGCTCCACCTCGTCGCCCACCTTCACCCGGCCCCGCTCCACGCGGCCCGTCGCCACCGTGCCACGGCCCGTGATGGAGAACACGTCCTCCACCGGCATCAGGAACGGCTTATCCACGTCCCGCTGCGGCGTCGGAACGTACGTGTCCACCGCCTTCATCAGCTCCAAAATCGCCTGCTCCGCCTCCGCATCCCCTTCCAGCGCCTTCAGCGCCGACCCCTTGATCACCGGCACCTCATCGCCCAGAAAGTCATACTGGCTCAGAAGCTCCCGCACTTCCAGCTCCACTAGCTCCAAAAGCTCCGGATCATCCACCATGTCCACCTTGTTCAAAAACACCACGATGTACGGCACGCCCACCTGCCGCGCCAGCAAGATGTGCTCCCGCGTCTGCGGCATCGGCCCGTCCGCCGCCGACACCACCAGAATCGCGCCGTCCATCTGCGCCGCGCCCGTGATCATGTTCTTCACGTAGTCCGCGTGCCCCGGACAGTCCACGTGCGCGTAGTGCCGGTTCTCCGTCTCGTACTCCACGTGCGACACCGAAATCGTGATCCCGCGTTCCTTCTCCTCCGGCGCCTTGTCAATCTGGTCGTAGGCCACAAACTGCGCCTTCCCCTGCTTCGCCAGCACCTTCGTGATCGCCGCCGTCAGCGTCGTCTTCCCGTGGTCCACGTGCCCGATGGTCCCCACGTTCACGTGCGGCTTCGTCCGCTCGAACTTGGCCTTGGCCATGGGGCCACACCCTCCCGATCTGCACGGAGATTGCAGGCATTCGCCCAAAATAAGCGGCTCTATTGTACTGAACTGGATGGGGTGGGACAAGCGGACGGCAGAGGAGGAAATGGCCAGCCGGCCGGGCCCGGACGAGCCCCCGCCCCCGGGTCCCTGGCCGACGGGGGCTTCCCGCACCGCCCACCGCTGGCGCCCGCCCTTCAGGATGCCCCGCCGCGGGAAAAACGGCGTGGCCCCCGCGCCGCGGCGGGGGCCATCACAACTCCCTTGAGCTGCCGGGCGGAATCGAACCGCCGACACCAGCCTTACCATGGCTGTGCTCTACCGACTGAGCTACGGCAGCCCGGGGCCGCTTCACAGGCCCACAGATACAAATCAAATGGTTGCGGGGGTGGGATTTGAACCCACGACCTCCGGGTTATGAGCCCGACGAGCTACCTGGCTGCTCTACCCCGCGTCGTGTGGAGAGGGCTGGATTCGAACCAGCGAAGGCGTAAGCCAGCAGATTTACAGTCTGCCCCGTTTGGCCGCTTCGGTACCTCTCCATGCCTGCGCTCGTCCCGTCGCGGCCGTCCCACCGGGCGACCGCTCGGCCGAACGCCGATTTTCATTATATCAGGCCTGTCAAGCGACCCCGGGGAAGGCGATCGGAGCTGGCGGACGGATTCGAACCGACAACCTGCCGCTTACAAGGCGGCTGCTCTACCGTTGAGCTACGCCAGCACGGATCCAACCGCAAGACCGATGATACCACGGGAGCCGCACCCTCGCAACTGGCTCCCGGGGCTCTCCGCCGTCCGGGCAGCAGCGCCCGCCCGGGAAGTTCCCGGATCCAGGCCGGCGACCCATGCGGCGAGACCACAGGGGCCTCCCTTCGGCTGCGCCGCCGCGCTCCCGGCCGTGCTCCCGATGCCGGACCGCATCCGCACCCGCCCTGGCGGAGTCCAGCCGCACCGGCGCCGGCGCGCTCCCGGCGCGCACCCGCGCCCCGACCCGGGCCCCTGCCCGCGTGGCTTCCTTGCGCGCCCCGACCGGTCCCCGCCCGGTTGCCCCGCCTGTGCAGCCGGCCCGGGCTTCAAGCCCGGGCCGGCTGGTCCAGCTGCTGATTGCGCGATTCGATATAGCGCTCCAGCTTCCGCTTGACCCGCTGGAGGGCGTTATCGATGGACTTGACGTGCCGGTTGAGCTCATCGGCAATCTCCTGATACGATTTGCCATCCAGGTAGGCGATGAGCACGCGCCACTCCAGCTCGCTCAGGATTTCGCCCATCTTCTGCTCGATGTCGCCAAACTCTTCCCGGCTGATGAACAGCTCCTCCGGATCCGTCACCCGCGAGCCAGAGATGATATCCAGCAAGGTTCGGTCCGAATCCTCGTCATAGATGGGTTTATTGAGCGATACATAAGAATTCAAGGGAATATGCTTCTGGCGCGTGGCCGTTTTGATGGCCGTAATGATCTGGCGCGTAATGCAAAGCTCAGCAAAGGCCCTGAAGGACGACAGCTTATCGCTGCGAAAATCACGGATGGCCTTGTAAAGCCCAATCATGCCCTCCTGGATGATGTCTTCCCGGTCGGCGCCCACCAGAAAATAGGAGCGCGCTTTGGAGCGGACGAAATTCTTGTACTTTCCGATGAGGTATTCCAGCGCCTCCGGGTTTCCCTGCCGGGCGATTTCGACGATTTCTTCATCTTCCATCCGGTCCAGATCCCGATCTACCAGTGAAGACGCATGCGCCTGGGCGTTCACCGTCTCCATCGCCTCCGTCAGACAGGGTCACGGCGGCTAGCGGGGTCCGCGCGCGACGAGGGTTTACCGTGAGGGCGGGTACCCGACAACCGGTTTTGCTCCCATGATATGCGCGAAGTTGCGGAAATACCGACCGGTGATGGCGCCTACGGGACGGAAAGCTTCCTGGTCGGAATCTACATGTGGACAAATCGCAAGGCCATTATACTGGCGTGCTTCGACAAGCGTCAAGGATGCGGGTGGGTCCCGCTTCCCCCTGCCGGACCGCTGCCGCCGGTTCCGCCGGGAGCCGCGCCGCGCTGCCGGCGCTGGCGCGCCGCCTCGAATAGCAGGATGCCCGCGGCCACCGATACGTTGAGGGACGCCACCTTCCCGGCCATGGGGATGAAGACCCGGCCGTCGCACTGGCGGAGCAGCAGCGGGGGGATGCCCCGGCCCTCGCTGCCCAGGACCAGCGCCGTGGGCTGGGTCCAGTCCCACTGGTCATAGGGCTGGGCCCCTCCCGGGTCGGCCGCCACCACCCAGACCCCTTGTTCTTTGAACCGGCGGACCACCTGATTGAGGTTGGCCACCTGGGCAACCGCCAGGTGCACCAGAGCACCGGCAGAGCTCTTGAACGCCGTGGGCCCCAGCGGCGCGCTGCGATGGACCGGGACCACCGCGCCGTGGGCCCCCGCCGCCTCCGCCGAGCGGAAGACGGCACCCAGATTGTGCGGGTCCTGGATCCCGGCGCAGATCACCAGCAAAGGAGGCTCCCGCCGCCGGGCGGCCACCTCCAGCAGATCCAGTGGGTCCGGTTGCGGCAAGGGGGCCGCCAGGGCGATGACCCCCTGGTGCCCCTCGGTCTGGGCGCGCCGCTGCAGTTCCGCCAGATCGATCTCCGTGACCCGTACGCCCCGGCGGCGGGCCAGCGCCTCCAGCTCCGCCAGGGCCGAGCCCCGCCGCCCGGCGGCCACCCAGACGTGCCGGACGGGATGGCCGCTGCGCAGGAGCTCCAGCACCGGCTGCCGCCCTTCCACCTGGAGGAACCCGGCCCCGCCGGGGGCCGCCGCGCGGGGGCGCCCCCCGGCGCCGCCCCCTGTCGCGGTCCGGCGCCGGGGGCCCCGGATTCCTCCCCTGTCCCGGCCCCGCCCCGCCGGAGCCGTCACGGCCGCGCCCCCCGCGCCAGCGGCTCGGGGTGCTCCCGGCGGCGCACCCGCGTCCCCGCCGGCGTGTCTTCCAGGATGTAGCCCAGTTCGGCCAGGCGGTCGCGGATCCGGTCGGCCAGCTCGTAGTCACGGATGGAGCGGGCGTACTGGCGTACCTCCACCAGCAGGTCCAGCAGCGCCTGGGCATCGGCGGCCGGTTCGCCCGCAGCGCCGGTGCGGAACAGGCGCAAGGGGCGCCCCAGATCCCGGATCAAGTCCAGGGTGGCCTGGATCCAGGCCCGCGGGCTGCCGGGCCCCAGCGCTTTGTGGCCGTCCCGGGCCAGGGTGAAGAGGGCCGCCAGCGCGTCGGCGGTGTTGAAGTCGTCGTCCATGGCCTGCTCGAACTCGGCGCGAGCCTGGGCCAGGCGCGCGGGCCAGTCCACCTGCGCCGCCGGCACCAGGCTGCTCTCGGGCGCACCCGCCCGCTCGGGGGTCCCAGCCGCGGTTCCCACCGCGCTGCCGGGACCCTCCTGGCTCCGGCGGGCTTCCGCCGGGTCGCCCTGCGCGCCCCCGGAGGCCGCCCGAGCTGCCGGTTCGTCCCCCGCCGGCGCCACCGCCAGCAGGTGCTCCAGATGGGCGATGAAGTTGGTCAGGCGCTGGCGTGCCCGCTCGGCCTGCTCAAGGGCTTCCAGGCTGAACTCCAGGGGGTTGCGGTAGTGGGCGGAGAGGATGAACAGGCGGATCGCCTCGGGGTGGAAGCGGGCGCGCAGGTCCCGGACCCGCCAGAAGTTGCCCATGGACTTGCCCATGCGCTGGCCGCCCACCTGGACCAGGGCCACGTGCATCCAATAGCGGGCGAAGGGTTTGCCCGTGGCCGCCTCGCTCTGGGCAATCTCGTTCTCGTGGTGGGGGAAGACCAAGTCGCTGCCCCCCGAGTGGATGTCCAGCGTGGTGCCCAGCTCGTCCATGGCCATGGCCGAGCACTCGATGTGCCAGCCGGGCCGCCCCGGCCCCCAGGGGCTGTCCCAGGCGGGTTCGCCCGGTTTCTGGGCCTTCCAGAGGGCGAAATCCAGGGGGTTGCGCTTGTTCTCCGAGGCTTCGACCCGTGCGCCGGCCAGCAGCTGCTCGGTACGCTGGCCGGAGAGCTTGCCGTAGTCGCGGAAGCGGGAGACGTCGAAGAATACGTCGCCGTTGGCGACATAGGCATAACCCTGGTCGATCAGGCGCTGGATCAGGCCGATGATGGCCCCGATCTTCTCCGAGACCCGCGGGTGGACGTCGGCCCGGACGATGCCCAGGGCGTCGGCGTCCTCGAAGTAGGCCCGGATCTGCTCGTCCGCCAGCTCCTTGACGGTGATCCCCCGCTCTGCCGCCCGGCGGATCAGCTTGTCGTCGATGTCGGTGAAGTTCTGGATGTAACGAACCCGGTACCCGCGGTACTCCAGCCAGCCGCGCACCACGTCAAAGAAGAGGAACGTGCGCAGGTTGCCTACGTGGAAGTAGTCGTAGACCGTGGGGCCGCAGTTGTACATCCGCACCCGGCCGGGCTCCAGCGGCTCGAACGGCTCCTTCTGTCCTGTCAGGGTGTTGTAGATCTGAATGGCCATGCTCGTCCCCTTCCTCTGTCCCCTTCCTTGACCCCTTCACGCCCGGCTACTGCCCGCAGGCCGCTCCCGCCGGCCGGCGGCCGTGTTCGTCCGATTCAAGGGCCGCGGGCGCAGCGGCCGGTCGCCCGGCGCCCTGCGGTCCCCCGTTAACGTGCTCGCGGGTGGCCGCGGCCCTTTCCTGCTCCAGCGCCGCCCTTTCCTGTTCCAGGGTCAGCAGGCGGTGTTCCAGCTCTTCCATGTAATCCTGCAGACGCTGGATCGCTTCCGACACGGGGTCGGGCAGCTCGCCGTGGTTCAGGTCGACCCCCACGCGGCGGCCGTCCCGGATCACCACCTTGCCCGGGATCCCCACCACCGTGCAGTTGGGGGGCACCGGCTTCACCACCACGGCGCCCGCCCCAATCCGGCAGTTGTCACCGATGGTGATAGCACCCAGCACCTTGGCCCCCACTCCCACCAGGACGCCGTTGCCCAGGGTGGGATGACGCTTGCCCCGCTCCTTCCCCGTGCCACCCAGGGTGACCCCCTGGTAGATGGTGACGTCGTCACCGATCTCCGCCGTCTCCCCGATCACCACGCCCAGGCCGTGGTCGATGAAGCACCGCCGCCCGATGCGGGCACCGGGGTGGATCTCGATCCCCGTCAGCCACCGGGAGAAGTGGGATATTCCCCGGGCAATGAAGTACAGGCGGCGCCGGTAGAACCAGTGGGCAATGCGGTGCATCCACAAGGCGTGCAGCCCGGGGTAGAAGAAGACCACCTCCCAGACGGAGCGGGCGGCGGGGTCGCGCTCGAAGACCACCTGGATGTCTTCCCTCAGGCGTTCCAGCAGGCGGCGCAGCATGGGCTCCACCCCCAAATGAAAGGGCCCTTCCGCCTTCAGAGGCGGGAGGGCCCGCGGTTCCACTCTGATTGGGTGCCGGTCCGGCGGCGGGACGGCCGGTCACCCCCCTCCTGCCGGCCCCCGGGCCACCACCTCCACCGGCTCGTAGCCGAACCGCCGGCGGAGGCCGTGGCATCCCGCCCAGGCGGGAGCCCGGCAGCACCCGATAACGGCGGGCATCCGACGACGCCTACTGGGCCGGCCAGAAGGCCCCGGCCAGGCCGGGGCGTCGGAATCCAGGCCGGGCCGAACCCGGCCCGGAGATCCGGCCGTTGGGCGCGCAGCTCCCGGGTGCACTTCGGCAACGCCCCGGCCGGGGACCGCTTCCAGCCGGCGACGGTCCCTCTCTGACGGCGGAACGCGCCTACTCTCCCGTTCGTCGCCTTTGTCGCAACGATTGTCGTGCCAGCGGGACCGGAGCCGGCGGCCGGAACCGTCGCGGCCGCTGGCCTGCCAGTGGCTGGCTTGCCGTCATTATAGCGGCGGCCTTCCGCCGGGGTCAACGCGCCGTGGTGGGGCAAACGGGCCCACGGGGCGGCCCCTGGGGCACGCCCGGCGGCGACCCCGGCGGCGGCCCCGGCGCCCCGGTAGCGGGACGGGTTGGACCGCGCCCCCCTTGCCTGCCGGGCGCCCCCAACGTCACCCGCCCCAGCGCAGCACGCGGTACATCACCCGGGCCACACCGGCGGAGATCATGCCCAGGGCCTCGGCGGCCGCCTCCGACAGGTCCAGGTCGCGGCCCTCCACGTAGGGCCCGCGGTCGTTGATGCGCACCCGCACGCTGCGGCCGGTTTCGGGGTACGTCACCAGCAGCACGGTGCCGAAGGGCATCGTCCGGTGGGCCGCGGTCATTTCCCGGCCGGTGAAGATCTCGCCGCTGGCGGTGGGCCGGCCATAAAAACCAGGCCCGTACCAGGAAGCAACGGCCGGGATCCAGTTCGGCCAGGCGCCCGCCTCCGCTGCAGCGGCGCCCGCGTCCCGGTCAACAGTCGTCTCCTCCCGCTCCCTGCCTGTCGATGCACCCTCCTGCCTGGGGGGCTCGCCCTCGGGGGCGGCACCGGATCCCGCCTCCCCGGAGGCATCCCCTCGGGAGGAACCGCCCCCGCCCGCCGGCCCGCCTTGCTCAGCGGCTCCCTGCCCGGTTGGTGCCTGCGCCGAGACCTCGGCCCGCAGGCTGGCGTCAGGAATCAGTACCACCGGATCCGGTAGGGGACCGGCGCCGGCGGTGACGGCACCGCCCGCCCCGGCCCCCGCCTCCACCCCCGCGCCTGCGAAGGCGCGGATGCTTTCGCCTGCCGGCCATGGCCCGCCATGCCCGGCCGGTCCCGCGGCGTCATCCGCTGGACCGGCCCCCTCCCCCTTGCCGCTGGGAGACAGGGTTGCCCAGGCCTCGCCGGCGGCAATCTCCGGCAGCACGCTCCACCCGCCCGGGTTCAGCTGGGGCAGGGCCGGCGGCCACCAGCCCGCCAGCTGCCGGCGAAGGTCCTGCCACACGGGCTGGCCCGGGGTCGCCGTGGCTGCCACGGCATCGCGTACCGCGGCGACGGCGTCGTCTAGACGGGGCAGTGCCGCCTGCCCCCACTCCCTCAGGCTGCCGGCGGCACCGCGCCACTGGGCGCGGGTATCGGCCGCCAGAAAGGCCGCGAAGTCGTCGAGCCGCTGCACCTGTTCCCATAAGTTGCCTGCCCAGGCGGCCGCGGCGCCGGCCACCGCCACCGGCTCCGCGGCCGCGGAGCGGGGCGGCGCGACGGCCGCCGGCCAGGCACCACCGGCAGCGGCCCCCATGGCGAGCACCAGCAGCGTGGCGCGGAGAGCTCGCCCGAGGGTCCTTGCCGTCTCCATGCCCTTCACCCTCCCCACTGCCGGGGGGCCTTGGCAACCGCGTCCACGGGGGCGGACCCGCCCCGGTCCGGCCGGTGTCCCCTGGGACAGGGACCCGGCCGGTTGGTGGCCAGGCCGGAGCGGCGGCCGTCCCCGCGCGGGCGTGGCCGCCCGTCCATCCGGGTTCCGTCCAGCCCGGCAGGCGGTCCGGCGCTTGCCCTGGTGCCGGCGCCGGCCCGGGCGCGGGTGGAACCCTGCCATGGCTCCCCCTGCCGGTGCTGGCACAATGCACCAGCAGGCCCAAGTCTGGCCCGAACGGGCGCTTTCTATACGGAACGCCCCTGTACGGGACGCCCGGGCCGCAGCCCGGCAGAGCCAGCTCCCGGGTCAAGGGCCCGGGTGGGGGAGGAGGGACAAGGGAAAGCGCCGGGCGGAGGTGGCGGGGAGGCGGGTTGCTGAAAGGGTCCGCCGGGAGACGTCCGGGCTTCCGTCGCACCGCCATACGAAGAGAAAGGCGGCGGTGTGGCGGGACACCCCCATGCAGGATCCGGCGCGGGGAGGAGCGGGCACCGCCGCCAAGCAGCAGGGGCAGGCGGTTTGCAAGAACGGGGCGACCCTGGGCGGGCCAGGGGGCGGGGCGTCCCTGGCGCCAAGGAAAGGGATGGAGGCGGCCTGGACCAAGGCGCCACGGCCCGCCCTCTGGGCCTCGTCGTACGGCCCGCCGGCCAGGCCGTACGCGCCGCCGGCCCGGCGGTGCCGGGGAGCGAACAGGGCCGGGCCGGCGGTCTGGGCGCACGGCGGTGGTGCCGCCGCTGGCGCGGAAGCCGCCCGGTGCTCAGGATACGGGAGGGCGGCGCAGCAGCACGGCCACGGCCATGGCCGCCACGCCCTCCCGCCGCCCGATGAAACCCAGCCCTTCATTGGTGGTGGCCTTGATCCCCACCGCGCCCACCGGGACCCCGAAGGCCGCCGCCACCGCCTGCCGCATGGTCGCCACATGGGGTCCCAGCCGGGGTTCCTCCGCCACCACGGTCAGGTCCAGCTGCGCCGGCTCCCAGCCGTGACGGCGCACCAGGCCGGCCACCCGGGCAGCCAGGGAGGCGCTGGAGGCGCCGGCCCAGCGGGGGTCGCCCGGCGGGAACCAGTGGCCGATGTCGGGCAGGCCGGCCGCCCCCAGCACGGCGTCCATGGCCGCGTGGAGCACCACGTCGGCATCGGAATGCCCTTCCAGGCCTCGCTCCCAGGGGATCGGCACACCTCCCAGCACCAGCGGGCGGCCCGGCGCGAACCGGTGCACGTCGTAGCCGAAGCCGACCCGCCAGGGCAGGACCGCTCCAGGTCCGCCGCCGCCCCAGGGCCCGCTGGGGGATCCGGCCTGGTCCGGCACGGGCTGTTCCGCGGCGGCCTCCGCCCCCGACGCCGGCAGCCGGGATGTGCCCCCCGCGGGGTGGCGGGCCGGACCAGGGGCCTGCTCCTGCGCCTGCACCAGGTGGGCCGCCACGGCAAAGTCCACGGGCCAGGTCAGCTTGAGGTTGGCGGGGTCCCCCGGCACCACCGCCACCGGCACCCCCAGCCGCTCCAGGATGGCGGCGTCGTCGGTGAACCCCTGCCAGCCGCGGCGGCGAACCTCCTGGTGGGCTGCCCAGATCAGGTCCAGGCGGAAACCCTGGGGTGTCTGCACCGCCCGCAGGCGCCAGCGGGGCAGGGTGGATGCCACCCACTCGGGCAGGGAACCCCCGGCCGGGTCCGCGCCCGCCGGGTCTACCGGCAGGGCCGCACCGGCCCCCTCCCTCTCGCCCTCCCCGGCTCCGGGCTCGGGGCCGGGGGGATGGCCGGCCACCTCCTTGATGGTGTCGCCCACCGGCACCGCCGGTACTGCCGCCCCGTACCGGCCGGCAGCCGCCAGCACAGCGCGGATCAGGTTCGGGGTGACCAGGGGGCGGGCGGCGTCATGGATCAGGACCCAGGCCGGCGGCCGCGGCCCCTCCGCCAGGCAGCGCAGGGCTGCGTAGACCGAATCCTCCCGCTCTGCGCCGCCGTCCACCAGCTGCACCGCCACGCCGGGGGGCAGCCAGGGACGCACCCGCTCCTCCCAGAGAAGACGCTCCTCGGGGCGCAGGGCCACCACCAGCCGGCCGATCCCCGCGGCCGCCAGGGCCTGAAGGGAGCGGGCCAGCACCGGCCGGCCCGCCAGATCCCGGAACACCTTGTTCAAGCCGCCGCCCAGGCGGGTGGAACGACCGGCGGCGGGGACCACGGCGGCCACACCGCCGGCCAGGGCGGTGGCCCCACCGGCCACCGTTACCGGTTCATCCGGACGGGTCACGGCGCCGCCCGCCCCATCACCCGGGGCCGTGCGAAGATCATGCGCCCGGCGGCGGTCTGCAGCACCGTGGACACTTCCACGTCGATGCGCTGGCCGATGTACCGCTTGCCGCCCTCCACCACGATCATGGTGCCGTCATCCAGGAAACCTACGCCCTGGCCCGCCTCCTTGCCCTCGCGGATGATCTGGACCTCCATGGACTCGCCGGGCAGCACCACCGGCTTGACGGCGTTGGCCAGCTCGTTGACGTTGAGCACCGGCACGCCCTGCAGGCCCGCGATCTGGTTCAGGTTGTAGTCGTTGGTGACCACCTTGCCGTTGAGCCGCCGGGCCAGCCGCAGCAGCTTGGTGTCGACGTCGTCTCCCTCCACGTCGCCCTCGTAGATCTCCACGGGCACGGGCGATTCCTGCTGGATGCGGCGCAGGATCTCCAGGCCCCGCCGTCCCCGGTTGCGCCGCAGGGTGTCGGCCGAGTCGGCGATGCGGCGGAGTTCTTCCAGCACGAAGCCGGGCACCACCAGGGTTCCCTCGAGGAACCCCGTCTCGACCACGTCGGCGATGCGGCCGTCGATGATGGCGCTGGTGTCCAGGACCTTGTACGAACCGGCCGGCCGGGATGGGGCGCGGTCCCGGTCCCGCTCCCGCCCCGGTCGCGGCAGGGCGGCCAGCAGGTGGACCAGGTCATCCCGGCGCTTGACGGCCACCACCGCCCCCAGATAGGCCAGCAGCACCGCGAAGATGGGGGGCAGCAGCGGGCCCACCACCGGCACCAGCCCCAGAGGGCCGCTGAGCAGGTTGGCGATGACCAGGCCCGCTATCAGCCCCAGCACCCCGGCCAGGGTGTCCTGGATGGGCGTTCGCACCAGCCGGGATTCGACCCACTGGGTGAACTGGACCACCTGCTGCCAGATGCGCAGGGCCGCCGCATACCCGCCGAGGCCGCCCAGCAACAAAAAAAGAACCATGATTCCGTATGTCCACTGGCGGGGCAGCTCGGCCAGGATCTGTAGCGACTCCTGCTGCAGCAGCCCATAGTAGGCCAGCCCCAGGCCGCCCAGGGCACCCAGGACGGCGAAGGCCAGCCGGATGGACCGCATGCGCACGCCTCTCGCCTCCCTTCGGTTGGCCCCATGTCGCCGTTGGCCTGATGGATCCGCGAGGCGCCCCCCACCGCAGACTACCCGGCGCCTGGCGGCGGGCTGTCCCGTTCCCGGATCCCGCTCTCCGGCCCCCCAAAGGAATTCGCCCCCTCAGCCTCCTTTGGGCGGGTCTGTGGCAGTCTCTGGCGGGTGCAGTTCGATTATACCCCCGCATAGGCCCCCGCACAGGAAGGGCGGCGCCGGTGCTGACGGCAGGGTCCCGGTTTACGCCCCGCCCGCCGGCTCGGCCGCCCCGAGGTGCCGTTCCACCAGGGCGTCGGCCTCGTCCCGCCCCATGCCGCCGGCCAGGGCCAGCTCGCTGACCAGGATCTGGCGCGCCTGATCCAGCAGCCGCCGTTCACCCCCGGACAGGCCGCGGGCCTTCTGGCGGGCGCTGAGGTTGCGGACGACCACGGCCACCTCCAGGATGTCGCCGCTGCGCAGCTTGTCGGCATGCTCCCGGTAGCGGTGGTTCCAGTTGGAGTCCAGGGGTGGAACCGGTTCACACAGGGCCTCCAGCACCGCCGGCACCTTGTCCGCCGGGATCACGGGCCGCAGGCCGCTCTGCTGGGCGCTGGCCGTGGGGATCATAAGCCGCATGTCCCCCACGGGCAGCCGCAGGATGTAGTACCGGTGCCGTTCCCCCAGCACCTCCCGTTCCTCGATGGCCTCGATGACGCCCGCGCCGTGCATGGGATAGACGACGCGATCCCCCACCTGGAACACCGCCTCACCTCCCAGGGCCGGGGCCGGGGCCAGGGCAGCACCACGGCTCCCGCTCCCCCAGTGTACACCAGGGAGACCTCCTCCGTAAAAAGAGTGAATTTATCACCCTGATTAAGCCCCGTCAACGAATTCCTTGGGACTCGCTGCCCGCCGGTGCCCCGGGAGCCCAGGCCTTGATTGACGCGCCTTTCCCGGGGTGCCTATAATAGCGCCAGGCCGTGGGGATGCCCGTGCAAGAGGGGTGACGCGGTTGAAGGACCTGTTGGTGGATGAGTTTCAACACGCGGTGGCCGACTGCCTGGTCCGTCACCGCAGCGTGTTGGACGTCCTGTCGAAGTTTCAGGAAGCCAACGCCCGCGTACACCGCGCCGTGGCCAAGGCCGTAACCAGTTGTGGCTGCATCAGCATCCACGCGCAGCGGCCCAAGATTCCCGCCCAGAGCACCCTCCGGGACTTGAAGAGCTATATGGACGACCATGTCGACGGGACGCTTTGCGAAAGCTGCCGCGAGGTCCTCGAGGAGGAACTTGGCAAGCAGCTTTTTTATTTGGTCGCCCTCTGCAACCTGTTCGACATCAACACCTTCGACCTTTTCATCAAGGAGAACCGCAAGCTCTCAACCCTGGGGATGTACCACATCTCCTGAGGGCCGGACTTCCCGGGCCGGATCCCCTGCCCGGGCTGGCAAGCCGGGACCCGCGACGCAGCAGCGGCGGGGACGGCTGCGCGGCGGGAGCCAGGCAAGAGGGGAACGCCGGTTCCGTGGCCGGACGGGGTCGCGTGCCCCCGGGAACTTCCCCGTTGCAAGACGGTGCCGGTTCCGGCCGCGAGGAGGCGGAAGCTTGTTCCGCGTCACGGCTGCGGCCCGCACCGCGGCCCGCGGCTAGCTCGCGCGGCAGCAACGGTCACCCACGCCGCGGCCCGGAGGCGGTTCCCGCCGCAAGGGGATCGCGCACGCTGCGGCCGGGAGGCGGCAGCCGGAGAGGACACGGTTTGAGGGCAGGGGGCGGCACCCCAGGGTGCCGCCCCCTGCCCTCAAACCCTCGCACGGAAACCCGCGCCGGGCGCACCCGGCGCCGTTCAAGCGCCCTGGGCCGCCAGGGCATCCCGCAACAGCTCCGCCACCTCCGGCCGGGTGAACTCGGGCGGCGGCAGCTCGCCGGCCCGGAGCATGGCCCGCACCCGGGTACCGCTCAGATGGAGGCGGTCGGCGGGCGGGTGGGGACAGGTCTTCACCGTGGCCATGGCCCCGCAGCGCCGGCAGTAGAAGGCATGCTCGAAGCGCAGGGGGATGACGCCCAGTTCCTCCGGCGCGAAGCGGTCGAAGATGCGATGGGCCGCGTAGGGGTCGTAGTAGGAGCCCACCCCGGCGTGGTCGCGCCCCACGATGAAGTGGCTGCAGCCGTAGTTCTTTCGGATCAGGGCGTGGAAGAGGGCCTCCCGCGGGCCGGCGTAGCGCATGGCCGCCGGGAAGGCCGCCAGGACCACCCGCTCCTGGGGATAGTAAACCCGGACGGCCACCCGGTAGCTTTCCAGCACCACGTGCCGGGGCAGGTCGTCGGCCTTGGTCTCCCCCACCAGCGGGTGCAGCAGCAGCCCGTCGACCATCTCCAGGGCACACTTCTGCAGGTATTCGTGGGCCCGGTGCAAGGGGTTGCGGGTCTGGAAGCCCGCCACCAGGCGCCAGCCCCGCCGGGCGAAGAGGCGCCGGGTCTCCGCCGGCTCCAGCACCCACTCCCGGGCCCAGGTGGGCTGGCGCTCAAACACCACCACCGGCCCGCCCGCGCACCAGTCGCTCTCCCCAGCCAGCCGCGCGACCCCGGGATGCGCCAGATCGGTGGTCCCGAAGACCAGCACCGCCTCCCGCTGCCGGTCCCGGCGGAAGACGTCCCGGACCTCCATGAGCCCGCAGGGCCGGCCGCCCTCATCCACCAGCAGCACCGCCGGCGCTCGCCGCACGGCCTCCACCTGGTCCGGCGGGACGGAGAGCACCACGGGCAGCGACCACGGCAGGCCCGAGGCCAGCCGCATGGTGTCCACGCAACTGCGGTAGTCTTCTGCGGTCATGAAGCCCTCCAGCGGGCTCAGGGCGCCGGTGGCCAGAAGCTCCAGGTCCGAGCGCTCCCGGGGCGAGAGCACCAGCCGGGGCAGGCCCGCCTGGGCTGCAGCCCGCCGCTCTGCCGCCAGGGCGGGGTCATCCACCAGGCGCCGGCAGAGGCGCCCGCCGTGGGGTGGAACCAGCCCTTCCTCCCCCACGTCCTCCCCCAGCGCCGGTCCGGCGGCCCGGGTTGAGCCCGGCGCCTCCACCTGCGGTGCAGCGGGGCCCGCGCCCCTCCCTCCCTGGGTTCCGCCTCCTGCCCAAGCGAGTCCCCCGGCTGCCTGCGCCCGTGCCTGGGCCGCTCCGCCGGCTCCGGTTCCTTCCCATCCCGTCATGCCACCTGTCCCCCCTTCCGCCCTGCCGTCAGGCATGGAGGCCGCACTCCGTCTTGTTGAACCCCGCCCAGCGGCCGGCCCGCGGATCCTCCCCCGGCGCCACGGGGCGCGTGCAGGGGGCGCACCCGATGCTGGGGTAGCCCCGGTCGTGCAGGGGATTGTAGGGCACGCCGCGGCGGAGGATGTAATCCCACAGCTGGCTGCGGGTCCACCGGGCCAGGGGGTTGACCTTGATCAGGCCGAACCGGCGGTCGGCCTCCACCACCGCAGCGCCGGCCCGCTGGGGCGTCTGCTCGCGGCGGATGCCGGTGACCCACGCGTCGAAGCCGGCCAGGAACCGCTGCAGGGGTTCCACCTTGCGCAGCCGGCAGCAGAGGTCCGGGTCCCGCTGCCACAGGCTGGGGCCGTAGCGCCGGGCCTGTTCTTCCAGGGTGAGAAGGGGCCGGACGGCCACCGGCTCGATACCGTAATACTCCGCCACCCGCCGGCAGGTGGCGTAGGTTTCGGGAAAGTGCAGGCCCGTGTCCAGGTAGAACACGGTCACAGCCTCCAGCTTGCCGGCGGCGGCAGCCATGTCGATCAGGGCCACGTCTTCCGCCTGGAAGCTGCAGGCCAGGGCCAGCCGGCCCGGAAAGCGGTCCAGGGCCCAGCCCAGGATGGCCTGGGGAGACGCCTCTTCCAGGGAGCAGGCCAGGGATGCGATCTCTTCCTCCGGCAGGGCCAGGGGGCGCGGCGCCTGCGCGTTGGCCAAGATCTCCACCTCCCGAGGTTGGGACCGGGTCCCGGTTCCGTCCCGGCGAGGCCAGGGGCCCGCGACCACGGCTGTGGCAGGGGGCAGGGGCGGGGCGAGCCGCTCCGCGCAGGCCCGGGGGGGCGACCCGCAGGTGGAACCGGGACCGGTGGGGCAGGGAGACCGGCACCCCGGCCGGGGCGCCGGCCCGCCCTCACCCGCATTAGCCTAGTGCGCAGGCGGGGCAAAGGTGCAGGAAATCCGGGCGAGCGACCCATCCCGAGGGCCCGGGGGCGGGGCTGGGCCCCGGCGGACCGGGACCCTGGCTGCGTCCCGCGCCGGTTCGCGTTCTGGGGGGTGGGCGCTATGGTAAGGCCACCTCCCGCGAGCCAGGCGCCAGGCCGCACGGGCGGTCCGGAGGCGAGGCTGCGCCCCGGCGCCGGTTCGCCCTCCGGGGACCGGGCGCCAAGGCAAGGCCGCCTCCCCAATCCTGGCGCCAGGCCCCAAGGGGGCCGTCAGGCGGCTTGCTGAGGAGGGGGCGCAGGATCCGCCGGCGGGCCGCAGGGGGGGGCAGGGTGGCGACGGGGCTTAAAGCTCAGTGGCGCCGCTCGAGGAAGGCCTGGTCCTGGAGCCGGCGCAGGCCATCCTTGATGGCCCGGGCGCGGACGCCGCCGATGCCCTCGACTTCGTCCAGCTGGTCGACGGTGGCGGCCAGGATGCGGGGCAGCCGCTGGAAGTGGCGGACCAGGTTCTCGATCACCGCGGCGGGCAGGCGGGGGACCTTGTGCAGGATGCGGTAGCCCCGGGGGGTAAGGGGTGATTCGTCGTCCTCCTGGGCGGCGTAGCCGAGGCAGCGCACCACCGCCGCCCGCTGGGCCAGTTCCTCGGGCGAGAGGGCGTGCAGGGCAGCAAGGGCCTCCCGCTCGGCGCCGGGCTCGGCCACGTAATCCCGCACCACCAGCCGGTACTCGTCCTCCAGGCCGCTCAGCAGCTCGTCCAGCTGCAGGCGGACCAGCCGGCCCTCGGTGCCCAGCTCGACGGTATACCCCTCGATCTCCTGGCCGATGCGACGGACCTGCTCGGCCCGGCCCAACACGTAGGCCACGTCGCCGGCGGTGACCAGGTCTTCGAACTCCAGCACCGTCAGGTGCCCGAGCGCCTGGAGGAACACGGCCCGGTAGCGCTCCAGGGTGGCCAGGGCCTGGTTGGCCTTGGCCAGCATCAGGGCGGGATCGCGCAGCACGTAGCGCAAATCGCCCCGGTAGACGGTGATCACGTTGCGGCGCTGGGAGATGGCGATCACCAGGGCGCCCGTCTGCCGGGCCATGCGCTCGGCGGTGCGGTGGCGGATGCCCGTCTCGAAGGACAGCACCCGCGGATCGGGGATCAGCTGGACGTTGGCCCGTACGATGCGCCGCCCGTCGGACGAGAGGATGATGGCCCCGTCCATCTTGGCCAGCTCGTACAGGTGGGCCGGGGTGAGCTCCACGTCGAGCTCGAAGCCTCCGGAGCACAGCTCCAGCACCTCCGGGCCGTCGCCCACGACGATGAGGCCCCCGGTACGGGCTCGCAGGATCTGGTCCAGGCCCTCCCGCAACCGGGTGCCGGGCGCCAGGCGGCGCAGGGCGGCCATCAGGCTGTCCTTGCGGTCGTCGGCGGTCATGGCAGCCTCCTCGCTGGCGGGCCGGGCCTGCCTGGCCCGCCTCCTAGCCCACGGTGGCGGCGATGGCTTCTTCCACCCGCTGCACGGGCACCAGCTCAAGCTCGCCCGCCACCCCCGCCAGGGCCGGGGTCAGGTTGCCCCGGGGCAGCACCACCCGGCGGAAGCCCAGGCGCTGGGCCTCCCGCACCCGCTCGTCAACCCGCTGGACCGAGCGCACCTCGCCCGCCAGCCCCAGCTCGCCGATGACCACGGCCTCGGGATCGGCAGGCCGGTCCCGGTGGCTGGAGGCCAGGGCGACCGCCAGGGCCAGATCCAGGGCCGGTTCGTCCACCCGCAGCCCGCCTGCCACCTTGAGGTACACGTCACAACCGCCCAGGTGGAGGCCGGCCCGCTTGTCGAGCACCGCCAGCACCAGGGCGGCCCGGCCCAGATCCAGGCCCGTGGCCACGCGGCGAGGGTTGCCGTAGGGGGCCGGCGCCACCAGGGCCTGGATCTCCACCAGCAGGGGCCGCGTCCCCTCCACGGCGGCCACCACCGCCGAGCCCGCCGCCCCCCGGGGCCGCTCGGAAAGCAGCCGCGCCGACGGGTTGGCCACCTCCGCCAGGCCGCGATCCTGCATCTCGAACAGGGCGATCTCGTGGGTCGCCCCGAAGCGGTTCTTGATGGCCCGCAGCAGGCGGTAGGCGTGGTGGGCGGGCGATTCGAAGTAGAGCACGGCGTCGACCATGTGCTCGACCACCCGCGGCCCGGCGATGGTCCCCGCCCGCGTGACGTGGCCCACCAGCACCAGGACCACCGGCAGCCGCTTGGTCACCGCCATCAGGAGCGCCACGCTCTCCCGGACCTGGCTGACGCTGCCCGGTGCCGAGGCCACGTCGGGGTGCGCCAGGGTCTGGATGGAGTCGATCACCGCCAGGGCGGGCTGGTAGCGGCCGATGGCCTCCGCCGCCTGCAGGGCGTCGGTGGTGGGCAGCACCGCCAGGTCCGGGGCCAGGGCTCCCAGCCGCTCCGCCCGCAGCCGCACCTGGGCGGCCGACTCCTCGCCCGTTACGTAAAGCACCGGCGAGCCGCGGGCAGCCAGGTGCTGGGACACCTGCAGGAGCAGGGTCGACTTGCCCACCCCGGGGTCGCCGCCCACCAGTACCACCGACCCCGGGACGAACCCGCCCCCCAGCACCCGGTCCAGCTCCGCCATGCCCGTGGGCAGCCGCGGCTGCCGGCCGGCATCCACCTGGTGCAGGGCGATGGGCTCCACCGGCTCCGTGGCCGCAGCCAGAACGCCGGCCAGGGAATGACCGCTGCGGCGCCCGCCACCTCGGGCGGGCGCCGCTGCCCGTTCTTCCACGAAGGTGTTCCAGGCGCCGCAATCGGGGCAGCGGCCGAGCCACTTGGGGCTCGCGTGGCCGCAAGCCTGGCACGTGAAGACGGTGCGCGAGGCCACCGCCGTCCTCCTTCCACCGGCCGGCCGCCTACCGGCGGGCTGCCTGCGTGGCCGGCCACGGGGCCCGGGGGTTCGCGCCCGGGCCTGGCCCCCGGGACCCGGGCCGCACGCCGGACCCCCGGCAGGGGCCATCCCCCAGAGGCCTGCCCTACTGGGCGGCCGGTTCGTCCGCGCCGGCCGGGCCGCCGCCGGCCGGAGCCGCCGCGCCCGCCGCCACCTTCTCGCCCTGGCGGAAGACGATCTTGCCCTCGGCGTCCACGTCGACCAGCACGGTGTCGCCTTCCTTGAAGCGGCCCGCCAGCATCTCCTCGGACAGCGGGTCCTCCACCAGCCGGGTGATGGTGCGGCGCAGCGGCCGGGCGCCGTAGACCACGTCGGACCCTTCCTTGACCAGCTTGCGCTTGGCCGCCTCGGTGACCTCCAGGGCCAGGCCGTGTTCCTTGAGCCGCTCGGCCACGCGCTTGAGCATCAGGTCGACGATCTTCATCAGGTGCTCTTCCGTCAGCGCGTGGAAGACGATGAGCTCGTCGATGCGGTTGAGGAACTCCGGCCGGAAGGTCCGCTTGACCTCGTCCATGATCTTACGCTTCATGTCCTCGTAATCGGGCGCCTCCTGCTCGGCGGCCTGGAAGCCCACCCGGCCCTGGCGCCGGATCAGGTCGGCACCCACGTTGGAGGTCATGATGATCACCGTGTTGCGGAAGTCCACGGTGCGGCCCTTGGCCTCCGTCAGGCGGCCCTCCTCCAGGATCTGCAGCAGCACGTTGAAGACCTCGGGGTGGGCCTTTTCGATCTCGTCGAACACCACCACCGAGTAGGGCCGGCGGCGCACCTGTTCGGTCAGCTGCCCGCCTTCCTCGTAGCCCACGTACCCCGGCGGCGACCCCACCAGGCGCGATACGGTGTGCCGCTCCATGTACTCGGACATGTCGAGGACGATCATGGCGTCCTCGTCGCCGAACAGCGCCTCGGCCAGGGCCTTGGCCAGCTCCGTCTTGCCGACGCCCGTGGGCCCCAGGAAGATGAACGAGCCGATGGGCCGCCGCGGGTCCTTGAGGCCGGCCCGGGCCCGGCGGATGGCCCGCGCCACGGCCCTGACGGCATCGTCCTGGCCGACGATGCGCTCGTGGAGGATCTCCTCCAGCTTGAGCAGCCGCTCGCTCTCCGCCTGCTCCAGCCGGCGCACCGGGATGCCCGTCCAGTTGGAGACGATCTGGGCGATGTCGTCGGCGGTGACCACGATCTTCTCGTTGAGCTGCTGCTGCTGCCACTCGCTCTTCTTCCGCTCCAGCTCCTCCACCAGCTTCTGCTCCTGGTCCCGCAGGTTGGCGGCCTTCTCGAACTCCTGGGACTGCACGGCCGCCTCCTTCTCCTTGCGGATCTCCTCCAGGCGCTGCTCGATCTCCTTGAGCTCGGGCGGCGCCACGAACGCCTGCAGCCGGGCGCGGGAGGCCGCTTCATCGATCAGGTCGATGGCCTTGTCCGGGAGGAACCGGTCGGAGATGTAGCGGTCCGCCAGCTTCACCGCCGCCACGATGGCGTCGTCGGTGATCTCCACCCGGTGATGCGCCTCGTACCGGTCCCGCAGGCCGCGGAGGATCTGGATGGCGTCCTCCACGCTGGGTTCCTCCACCATGATGGGCTGGAAGCGCCGCTCCAGGGCAGCGTCCTTCTCCACGTGCTTGCGGTATTCATCCAGCGTGGTGGCGCCGATGGTCTGCAGCTCGCCCCGGGCCAGGGCCGGCTTGAGGATGCTGGCCGCGTCGATGGCCCCCTCGGCGGCGCCGGCCCCGATGATGGTGTGCATCTCGTCGATGAACAGGATGATGTTGCCGGCCCGGCGGATCTCGTCCATGACCTTCTTCAACCGCTCTTCGAACTCGCCCCGGTACTTGGAGCCGGCCACCAGGGCGCCCAGGTCCAGGGCCACCACCCGGCGGTCCTTGAGGATCTCGGGCACCTTGCCCTCGGCGATGCGCTGGGCCAGGCCCTCGACGATGGCCGTCTTGCCCACGCCGGGTTCCCCGATCAGCACCGGATTGTTCTTGGTCCGCCGGGAGAGGATCTGGATCACCCGCTCGATCTCCTTGTCCCGGCCGATGACGGGATCCAGCTTGCCCTCCTCGGCCATCTGGGTCAGGTCCCGGCCGAAGTTGTCCAGCACCGGGGTGGTGCTCTTCTGCCGGCGCTGGCGGGCTGCGGGGGCCGGCGCCGCGGTGCCGCCCAGCAGCTTGATCACCGTCTGGCGCACCCGGTCCAGGTCGGCGCCCATGTTCTCCAGGACCTTGGCCGCCACGCCCTCCCCCTCACGGATGAGCCCCAGCAGGATGTGCTCGGTGCCCACGTAGTTGTGGCCCAGCAGCCGGGCCTCCTCCGGAGCCAATTCCATGACCACCTTCTTGGCTCGCGGCGTGTAGCCGATCTCCCCCTGGATGGGGCCGTTGCCGCGGCCGATGATCTTCTCCACCTCGGCCCGGACCTGCTCCAGGTTGATACCGAGGCTCTGCAGCGCCTTGGCGGCGATGCCCGTGCCCTCCCGGATCAGGCCGAGCAGCAGGTGCTCCGTGCCGACGTAGTTGTAGTTCAACCGGCGCGCCTCTTCCTGGGCCAGCAGGATCACCCGCTGGGCCCGCTCCGAATACCGGCCAAACATGGGCGGACCCCCCTCCACCGGTCACTGGGTAGTTTTCCGTAGCGCTGCGGCGATCCTCTCCCGGATCAGCCGCGCCCGGAGCAGATCCCGCTCCCGGGCATCCAGTTCCTTGCCCGCCAGCTTCTGCAGGCAGGCCGGCCGCGTCAGCACGATCAGCTCGTTGAACACCTCCGGCCGCACGTGGGAGAGAACGTTCAGGTCGATCCCCAGGCGCAGGTCCGAGAGCAGCCGGATCGCCTCTTCCGACGAAATGGTCCAGGCGTTGGTCAAAAGGCCGTAGGCTCGCATCACCCGGTCCTTGACCCCGTCCTCGTTCTCCCGGTAGAGCCGCTCCCGGGCGCTGCGCTCCTGATCCAGCAGCTGGCGGGTGAACCCGATCAGGTTGTCGATCAGCTCCTCCTCCGACGGCCCCAGGGTGATCTGGTTGGACACCTGGAAGACGTTGCCCAGGGCCTCGGTGCCCTCGCCGTACAGGCCCCGCACCACCATGCCCACCTTGCCCAGCTGGCTGAGCAGGCGGCCCGCCTGGCGGGCCAGCACCAGACCCGGCAGGTGGACCATCACCGACGCCCGGATGCCCGTCCCCAGGTTCGTCGGGCAGGTGGTCAGGTAGCCGCGCTCGTCGTCAAAGGCGTAGCGCACGTGGGCCTCGATCACGTCATCCACCCGGGTCGCCACGGCCCACGCCTCGTGCAGCTGCAGCCCGCCCAGCAGGCACTGGATGCGCAGGTGGTCCTCCTCGTTGACCATGATGCTGATGGAGCGGTCGTCGTTGAGGATCACGGCACCCGTGGCCGCGTTGCGGGCATGCTGCGGGCTGATGAGGTGCTGTTCCACCAGCACCCGCCGGTCCAGGGGGCTGAGATCGGCCATGCGCAGCAGGGTGAACCGGCCCAGGCCCGCTGCCGACAAGTGCTCGGTGACCCCCTCCATCAGCCGGATGATCTCCTGGCCTTGCTCAGGGCCCAGCAGGGTGGGGAACGGATAATCCTCCAGGTTGCGGGCCAGGCGGATCCGGCTGGAGAGGACCAGATCCGCAGCGGGCCCGCCCCCCTCCATCCACCGCACCCGCTGGACGCCCGGGTTTGCCGTCATGTCCGGTCCCTCCTAACGGCCGGGTGCGGTGCCCGGGGGCGCACTGCCGGGACCGCCCGGAGGCGCCCCGGGCCCGGCGGTACCCGCCCAGCCCTCGCCCGCCCGCACCCGCTGCTCCAGCTGGCGGATCTGGTCGCGCAGGCGGGCGGCTTCCTCGTATTCCTCCCGCGCCACGGCCTCCCGCAGCCGGGCCCGCAACTGCTCCAGCTGCCGGCCCAGCTGGACCCGGCTGCCGGCCCGGGAGGGCACCTTGCCCCCATGACGAACCTGCCCCTGGATCCGCCGCAGCACGGGCTCCAGCTGCTGGCGGAAATCGTCATAGCAGTGGCTGCACCCCAGGAGCCCCGTCCGGGCGAACTCCCGGTAGCGGAGACCGCAACGGGAGCAGCGCAGATCCTGCACCGTGCCCGCCGGCGGCTGCCAGCCTTCCAGCAGGCCGGCCAGCAGGTTGTGGATGGAAAACTGGGGCTCGAAGAAGAACTCGTGCTCGTGCCGCTGGGCGCAGTGGGCGCACAGGTGCCGCTCGGTCTTCTTACCGTTGATGATCTGGGTCAGGTGCACCGTGGCCTTGCGCTGCCCGCACTCGTCGCAGAGCATCGCCACCGCCTCCGTCCTCCCGGGTAGGCTCCCCGCCCTTGAGGAGCTCCAGCACCATGGCCTTGAGCAGGCGGGCCCGGACCATGTCCCGCCAGGGCAGGTCGACGGCCAGGGTGTTCCGGTCCACCGCCGCCCTCATCAGCGCCGCCTCGCGGCGGCCGGCGATGCCCTCTTCCTCCAGCCGCGCGATCAGCGCCTCGGCCCCGTCCTGGTCGATCATGTCGCCCACCCAGCGGTCCAGCACGTCCAGCAGGTTGCCCCGCTCCGCCAGCGGCAGCCGCACGATGCGGATGAACCCGCGGCCGCCGCGCCGGCTCTCGATGGCGTAGCCGGCCGCCGGCGTGAAGCGCGTCTCCAGCACGTAGTTGATCTGGGAGGGTGCGCAGGCGAAGCGGGCCGCCAGCTCGCTGCGCTGGAGTTCGAGCACCCCGCCCGCCCGCTCCAGCTCCCGCTTGAGATATTGCTCAATCAGGGAACACAGCGATGCCATGGCTCCTCCTCCCCGCTCGGCCCCGTCCGCACCCGCGGGCCCGGGCGCCGCACCCCTCCCGGTGGCCCGGGCCCGCCTGGCGGGCCCCGCGGCCTGAGCGGCCCTGTTTGACCATCTTTGACCTTTCGCCCTTATTATAGGAATCCCCCAGAGGCGCCACAAGGGGGCAAGCCTGGGCACTCCCACCCGCTGCTGCCAGGAAGAGGCCGCGGGCCGGTGGGTCGTGGCGGTGGGGTGCGGCCACCCACCACCGTCGGGCCCGGCTTGCCGGCGGCGGGCACCCCGGCAGCCCGGGCCCAGCTGCCCGCGGCACCGTGGCAGGGGCATCGCCCCACGGCCCCGAATCCCCAGGGGCGGACTCGACGGAAAAGGGAAAGGGTGTCCAGCCTTGGCCGCATCCCCCCCACCGCATCGCCCCCGTCCCGGGGACGCACCCGCCGGTCCCGCCGGTCCGGTTCCCAGCCCGCCCCGGCCGCCCGGGTCAGAGGACCTGGGCACCCCCGCCATGGTGCTGGCCCCCGGCCGCCGGCGCCGGACGGGCGACCGGCCTTTGCAAGGGCGGCGCCTGCTGGCCGTTGCCCTGACGGCCGCCGTGGCCCTGGCTCTGCTGGGCGGTACCGCCTACTGGGTCCGGACGGCGGCAGGACAGGGCACGGGGAGGGGCCCGCAGGGCCTACCCGGGCCCCACGGCGGGGCAACCGGTGGTACGCCGGCCGGGGTCGTCAAGCCACCCGCCGCCGGGGCCGGCACCGCGGGCCCGGCCCCGGCGGCGGGCGACCCGGCGGCTGTCCCAGGAGCGAGCCCGGCGCCGGGCACCGGCGTACCCCCTGCCGCCGGAAGCGGCAATCCCCCGACCGGTGGCCCCGGCGTGCCACCGGCCGGGGGCACCGGCCCATCCGCGGGACGTGACCGCCCCGGCGACGCCCGGGATGCCGGCGCTGGGCCGGTCCCCGCGGGCCCCGTCTTCGACCTGGTGATCCGCGGCGGCCTGGTGGTCGACGGCAGCGGCCGGCCGCCTTACAGGGCCGACGTGGGCGTGCGGGGTGACCGGATCGCTGCCATCGGCCGCCTGGACGGCGCCCGCGCCCGCCGCGTCGTCGACGCCGCCGGCCGGGTGGTGGCGCCGGGCTTCATCAACGCCCACTCCCACACCTACGAGTACGTGACGTCGGTGCCGGGCGGCGACGCGGACCTGCTTCAGGGCATGACCACGGTGATCGGCGGCGTGGACGGCCGCTCGCCCATTCCCCTGGGCCCGTTCCTCCGGCGGCTGGAACGGCAGGGCGTGGGCACCAACCATGCTCTCTTTGCCGGTCACGGCAGCATCCGGGCCGCGGTGATGGGCACGGACCGGCGCGAGCCCACGGGCGCCGAGCTGCGGGCCATGGCCCGGCTGCTGGAGCAGGCCATGGCGGACGGAGCCCTGGGCCTGTCGACGGGCCTGGAGTACGTGCCCGGGCGGTACGCCACCACCGCCGAGATCGTGGCCCTGGCTCGGGTCATCGCACCGTACGGCGGCATCTACTCGACCCACATGCGCAGCGAGGGCGATGCCGTCGCCCAGGCGCTGGCCGAGGCTCTGGCGGTAGGGCGTGAGGCCGGTGTGGCGGTTGACATCTCCCACTTCAAGGTAGTCTACCAGCGGAACTGGGATGTGCAGCCGCAGCTGATCGAGCAGATCCTGGCGGCACGGGCGGAGGGCCTGACCGTGGTGGCCGACGTGTACCCCTACCGGTCGCCGGACTACGCCAGCGCCCTGCCCCTGGCCCAGACATGGAACCGCTACCCCCCAGGGGACCTGGTCATCCGGCATAGCCGCCTGCCGGAGGTGGAGGGGATGACCCTGGCCGAGCTGGCCGCGGCCCGGGGTACCTCCCCCGCCGACGCGGCGCGGTGGCTTCTCGACCGCGACCCGGGCGCCGTGGCCACGGCCCTGGTCGTGGGCGAGGACAACCTGCGCCAGCTGCTGCGGCAGTCCTTCACCATCGTTTCCAGCGACGGTGGGGCCCGCTCCCCGTCCGCCGCCCGCAGGGACCCCCGTCTCCACCCGCGGGTGTACGGCGCCTACCCGCGGGTGCTGGCCCGTTACGTTCGGGAGACCGGGGTGCTGGGGCTGGAAGAGGCGATCCACAAGATGACGGGCCAGCCCGCCGCCTTCTTCGGCCTGCGGAACCGGGGCCTGATCCGGGTGGGCATGTACGCGGACCTGGTGGTCTTCGACCCGGCCACCGTGGCGGACCGGGCCACGTGGCAGGAGCCGGCGGTGCCGCCGGAGGGCATCGACCTGGTGGTGGTCAACGGCCGGATTGCGGTGGAAGATGGCCACCGGGTTCCCGGCGTCCTGGCGGGCCGGGTGCTGCGCGGCGGGCGGGATGCCCTGATGGCCCCGGCGGCAGGCGCTGGCCGGGACTGAGGGCGGGGGGATCAGCCCTGACGCGGCCCCGGGCCGGCTCCCTCAGCGCCCGCCCGGGGCCGCCTCTTCCTCCAGCCAGCGCAGATAGTCGGGGTTCCCGTCCCGCACCTCGAAGACCAGGATGGCAGGCACCGTATAGCTGTGCCAGCCGCGCACGGCCCGGATCAGCTCGGCCACGCGGTCGCGCCGGGTCTTCAGGACGACCACCGCTTCGTGGTCTTCCACCAGCTCCCCCTGCCACCAGTAGAAGGAGTCGATGTGCGGGTAGACGTTGGCACAGGCGGCCAGGCGCTGTTCCACCGCCTGGCGCCCGATTCGCCGGGCCTCGCCGGCGTTGGCGGCGGTCACGTAGACCAGGACCGCCTGGGCCCCGCCCGCCTGGGGGCGGCCCGCTGCCGGTTCGACCCCGGGACCTTCCCCTGCGGGCGCTTCCGCTCCAGGCACCCGCGTGGCCGCGGGCTGCTGGGGGCTGACATCCCGTGCCATGGCGATCCCTCCAGGGCACGTCCCGGCCGGTGCCCGTGCGGGCCCGCCAAGGACACCGCCCGTGCGGGCCCTCGGGCTCAGGACGGGCTCAAGTGGCCGGCAGGCTGCGACGGCGGCGCCGGCGTCCCTCCTCCTGGCGCTGGGGAAGGCCGATGGCGAAGTCCTGCTTGTAGATGTCCAGCACCAGGGAGGTCTGGGTGTTGGTGATGCCCTCGATCTGCGACAGTTCCTCCAGCAGGAAGGACGCCATCTCCCGGTTGTCCGAGAAGAAGGCGTACACGATGATGTCATAGATGCCCGTGGTCATGGCCACATAATGGACCCGGGGCAGGCGGGTGAGCTTTTCCACGATCTCGCGGATCCGGCTCTGGTCCACGTTGAGGCCGATGATGGCCGGCGCGTTGAACCCCACCTCGAAGGGATCCGTCACCGCTGCGATCTTGATGATGCCCTCTTCCAGCAGCCGGTAGAACTTGCGCCGGATGGTCCCTTCGGTCACCCCGATCTGCTCGGCCATGTCCACGAAGGACATGCGCCCGTCCTTTTGCAGGAGCTTGATGATCTCCCGCTCCGTCTTGTCCAGCACCACCATGGTCTGCGCCTCCGTCGACCCGCGCCCGCCGGGAGGGCCGGGGCGGCCCAGGCCAGGGCCGCCCCGGCCCCGCACCCGTCACCGGAACACGGCGGCCAGGGATTCTTCCAGCACGTCGCACGCCTCGTCGATCTGTTCGGGGGTGATGACCAGCGGCGCCAGCACCCGGATCACGTTCCCGTACAGGCCTGCCCGCGCTGTGATCACGCCCCGCTTGAGCGCCTCGGCGATGATGCGGCCCACCGCCTCGCTGGCGGGTTCTTTGGTCGCCCGGTCGGTGACCAGCTCCATGGCCACCATGGCACCCAGACCCCGGACCTCCCCGATCTGGTCGAACCGGCTCTGCATCGCCTCGAACCGCTGCCGGAAGCGGCGGCCCACCTCCTCCGCCCGGGCCAGCAGGTTCTGCTGCTCGAACACGTCGAGCACCGCCAGGGCGGCCGCACAGGCCACAGGATTGCCCACATAGGTCCCGCCGATGGCCGTGTCGCGGGCCGCGTCCATGATCTCCGCCCGGCCGACGACCCCCGACAGCACCATGCCGCCGGCAATGGACTTGGCCACCGTCATCAGGTCCGGCTCGATGCCGAAGTGCTCGGTGGCGAACATCCGGGCGGTGCGACCGAAGCCGGTCTGGACCTCGTCGCAGATCAGGACGATGCCGTGCCGCGTGCACAGTTCCCGCACCTTCTGCAGGAAGTTGGCCGGCGGTACGACGAAGCCGCCCTCGCCCTGCACCGGCTCGATGACGATGGCGGCCACGTCTTCAGGCGCCACCGTCACCTCCAGCAGCCGCTCCAGCTGCCGGTACGCCCACAGGCCCACCTCGTCGGCCGACAGGCCCTGGGGCCCGCGGTACGGGTAGGGATAGGGTGCCCGGTAGACCTCGGGGACGAAGGGGCCCAGGCCCGCCTTGTAAGGCTTGACCTTGTGCGTGAGGGTGAGGGCCATCCAGGTACGGCCGTGAAAGGCGCCTTCAAAGGCGATCACGGCCCGGCGCCCGGTGTAGTGCTTGGCGATCTTGACGGCGTTCTCCACGGCCTCGGCGCCCGAGTTGAAGAACGCAGCCTTGACGGGGCCGGGGATGGGTACCAGGTCCGCCAGCCGCTGGGCCAGGCGCACATAGGGCTCGTAGGGCACCACGGTGAAGTCGGTGTGGGTGTAGAGCTGCGCCTGGCGGCAGATGGCCTCCACCACCGCCGGCTGGGAGTAGCCCACGTTCATCACGCCGAAGCCGCCCGCCAGGTCGATGTAGGTGTTCCCGTCCACATCGGTGATCAGGGCGCCCTCCGCCCGCTCGATGAACACCGGGGCCAGCACCGACTTGGCGTTGGCCACGTACCGCTGCTTCAGCGCCAGGAGCTCCCGCGAGCGCGGGCCGGGAATCTCCGTCCGGCGCACGATGGACCCTGCCACCCCGATCCCCTCCTTGGGCTGCTGAACCGCACATCCTTACTTTGACCCCTGCTGCGATGCCAGGGCGCCCGGGCAATGCGATGCCCGGCCGCGGCACCGGCCCCTGGGCCGTTTTTCCTGCCGGTTCTCGCATGAAGAAAGCGCCACCGCCGCGATGGCGCAAGTAAACCTTTATAGTATTCATGCTTTTCCCGCAAGCCCTTGGCGGCGGACCGCATCGCTGGCGCGTCCCGTTTCTCTCTACACCTAGTAAAAGGAAATTAGCCTATCGACTGGAAGTATCCCGGGAGGCACCCATTCGGGTGAGGAGGTCTGCCCTTGCGACCGGTCCATGCCGTCAACCCTTTCAGTGCGCCCGAGCGCACCTGCTCCCCGTCACCTGGCCCGGCACCCATGCCGCCACCGGTTTCGCCGGCAGTCGACGGCCGGCCGCGCGCTTCGCGGCCATGGCCGGACAAGGCGACACCGGCAGCCCAGGGGATGGGGCCTGCGCCCGTCCCCGCGGCCCCTGCCGCAGGGTTTCCCCACGGTCTGGGCATTTCGCCTCAGGACTGGCGGTGGGCCATGGCCCAGGCCCAGATCCGGCGCTGGCGGCCCGGCGAGCTGGTATTCGCGGGTGGCACCGCAGCCCAGGGTATCTTTTGGCTCGCCCGGGGAGCACTACGCCTGGCCACCGATGACGGCGGCGAAGCGCGCCTGGTGGCCGTGGTGACCGCCCCCGCCCTGGCCGGGGATCCCGCCCCCCTCTTCGGCCGCCCGGCCGCCCTGCTGGCCGCCACCTCCATCACCGCCTGCCACACCGCCTTCTGGCCGTACCACCGCTTCACCACCATGCTGGCCCAGCGCCCGGGTCTGGCCCTCCTTCTGGCCCAGCAGGGCATGCAGTCCTACCACCAGACCCTGGGCCGGGTCACGGGCTTGCTGTGGCCTTGCGCCCGCCTGCGCATCCTCCACGTGCTGGTCACCCTGGCCCAGGCTTTCCCCGCGCCGGGCGGCGGGGGAAGCCGGCTACCGGCAGCGCTGACCCAGCGGGCCATCGGCCTGGCGGCCAACACCAGCCGGGTCAGCGTGAACCGCGTTCTGGCCGACCTGCGGCGCCAGGGCATTGTCGGTCGCACCCGGCCGCTCCACGTCCGGGACACCGCCCGGCTCGAAGCCCTTTTGCAGGCAGAAGTCCTGGCGGCCGGCGAGGAAGCCGCCGGGTGCTGATCCGGGGGTGATCCGGGGACCGTGACACCGGCACCGCTGCGGGGTGCCGTGGCACCGGCACGGCCGCGCGCACCCGGTTCCACCCGCGGGCATGGGCCAGCCCGGGGCGGGCGCTCCCCGCATCCGCCCCGGGCCGGTTCCCTCCGTGTGGCGGACCCCGTTCACGGGCTCCGGCCGGTTCCAGGCCCACCTGCGGGAGCCGGCAGCCGGTCCTCAGCCTGCCGTGCCCCGGGGAACTGCCGGTGACGCGGCGCCCCTGGTTGAGCCGCCACCGGCCCCTCCTGCCGGATCCCGGCCAGGGTGGGGAACGGGCCTGACGTGGCCCGCCGGCCGGCCGTACCGGTCCTGCCCCGCGCCCTGGCCGGCGCGAAAGGCGCCGGGTTCGTCGGAGCCCGTTCGCGGTCCTGCATTGTGATCACGGGAACGGGCTCGGGCGGCTTTCTCCCCCCTGCGGAGGCCGGCAGGGCGCGGTACCGCTCCGTGCAGGGCACCAGGCACAGGTGCCCGGCGGCGGGCGGGCGGGTGCCGCCGCGCCTGCCGGGGCGGCAAGGTCCAGCGGGAGGGGTGTTCGGCGGCCAGCAGGGTCAGGTCACGCAAGATATCGGTGAGGTGGACGGGCGACACGGGAACCCGAGCCTCGGCCAAGCGGCCGAAACTCTGGCGGGCCGCCTGTTCGTCGTTGCGCCCGGGCAGCCGCTGAACGGCAAAGTCCTCGCCGGTTAGGCGACCCTCGTCCCAGGTCTCCACCCGGCTCTTGATGTAGAAAAAGACGGCCCCATGGGGCGTCCGCTCGCGGCAAAGGATGTACCAGTACCGGCGCTCCACGCCACCTGCGGCCAGGGACCGGCTGGCTCTTGCCAGCTCGGTGTAGGCGGCCACCTTCCCCCACCGGCCGTGCTGTGGCTGGTCCATCGGCTCCATCCCCCATCTCTCCCCCGGCTGCCGGATTCAACGGCATCCGGCAGCCTGCTCAGGCGTGATGACACCTCCCAGCGTGCACCGGTGCAATTCCTGGGAGGCCCATTATAAAACGGGTCCTGCCCGCACCTGTGTTCAGCACGATACACCGGAAGCGATTTCCGTGGACTCTGGCGCCCAATTTTTGCCCTGTGTAGCCATGGCGGCTACCCCATGATGGACCCGCATCCCGTCGGGGCGGGTCCGGACGGCGGTGACGGCAATGGGCTATCCTGGAGGGGAGCGGCCTTCCGGCCGCCGGGTATCCCTGCCGGCCTCCGGCGAAGGATGAGCGAGCATGGAACGGAACCACCCTGGCCGTCCCCCGGCCGATCACCTGCTGGCTGCCGTCAACGAGGCCATGCTGGCCCGGCTGGCGCCCGAGCCCGTTCGCATCCGGGCCCTGGACCTGTTTCTGCTGGGCCGGGTGGAACACCGCCTGGTTTCGGGTGCTCGGTTGCTGGGGGAAGTGCGCGGCTCTCGCGGCGTCTCCCGGACGGTGGTCCATGTGCTGCGCGGCCCGGAGGGGCCCGATGCGGCAGGCCAGTGCGAGTGCCCGCGCCGGGCCGGCGGCGGCCTGTGCAAGCATGCCGTGGCGCTGCTTTACGCCTGGATCCACGCGCCCGAGACCTTCGCCTCCGTCGACCAGCGGCTGGAGCACCTGGAGGAACGGCCCCGGGGGGAGTTGCTGGAACTGATCCGCCGGCTGGTCGAGGAAGAACCGGCCCTGCTGGCCGAGGTGGACGCGGCGGTCCCAGCTCCGGCCCGGCCGCCGGAGGAACCAGCTCCGGCGGGCGGCACGGGCCCGGCGGGTGCCACCCCTGGTGCCCAACGGGATGACGGCTCCGCCTCCCGGCAGGACCCCGTTGCCGGCGGCGGGCGGGAGCCGGACCCCGCCGGGGCGCCGAAACCCGCCCCGGGCGGCCGGGTGGCCGCGGCACCGGCGGGCTCCCGGCCTGCCGCGCGCCCGTCCGCGTGGCTGCTGGAGCTGGAGCGCCGGGCAGACCCCGACCCGGAGACCCTGCACCAGTGGGCGGATGCCCTGGAGGCCGGATGGACAGGCAGGGAGGGTTCCCCGGTCCCCGTGCCAAGCCCAGGCTCTCCCTCCCGGGCCCTGGCGGCGGGCGTCATCGACGCCCTGACCCTGACCGTGACGGGGCTTCTCTGGCGCCAGGCCGGCCTGGTGCTGGCGGCCCGGGCCCGGGGCGAAACGGCAGCCGCCCGCTGGCTCTTCCACCGGTGGGAGGCGGCCGCACGCCTGCTGACCCGGCTGGAAGCCCTGCGCACCGGCGGGTTGCCGGCGGGTCTCGGCAATGGCCCGGGCACCGTCGCCCCCGCTGCCGGGTCCGGCACCCCCGGCACCCGCGGCGCTGGCGAACCGGCGGCCGAGGACGGCGCCGGAACCCACGGCCCCCGCGACGTTCCGGGCGCCTCCCGCCGGCCCGGCCACGGCGTCACCCATCCGGCGGGCCAAGGTCTTGCGGCCCAACCGGCGGGCGGCCCCGGCCGGGCGGGACTGCTCCGGTCCCGCGCAGCCGCCTCCGTGGCCGTCACCGCCGCTGCCCTGGGCCCCGAGGCGCTGCTGGCCGGGAGCCGGTTCTTCCGGGAAACGGGGCGGTACGAGGTGGCCCTCAGCCTGGCCCACCGCGCCCTGGCCCGGGCGGGCGAGCCGGACCTCTTAGCGGCGGCCCGGCAGGCCGTGGCAGAGGTGTGGCTGAACCGGGGGCGTCCCGAGCGGGCGGTACCGTACCTGGCGGCCAACTTCGCCGACCGCCCGTCCCGGGCGGCTCTGGACGCCCTGGAGGCCGCCGCCCGGGCAGCGGGCGAATGGGAAAGGGTGGCCCCGGCGGTAGAGCGCTACCTGGAGCAGAGGGGCGATGCCGCCTTGCGGGCCGAATTGCTGCTCCGCCGGAACGACTGGCGCCGTCTGGCCGCCTGGTTGGAGCAACCCGACGCCCGCTCGGTCCTCCCCGCCCGCCTGCTGGTGGCCGCAGCCGACCAGCTCCGGCGCCCCGCACCGGAGCTGGCCGCCGCCCTTTACCGGGAAGCCATGGCCCGCCCCGACGCCGGCAGCCCGCGGGATCTGGCGGCCCGCTGGCAGGCCCTGCAGCACCGCCTGGGAGGCGGCCACCCCGTGCCGCCCGGGCTGGCCCCTTCGGGCGGCGACAACGGCAGCAGCCCTCAGGAGGACGGAAGACGGTGAAGTCATCCACCCCCGGGTACCGGTGTCCAAGCGGGCGGCGGGGGCCATTCCCGCAACGGCCGGGGCTCTGGGGCCTGCCGGCACCCGCTCAGGGAGCCGCGGCCCCCGCCACCACCGCCGCCCCGGCAATGACCAGCACGGCCAGGACAGCCAGCCCCAGGAAGGCCAGAACGGGAACGAACAACACGATCAGCGCGTCGCCGCGGCTCAGGTGCTTGGTGGCCCGGAGAGCCCGGTAGGTGAGGATCAGCGACCAGATGCCCATGGCCAGGGCGCTCACGTCGCGCAGGGCACTCCCGGCGCTGCCCAGCCGCGCCGCCAGCGCCTCCAGGGGGATGCCGATCAGGTTGGGGGGCAGGGACGCAAGCGCCATGGCGGCCAGCAGGTGGACCCCACTGCCGCGGCCGCCCGCCAGGTCGGCGACCAGGTGGAGGAACCCGGCTCCCACGAACATCATCACCACGCCCAGGATGGCCACCAGCACGCCGAGGGCCAGGTTCACCCCCGGATTCCGGGCCAGCTCCGGGGCCAGCAGCGGGGATTCCCCGGGCGCCACCGGCAGGGCCAGCTCCCGGACGGCCGCCGTGCCCTGCACCAGGCCGCTGACGGCGGTGATCAGGATCGCCACGGTGAGCAGCATCCCCAGGGGCGGGCGGTCAAGCGCCGCCAGGCGGGCAAAGGTCGCCCGCGGCGTGAAGATCACCCCGAACACCCAGTCCACCAGCCCCGGCCGGTCGCCGGTGCCGAGAGGTTCCCGGACCCCGCCCGGGCCGGCCGCTCCTCCCTCTCCGGAGTACCCCCCGTCCCCGCCGCGCCCGGCCCCCTCCGGGGAAGCGGTTCCCGGCTGGGGTGAGGACGCCTGCTGCGCCGCGCCGGGCTCCTGGCCGGCTTGGGGAGGCCCGCCGCCCGCATCGGGCCGCCCCAAGCCGGGCGACGCCCCCGCCTCCTCCTGGAAACCCCGCTCCGTCTCCGCCTGCTCGCCCTGGTTCCTCCGCTGCTCTTCCACTCCGCCCTTCCCCCCCTGGCGGCGCCCCGCCGGTGCGGCCCGCGGCGCTCCTTGCCCGCTGAGATGTCCGGGACCACGGCCCCGACGCCCTAGCGAGGCACCGCCCGGTACAGCTCCCAGCGCACCAGTTCAGGCACCGGCCCGGCGCCCTGGACCAGCCCCGTGCGGCCGCTGGCGCCGATCCAGCGCAGCAGGTCCTGCAGGGGACTGGAGGGACCGTATTCGATGAGCTCGTAGTCTTCAAGCCCCGCCAGCTGGGCGGCCAGGTCGGCCGCATCCTCGAAGGTGCCCAGCTGGTCCACCAGGCCCTCCGCCTTGGCCTGGCGCCCCGTGAAAACCCGGCCGTCGGCCAGCTCCAGCACCCGCTCCCGGCTCATGCCCCGCCCCCGGGCCACCACGTCGACGAACTGCTGGTAGATGTCATTGACCAGGCCCTGAAGCAACCGCCGCTCCTCGGCCGTCAGCGGCCGGGTGGCCGAGCCGATGTCCTTGAAGGGCCCGCTCTTGATGGTCTCGACATCGATGCCCAGTTTCTCGTACAGGTCCTCGTAGTGGGTGACCTCCATGATCACGCCGATGCTGCCGGTCAGGGAGGCGGGGTTGGCGACGATGCGGTCGGCCATGGCGGCGATCCAGTAGCCTCCCGACGCGCCCAGGTCGCCGATGGACACCACCACCGGCTTCCCCGCGTCCCGCAGGCGCTGGACGGCCACGCCGATCTCCTGGGCCGCGGCCGCGCTGCCACCGGGCGTGTTCATCCGGATGACCACGGCCGCTACCGCCGGGTCCTCGCGGGCCTGCTGCAGCTGGCTGACGATGTCGTCGGCCCCCACCACGGCACCCAGCAGCCCCTCGGCGCTGGCACCGGCGGCGATGGGCCCGTCGATGGTCACCACGGCGATCTGGCCAGCGGTTCCTGCCCCCAGGCCGTCTCTCCCGCCGGGTACCAGCAGGGCCACCACCGATCCGGCCACCAGCAGGCCGAGGACGAGCACAAAAGCCCACTGCAGGCGCCGGCTGGCCCATGGCTGACGCTGGCTTGTCATGGTTCGCTTCTCCTCGTGGGGGATTCCTTCCGCCGGTCGTCCAGGCCCCGCCGGGTGCCTGGTACCCCTGACGGTTCAGGTTCCGTTCAGCCGCCCCGCTTCCCTGCCGGCGCCCGCGGGGTCAGGACCGGGCCCCTGCCCGGACCGGCCGCAGGCCGGCCCGCTCTGCCGCCGCCCGGACGAAACCGGCAAAGAGGGGGTGGGGACGCGTGGGCCGCGACTTCAGTTCGGGGTGGTACTGGGTACCCACGAACCACGGATGGCCCTGCAACTCGACGACCTCCACCAGATCGCCCTCCGGCCACACGCCGGTGGTGCGCAGGCCGGCGGCATTGAGGCGGTCGCGGTACCGGTTGTTCACCTCGTAACGGTGGCGGTGCCGCTCGTAGATCAGCTCCTGCCGCCCGTAGAGCTCCCAGGCCAGGGATCCCGGTTCCAGCCGGCAGGGATAGCGCCCCAGCCGCATGGTGCCGCCCAGGTTGGTGACCTGCTTCTGTTCCTCCATGAGGTCGATGACGGGATGGGGTGTGCCGGCGTCGAACTCGGTGCTGTGGGCTCCCTCAAGCCCCAGCACGTGGCGGGCGAACTCGATGACCGCGCACTGCAGACCCAGGCAGATGCCCAGGTACGGCACCCCGTGCTCCCGGGCATAGCGGGCTGCGGCGATCTTGCCCTCCACGCCGCGGTAGCCGAAGCCCCCGGGAACCAGGATGCCATGCATGTCCTTGAGAAGGCGCTCGGCACCCTGTTCCTCCACGGCCTCGCTGTGGATCCAGTGGATGTCGACCCCCAGCCGGTGGGCGATGCCGCCGTGGCCCAGGGCCTCCGCCACGCTGATGTAGGCGTCGGTCAGGTCCACGTACTTGCCCACCACGGCGATCCGCACCTGGCCGTCGGGATGCTTGATGTGTTCGACCATCTCCCGCCACTGGCGCAGGTCCGGTTCCCGCCGGGGCAGGCCCAGGCGGCGCACCACGATCTCCCCCAGCCCCTCTTCCTCCAGGCGCAGGGGGACCTCGTAGATGGTGTCCACGTCGGGGTTGCTCACCACCGCCGAGGGTTCCACGTCGCAAAAGAGGGCGATCTTCTCCCGCACGTCCCGCGGCAGGGGCCGCTCGCAGCGGCAGACGATGGCGTCGGGCTGGATGCCGATGCTGCGCAGCTCCTTGACGCTGTGCTGGGTGGGCTTGGTCTTCAGCTCTCCGGCGGCACCGATGTAGGGGACCAGGGTCACGTGGATGTACATGACCTCGTCGCGGCCGATGTCCCGGCGCAGCTGCCGGATGGCCTCCAGGTAGGGCAGGCCCTCGATGTCGCCCACCGTCCCGCCGATCTCGACGATCACCACGTCGGCCCCGCTGGTCTCGGCCACCGACAGGATGCGGCCCTTGATCTCGTTGGTGATGTGGGGGATCACCTGAACGGTACCACCCAGGAAGTCCCCGCGCCGCTCCTTTTCGATCACCGCCTGGTAGACCTGCCCGGTGGTGACGGTGTGGGCCCGGGAGACGTTCTCGTCGATGAACCGCTCGTAGTGCCCCAGGTCCAGGTCCGTCTCGGCCCCGTCTTCGGTGACGAACACCTCGCCGTGCTGCAGCGGGCTCATGGTGCCCGCATCCACGTTGATGTACGGGTCGATCTTCTGGATGGCCACCCGCAGGCCGCGGGCCTTGAGCAGGCGGCCCAGCGAGGCGGCGGTGATGCCCTTGCCCAGGGCCGAGACCACGCCTCCGGTGACGAAGATGAACTTGGCCATCGATCCCCCTCCGGATTGCTCGCTGGCCGCACGGGCGGGCGGGTCCCGCGGCAGGACCCCGGCCCGGGGCGGCCGCCGGCGCCGCCTACATCCGTTCGGGCGCCGTCACCCCCAGAAGCCCCAGGGCGGTCGCCAGCACCTGGCGGGTGGCGTCCACCAGGGCCAGCCGGGCCTGGGCCACGGGGTCCTCCTCACCCAGCACGCGGCAGCGGGTGTAGAACTGGTGAAACAGGGTGGCCACGTCCTTCAGGTAATAGGTCAGCCGGTGGGGCTCCCGTGCTTCGGCCGCCGCCGCCACCTCACCCGGCAGATCCAGCAGGCGCCGGGCCAGATCCCTCTCGGCCGGGTCGCCCAGGGGGCCCAGGTCCACCGACTCGTCAGGCCGCAGGCCGGCTTCCGCTTCCGCCTGCCGCAGGATGCCGCAGGCCCGGGCGTGGGCATACTGCACGTAGTAGACCGGGTTTTCGCTGGAGCGCAGGTTGGCCAGGTCCAGGTCGAAGTCCAGATGGGTGTCGGGCGAGCGCATCAGGAAGAAGTACCGGGCCGCATCCACATCCACCTCATCCAGGAACTCCGCCATGGTGACCAGCTCGCCGCGCCGCTTGGACATGCGCACCGCCTGGCCGCCGCGCACCAGGTGCACCATCTGGGTCAACAACACCTCGAACCAGCCGTCGGGCAGGCCCAGGGCCCGGAGCGCCGCCTGCATCGGCACCACGTGGCCGTGGTGATCCTGGCCCCAGATGTCGATGGCCCGCTGGAAGCCCCGCTCCCACTTGGTCAGGTGATAGGCGATGTCCACCAGGGTGTAGGTGTACTCCCCGTCCCGCCGCACCAGCACCCGGTCCTTGTCGTCTCCCACCGCGGACGAGCGCAGCCACAAGGCGCCGTCTTGCTCGTACACCATGCCCCGCTGGCGCAGGCGCTCCAGCACCCGCTCGGGGTAGCCGGCCTCCCGCACCCGGGTCTCCGGGTACCACTCGTCGAACTCCACGCCGAACCGCGCCAGCTGGGTGCGCATCTGGGCCACGATGGCCTCGACGGCGAACCGGGCCATGCGCTCCCAGCGCTCTTCCTCGGGCCGGTCCAGGAGGGCCGGGCCCTCGGCGGCCAGAAGGTCCCGGGCGATGTCGATCAGGTACTCGCCGGGGTAGCCGCCTTCGGGGATCTCCGCCGGCTGGCCCAGTTCCTGGCGCATGCGGGCCTCCAGGGAAAGGGCCAGCTTGCGGATCTGGTTGCCGGCGTCGTTGAGGTAGAACTCCTTCTCCACCCGGTAGCCCGCGGCTTGAAGCACCCGGGCCAGGGCATCGCCCAGGGCGGCGGCCCGGGCGTTCACCACGCCCAGCGGCCCCGTGGGGTTGGCGCTGACGAACTCCACCTGCACCCGCTGGCCGCCGCCCCGGTCCGTGCGCCCGAAGGCCCCGCCCGCCCGGAGGATGGCCCGCACGCCTTCCCTCCACCAGTCGTCGGCCAGGTGGAAGTTGAGGAACCCGGGACCGGCCGCCTCCACCTTGCGCAACCAGGCGCCGCCCGGCAGGTGGCGCTCCAGGACGGCGGCCACCTCCCGGGGGGCCCGGCGGGCCCGCCCTGCCAGCACCAGCGCCGCGTTGCTGGCGAAGTCCCCGTGGCGGGGATCCCGGGGCACCTCGACCTGCACGCCCCGCCAGGCATCGGTGCCAGGCGCTGCCTCGCCGGGCAGCTCGCCCGCTGCCACCGCTGCGGCAGCAGCTGACTCCAGGGCCTGCCGCACCTGCTGCCGCGCCGCCGCGACGGGATCCATCCCCATCACTGCGCCACCTCCCCCGTGAAGGCCAGCAGGATTTCCCGGGCAATCTTCGCCGCCACGATTTCCGTCCGCCCGCTGGGGTCCAGGGGCGGCGCCGTCTCGACGATGTCGGCCCCCACCACCCGCGCTCCGGCCCGGGCCAGCCGGTAGAGGGCCCGCAGCAAGGTCGCAAAGTCGGGCCCGCCAGGCTCGGGGGTGCCGGTTCCCGGCGCCACCGACGGATCCAGCACGTCGATGTCCACCGTCAGGTACAGGGGAACGCCCTGCAGCGGCCCCGCCAGCTGGCCGGCCAGGGCGTCCGCCCCCTCCTCCACATCGTGGTAGAACCGGCCCTGCTCCCGCGCCAGCTGGAACTCTTCCCGCAGCCCCGAGCGGGGCCCCAGCTGCCAGAGCCGCCCGGGGCCCACCAGGTCCAGCACCCGCCGCATCACCGTGGCGTGGGAGTAAGGCTCGTCCAGGTACCGGTCGCGCAGGTCCGTGTGGGCGTCCAGCTGGACCACCACCAGGTCCGGGTAGCGGTCCAGGGCGGCGTTCACCGCCGCCAGGGTGACCAGGTGCTCGCCGCCCAGCAGGAGCACCCGTTTCCCGCCGGCGTAGGGCCGCCGCAGGGCAGCCTCGATCCGGGCCAGGCTCTGGCCCAGATTGCCCAGCGGCAGGGCGATGTCCCCGGCGTCGTGGATCGCCAGTTCCTCCAGGTCCCGGTCCAGATGGGGGCTGTACGTCTCCAGGGCGTAGGACGCTTCACGGATGCGGGCGGGCCCCCAGCGGGTGCCCGCCCGGTAACTGACGGTAAGTTCCAGGGGCGCGCCGGCCAGCACCCACTGGGCCTCGGGGTAGCCGGCCTCCGCCGCCATGAACCGTCCCGGCCGTTCCCAGAGGCCGGGAGACCAGGGTTCTTCCATGGCCGTGTCCCTCAAGACCCCTTGCTGCCCGGAACCGGTGGGCCACCCGCCGGTGCACCGGCCGGCTCCGGCTCCACCAGCTCGGCAACGAAGGGTGGTAGTGCAAAGGCTGCCCGGTGGACCTCCGGACTGTAGTACCGCGTCTGGAGGCGCGCTTCTTCCCAGGCCCCTTCCCGTGGCCGGCGCGGGTCGGTTCCCCGCGTGCCCACGCTGTAGGTCCAGAAACCGCCGGGGTAGGTGGGCACCACGCCCCAGTACAGTCCGGCCACGGGGAAGACCTGCCGCAACGAGGCCTGCACCTGGCGAATCAGCTCGCGGTTGAAGAAGGGCGACTCCGACTGCTGGACGAAGATGCCCCCGGGCCGCAACGCCCGGAAGACGGCACGGTGAAAGTCCGAGCCAAAGAGGGCCACCGCCGGCCCCACCGGATCGGTGGAGTCGACGATGATCACATCGTAGGCGTCGGGATGTTCCTCCACGTGGCGGATGCCGTCGGTGAAGAACACCCGGGCGCGGGCGTCGGCAAAGTTGTTCAGCTCGGGCAGGTGCCGGCGCGAGACCTCGACCACCCGCTGGTCGATCTCCGCCATGTGGGCCTCTTCCACCGTGGGGTGGCGCAGGACCTCCCGCAGGACGCCACCGTCCCCGCCGCCAATGACCAGCACCCGCCGCGGATGGGGGTGGGCAAACAGGGGCACGTGGGCCATCATCTCGTGATAGGCGAACTCGTCCTTCTCGGTGGTCTGGATCACGTCGTCCAGCACCAGCATGCGGCCGAACTGGACGGTGTCCAGCACCATGATCTCCTGGTAGGGGCTGCGCTCCTGGTGGAGCACCTGCCGCACCCGCACCGAGATCCGGAGGTCGGCCGTTTGGTCTTCGGAAAACCAAACCTGCACTGCGCCCACCCCGCTCTACCGCCGGAACGGCGCCGCTCCGGTGACGGGTCCGCCGCCCGGCATGCTGAAACCTAGTACCAGAGCACCGCCGCGGCCACCACGGCGCCGGGCCGGTCCCCCACCACCATCTCCGCCGCGGCGACCCGCACCTCCCGCAGGGCCATGCCCCGCCGCCGGAAGGCCTCTTCCACCATGGCCCGCACGGCCTGCTCGGCTTCCTTCTGGGTACAATGCCCCGAAAATTCCATGATGGTGCCGTAGTCACGGTCGGAGAACCCGACCGCCACCGCCGCGGCGATCCGGTCGCCCTTGACGTCGCTGGCGATGGTTCCGTAGGCCGTGGGGGTCAGGGAACCCGGGGGGATGTCCAGCTTCTCCACCACCTCGCAGTCGGGCGGAAGGATGCTGGACACCTTGATCAGATTGAGGTTGCCGATGCCGGCCGCCAGCAGGGCGTTGTCGAAGGCCGTCAGCTTGTGGTCGCCCTCGCCGCTGCCCGCCACCACCGTGACCTTCTTGGGTGTGGGAAGCAACCCCTTCGCCTCCTTGCCCGGTGCCGGTATGCGACGCGGGGGCTGCCGGGGCCTGGCCGCCGCGAAAACACGGCCGCCGGCCCTGTTCCCGGCCGGCATGCCCCCTGCAGAGCCGGACAGGCGCCCGGCGAGCCGCACCGGCGCCGTCCACGGCCCCGCGCCCGCTTTGCCGGCCGCTCGTCCGGCCGGGCCGTCCTGAAAACCATGCTGTAATGTATCGAAACCCTCCCGGCCATGCAAGGACGAGTTGGGCGGCCATACTACCCGCGGGAGGGTTGCTGATGGGCACCGCCAACGGCGCCCGGCACGGGGGGACGAACCGGCCCGGGCCGCGCGGCGGGGGATACACCGAGTGGCGCCCGCGGCGCCGCACCGGCGGTATGGGCGACCGCCGGCCCGGCCCCGCAGGAACCGGCGGGCGCGGTTCCGGACATCGGGGAGGCCGCCACGGGCGACCGTCCCTGGCCCGGCGGGTTGCCCGCTGGGCGGGCCTGGCGGTGGTCTTCCTGGCCCTGGCCGGGGCCGGCGTCGTGGCTTTCGCCGCCGCCACGCCCCTGCCCAAGCCCCAGGTCCCCCAGGCCACGGTGGTCTACGACATCGAGGGCCGGATGATCGCCAGCCTGTACCGCCAGAACCGCCAGGTGGCCCGGCCCGAAGAGATCCCGCGCAGCTTGCGCCAGGCCGTGGTGGCCGCGGAGGACGCCCGGTTCTACCGCCACCACGGCTTCGATCCCGTGGCCATCGGCCGGGCCGTGGTGCGCAACCTGGAGGCCGGGCGCATCGTGGAAGGGGGCTCGTCCATCACCCAGCAGCTGGCCCGGACCCTGTACGACCTCTCCCTGGAACGCACCGTCGGCCGCAAGTTCCGGGAAGCGCTGCTGGCGGTCAAGCTGGAGACCCACTACACCAAAGACCAGATCCTGACCATGTACCTCAACCAGGTGTACTTCGGGCGCGGTGCCTACGGGGCCAAGGTGGCGGCCCGGGAGTATTTCGGCAAGCCCCTGGATGAGCTGACCCTGGCCGAATCGGCCACCCTGGCCGCCTTCATCCGCGGTCCCGAGATCTACTGGCGCGATCCGGAGCGGGCCAAGGGGCGGCGCGACTGGGTGCTCTCGCGCATGGCCGAGCTGGGGATGATCACGGCGGCGGAGGCCGAGCAGGCCCAGGCGGAGCCCCTGCGCCTGCGGCCGCCGGACGAGCCGGACACCCGGGCGCCCTACTTCGTCGACTACGTCCGGGACCAGCTGGCCGCCCAGGTGCCCGAGCTGGCAAACCAGATCTATACCGGCGGGTTCCGCATCTACACCACCCTGGACCTGGACATGCAGCAAGCGGCGGAAGCCGCCGTGCAGCGCCTGGACGACCTGGTGGCCCCCCTGGAGGAGCACCAGGGCATACCGCAGCCCCAGGTAGCCCTGATCGCCCTCGACCCGTCCACCGGCGGCATCCGAGCCATGGTGGGCGGCCGTGACTTCGAAACGACGCCCTTCAACCGGGCGGTGCGGGCCCGCCGCCAGCCGGGGTCCGCCTTCAAGCCTTTCCTCTACACGGCCGTGCTGGCCGCCGGGGAACCCATCACCACGCCGGTGGCGTGCCGTGCCCGCGAGTACCCCGGTGGAGAGGGCGGCCGGCCTTACGTACCCAGCGATTACGGGGACGAGAGGTACCACAACGCCTTCCTGGACATCCGGCGGGCCGTGGCCATCTCCGACAACGTGGTCGCCGTGGAGTGGATGAACCGGGTCAAGCCGGGACGCGTGGCCGCCCTGGCCCGGCGCATGGGCATCACCTCGCCCCTCACCACCCAGCACCTGACCCTGGCCCTGGGCGAATCGGCCGTCACCCCCCTGGAGCTGGCACGCGGCTACGCGACCCTGGCCAACCTGGGCCAGCGGGTCGACCCCTTCGCCATCCTGCGGGTTGAAGATCGTGACGGCAGGGTGCTCTTCCAGCACGACCCCCAGGCGGAACGGGTCCTCGCCCCCGATGTGGCCTGGCTGATGACCGATGTGCTCAAGAGCGTCTTCGATCCCGCCTATAGCGGCACCGGGCGCGCCCTGGGCATCGGCCGGCCCGCGGCGGGCAAGACGGGGACCACCGACGCGTCGCGGGACGTCTGGTTCGTGGGCTATACACCGGACCTGGTGGCTGCGGTCTGGGTTGGTGCCGATGACAACCGGCAAACGGTCCGGCTGCCCGGTGGCGCGGGGGCCACGGGGAGCAGCACCGCCGGGCGCATCTGGCAGGCGTTCATGCGGGTCGCGCTGGAGGGGCGCCCCGCGCGGGACTGGCCCCGTCCCGACGGGGTGGTGCGGGCCAGCGCCTGCACCCTGACAGGTGCTCTGGACAACCCGCAGTTCCAGTGGCGGGAGGAATGGTTCCTGGCCGGGCACGTGCCCCCGCCCAACTGCCTGGCCCTCCTGCAGGATCCTCACATCCGGGAGGACCTGGCCGCCGCCGGAGGCGCACCCCGGGGGCTCTTGCCGGTGCCCCTGCCTTCGCTGCCCGAGCTACCGGGGCTGCCCGGGTTGCGGCCTCCCGCAACGGAGCCGCCGGGCCCAGGGCGGGAAGCACCGGAGGGCGGCCCGCCCGGCGGCCGTCCCGATCCCGAGAGCCCGCAGGCGCCGGCGGAGCCACCTCGCGGGCCGGCCCAGGAACCGGAAGGCGGGCCGGAAGGGGAAGAACCGGAAGAAGCTCCGTCCCAGCCCGGCGGCCCCAGCCCGGGCGCCGCGCGCGGGGGTAGGGAGCGCGGCGGGCCAGGCTCCCCGCCTGGCAGCCCGCAGGGCGAGGCCACCCCCGAACAGGGCCCTCCCGGCCAGGGCGGGCCGGAGGCGCCCGCAGGAGACGTGCCCGGCAGCGGTGCCGGTCCCGGGCAGGACGGTGCCGGTGACGCGACCCCGGGGCACCGACCGCCGGCCGGTCCCCGGGATGCCGGTGCGGGCTGGCCCTGGGAGAGCTTGCCGCGCCCGCCCGAGGGCCGGGCACCGCATCCCTAGCGGAACGGCTGGGTCAGCTTACCCGGTCAGTAGTGGTACGGCTCGCCCCGGAGGATGCGGAAGGCGCGGTAGAGCTGCTCCAGCAGGATCACGGGCACCATCTGGTGGGGGAAGGTCAGGTGGGAGAGGGACCACCGTTCCCGTGCCCGCTCCAGGACCTGGGGTGCCAGGCCCAGGGGACCGCCGATGATGAAGACCAGCCGGCTGTCCCCCTCCACCATGCGCTGGTCGAGCCACCCGGCTACGTCCTCGGAGGTCAACATGCGACCCCGGCGGTCCAGGGCCACCGCGTAGCTCCCCGGATCGAGGGCGGCCAGCAGCCGCTGGCCCTCGGCCTCCAGCACCCTCTGGACCTCACCCTGGGTCCGGCGGGCCGGGATGGGCTCGCCGGGCACCCGCCGCTGGTGGACCCGGGCGTAGCGTTCCAGGCGGCGCGCGTACTCTTCCGCCGCCCGCCGCAAGGCCGGCTGGTCCAGTTCCCCGACCGCCAGCAGTTCGATGTGCACGGGCAATGGGCTCACCCCGGCCCCATGATACACCCTGTCAGGTACCGAGTTCGGCCAGGGTGACCTGGATGCGGCGGGTGCCGGCGGCGCCGGCCACCTCCAGGGTGACCTGCTGGCCCGCGGCTTTGCCGTCGATGATGCGCAGGAGGTCGACGGTGTCATGGACGGGCTCACCGTCGCAGCCTACCACCACCTCACCGCGGGCCAGGCCCGCGCGAGCCGCCGGAGAGCCGGGTTCGACCCGCCAGATGACGGCGCCGCGCCCGCGGGCCAGAGCCGTGGCAAACTCCAGGGCCCAGGCGGGATCTTCCCGGGCCAGCGCCGTCACCTGGACCACGTCCACCACCTCGACCCCCAGGGAGGGCCGCCGCACCCGGCCGTAGCGGATCAGGTCGCCGGCGATGCGGCGCACGTCGTTGGCGGGGATGGCGAAGCCCAGCCCCTCAAAGTGGTCCTGGGAACCGCCGCTGCCGGCGATCTTGACGGTGTTGATCCCGATGACCCGGCCGCGGGCGTCCACCAGGGCCCCGCCGCTGTTGCCCGGGTTGATGGCCGCGTCGGTCTGGATCAGCCTGAAGATCCGTTCGCCCACCACCGGGGCGCCTGCGGCGGGCGGCGGCATCGGCTGGAACAGTTCCTCCCGCACCCCGCTGACGATGCCCAGGCTGACGGACCGGAAGAGCCCGGCCGGGCTGCCGATAGCCGCCACCCACTGGCCCACCCGCACCCGGTCGGAATCGGCGAAGGTCGCCGGCTGGAGGGGGCCCGCCCTCCTGGGGTCGACCCACAGCACGGCAAGGTCGGAATACGGGTAGTCTTCGGCGACCAGCCGCGCCGGCACCCGCCGTCCGGAGGGAAGCAGGATTTCGATGCGCTGGGGATGGATGTCCCGGGGCCGGGCCGGTCCGCTGCCGGCGCGGCCCTGGCTGCCTCCGGGAGGGGAGGCTGGGGGCGACGGCGCCCCGCCGGGAGCGCTGGCGGAGCCGGAGCCGCCCGCGGTGGTCTCGGGGGGAGCCGGCATAGAAACCACGTGGTGGTTGGTGACAATGAAGCCCCGGGCATCGAAGATGACCCCAGAGCCCGTCGCCCGGGCTGCCACCACGGGAGCTCCCGTCACGGGATGGGGTCGCAGGTAGGTGCTGATGACACCGACCACCGAAGGCCCGGCGATGCGGTGGATCGCCTCGGCGGGGGATGACGCGGCGGGGCCGGCGAGCCACAGACCCGCACCCAGGATACCGGGCTTGGCCAGCCAGGCAGCGCCTGCACCCACCAGCCCGCCCACCACCCCGGCCAGCAGCGCCAGAGCCCAGCCACCGGCCAGCCGGCGTACAGCGCGGCGGGCCCCTTCGCGGAATCCTTTCACCGGCCTGCCTCCTCGGGTCAGGAGCCCGGTGCCCCCGGCAGCAAGCGTGCCGGTTCGACCCCGTAGACCTGGCGGGCCGCCGCGGCAAAGGGGCGCCCCGCGGCCAGCTCCCGGGCCAGCTGGGCCAGATGGCCGGGCCCGGCCTGGGCGGCCAGCCGGTCGTAGAGGCACAGGGCCGCGCCGTAGGCATCGTCCGTGGGCAGGGAGGCAAAGCCGCCGTTCAGGTCGTCCCATGCCACCGGCGGGCACCGTCCGGCCCAGCTGAAGGTGAAGCCCGTCAGCTCCCGGTCCACCGCCTGCGCGAGGCCCTCGGTGAACCAGGCGGGATAATTGCCCAGGGCCGCCCGGTCCAGCAGCCAGTGGGCCAGCTCGTGGGGCACCGGTCCCAGGCGCATGAAGGTTTCCCGCTCCCCCGCCCAGGTCAGAGGATCGGCCACGTGGATCACGCCCGCGGCGTAGAACCCCAGGGGCGGGTCCTGCGGGTCCCATCCGAAACTACGCGCCAGGTCGGCCGGGGATGCGTGCACCACGAACACCGCCGGCTGGTCGGGCAACGGCAGGCCGGTGACCTGGGCCACCCGCGGCAAGGAGGCAAGGGCGTAGTCCCGTACCCAGAAGGCCCCTTCCTGGTGGCCGGCGGGGTAGATCACCTGCACGGGACCTGCGGCCAGCTGCTCCCAGCCCGGCCGCGGCAGCTGGACGGCAGCCCGGGAGGCGGCGGTGCGAGCCGTCCAGGCCACCTGGGCGGCCCGCACCGAGGGCGAGGCGCCACCGGGCGCCATACCCAGCACCCATCCCAGCAAGGCGACCAGCAACAGGGCTGCCAGCCGGCGCCGGAGGTGGGCTCGGTGCGGGCCCCCGGTTACAGGGTCCGGGGCGCCACCGCCCGTCGCAGGATCCGAAGCGCCGCCCGCAGCCGGGCAGGCAGCCGGCGCAAGAAGGCAGGCGGAAGCCGGCACGCCGGAACCGGGCCGATCCGCGGGCAGGTCCGCGGGCCGGCCCGTCCCGGGCGCGCGCCGGTTGCGCAAGAACTGTTGGATCCAGCGATGCAAAATCCCCATGGTGGCGCCTCCTCCGGTCTCTCCCGCCTTTCTTTGTACAGCGGGGCGGTGGAAGGCGCCACGTAAGAACTGCCACAGCGCACGTCAGTCACGTTCCAAGGGGCCGGATGGAGCGACGATAGGCTTGGATGATCCCAGGCCCCCAGCACCGGCGCGTCCAGGCTCGCGCCGCCCGCACCCTCAGGCAGGAAGGAACGAGCGGCACCCGGGCTGGGTGCCGCCCTCTGGGATTCTGGATCGCTCGGGGATCAGAGCAGGCAGCCCCACGGCATCAGGGCAGGTAGGGCCATGGCGAGACGGCGCAGCCGGGGCTTGGGCAGCGGCGCACCTCGAAGTGCAGGTGGGAGCCGGTGCTGTGGCCGGTGCTCCCGACGTAGCCGATGACCTCGCCCTGGGCGACCCCCTCGCCCACGCGCACCGCGATGCGGCTCATGTGCGCGTAGTAGGTGTACAACCCACCCTGGTGACGGATCTGGACGGCGTAGCCGTACCCGCCTGCCCAGCCTGCACTGACCACCGTGCCGCCGTCGGCGGCCCGCACCGCCTGGCCCGTAACGCCGTCGATGTCGATGCCGGTGTGCAGGGAGCCCCAGCGCGGGCCGTAATTGGAGGTGATGCGACCGCGCAGCGGCCAGATGAAGCGGCCCGTGCTGACACCGGCCACGGGCCTGGTGCCGATGACCACGATGCGGTCTACCGGCTGGCGAGTGACCTCTTCCTTGACCTTCTCTTGTTCGACGATGCGGCCGTCCTGGCGCTTGACGGCGTAGGTGATGACCTTCTCGCCGTATTCGCCCTCCTGTTTCACCCGCTGCTTGCCCGCATCCAGATCGTCGTCGTACTCGCGGCGGGTGGCGAAGGGCACGCGCTCGGTGACCACCAGGAGTTCCTCGGACTCGAAGCTGATCCACTGCTCCGGCACGTTGAGGCGCAACTCCTGGCCGGGCTGCAGGCGCTCCGGGTCGACGTCCGGATTCGCCGCCAGCAACTGGTCGACCGTGAGGCCGTTGGCGGAGGCGATGGTCCAGGGCGACTCGCCCTCCCGGACCACGTGCACCTTCTCCTCTTCCTTGCCGGCCGCCAGCATGGCGAGAACCTGGACCGCATCCTTGATCTGATCGACGGGTACGTTGTCGCGCTCCTGGAATTCCACCTTCTGGCGGATGGCCACCCGGCGAACGTCCAGCTTGCCCTCGCCGGCGCGGGCCTCCAGCTCCCGGACGTACCGCGCCTTCAACTCGTCCAGGACGGACTGGGCCGCTTCTCTCGATGGCAGCGCCGCTACTTCCTGACCGTCGACCACCAGCACGGTCGCCCGGGTCAGGAAATCGCCCGCTGCCCGCAAGCGCTCCGCCAGGGCATCCTGGGAGAGGGTGGGGTACCGGTCGTGGGTCACGATCTGCTCGACTGAAGGCGGCGTGGCGAGGCGCACCGGAAAGCCGAACTGGTTGCTGGCGTCGCGCTCGGCCTGGGCCACGGCGTCACCCACCGTCTGCTGGCCGGCGACATACCCCAGGGTCTCGCCCCGCAACTCCACACGGTAATAGGTCGACTGGGACTGGACGTAGACCGTGGTGCCAAACAGGTACACCACGATAGCGGCGGGAATAAGGGCAACCCACCAGCGCCTCCCCCCCGGCGGCGCGTGGGAGCCAAAGAACGACAGGATTCGCTTGTCCACGGGCCGATTCTCCCTCCCCGGAGGATGCGGAACCCATAAAGGGGATTCGCACGCCCACCAGGTTTTCCTTCTGGTGGACAGCCCTTTTTTCGCATTTGCAGGGTCCTCGCCGTCAACAAGCCGGGAAGGCGGCCCGTCCCGGGCCAATTACGGTTCATGCGCGGCCGGTGCTTGTCCAGATTGGTCAACGCCAGCCCGCCAGCCACGCGGCGTACTCGACGGGCGCGCGGTGGATGCGTTCCAGGGCCTGCGGGTCGTGGGCAAAGATGCCCAGGTCCGGCCCGCCGTTGCATTCCAGCAGCCAGAGGCGCCCGCCCTCGTCCACCGCCAGGTCCAGGCCGGGGTCGGCCAGGTGGGCAAAGCCGCGATCCAGGGCAGCGGCAGCAGCGCGGCCTGTTCCAGCTCGCAGGCGAGTTCCGCGCCGCGGGAGGGGCCGAATACCGCGACCAGCACCGCCTCCGGATCCATGGGCGTGGCGCCATGGCGGATGTGGGTCAGGACCGCGCCCGGTGCGGCCACTCGCGCCACCGCAGCCGTGCACTTCCAGTCGCCACCGGCCCCCCGCTGAACCATGTGGCGGAAGTCGAAACGGCGCCCGTGCCAGCGGGCCTGGTCCAGCCCCTGCTGGACCAGAAAGCGGCTGCCGGGCGCCAGGCGCTCCAAGAGAGCCACCAGTTCTCCGTAGGAGGCACGACGACGGTGGCCTGCGGCCTGTTTGGCGGCTGATCCATGGCTATGTACCGGGGGCCGTGGCCGCAACGGACACGAGCATGAGCAAGCGCCCAATTCGGTGAAACCGGCGACATCGCGCGAAGAGAAAAACAAACCCGCCGCGGGTCGCGCCGCGGCGGGCTCTGGAGCTGGTGGCCGGATTCGAACCGGCGACCTGCGCATTACGAGTGCGCTGCTCTGCCTGCTGAGCTACACCAGCCCGTCGGCGGGAATGGCGCCGGGTCTCCCGGCGATAGGCCACACCCATTCTAGGACCCGCCGGCGGGAGCCGTCAAGCCGCCCGGCCCGCTGCCGCGGGGAACGGGGCGCGCGCCTTCAGGGGACGGCTCGGATGGCTCCTGAAGCCCTGCCGTACCCGCCGGCCCTGCGGGGCCGCCCCCAGCCGGGAATTCCCGGGCCCGCCTCCGCGAGCGCCGGTACAGCCAGCGCAGCCAGAGAAAGCCGCCCAGGTCGCCCAACAGGCGACCTGCCACGTAGAGGCCGCCGCCCACCCACAGGGCGTATTGCAGGAGGGAGAACGGGTAGCCCCACAGGGGCACCCGCAGGCTGTGCCAGGACACCCATCCGGCCGCCAGGGGAAGAATCAGCAACGCGGGCAGGGCCGCCCAGGCCCAGCCGTCAGGCCGCCGCCCGATCCGCCACAGGCCCGCACGCGCCAGCGCGAAGACCGTCCAGGTTACCACCAGGAGCCAGAGCACGTCCCGGCGGCGGGTCACCACCCGGCCCCACATGCCGGTGGTGGCCGTCGTGGCGACAACCACCCGGGGCGGCGCCGTCTCCCAGCGGTGATAGCCGTAAGCCCCCGGCCGGGATCCGGCGCGGCCGGCCTCGTCGCGGAGCCCCTGACCGGCAGAAGCAGGTTCCGGGCCTCCCTGGTCAGGGCCGGTTGCAGCCACACCGGCCACGTAACCCGGCGGCACCGCCACGTGCACGTCGACGGGGCCGAAACCGGCCCATGCCTCCGGGGACAGTGGAACCTCCAGCTGGTAGACGGGCGACAGGTACCTGCTGGTCTCCCACCCCAGGGCCACGCGGGGAAAGCGCAGGAGAAGTTCGTGGCTCTGTCCCGGGCGAAGGATGACGTCGGTCCCCAGGGCCTGGCTGGCAACCAGGGCGGCCGGTGGCGACGGGACGGGGTAGAACCCGCCCGCCAGCGGGTCGAGCCACAGCCCGGCGCCAGCGGGCGGCCAAGGCGCCCTGGTGCCGGGTCCGGGTTCCGTGCCGGTGCCCGCCGGCTGTCCGGGCTGCTCGCCGGGGTAGACGCCGGGATACAGCTCGGCCGGCCGCCCGTCCCATAGGGCGTCGACCTCCGGGGGCGCCAGAAACCGCAGCGACACCGCGCGCGGGCGACCAGACTCGCCGGCCAGGCGCAGGGTGTACCGTGCCTCCACCGTGGCCGTCACCCGGGCGGGCAGCAGGGAGAGGGTGGCCTCCTCGGCCTCCACGTTCACCGACAAGACCAGGCGGCTGACCTCCACGGGCACGGCGCCGGCCACCGGTACCACGCCCCCTACCGCGGGTCCTGCTACCACCGGCGGAAGGCCGTCCTCGGCGGCTGCGGGCCCCGTCGCCAGCGGCCCCGCCAGTGCCGCCGCGCCAGCGACAACAGCCATCAGGAACCAGCGCGCCAGTACCCGCAGGGGACGTCTTGGGGGCCGCGGCCCTGGTCCCCGGGTATCGATGATGCCGCCCCGCCCTGGATGCTTGACCCCTCGGCCCATGCCATCACCGCCGCCATCCGCTGCCCGCGCCAGGCGCCGGCCGGCCCGGTCCGGCCGGGCTTGCCTCGTCAACCGGCCTTCGCCAGCGGCGGCGGCCGTTCCTGCCGCGTTCCGCCAAGCTCGCGGGTCTACCCATGAGGCCCTGGAATCACCCGGGCCGCAGCGCCAAGCGGCAAGAAGCGGCACAAAAGGCCGGGGCGCCCGGGTCCCCCAAGGGACCGGGCGCCCCGGTTCCGGGTCGCCACCGGCTGCCTGGCTGCGGTCCGGCCGGCGGTTACCGGCCTAGCCGTCCAGGCTGGTACCGGTCACATGGTCTTGCGGAGGCGACGGGGATCGAACCCGCGATCTCCGGCGTGACAGGCCGGTGTGTTAACCACTACACCACGCCTCCACCCGCGGCACCCGCCGCCCCAGCGGCTCCCGCCGGAGTTCGGGGACCTCGGAAGGAACGGTCCCGGCGGCGCCGGGCGCGATGGTCATTCTAGCACCGGCCCCGGCGGGTGTCAACGGGCGCTGCCCGCGCGCTGGGCCGGCACCGTCAACCCAGGCCGCCCGCGCCCCGCGGCACGAAAACGTCGCGCAACCCCAGGGTTTGGGCGCGCTCGCGGCCGATGGACACCAGCACCACGGGCACGCCCACCAGCTCGGCGACCCGCTCCAGGTACCGGCGCGCCGCAGCGGGGACCTCCTCCCAACGGGTGAGGCCCGAGAAGTCGGCCGGCCAGCCGGGCAATTCCTCGTAGATGGGCCGGCAGCGGGCCAACTTGAGGGCGCCGGGTGGCAAATCCTCGACCCGCCGCCCGTCCAGCTCATAGGCCACGCAGATGCGCACGGTGTCCAGGCCGCCCAGGGTGTCCAGGCGGGTGATGGCCAAGCCCGTCAAGCCAGAAACCCGGGCCGCGTAGCGCAACACCACGGCGTCCAGCCAGCCGCAGCGCCGCGGCCGCCCCGTGGTGGTGCCGTACTCATGACCCCGCTCCCGGATCCAGTCGCCCGTCTCGTCCAGCAGCTCGGTGGGGAAGGGGCCGTCGCCCACCCGCGAGGTGTAAGCCTTGGCCACCCCGATGACCTGGTCGATCCGCGTCGGCCCGACGCCCGCGCCGATGCACGCGCCGGCCGCCGTGGGGTAGGACGAGGTCACATAGGGATACGTCCCGTGGTCCAGATCCAGCATGGTCCCCTGGGCGCCCTCAAACAGGACCCGCTGGCCGGCGTCGATGGCATCGTTGATGAGGCGGGAGGTATCGGTCACGAAGGGCCGCAGCCGCTCGGCGTACTCCAGATATTCCTGGAGCATCTGATCGTAGTCGTACCCCTCCACGCCGTAGACCCGCTCCAGCAGACGGTTGACCTGGTCCAGGTTGCGGCGCAGCAGGCGGCGGAACTGGGCCTCGTCCAACAGGTCGTCGACCCGGATGCCCGTGCGCGCCGCTTTGTCGCGGTAGGCGGGCCCGATGCCCTGGCGCGTGGTGCCGATGCGGTCCTCGCCCCGCCCGGCCTCCTCCAGCTCATCCAGGCGCTTGTGGTAGGGCATGATGACGTGGGCGGCGCCGCTTACGGCGACGGCGTCCACGGCGTGGCCCCGTTCCTCCAGATATTCGATCTCCCGGAGGAACACGGCCGGATCCAGCACCACCCCGTTGCCGATGACGCAGCGCTTGCCGTGCAGGATGCCCGAGGGAATCAGGTGGAGCCGGTACTCCCGGCCGTCGACCACCACCGTGTGGCCGGCGTTGGCGCCGCCCTGGTACCGCACCACCATGTCCGCCTGTTCCGCCAGGTAGTCCGTGATCTTCCCCTTGCCCTCGTCGCCCCACTGGGCGCCGACGATCACCACCGTGGACATGGGCGTCCCCTTTCTTATTCCCCGCCCTGGCCTGGGGCGTGCGTTGCCGGCCCGGGCCCGGCTTGCCTGTACCCCGTTCCCTAGCCCGCCGCGTAGCGGGTGGTGTCCAGGTTGCCGAAACGGCCGAACTCCTTCAGGAAGTATAGCTTGACCGACCCTGTGGGGCCGTTGCGCTGCTTGGCCACGATGATCTCCACCACGTTCTCGGCAGCGTCCTCCGGGTTGTGGTAGATGAACAGCACCACGTCGGCGTCCTGCTCGATGGCCCCCGACTCCCGCAGGTCCGACAGCTGCGGGCGCCGGTCCTGCCGCTGCTCCACGGCGCGGCTCAGCTGGGACAGGGCCAGCACCGGCACCTTGAGCTCCCGGGCCAGCGCCTTGAGCGACCGCGAGATCTCGGAGATCTCCTGCTGGCGGCTTTCGGCACGGCCCCGGGTGTGCATGAGCTGCAGGTAATCCAGGACCAGCAGGCCGATGTCGTGTTCCGCCTTCATGCGCCGGGCCCGCGCCCGTACTTCCATGATGGAGAGGTTGGGCGTGTCATCGATGAACACCGGCAGCTCGCTGAGCCGGCCGATGGCGTCGGTGAGCCGTGGCCAGTCGTCCTCGGCCAGCATGCCGGTGCGGAGACGCTGCTGGTTCAGCCGCGCCTCCGCCGCCAGGAGGCGCATGGCCAGCTGGTCGCGGGACATCTCCAGGCTGAAGACGCCCACGGGATAGCCATGGGCGGCGGCGTGGGCCACCATGTTCAGGGCAAGGGTCGTCTTGCCCTGGGAGGGCCGCGCCGCCAGGATGATCAGCTCGGACGGGTGCAGGCCCGCCAGCATGCTGTCCAGGTCGCGAAAGCCCGTGGGCACGCCGATGGTCTCGCCCTGGTGCAGGTAGAGGCGCTCGATGTGCTCGAAGGTGTCCACCAGCACGTCGCGGATGGCGGCATACCCCTGCCGCCGGCGGTCCTGGGCGATGGCGAAGATGGCCTGCTCGGCCGCGTCCAGCTGTTCCTCCGCCGGATCCTGGCCCTCGTAGGCGCGCCGGGCGATGTCCGTCGCCGCGGCCACCAGCCGGCGCAGCAGCGCCTTCTCCTCGACGATGCGGGCATAGTGCTCGGCGTTGGCCGCCGTGGGGACGGCATTGGCCAGGGATGTCAAATAGGTCAGCCCGCCGACCCGTTCCAGCCAGCCCCGCTGGCGCAGGGCCTCGCTGAGGGTGATGGTGTCGACCGCTTCCCCGCGCTCGAAGAGTTCGGCAGCCACCTCGAAGATGCGCTGGTGGGCTTCCCGGTAGAAGTGGGAGGGCTCCAGGATCTCCAGGACCCGGGCCAGGGCCTCGCGATCGATCAGAATGGCGCCCAGCACCGATTGCTCCGCTTCCACATTCTGCGGAGGAACCCGGTCGGGTGGTGGCAGGGTGCTCACGGTCTCACGCCTCCGGGCGCACCACCACGGTGATGCGGCAGGTCACCTCAGGGTGCAGGCGCAGGACCACGTCGTAGGAACCCAGCTGCCGCAGCGGTTCCGGCAGCTCGACCCGCTTGCGATCGATCTTGACGCCGAAGGTCCGGGCCAGGGCCTCCACCACGTCCTGGCTGGTCACCGAACCGAACAGGCGGCCGCTCTCTCCGGCCCGCGCGCGCACCTCCACCGCGCGGCCGTCCAGCCGATGGGCCAGGGACCGGGCCTGCTCCAGCTCCTGGCGGGCGCGCCGCTGCCGGGCCGCCTCCTGCTGCTGGATCTGGTTCAGCACCTCGCGGGTGGCCTCCCGGGCCAGGCCCTTCGGCAGGAGGAAGTTGCGGGCGTAGCCGTCGGCCACGTCCTTGATGTCGCCCTTGCGGCCAAGCCCCTTGACGTCCTGCAGCAAGACCACCTTCATGTTTCTCGCCCCCTGCCCTCAGGTACCGCCCCGTCCCTCCGCCGGCGGCCGCCCGGCGCCTGCCGGCGGCCATCCGGCGCCGCTGCAGGCCGGGTGGGCCAGCCGGCGGTCCGGGTGTATGGCTTTCACCCGGATCCCTGGCCCGTCTCCTGCGGCCGCCCGCGGCGCTCCAGGTGCTGGCGGATGGCGCTCAGGTCACCGAACCGGTCCTCCAGATAGTGGCCGCTGAGCGCCTCCGCGGCCAGGCGGCGGGCCACCTCGGCGTCCAGGCGTTCCAGTGGGATGCCCCAGCGGCGGGCCAGGGCGTAGACCGTGATCTGCAGGGCAGCCAGGGTTTCCAGCAAGCGTGCCGGCTCCCGTGCCACCCCGGCACGCAGCACCGCCCCGGCGGCCGCGACCAGCTCGGCCTTGAGCCAGTCCAGCACCTGCAGGCTTTCGGTGATGTCGAGCCCCGGCACCGGGTCGTCCACCGCTGGTGCTCCTTCCTTCTCCCCCGGGCGTGGTCGCCGCCACGGGGCGGGCGGCCCCAGGGCTTCTTTCCTTCGGCGACGCCCGGGTGGTTCCCTTTGCCCGCCGTACCCGTTGACAGCCGGACGGTCCGGCCCGCTGATGCGCCGCTGCCGGACGGCGGCGCCGGCGATGCCCGGCCCAGCGACAGGGAAGGCCCGCCGGTGGCGGGCCCTGACCTGGCGTGAGCTGCCGCGATCGGCCGGTCCGCCGCCGGACCGGTGCATCACGGCCGGCCGGAACCCAGCTGCGGCACCGGCTTACCGGGTCGCGCCGGGCCGTGCGGCGCGGCGCTGGTGAACGGCTCACGCCCTGCGAACGGTTTACTCGATGGTGAACGGCAGCAGGGCCATGATGCGCGCCCGCTTGATCGCCCGGGTCAGCTGGCGCTGGTGCCCCGCGCAATTGCCGGTGATGCGGCGCGGCAGGATCTTGCCCCGCTCCGTGAGAAACTTGCGCAGGCGGGCGCTGTCCTTGTAGTCCACCACCGCGATGCGGTTGACGCAGAACTCGCAGACCTTGCGCCGCTTGCGCCGGTCACGGCGCCCCATGATGGCTCCAACCTCCTCAGGATTCAGAAGGGGATGTCGTCGTCCGGCAGGCCCGTCACGTCGCCGAAGTCGGCCAGGTCCTCGCCTGCCGGGGAGCCGCCGCCGGGAACGGCCCGCTCCCCGCCCGGCCCCCGGTCAAGGAAACGGACGTCGTCAGCCACCACTTCGGCCACGCGCCGGCGCTGGCCGTCCTGGGTCTCGTAGCTGCGGACCTGCAGCCGTCCCCGAACGGCCACCAGGCGGCCCTTGCTCAGATGATTGGCACAGGTCTCGGCCAGCTTCCGCCAGACGACGATGTCGATGAAGTCCGCCTCGCGCTCGCCCTGCTGGTTGGCAAAGGGCCGGTCGACGGCCAGCGTGAAGCCCCCGACCGCCACGCCGCTGGGCGTGTAGCGCAGCTCGGGATCGCGCACCAGGCGGCCGATCAAGACCACCACATTCAGCACGGGAGCGACCTCCTTGCCGCGCGGCCCGTCTCCAGGCCCTATCCGGCCGGCGCAGGCTTCGGGGGCCGGCACCGCGGGTGCCGACGCCTCCGGGCACGCGCCCGCGGCGGACCTTGTCGCCCGGCGGCCCTCAGGCCACTTTCTCGCGCAGCACGATGATGTGGCGGATGATGTCGTCGGTGATGCGGATCACCCGCTCCAGCTCGTGGGTCACCCCGGCAGGGCCCTGGAACTGGACCACCGTATAGTGCCCCTCGCGGTAGCCGGCGATCTCGTAAGCCAGCCGGCGGCGGCCCCACACGTCCACCTGCTCGACGGTGCCACCCCCGTCGGTGATGATCTTCTGCAGGCGGTCGAGGAGCGCCTTTTCCGCCTCCTCGTCCAGGTCGGGGCGGGTGATGTACATGAGTTCATAGGCGCGCACGACGGCACCTCCTTCCTCCGGACAAATGGCCCCCGTCCGGTTGCCGGGCGGCAACGGCGGGAGCAGGAAGGCTCGTGGAAGCCTGTTGGCGTACCCGATGGGGATCGCCGGTGCTGATGCAATGGAAAGGACCCGTGGGCCCGGCAACCGGTGCCGGACCACACGCTAACTCTAACCCCGGCCCGCCTCAGGTGTCAACGCGTTCTGCTGCCCGGCTCCCTAGGCGGCGCACCCGGTCCACGCCAGGGCCTGTGGCACCGGGCGCTGCCCGGCCGCCGCACCCGTCATGGGGCCGAACCGGTTCCCTGGGCCGGGTCCTCCTGGGGCGGGCGGTTGGGCCCGCCCAGCACCTGGCGGACCGCCCGCTCGAACTTGCGGCGGGGCATCATCACCAGATGGCCGCAGCCGAGACAGCGGATGCGAAAGTCCATCCCGACCCGCAGGACCTCCCAGCGGTCCGAACCGCAGGGGTGGGTCTTGCGCATGCGGACGATGTCTCCCAGATAGAACTTCATCGGTCCCGCCATGATGGGCTCCTCCCCACGGTGCCGCCCCGCGGCGCGCAGTGCGCCGGGCACCGCGCCGGCGGCGCCCGCCGGGGCCCGGCCGTCCCGCCCCGCAGGGAGCCGGGCCGTGCCGGGCTGCGGCGGTCCCGGGCGGTCCCGGGTCGGAACGTTCAACGGGACCCGGGTGCGGGCAAGCGCCCATGCCCCAGGGCGGCCCAGACCCCTTCCCCGAGGGCCAGCAGGCCCGCCGCCAGCCGCGATTGCTCCAGCCCGGTCCACCACGCCGGATCGATCCAGCCGGGTGCCAGGCCGGCCAGCTGGCGGGCCAGCAGCAGCAGGCCCGCCAAAAGCAGCGCCCCTTCCAGGCCGCCCGCCACCACCCCCAGCAGCCGGTCCCAGCCGCCCCAGCCCCGGTGGTGCACCGTGCCCGCCAGGCGGCGGGCGGCGGCCGACAGCACCAGGCCTCCGGCCAGGGGGAGGCCGTACAGGGCCACGTCGGCGATGACAGCCGAGGCCAGCACCGTGGCCAGCAGGTTCGCCACCGTCGTCTGCCCCCCGGCGGCCCGAGCGGCCTCCCGCAGGGCATCCGCCCACTCTGCCCGGACTCCCGGCGGCAGGGGCATGGCGTCCAGCACATGGAGGACGCGCAACAGGTAGGCTGGCTGCACCGGAGCCCGAGCCACCTCCGGCGGCAGCCAGGCCGCCGCCGCCGGCTGAAGCAGCTCGGCCAGGCGGGGCAGCAGCCCGGTACGGGCCGCCCACGCCTGTACCGCGGCCGCCCGGGTGGCGACGAACCAGGCGGCCGCGGCGAAGCTCAGCAGGCCCGCCGTCGCCACCAGGCCGCCTCGCCGGTATCCCTGCCAGGCGGCGACCAGGATCATGGCGGCCAGACCCGCATCCAGGGCCCAGGCCCCGGCCCCCGGGGCGGGCCCGCCGGTACTGCCCCCCACGACCTGTTGCCTCCCTGCCTCAAGGCCCCGGGCTCAGGACGAACCCGGCGGGAAGCGGCCACCCAAGGCCTGCCGCATCACCAGCCGGGAACCGTTCGCCATCAGGGCCGCCCGCCGGGGGCTACCTCGGGCCGGCCACCGCGGTAGCCGGTCCTCTAGGCGCCCAGGTAGGCGGCCTGGACCCGCGGATCGTCGATCAGCCGGGCCGCCGGGCCCTCGAGGGCCATTCGCCCGCTTTCCAGGACGTAGGCCCGGTGGGCGATCTGCAACGCCTGGTGGGCGTTCTGCTCGACCAGCAGGATGGTCACGCCGTCCCGCTGGTTGATTTCCTTAATGGTAGCGAAGATTTCCCGGACCAACAAAGGGGCCAGGCCCAGTGACGGCTCGTCCAGCAGCAGGAGCCGGGGCCGGGTCATCAGGGCCCTGCCGATGGCCAGCATTTGCTGCTCGCCGCCCGACAGGGTGCCGGCCAGCTGGTGCTGTCGCTCCTCGAGGCGGGGGAACCTGGCAAACACCTCCCGCATCCGGGCCTCCACATCGCCCCCGCTGCGCACCGTGTAGGCACCCAGCTCCAGGTTCTCGCGGACGGTGAGGGGAGCGAACACCCGGCGCCCCTCGGGAACGTGGACCAGGCCCGCCGCGACGATGCGGTGGGCCGGCCACTGGGTGATCACCCTACCGTCGTAGACGATGCGCCCCGACCGGGGCCGGATGAGCCCGCTGATGGTGCGCAGGGTGGTGGTCTTGCCGGCACCGTTGGCACCCAGCAGGGCGACGATCTCCCCTTCCCCCACCTCCAGGGAGAGGTCCTGGACGGCCTTGATGGCGCCGTAGGCTACGTTCAACTGTTCCACCGAAAGCAGCATCAACCCGCCTCCTCCCCCAGGTAGGCGGCGATCACCGCCGGGTTGCGGCGCACCTCATCCGGGGTGCCCACGGCGATGGTGCGGCCGTAGTCAAGGACCACCACCCGCTCGCAGACACTCATCACCACGTCCATGTGGTGTTCGATGAGCAGCGTGGTCAGGCCGAACCGGCGGTGAACCTCTTCGATCAGGTCCCGCAGTTCGCGGGATTCGCTGGGGTTCATCCCCGCCGCCGGCTCGTCCAGCAGGAGGATGCGGGGCCCCGTGGCCAGGGCCCGGGCGATCTCCAGCCGCCGCTGCTCGCCGTAGGGCAGGTTGCGGGCCAGCTCCTCGGCCCGGTGGGCCAGGCGCAGGGTGTCCAGCAGCTCCAGGGCCCGCCGGGTCACCGCCTGTTCTTCCGCGTGAAAGCCGCGGGTGCGCAGGATGGCCGGGATCACGCCGGTCCGGGTACGGGAGTGGAAGGCCGTCCGCACGTTGTCCAGCACGGTCATGTTGCCAAAGAGGCGAATGTTCTGGAAGGTGCGCGCCACCCCCAGCTGGGTGATGCGATGCGGCTTCAACCCCGCGATGGGCCGGTGGAACAGGCGGATCTCACCGGCGGTGGGGCGGTAGATGCCCGTGATCAGGTTGAACACCGTGGTCTTGCCCGCGCCGTTGGGCCCGATCAGTCCCACCAGCTCCCCCTGGCGCAGGGTGAGGTTGAAGCCCGCCAGGGCGACCAGCCCTCCGAAACGGATGCTGACGTCCCGGCACTCCAGCACCACGGGCAGCGCGCCGGTGTCCAGGCCGGCCTGCTCCCCGGCGGCGTCCGGCTCACCAACAATCCCCGGGTCGCCGGGAGCGGCCGTGCCGCCGGGTGTGAACGTGCCCGGCCGGGCGCCGGATGCGGCAGCCGGGGCGGTCCCGTACGGTTCCGCCGTGCCGTAGCCGGCATGGGTGCCGGTGTTGCGCGCCTGTTCTTCTTCCCGGGGTTCCCGTTGCACGCCCATCACGCCTGCCCTCCTCTGGCCACACCGCGCTGCCGGCCGGCACCGGCGAGCAGGCGCCAGGCCCGGCCCAGCTGGTCCCAGGTGAGTTCGACCCCGCCCAGCAGGCCGCGCGGCCGGACCAGCATGACCACGATCAGCAGCACGGAGAACAACACCATCCGCACCGCCGGAGGGTCGATGGACGGGGGCAGGTGCAGCGCCTGCATCCAGTTGGGCAGCGCCTGGTTGGTGTAGGTGAAGAACACGGCAGCGGCCACCGCCCCCGTGGTGCTGCCCATGCCGCCGATGACCACAATCACCAGGATGAACACGGAGTTCATGAAGCCCGCTACGGCGGGGTTGAGATAGAGGTACTGGTGCGCATACAGCCCCCCGGCCACCCCGGCCAGCATGGCGCTGATGGTGAAGGCCAGCACCTTGTAGCGGGTGGACGGAATGCCCATGGCCTCGGCCGCCACCTCGTCCTCGCGGATGGCGATGCAGGCGCGGCCGTGGGTGGAATGGACGAAGTGCCAAACCACTTTGATGGCCAGAACGGCCACCAGGTAAGTCCAGGCAAAGTTCGTGTGCCGGGGAATCCCGATCAGCCCCTGGGCGCCGCCCACGTCGATGACCCGGTCCCCCACAGGCACCTCGTTGATCAGGGAGAGAAGGACGCTGATGATCTCGCCAAAGCCCAGGGTGGCAATGGCCAGGTAGTCGCCCCGCAGCCGCAGGCTGGGGATACCCACCAGCAGGCCCGCTACGCCTGCCGCCACGGCCCCCGCCAGCAGCGCCGCCGGAAAGGGTACGGAAAAGAACTTGGTCAGGATGGCCGCGGCGTAGCCGCCCACCGCCATGAAACCCGCATGGCCGATGGACAGCTGCCCGGTATAGCCCAGGATCAGGTTGAGGCTGACGGCCAGGATCACGTAGATGCCCGCCTGGGTCAGGACCACCAGCAGGTAGCGGTTGCCCCCTACCCAGGCCAGCAGCAATTCATAGATCCCGACGATCACCGCCAGCTGCAGCAACCAGCGGCCGATGACCACCGGCCACGGCGTGGCCCGCAAGGGTCCGGCTGTCGTTGCCGGTGCCAGCTCGCTCACCGCACGACCTCCTTCGGCGCTAGACCTTGTCGTAGACCCGCTCGCCCAAAAGACCGGTGGGCTTGAAGAGCAGCACGATGATCAGGACCAGGAAGGCCACGGCGCCGGTGAGTTCCGAACGGACGGACGCAACCCCTACCTCGGCCATTCCCATGAGCAGGCCGCCCAGCATGGCGCCGGGAATGCTGCCGATGCCCCCCAGCACCGCCGCCACGAACGCTTTGAGTCCGGGAATGATGCCCATGAAGGGGTCGATCCGGGCATAGGTCACGCCGACCAGCACCCCGGCACAGGCCGCCAGGGCCGACCCCAGCATGAAGACGGCGGCGATGATGCGGTTGACGTCAATGCCCATGAGCCGTGCCGCGTCCAGGTCGTAGGCCACGGCGCGCATGGCCTTGCCGACCCGGGTGCGCATGACCAGATACTGCAGTCCGGCCATCATCACCAGGGCGATGAGGAAGGCGACACCAAAGCGGAGGTTGATGACGATCCCGGCCAGGTCGACCTGGCGCAGGGGGATGAGCCCCGGAAAGGGGCGGGGATTGGGCCCGGCGATGATCTGCATCAGGTTTTCCAGCAGCAGGGAGACGCCGATGGCCGTGGTCAGGGCCGCCAGCCGGGGCTGGTTCCGCAACGGCCGGTAGGCGGTGCGTTCAATCAGGGCACCCAGCAGCGCACAGCCCGCCATGGCCGCCACCAGGCCCGCCGCGAACAGCACCAGCGCCTGGCCCGGCGTGACGTCGCCGGCAGCGGCCGCCGCCGTCACGGCAAAGGCCACGTACGCGCCCACCATGTACACGTCGCCGTGGGCGAAGTTGATCATCTTCACGACGCCGTAGACCATGGTATAGCCCACGGCGATGAGGGCGTAGATCGCGCCCAGCTGCAGCCCGTTGATCAGCTGTTGCAGGCCATAGATGCCCACGTAGGCGGCGACCAGCAGGACGAGCAGGGTCAACACGCCCCACCGCCGTACCCTGGCACCCTCGGCCACCTTCTGCACCGTTGTCTGTGCTGTCGTCTGCACCGTTGCCGACCCTCCCGACCGCCGGGAAGCTTGGCGCCGCCCGGACCCGGGCGGCGCCGCCCCCCTCGTGTGCGGTCATGCTTGCCGGCCGGTGGCGCCCGTGGGGGCCGGGAGGGTTCTCAGCCTCCGCCCTGCGTGTGGGCCGCCGCCGGCCTGCCCCGGTGTCACTGGGGCGAGACGGTGGTCACGTACTTGTGCCCTTCGGAAGTGGTCTGCAATACCACCGCGTCCTTGATGGGGTTGTGGTTTTCGTCGAAGGAGATGGTGCCCGTCACGCCCTTGAAGCCCTGGGTCTGCTCCAGCGCGTCGCGGATCTGGGCCGGGTCGGTGGGATCGCCGCCGCCGTCGATCACCCGCTGGATGGCATCCAGCAGCAGGTTGGCGGCATCGTAGCCCAGAGCCGCCAGGGCGCTGGGGTCTTCACCGTACTCCTGGCGGAAGGCTTCGACGAAGGCCTTCGACTCGGGATTCTCCTGCTCGATGGAGTAGTGGTTGGAGAAGTACCCGTCCAGGATGGCCTCGCCGCCCAGCTCGTAGAGCTTGCTGTCGTCCCAGCCGTCGGCCCCCAGCAGGGTCGCCTTCACACCCACCTCGCGGGCCTGCTGGGCGACGACGCCCACCGGGTCGTAATAGTCGGGCAGGAAGAGCACGTCCGGATTGGCCTGGGCGATGCTGGTCAACTGGGCCCGGAAGTCCTGGTCACCCGTGCGGTAGGAGTCTACCTTGACCACCTGGCCGCCCATCTCCTGGAAGGCCGCCTCGAAGGACTTGTACAGGCCCTCGCTGTAGGGGTTCGCCATGTCGTAGAGGATCGCCGCCGTCTGGGCGTTCAGCTCCTCGCGGGCGAACTTGGCCATGACCTGGCCCTGGAACGAGTCATAGAAGCAGGCCCGGAAGATCCACTTCTTCCCCGGCGTCAGGGAGTCCGCCGTGGAGGTGGGCGAGATCATCACGACGCCCTGCTGCTCCAGCACCTCGGACACCGGGATGGAGATGCGCGACGAGACCGACCCGATGACGGCGACCACCTGGTCCTCGGTGACCAGCTTCTGTACCCGGGCCACCGCTTCGGTCTCGTTGTTCTTGTCGTCCTCCACGATGGGGTTGATGGTGTAATTCCCCACCTTGTTGCCCTTCTGCTTGATGGCCAGCAGGGCCCCGTTGCGGGTCTGCTCACCGAACTGGCTGATTTGCCCGGTCAGCGGCATGAGGAGGCCGATGTTGATCGTGCCGCCACCCTCGCCGCCGCCTCCCCCGGCCTCTCCCCCGGAGCTGGGCGCGCCGCCGCCCCCGCCGCAGGCCGCCAGCAGGAGCGATGCCGCCACCAGACCGGCCAGGACCGCCCGGCGCGGCCAGCGCTTGGACCTTGCACCCACCCGACAATCCCCCCTGCATGAAGTTTAAGTCCCAACATTCAACGAAAACTGGACAACTCCTGCAGTCTGGATGAGCTATTCGCATGCGGAGCTCGGAGATGCGATGGATTCCGCCCATGGGCCTGGGAATCGGAACCGGTTCGGGCTCCGGGCTGTGTTTGCGCCCCGGCCTGGCCGACGGTCCGAGCCCCCGCCGCTCTCCCCCACCGCTCCCCGCCCTGGCTGGCGTTGCAGGCGTTGCGGCCGCCAGGTGCCCCCTTGCGCGGGCCACTGAATACCCTGCCGCGCGCCGGCCATATACTTCAGCGGTGTCCCCCGGCAGTTCGGGCTTCTGCCCTGGCCCGGCCAGGGATACCGGTTCTGGCGGGAGGGAGCCGGCGTGCCGCGACGTGACACCCCACAAGCCCAGGAGGGCCCGGCCCTGCCTCCGTTCCGGGCGGAACTGCGGGTCCGGGCAGAGGATCCCCGCGGATGGCAATTACTGGGCGAGACTCTGGCCGTCTGGCTGGAACAGCGGGGCAGCCGGCGCCTGGCTGTGGTCTGCATCGGCACGGACCGTTCCACGGGCGATGCCCTCGGGCCCCTGGTGGGCACCCTGCTCGCCCGCAGCGGGGAGGTGGCCCGGTATGAGGTGGTGTTGCTGGGAACCCTGGACGAACCGGTCCACGCCGGCAACCTGGACCAGGCCATCGCCCGGCTGGCCGCCCTGGAGACCGGCACCACCGTGCTGGCGGTGGACGCCTGCCTCGGGCGCAGCGAGAACGTGGGCAGTATCAGCGCCGGGCGGGGCGCCCTGCAGCCGGGGGCGGGCGTCAACAAGTCGCTGCCGGCGGTGGGTCACCTGTTCGTCACGGGCACCGTCAACGTAGGGGGATTCATGGAGTACTTCGTCCTGCAGAACACCAGGCTGGGACTGGTCCTGCGGATGGCCGAAGCCATCGCCGCGGGCATCGCCCTGGCCGCCCGCCTGCACTTTGCGCGGCCGGGCCCGGCGCGAGCCGCCGGCGGGGTACCCGTGGCCCTGAGGGCGACCCGCGACCTCCGGCCGGGCGGCGATGAGGCGCCCGCGGCGCCATCCACCGCACGGCGGGTGCCGGCCGGCGCCGGGTGGACCGCCCCGGCACCCGCCGGCACCGTCCCGGCCGGCGGGAAATCGGGCGGCCCGGGGTGCTCCGGCGCGGGCGCTGACGGTGCGGTAGAGGGGCGGCCCCCGGCAGGTGAACCGGTCCCGGGCCGTCCGGATTCGACCGCCCCCTTGCTGCTGACCCTCAGCCTGGTTGCGGCTTCCCAGCGGCCTGGGACCACGTCCGGGGACACGGCGGAAGCCACAGCCGGGAGCAGCGCCGCCCAGGGTTAGGGCGGCCTCCACCCGGCCGTTGCCCGCTGCAACGCCGGTCGCCGTAGCCGGGGGCAGCGTCCCCCGCCGGGGCCGGCGACGGAGCCGCCTCTAGTCGGAATGGGCCTTGCGGGGATGGAAGGGCGCAGCTTCCCCGGGCGGCCGGGAGGCTGCCGCCGCATGCCGTGCCGCGCCGGCCGGCACCACCACCGCCATGCCTCCGGGGTGATTGCGGTAACGCACCGGGAGGTAGCCTGCAGGCTCCCCGTCGGCGTGCACGGCCACCTGCTCGCGGCTGCGGATCTCCACCGTGGCCCCGCGGAGGCAGGTGACCAGGCGGTGCCGCACGTGGGTGCCGCGGAAGACCTTCGGAAAGACCATCAGCGTCTCAAGCTTCCCCAGGTCCCCGATGAGGAGGATGTCAAACTGGGCGTCATCGGGGGTCGCACCTGGGAGGATGTGCATGCCCCCTCCGTAATAGGGCGAGTTGCCGACCACCGTCATCAGGGACACGTGGCGGTGGACCCGGCCGTCCACGTGGATCTCCATCAGGACGTTGCGGTAGCGGCGCAGGGTGCGCAGCATGGAGAGGACATAGGGGAGGGCACCCCGCCCGGGACCGCCCTCTTCGTATACCCGGCGGGCGACCTCGGCGTCGAACCCGGCGCCGCTGACGTTGACGAAGTAGCGCCCGCCCTCGGCCGTCTCGAGATGGCCCAGGTCCAGCCGGCGCACGTGCCCCCGGGTCACCACATCCGCAATGCCCTCTGGCGTCGGGCTGATCTGGAGGCCGCGCGCCAGGTCATTCCCCGTTCCCAGGGGTACCACCACCAGGGCCGGGCCTCCAGGCCCCAGCCCGTTCACGGCTTCGTGGACGGTGCCGTCGCCGCCCGTGACCAGCAGCAGCTCCACGTGCCGCTCTCGGGCCCGGCGGGCCATCTCCCGGGCATCTCCGGGCGCCGCAGTATACCAGACCTCCGGGGAGACACCCCGCCGCCTCAGGGCGGCCTCGAAGGCCGGCCAGGTCCGGCCGGCCCGCCCCCGTCCCGCCACGGGGTTGACGATGGCCACGATCCCGGACAAGCGCATCGACTCCTCTCGCCACGGTGCGGCCAAGGCCGTCCGCTCCACAGCCCCCGCAATAGGCTGCTCCCGGCGCCATGCCGAGGCCGCATGTGTTCCCCGCGCTCCGGTCCGCTGGAGCCGGCCCGGGAGGCCCTTCCTGCCCTAGCGGGTCGAACGCGGCCCCGCCCGGCCCGGCGCAGGGGTGCCCACCGCCGGTGCCGGCGGCTCCCCCGCCAGAGCCCGCCGGATGGCCTCCCGCTCCTCCTCGCTAAGCAGATAGGGGGAACTGCCGCCGGCGATGGGCTTGGCATACGTCCGCGTTTCCTCCCGGCCCGCCAGGGTGGTGATGACGGCGCCGTTGCCGTGGGCGTCGAGCAGGGCGAGAGCGAAGCTCTGCTCCCCTCCGGTGTTGGGAAAGGCGTTGAACCGCACCACCGCCACGTGACGCACGCAGCGGGCCAGTTCTTCCGCCATCTCCATCACCCGCCGGCCGGTATCGTCCTGGGCCACCTCCAGGCGGTGCAACCGGGCCAGCACGTCCCCCAGGCTGGGTTCGTCGGGCTGGCGGGTGGCCGCCACGCCGTTCCGTCCCGGGGCGCGCAACCAGCGCTCCAGGGTGCGCAGGCGCCGGTGGGCGGCGCCGGCCCGCCAGGTCGCGATCAGGGCGATCACCAGGGAGGCGGCCGCCATCCCGCCGGGGCGGGCCGCGATGGCGGCCACCAGCTGCCGGAAGAATTGGATGAGGTCCTGCCATGAAAACGAAGCGAGAAAGTCCTGCATCCCTGTCTCCCTGCCGTTTCCGAGGGACTTAGAACGACGCCGCGGCCGGCGATTCCAGCCGGGCCAGGATGCGCTCCAGGTCGTCCCAGCTGTAGTATTCGATGACGATCTGGCCCCGCGGGCCGCGCCCCCGCAGGGCCACCCGGGTGTTCAGGGCCCGCTGCAGGCGGTCGATCAGGTCCTGCACTTCCGGTTCGGGCGCAGGCTGCTGGCTGGGTCCCGGACGGCGCCGGGGGGTCTTGCCCCCGTCCGCCACGCGCTGCTCCAGCTGCCGGACCGTCAGTCCCTCCGAGAGGACCTCCGCGGCCAGCCGGCGCATTTCCACCGGCGAGTGTACGCTTAGCAGCACCTTGGCATGGCCCGTGCTGAGCTTCCCCTCGGCCACCAGCCGCCGCACGTCGTCCGGAAGGGAGAGCAGACGCATCAGGTTGGCGATGTGGGAACGGCTCTTGCCAACCCGCTGGCTCACCTGCTCCTGGGTGAGCCCCAGTTCCTCGCACAGCATCCGGTAGCCCTGGGCCTCTTCGATGGGGTTGAGGTCCTCCCGCTGGAGGTTCTCCACCAGGGCGATCTCCATCATTTCAACGTCGGAGAACTCCCGTACCACCGCGGGGACCGTTTCCAGGCCTGCCGCCTGGGCGGCCCGCCAGCGGCGCTCGCCGGCCACCAGGCGGTACCCGTCGCCTTCGGGGCGCAGCAGCAGGGGCTGGACGATGCCGTGTTGCCGCACCGATTCCACCAGCTCGGCCAGGGCGTCGGGGTCGAACTGGCGGCGCGGCTGGTAGGGGTTGGGCTGGATGCGGTCGACCGGAACCTGCTCCACCTGCTGGCCGGCCGTCACGGCCTCCGGACGGACCCCGGGCAACAGGGCATCGAGGCCCTTTACATCGATCCCTCTAGCCAGCCCGCGCTTGTTCCTCGACATAGTCCACCACTTCCTTGGCCAGTTCCATGTACACCTCGGCCCCCCGGGACCGGGCATCGTACAGGATGACCGGCTGGCCATGGCTGGGGGCCTCCGACAGGCGCACGTTGCGGGGGATGATGGTCCGGAAGACCTTGTCCCGGAAGAACCGCTTGACCTCCTCCACTACCTGAATGGAGAGGTTGGTCCGGGCGTCGAACATGGTCAGCACCACACCGTCCAGCACCAGGCCGGGATTGAGGTGGGCCTGCACCGCCCGCAGGGTGTTGAGCAGCTGGCTCAGGCCCTCCAGCGCGTAGTACTCGCACTGGATGGGTACCAGCAGGCCGTCGGCCGCAGCCATGGCGTTCAGGGTGAGGAGCCCCAGGGACGGGGGACAGTCGATGAGGATGAAGTCATACCCGTCCTTCACCCCCTCCAGCGCCCGGCGCAGGCGGGTTTCGCGGCCAAGCATGCCCACCAGCTCCAGCTCCGCTCCCGCCAGCTCGATGTTGGCCGGGACCAGGAACAGGCCGGGGATGGCCGTCGAGCGGACCACCTCCCGCAGGCCGCGGTCATCGATCAATACATCGTAGATGCTCCGCCCAACCCGCCCCTTGTCCAGGCCAAAGCCGCTGGTGGTGTTGGCCTGGGGATCGATGTCGACCACCAGCACCCGCTGGCCTAGGGCCGCCAGGCACGCCCCCAGGTTGACGGTGGTGGTCGTCTTGCCGACTCCACCCTTCTGGTTCGCAATGGCGATAACCCGTCCCACGGGGTGAGTTGCCTCCTCCCGGCCGGGAACTCGGGGCCGCTACGGGTGACGGGCCCCGGCAAGCCTCCGGGTTGCGGCCGTCGCGGGCCTCTCATGCAGCGGCGGGGCATCCTAATGTTCCACGTGGAACACACCGGGTTCCTGCCGCGCCGTTGCCCGGACCCTGCCCTGTTAGGACCCGGGACGAACCCGCCCCGCGGCGGGCAGTAACCGGCCCCCAAACCTGGACGGCCCAGCTTACCAGGCCTCCCGCCCCGGCGTACCGCTCGCCCCACCCGAACCCGCTGCGGATCCTGACCCGCCAGCCCCTCCCTGGCCACCGCGGGCGGGTGCCGCCTTGGGGATGCGAATCCGCACCTCGATCCACTCGGCCTGCTCGGACTGCTCCACCTCGGCGGCCAGACCGGCCCGCCGCAGCGTCTCCACCCCAGCCCGCACGGTGTTCAAAAGGATCCGAACGTCTTTGATCGCCCGCAGCCCCTGCAGCCGCCGCTTCCGCCGCCGCGCCGGCGGTTCAGCCCTTCCGGCCGCCAGCGCCCGTTCCACTTCCTCTTCCAGCTGCCGAACGCTCCACTGCCCGGCGATGGCCAGCTCCAGCAACCGTTCCTGGTCCTCCGGGGTGGGCAGACGCAAAAGAGCCCGGGCGTGCCGCTCGCTCATCCCCGCCGCCACGATCCGCTGCCTCAGGCCGACGGGCAGGCGGAGCAACCGCAGCTTGTTGGCGACCGTCGACTGCTGCCGCCCCAGCATGGCGGCCAGCTGTTCCTGCGTCAACCCGAACCGCTGCAGAATATCCTGGTACGCCGCTGCTTCCTCAAAAAAGCCCAGATCCTCCCGCTGCAGGTTCTCCACCAGGGCCAGCACCGCTGCATCCTGGTCGCCCATGGTGCGGACCACGGCGGGTACCTCGTCCAGGCCGGCCAGCCGGGCCGCACGCCACCGCCGCTCGCCCGCCACCAGCTCGTAGCCGCCACCTGGGGCTGGCCGAACCAGCAGCGGCTGCAGTAAACCGACCCGGCGAATGGATTCGGCCAGTTCCGCCAGCGACCCCTCATCAAACTCCACCCTGGGCTGAAAGGGATTGGGCCGGATGTCCGCAAGCCGGATCCGCCGGACCGTCCCACCGGGCCGCCCGTCACCTGCCGCCTCCGCGGGGCTGCTGCGGCCATCTTCCCGGTTGCCGCCCATCCATGCCAGCCACTGCCCTGCCCGCATTGCCGACCTCCTCCAACCCCGGACGTCAGCCCACCCGCCCGCTTCCCGCCCCGGCCACCGGCCGTCCGGACCCTCTCCTGACGGTCCCGCGGGCTTCTCCCTCCCGCAATGGCGGCCGCCCGCCGCCCCAGCAGCCGGCCCTCCCCCGGCCATGGGGCCCCGGCCGGCTGCACACACCCCCTGCTGCACGACCCAACGCGGTCCAGCGGCCGTGCCGCCGGGCCCTTTGCGGAACCTGCTCCTCCTTCCGGTTTCCCCGCCGCCGGCCCTCGCCCGCCCGCCCCGCCCTGCCTCCCGCCTGGCGCAGCCCCTCCATGTCCGGCGCATGTCCGGCCCGCGTCACGACAGCGGCGCCTCGCACTGACAGTACCGCCCCGCATCACCCGGCCGCCGCTGCTGGCCTGGGCCGCCTCGGTGGCGTCGCCTTCCCTATTCCCCGAGGGGGCGGCGGGCCGGCAGTCCTGCGCGCCGTGGGTAGGCGGCAGGGGTGGGCTCCTCTTTCAGGACCTCGACCAGCACCCGTCGCCCCGCTCCCCCCGGAAGCTCCACTTCCCGCGGTCCAACCAGCCGGCCGCCTAACACGGCCGCCGCCCGCCCGCCCGCTTCCCACTCTTCCGCGACGCGCGGGCCCTTGTACGCCCACAGCCGCCCCCCGACCCGCAAGAGCGGCAGCCCGTATTCCAGCAGGACGTTGAGGGGAGCCACAGCCCGGGCCACCACCACGTCGGCCTGCTCCCTCCAGGCACCCGTGCGGCCCGCTTCTTCCGCCCGCACCGGCTCCACGGTCACCCGGCCGTCCAGACCCAGCACGGTCACCGCTTCGTGAAGAAAAGCAGCCTTCTTCACCTGGGATTCCAGCAGCAGGCCCCTCCAGCCGGGCCCCAGGGCCACCAGCAGGGGAATCCCCGGAAAACCTGCTCCACTCCCCAGGTCCGCGAGAAAACCCTCCGCCGCCCAGGGACCGGCGATCCCGAGCAGCACCAACGAATCCAGGTAGTGCCGCACCAGCGCCTCCGCGTCGTCCCGGATGGCGGTGAGGTTAAAGCGGCCCGTGGCCTGGCGAACCAGCTCCCAGTGGCGCCACATGGCGACCAAGGCATCCCTGGAGAGCCGCACCCCGCAGGCCGCCCCCAGGCGCGCCAGTTCGTCCTGCCAGCGCGGGCCGTCCACCGCTCCACCTCCGCCCCGAACCGCCGGGACCCGGCCGGCGGCTGCAAAAAAACGGCCGGCCGGCCTCAGGGCCGGCCGGTTCCCGTGCTGACGCCACCCCGACCCGGCCTGCGCGGCACGATCACGACCCGGCGGTAGGGTTCCGTTCCCGTGCTCTCCGTTCGCACCTCCGGGTGGTTCTGCAACGCCAGGTGAACCACCCTCCGCTCGGCCGCCGGCATCGGTTCCAGGGCCACCGGACGGCGGGTCCGCCGCGCGCGCTCCGCCATCCGCAGGGCCAGCCGCTCCAGGGACTGCCGGCGCCGCTCGCGATATCCCGCCACGTCCAGCACGACCCGCCGTTGCTCCTCGCTCACCCGCGCCGCTGCCACGTTGAGCAGGTACTGCAGGGCTTCCAAGGCCACGCCCCGGCGGCCGATCAGGGCACCCAGCTCCGGCCCGCCCTCCATCCGGGCCAGGATCCGGTCGGGCCCTTCCTCTACGGACACCTGCACCACCAGTCCGGCTGCCCGGGCCAGTTCCTCCAGAAAGGCCGCCGCAAACCGCGCCTTGGTCGGACGAACCCGGGCCTGGACCACCGCATCCCGCTGCCCCACCAGACCCAGGAACCCCCGGGACGGTTCGGCTACCACCCGCGCCTCCAGCGCCTCGCGGCCCACCCCCAGCTGGCGCGCCGCGGCCTCCAGGGCTTCTTCCACCGTGCGGCCGCGGGTTTCGATCCAGGGCCCGGCGCCTAGAACCTCACGAAACGCCGCGCTCATGCCCCGCCTTCCCCTTTCCTGCCGGTGCCGGCGCCGGCCGCCGGTTCATCAGAACCTGCTGGACGATGGAGAAGATGTTGCTGGTCACCCAGTAGAGTGCAAGGCCCGCGGGAAAGCTCCAGGCAAAGAAGGTCAGCATCGCGGGCATCAACACCAGCATGGTGCGCTGCTGGGGCTGGACGGAGGTCATTGAGGTCTTCATCTGAAAATACGTGGTCACACCGGCCAGGATGGGAAGAACAAACCAGGGATCTGGCTTGCCCAGGTCGGGAATCCAGAGAAACGAGCCGATACTGAAATCGCGGAAAGCGATGAACAGCGCGTAAAGGATGGGAAACTGGATAAGCAGCGGCAGGCACCCCGCGGCGGGGTTGACGTTATTCTCCCGCCACAGCTGCATGATGGCCTCGTTGGCCTTCTGGGGGTTGTTCTTGTATTTTTTTTGGATACGTTCCACTTCGGGCTGCAGCGCCTGCATACGCTGCATGGACCGCATTTGAGAGAAGGTAAGGGGCAAAAGCACGAGGCGGACCAGCACGGTGAACAGGATGATGGACAGGCCAGCGCTGCCGGTGGCGGACCGGCTCAGCTCCAACCCCGCCTCGATCAGGTCGACGAACCACTGCCACAACTGGCTCAAACCGGGGCGCCTCCTTCTGCCATCCCGGAGCCGGCCGCGGTGAACAACCCCTCGGCGGGGGATCCCCGGGCCGCCGTCGTTTCACAATCTTTTGCCAATTCGACCACGGGTATCCTGAATCCTTGCCCCGGCCGACCCCTTTTGCGCCTGCCCCGCGTCGTCACCCAGAGTCGTCGCCCAGAGCCTTGGACCCCGCGCTGTGATCCGGGCCACGGCCCATCACCCATCTCCCGGGAGAAAGCTGCGGAACGGGGTCATAACCGCCCGGCGCCCAGGGATGGCAGCGCAGCACGCGGCGCACCGCAAGCCACCCTCCCCGGAAGACGCCATAGCGCTCCACGGCCTCCATGGCATACGCCGAGCAAGTCGGTGTGTAGCGACAGGCAGGCGGCTTGAGGGGCGAGATCCACCGCCGGTAAAACCCCAGGAGCGCCAGAGCGACCCGCGTCAGCACATGCATCACCCCTCCCCCGCCCGCCCGTCCCGGGCATCGTCATCCCGGGCATCGCGAAGGCCCCCTGCCAGAGGGGGCCTCAGAATCCGCGCCTTGCGCAAGACGTCTTCCACGGCACGCCGCGCGGTCCCATAATCCATTCCCACCGCCGCATCGCGGGCCACGAACACCAGCCACCAGCCACCTTCCACCCGGGGGGCCAGCTGGCGGTAGGCCTCGGCCAGAAGGCGCCGGACCCGGTTTCGCCTGACGGCCTTGCCCAGCCGGCGGCCGACGGTGAACCCTGCCTGGCTCGTTTCGTCACCGGTGGCCCCGCCCGGTCGCCAAGCAAAAAGGACCACCCAGCGGTTGCTCCAGGACCGGCCCTGCCGCCGGACCTGGCGAAAGGCTTCACCGCGTCGCAGGCGCCAGGGCCGTGGCAGGCTCACGCGCCCCTCGCCTCACACCGCCAGGCGGTGGCGACCCTTGCGCCGCCGGCGAGCCAGGACCTTGCGCCCGCCGCGGGTGCGCATGCGCACCAGAAAACCGTGGGTACGGTGACGGCGCCGGCGGTTGGGCTGGAAGGTTCGCTTCATCCCATTCCACCCCGCTTTCCAAACCTGCGGGCCGGTGCAAAAGCCGCCGGAAACCAGACGGCAAGCCCGTTCCGGCGGCTCAAAAGCATGCCCATTATAGCGGCGCCTCCCGGACAGTGTCAACGCGACCGGGCTGTCCCGTTTGGGACACCCTGGTGAGGTCTCTCCTTCGCTTTTCCCCCACCAGCACCTACTGAAACTTTAGGCAGTCGGCGTCTCGGGCCACAGCACGGCCCGGCCCAGGCAAGAACCACCCGCCGCCTTCAGGGCCCGCCGCCCAGCGGCGGCCCCCCGGGCTTCATCTTTTCAGGCTTCATCCCTTCGGCGGCAGCTCATCCGTTCGCGATTGTGGAAGATCCCGGGCCTCTGCTATCATCTTGCCGCCGGCCCTCCATCCAGGCATCCGTCATGCCGCCGCCCTGCCGGGGTGGAGCCCCGCCGGGGTGGCCGCCGGCCGGGCGCCGTGACGTCCTTTCTTATTCACACCCTGTGGATAGGCTGTTGATAGATCGGCGCCGCGCAAGCGCCACCGACAGCGCCCGGCCCGGCTCGACTCCCCTAGCCGGCAGGAGACAGGCCGGGCGAGGGGGAACTAAACCGACCCATCCTTCGATGTCGTACAGGGGGCCGACAAGCTTCGACCTTCCACCACCCGCGCGGGTGGTGGAAGGGTCTTTTTGCGTTAGGGGCTCTGTGGATAGGTTGTGGATGAGCCGTGGACAAGCGGTGGGCACACCACCGGGCGGGTCAGGTACAGCGGCGCCGCGACGGCTCTGGACAGCCCACCACGCCGTCCCCAACTTATCCACAATCCGGACCCACCCGTTAGGAGGACCGTGCC